>NZ_JAHESD010000080.1 GCF_018598585.1 Chryseosolibacter indicum
CCGCCCTTCCCCCGTCCTAGTTCTACGCTACCCTTTTCTCGTCTTTTTCAAGCCGTTTTGGCAGTGAAACAAAAGATTATTGGGGGGCTAAACAGCTTTAGGTCTTTTGAAAACTGGCACGGTGCTGCAAGGTTCGCCAAACATAATGCTAGAAACGTATGGCTTTAATTTATAGGTAGCTTCCATATAAGCAGCATTAGGTACTACTACTTTGCTGCATCCTTTAATAACTACTTTCTGATCTTTAAAGGCCGACCAGTCGATGGTTGCTAAAATTTCTGCATAAATGTTCTCTTCCAGGTTTTCCAGGGACCCGAAAACAACTTTTTTGACGAAAGGCTGAAGGGCTGATGCCAACAGCATATATGCCCAGGTAGGCACGATAGCATCTTCAGAGCAAGTTACCGCCACATATTTATCTTTATAGAAAGACCAATCGTGGGTTTTGATAAAATCGCGGAAGTCTTTTTCTCTTAACACCAAGCCCTGATAGAGTTGATACTTGATATCCAGCAGGATACGTTCGCCTGGCTGATAGTACTCTTCCAGATCGAAAGTAATAAGTGAACTATTGGCTACGCGGTTAATGATCTCATTTTCACTTTCCATGATCATGCAGTGTTTAGCAAACTAAAAGCTAAAGTAAGCTTTGGCTTTTCTTTGCAACGAACTCTTTTAAATAGAAAGGAGCGAAATTAACAACATCTTCAAATTCTCCTGCCTGATATTTTTCTAATGCCATGTACCCAAGTGTGATTGCGTTGGGCAGGACATCTGGCAGAAAGAAAGCATTGGTGTTTTTAATGACTTCTTTACACTTTTCGGAGCCGTTGCCAAAAAAGAACACTTTATTAGCTGCTAAAAGTTCTGCAAAAGCGTTCTCATCAATGACTTTTGCTGTAACCTGAGAGGTTGGCTGAAGATGAGAATTAAAGGTTTGGCAGTACACTTCCATTCTTCTTGCGTCAATCATCGGACAAAGGATGCCATCTGGCTTGAATTTGTCAAAAGCTTCACGCGCGATAATTTGAAGCGTTGGTACTGCTATCAGCGGGATATTAAGAGAAACACAGATTCCTTTTGCTGTCGATGTTCCAATTCTAAGCCCAGTATATGAGCCAGGGCCTGAGGAGACGGCAACGGCATTTAATGACGCTGCCTTGATGCCGGCTTTTTTAAGAACTGTTTGAATGAGCGGCGCCAATTGGGCCGCATGTGCATGGGGCTGGTTAACGAGTTCTGAAGCAAGCAAAGAATTTTCCTGACGTAAGGCTACCGAACAATTATCGGATGAAGTTTCTATGCTTAAAATTAACGACATTAAAGCTGAACGAGTGTTTTCTTATAGCTTGAGGAATCAGCAAGAACCTTTCTTGCCTCATGCACTTCCTTATCTCTTGCTAATGAAACCTGTGCCTGACCTTCTGTTAAGCCGTAGTGAAAAGCAATTTGCTCTTCGAGGTAGCGCTTAATCTGGTCAGAGAAACGATCTAAATCTGACACTTTGTTATTCTCAATCTTGGCTTTAACGACATCCAGTTCTTTTTGAAGATCAGAATAATACCGGTCTTGTTTAGCAGATTCAATCAAGTCGTCAGTGCTTTTCTCAAGTGGTGTTGTAAATGTAAAGTTATTCTCTTTTAGCCAGCTCTTGAATTTTGAATATTCTACATCATCGATATGAAAAGCTTTAAAATCGGGCGTGGCTGGGTTTTCTACTGTATACTTTGAAGCGTAATCGAAGATCAATCCTGAGTTTAGCAATGCTATTGTTACTGTGCCTAAAAACTCATCGTCAACAAGGATGTCCGGATCGAGACCTCCTCCGTCATAAACTTTTCTTCCACTTTTTGTCTTGAATTCACTTTTCAGTGAATCTGCAACCTTTACAACAGTACCATCTTCTTTTCTGTGTGTATAATCCAGCTCCTGGATGCATCTTCCGCTAGGGATATAATATTTAGCGGTTGTGACCTTTAACTGCGAGTTATAAGAAAGTGGCCTTGTTGTTTGTACTAATCCTTTTCCAAAAGTTTTTTGACCAATAAGCACTGCTCTGTCGTAGTCCTGCAATGCACCTGCTACTATTTCTGATGCAGAAGCACTTCCTTCACTTGTAAGAACAGCCATAGGAATTTCTGTATCGATAGGGTTATTCAACGTTCTGTATACTTTATTCCATTCGGCAACTTTTCCTTTTGTTGACACAACCTCCATTCCTTTTGGAATAAAGAGGCTCACGATGTTTATGGCTTCATGAAGTAATCCACCTGGGTTTTCGCGAAGATCGAGGATTAAGCTTTTAGCTCCTTTTTTCTTGAGTTCCAGGAGCGCCTCTGCTACTTCTCTTGACGCACCGGTTGTAAAATCATCAAGCTTGATGTAAGCGATATCGGGTTGAACAATGCCATAGTAGGCTATGTTGCTAACGCTAATCTTTTCACGTTTGATCTTAAACGATAGTTCTTCATTCTGACCATAGCGTTTTACACGCACTTCTACATCTGTTTTTGGCTGACCTTTGAGCAAACTACTAATTTGAGAAGTAGTCTTACCCTGAACATTCTGTCCATTTACTGATATAATCTCGTCACCAACATGGATACCGTTGCGTTCTGCCGGGAAGTTTTTATATGGATGTGTTACTACTACCTTCTTATTTACCACGCCTATAAGTGCGCCTACACCACCGTATTGACCTGTTGTGGTTATGCGGAATGATTCCATCTCTTCTTCAGAGATATAATCTGTATAAGGATCGAGCGATTGGAGCATTGCATCAATGCCTTTGCGCACTAGCTTTTGAGGATCTACCTCATCTACATAGTAGATGTTTACTTCTTTGAAAAGGGTAGCAAAAATATCAAGGCTCTTGGCTACTTCGAAATACTTTTCTGCAGGACTGCGAAAGGCGAATGCTGTTGCTACGAACAAAACCAGTAGTACTGGCCATCTATATCTTCTCCACATAATCAAAACGGTTAAAAGTCTTAACTAGACGTTCTTGAATTTGTGCAAAGGTTAGGATTTCTTTTGCATTATAAATATAAGCAATCAGCAGTTTGGGTGAATCGGGAAGTAAGGTTTTGTTCAATCTGTACGATTCACGTATTCTTCTTTTGATCTTATTGCGGTCGACCGCTTTTTTGAAGTTTCTTTTGGATACTGAGATGAGAACCTGGTGTACCGTTGTATTTTGATCTGGGTTAACCTTAATAATAACTTTGAAGGGAAATAAATAAAAAGAGGAACCCTTTTCGAAGAGTTCCTTAATAAGCTTTTCTTTATTTAATCGTTCTTCCTTGCGGAATCCGTACTTCATACCCCTAAATCCCTGGAAAAGGACTTTAATGCGATGTAAATTAAATAAATCTCTACAGGGTATGCCTACCGGGAAGAGAGATTATTTATGCTTTAATGTTTTTTCGTCAGAAACTGTAAGCTTCTTTCTGCCTTTTCTTCTGCGGGATGCAAGCACTCTACGGCCGTTTGCGGACGCCATTCTTTCGCGGAAACCATGCTTGTTTTTTCTCTTTCTCTTAGAAGGTTGGTATGTACGTTTCATTTTCTTAACAGTTTATTGGATGGTCCAGCCATCCATTATGCGTTATTTTGCCTTAAAATTAAGGGCTGCAAAGATGGGCAGGATTTGGCTAATTTGCAAACCCACTACCAAGCTAAGCCTGACTTTTTTAACTGATATCTTTCAGATACCCTTAAAATTGCCTGTTTTGTGCGTTTTAAAAACGACAACAAGGCGTGAGCATATTGCCTATCAGGCAATAAGATCCGCCATTACGGTTTTAACCTGCTCCGGGGTTAATCTTGGCCCTGGTTGCGAAACTACTCTTGAAGAGGCTAGAGAAGCGAGCTTACCCGCTTCTGCATAACTATGACCATGCGTGATGGCATAGAGGAAAGCTCCCGCAAACATATCACCTGCTCCATTGGTATCGACTGCTCTGACTTTGTAAGGTTCAATATTAATGAATGTATCGCCGTCATAAATCATGGCTCCATTAGCGCCGAGGGTAATAGCAAAATGCTTTGCCACATCTTTTAATTTTTCACGCGCTTCTGCCAAGTTGTTGGTTTCTGTGTAAATCATTGCTTCTTCTTCATTGCAAAAGAGCAGGTCTACGCTTGCTCCAACTATCTCTTTCATTTGCGCTGAGAAGTATTTTACCATACTTGCATCAGAGAAAGTAAGTGTGGTTTTAACGTTGTTTTTCTCAGCAATGCGTTTCGCTTCTTTCATTGCTTCGAGGCCTTTAGGACTTGTAACCAGGTACCCTTCAAGATACACATATGAAGAATCTTTGATTGCCTGTTCATCGAGGTGCTCCACGGAGAGAAATGAACTTATACCAAGGAATGTGTTCATGGTTCTTTCAGCATCAGGGCTTGTCATTACCAGGCACTTCCCTGTAATACCCTCCGGAAGTTGTGCATAAGTAAGTTTTGTATCAACTCCGTTTCTTTTTAAGTCCTCGAGGTAGAATTTGCCAAGAGCATCTTTAGCGACAAGGCAGGAATAATAGCTTTTACCCCCAAACTGGCCAATGGCTATCATGGTATTACCGGCTGAGCCGCCACAAGTCATACGACTTCTTTTCATATCGATGGCTTTCACGAGTTGGTCCTGCCGCTTTTCATCAACAAGGGTCATCAATCCTTTTTCGATCTGATTCTTTTCAAAGAAGTCGTGATCAACTTCAGTAACAATATCAACTATTGCGTTGCCTATGCCGTAAACGTCGTATTTTCTGCTCATTGGTTTTTTGAAAGTCGGTGCAAGGATACTTAAAAATGTTAGATGTTCAATGTTCGAAGTTCTGGGTTGTTGAACTTGAAACATAGAAGCCAGAACTTTGAACAAATTAAAGTTTTCGCTTGATGCCGAGGCCGAGTTGGGTGGCGCGATTGGGATAGTCCGTGATGAAGCCATCAACACCGTATTGGAGCATCTTTCGCATGTCTGCTACGTCATTCACAGTCCACGGGATAACTCTGACCTTCTGACGCTGCAGGTATTGTACTTTTTCTTTATCCAGCAATTCAAAGTAGGGACTATATATTGATGGTGTAAAGCCTAGCTCTTTTAGATTTGAATCAATGGATCGTGTATTTTCAACGAGTGCTGCCAACCGCACAGCAGGGTACTTCTCGTGCCAGTATTTTAAAACTCTAAAGTCGAATGACTGGATAACAACTCGTTCAAGCGGGAGATACTGATCTACCAAGTTATAAACGAGATCTGAAAATTCCTCTGGCTTGGGGTGCAGTTTATTATCACCCTCGGGAGAGCTTTTTATCTCAATGTTGTAATCAACTTCGTATTGTGTGTAGCTACGGATATGATCTTCAATAGCTATGATTACCTCAGCCAGCAAAGGTTTGCTAACTTTCATCTTAAGTTGCTCCGGAAATTTCTGGTTCCCTTTAGAACCACAATCAAAGTTTTTGACCTGATCGTAATTCATCTGATACAGGTTAAACTTCTTCTCATCTGCAGCACGTATCGCAGCGCCGCTAGGCTGTAAACAAATTGCGGCAGACATCCATGGCTCGTGTGACACTACCAGTTGCTTATCTTTCGTTACTGCGAGATCTAACTCTACTGTAGTTACACCTGAATCTATTGCCAGTAAAAATGCGGGGATAGTATTTTCGGGTCTTAAGCCGCGTGCTCCCCGGTGACCCTGAAGATCAAACTTTGGCATGTATATCTGAGCATTCACAAAATAAAAGACAAAAGAGGTTAAAAGCGTCAATATGAATTTCATGGTGTGAATATAACCGCTCATTGAATGACCCTCCTATAGAAGTAAACTTTTTATTTAGATAATGTCTTATTAACGTCTCATACGAATTGCATTTCCCCGCGGGACTCTGCCCATAGGGTTTAGTTGTTTATTTAATGAATAGATGAAGCTAATTGTGAAATAGCGCCCAAGTGAATTTGTTGTTTGCTGTTCAAGGTAGTTAATGGTAGCTGTTTGACTAACTCCCATAGCCTCATCGAGCATATTATTTACAGAGAATCTTAATTCACCTTTGTTATCTCGAAGCATTAATTTTGAAAGTGACAGGTTAAGCAAAGGAATTTTCGGATTGAAATTTGTTGCCTTATTCTCATATGTTAAGTATTCGAAGTTAGCCCCAAATTGAAAATTCTGCAAAAAAGACAACGTGGCCTGTGCGACGTATGTAAGGTTAGTGAATGTCTGATTGGGCTGATCAAATTGATATTGTAAAAGTTGGCGACTCAAATCCGCACTTAAATCTAAATTGAAAACTTCTTTATAAGTAAAGTTGTAGCGCGCTACACCTCCCATGACGTACTGATAAATTTCATTTTGTAAATCGTTAAGGACTGCAATTGTTTTTTGGTTGGAGAAATTAACACTAAAGTCTAACCTGCTCTTTAACTTCTCTAAGGGAAATCCTAAATTAAAATTAGAACTGAAGTTCATATTATTTTCAACGTTGACTGGTGTTGAAGTTCTGACCAATTGCTCATCAATATACTGGGCATTTGTAATTGCATTGGTTGTATAGTCGAGATTTACAGAAGCAAAGAAGTTAACTAGTTTCGCAGGATTAAATGTTGTATACATCAGTCGCCATACCTGGGAGTAAGCAGGCCGCAATTTGGCATTACCTACGTACAGGTTCAATGGATCGCTATTATCTAAAACAGGCTGTAGTTGCTGAATGGATGGCTCCTGCACAGAAGTCTCGTAATTAAAGATAAGATGTTTTGTACTGGAGAAATCATAGTTGAATCTTAAGGCTGGCAAAACATTTTGAAATGAACGACTTATATCCGCATCCTGTAACTCCATTTCACCTGACAAATTCGTTAGCTGAAAACTTCCGCCTATAAGAAAATTGTAGTTACTCCTCACTATTCTAAAATTTAATCCTGGGCGATGGTATTGATAGTTACTATTATATTTGTTGCTAAGCTGCGCGTTGAAATTCTCCTCGCCGTTATTCAGATCATATACTTCTCTGTCTACTTCATTCAGTGCCTGCCTGAATGTGTAATTGGCCTCCAGGTACTTTCTGTTACCCAGAGGTTCAGTATAGGAAACTGTTGATGAATAATTATTAGCCATGTTCTGCTGCTCATTTACCTGGTTAATAACATCAGTTGGCTGTTGTTGCTCATAATATGTATTTCTCGCATCAAGCTTGCCATTTCGGTCTGCGGAGGTTAACCCATACTGAAGATTTGCAGATAGTGTTCTTCCTTTTCTCGCAAACCTATGCCTCCAGAGCAGTGATGTATTTAAAGTTACATTTATCCCCTTAGCGAGTGATAATCTTTCACTGCCATTTGTCACTATATTTTCTTCATTGAGGTTGTTACTTATACTCCTGGAATTTGTTTCTGTTTCATTATAGGTTATGGTGGTTGTAAGCTTTAAAGAGTTTGCTGAATCAAATTTATGATCAAGAATTACATTAGCCCGATGATTTATGTTGGCATTATAGTGTGCGCTTGATTGATTGAACCTGAAGGCTCCATCGGGCAGAAAATTTTCGCGAACTGTAGTTTGATTTGTATTATGATCAAGATAGTTGAAGAAATAACTTCCCCTTACCTCCGTTTTACTATTAAACTCATTATTGAAATTAAGGCCGCCTGCATAAGTCGACATAATACCGTTTGCCCTATTACCAAAATCTAGTGGCACTCCATCCTGATTGCCGTTGTTCACTTCAATTCTTATAGGCCCACCTCGCATCAACTGTTGTGAACCTCCAGTGAAGTTCATATAATCAGTTATGGAAAACCCAAGCTCATTGACATTGTTAGCCATACCTAGGAATGAAAACTGCTTGGTTTTACTGAACTTGTTGACACTTGCCTGCACCTGAAATCTATCGTCAGTTCCAACTCCACCTTTAAACGTTCCAAACGCACCTTTACGTTTTTCTTCTTTCAGTTCAAGGTTAATTGTTTTGAGTCGTTTCCCGTCATCAATACCAGAGAAAGCGGCCTGGTCAGATTTTGTATCAAACAACTGGACCTTATTAACAGCTTCGGCAGGGAGATTACGTGTAGCGAGTTTGGGATCTGTGCCGAAAAACTCCTTTTCATCAACAGTGATCTTTTGTACTTGTTCACCTTGAGCTCTTATGTTTCCTTCACTATCCACCTCAACACCAGGTAACTTCTTTAGAAGATCCTCGACAACAGCATTTTCCTTTGTCTTAAATGATCCCGCATTGAATTCTATCGTATCACGTTTAACGGTTACCGGAGCACGGTCTGCTTCAATTTCAATCGCTTCAAGTTCATTATTAGCTGGCTGCATTTTTATTTTTCCAAGATCAATCTCTGTGCTATTGGGCTCTGCTTCTATCTTCTGTAAGTAAGTTTTGAATCCTATGTACATTACTTTAACCAGATAAACATTTATTGCCAGGTTTTTAATTTCAAAAAAACCCTTTGCATCTGTTACTTTAAAATTTACAAGAGAAGAATCCTTAGGATTTAATAGAAGAATAGTAGCTGATGGCATTGGGGCGTTTAAAGTATCAACCAAGTGCCCTTTTACCGATATTTTCTGTGCGGTTAAGGTTGTAACCGCCAGGCACAGCATAGCCAGTAGTAGAAATGATCGCATAGAATTAAAGGGGTAAGAAAAGTGATCGTATGCTATCTAATAATTATATTGTCTGCGTTAGTACGGATGCGTTGCTCTTCCACCATCTGGCGATATTCTTTTCCTGTAATTTTTGCGCCTGATGATGGTACTTTTAATTCGTTCTTCTTTAAAGACCGTAGTTCAATATTTAACGCGGTAACTACGCGCTCTCCTTCATTAATATCTACCTGTAATACAGCCCCGGGTAAAGTATTAAAGCTTTCTGGACCTAAAAAGGGGCGCAGCTTGTCAGTATACCATGCGACAATGTTTTGTTTGCGCTCCTCATGATAGAACGATGCTTGCTTACATGTATACCCTAAAATTTCCTTTGTGTCTTCGCTAAACTTCCAAGGTATTAAGTTAAGCGTATCCTCAATAAGATATTTCTTTCCCATAAACTCCTGCCTAAGGACCTTCTTTGATAGATATTGATTGACATAAACTTCATTTAGCATTGTCTGGTACCGCATTCTTACCATTCCACCGTTCCCTATCTCTTCATCTTCTTCCTCATTTTCCATTGGCTTATATAAAGATTCATTAGAATTGAAAAACAACCCCGCCTTACTAGTTCTGAATTCAGGAATAATTGTGCGCATCTCCTGGCGATCAGGAGGAAGTGTTCGATGAATATTTACTTTGGTCTCAAAAGTGATAACACCTTCTTCGGTTTGAGCAAAGACAATTTGTGCTGCAATTGATACAAGAATGCCCAATGTAATAAAAACCTTTTTCATTGTGTAAGATAGTTGCATGAACAGTGTTAGTAATAGTTCAATAATGCCATTTAACTTTGCAAAAGTATTTTTAAAGAGGCAGGATGTAGGTTAATGGTTCTGAAAGCAATGTTAATTAAGGTTAAAATGAATCAGAATCTTAAAAAGCCAGCTAACTTTGTATTAGCATATTAAGTATAGAATTCCAATGTATTAAATGAAAAGAAGAAAGCATGCTCTGATAATCACAATGATGACTAGCAGCGTTATGCTGTTGCTCGTACTCCAGTTTATATGGTTACGCCTAACTTATAATGACGCGAAGGAAAATTTCAGGCGTGACACGGGGATTCTTTTCAGGTCTACAGTTCTAGGGATGTATGACGTTTTAATCGAAAAGAGCATAGAGTCTATCAGGGACACTATACAATTAACACAACCACATAGTCCCTACAAATCCAGTAAACCGCTTGGAAGCGGATCGTTACTTATAGATAGTATTACCACATACCTACAAATTGAGAAGCAGGCCAACGATGCTAATCTCTTTATTATAGGTGCACGCAAGGATACACTTAGTCATATGCTGGCGCCTAAAAGAAGAAGAGTTATAATTAGAGATTACCATAGGAGTTCTATTCCGAATTTTAAACACGATTCACTACAAGTTGATAGCATTGTTTACCACCTGAAAGAAGGACTTAAAAAGCAATTCTCTGAAAGTTATTCCGATCTTAAATTTGCTGTGAACACGGTCGATGCAAAAGCATGTTGCCCTCCAGAAAGGTTTGAGAACAAAAGATTTATAGCTGAGGTGGTCATGCTTAATCCAGAAAAAGGTTATATGATCGTTTTCAGTGGGGCAGGTAAATTACTTCTGAAAGCAATAGCACCCCAAATTCTCTTTTCAATATTTCTTACATTTTTAACCGTTGCTGCATTTTATATTATGTATAAAAGTCTAAGATCGCAGGAGCGATTAATGCAGCTAAAGAACGCTTTTATCAGTAACGTAACCCATGAGCTGAAAACACCAGTTGCAACTGTAAGTGTGGCTTTAGAAGCATTGAGGAATTTTAATGCTTTAAATAATCCGCATAAAACACAAGAATATCTTGAGATAGCACACCAGGAATTGAACCGCCTAACCCTTATGACAGATAAGATTCTCAAGACAACAGTATTTGAAAACAATGGTATTAAATTAAGAATTGAAAACATTGAATTTGATCTGCTTATAGAACAAGTACTCTCAAGCATGAAGCCTGTGTTTGAGCAAAGACATGTTCAATTGATTTATAAGAAGGAAGGAACAGAGTTTATTTCAAAAGGAAGTGAAACTGATTTAACCAATGTGTTTTACAATGTTGTAGACAATGCTATTAAGTACAGCAAAGAAGGAGCAGTTATTAGTATCATACTCCATAGTAATGCAGAACAGATAGAACTTGCAATTATTGATAACGGCATCGGAATACCTAAAGCGTATCAAAAAAAGATCTTTGAAAAGTTCTTCAGGGTGCCAATAGGTGACATACACAACACTAAGGGGTATGGTTTAGGATTAAGTTTTGTAGCAAGTGTAATCAAAAGCCATAGGGGAACAATTCATGTAAAAAGCGAGCCAGGAAACGGAACTAATTTCACGATTGTATTACCAAAAACATGATGAGGACTAAAGTTCTTTATATTGAAGATGAACCCTTCCTTGGAAGAATAGTAAAAGAAAGTCTTGAAAGTCGGGACTTTGAAGTTACTATGCTGGATAATGGGAGTACGGCAATACAAGTACTTCATAAAATACGACCCGATATCTGTGTACTCGACATTATGCTTCCCTATAGGGATGGCTATTCCATAGCCAAAGAGATAAGGCAACTGAACTTATCACTGCCTATTATTTTTGTCACTGCAAAAATACAAACAGAAGACCTGTTGAAAGGTTTTAATACAGGAGGCAACGATTATCTTCGCAAGCCATTCAGCATGGAAGAATTAATCGTAAGAATTCAAAATCTCTTGCAACTAACCAATCAGAAGAAAGTGTTTTTTGATCAAGGGGTATTTAAAATTGGAGAGTATGAGTTTAATTCACTGCGGTATGAATTAAGGCTTGGAAACGCGGAAAGAAAACTGTCTCATCGAGAAGCTACGCTTCTTTTACTTTTATTAGAAAATAAGAATGGCACGACCAACAGAAAAGACATTTTAATGAAGTTGTGGGGAGATGATTCTTTTTTCAATTCAAGAAACCTTGACGTTTATATTACTAAATTACGTGATTATCTTAAGGACGATTCTTCCATTGAGATTATTACCATAAAGGGGATAGGGTATCATTTTGCAGTTGGATAACTAGGTACACTACGAGTGCTAATGTGTAATAATGTTGTTTGAAACGCTATAAAATCGGTTTAGAGCAATTGAAATTTAAGGCCTACTTGCGCTTTTTCATTTCATTTCTAAGTTGATCTCGGAGATGGCTTTTAAAATCTATTACACGATAGGTGTATGTGTAAAAGTTGTCATAGGGCTTACCTGTTAATTGTACCCACTTTTTTGCAAAGGGAGAATCATATTCCATCTGAAAAGCCTGTTTTGCAGCTACTGCCTTCCTGCCATTTTTAAATGGTCCGAATTCCCACAACTCCGGAAACAACACTCTAACATTTTTATTTAATAATTCGTCTCTTTTTTTCCCATAAAACTTCTCAGCAAGTTTATTTATGTACAGAAAGTTATAATTGTAATCAATTGCAGCAAAGGCACAATCAGAGTCCTCCATTGAAGCAAATAACTCTTTAGCAAAAGGATCAATAATTGCGGCCGTGCTCATCCTTTCATAAATATACAGTTTATAGTTAAGGGATTTAATTATGTACAGCAGAATAAATTTGCTATTGGTAAGAATTAACAGGACAAGCGATTACCTCTAAAAATCACTACATATAACTATCTGAGGCGAAGGAGTTAAACCTTATTAACGCTCTAGACCTTATGACCTAAAGTCTTCCGCGTGGAAGTTATCCTGTATTTTATTAAACACAGGATAACCTTATAATGCTAATTAATATTTGCGGATGTTTTGAGCTTAAATCTTGTTTTGAGGTTCCCAACTGTTACAGTAAAGTAACCGTCTTCCAAGAGCGGCTCACCTTTTTCGTTAGGAAAGGACAAGTGTTGTGACGGCTTAATTGTAAATGAAAATGTTTTAGATTCTCCAGGTTTAAGTGTTTGCTTCTCGTAGTATTTGAGGTCTCTTACAGGACGCGTGATACTTGCCACTTCATCCTGTATAAACCACAATACTGCTTCTTTACCTTCGCGACTACCTGAATTTTTTACTGTCACCGAAGCTTTAATTTCCGCATTGGCATTTGAAAGTACTGAATCGCTTAACTGCAGGTTGCTATACTCGAATGTTGTGTAACTTAGGCCAGTACCAAATGGCATAAGCGCGATTGGATTCTCAATTTCGTGTGCTAAAGTAACTTCGCTGATCTTGTGATTATGCGGAATAAGACGATTTACCGCATAGGGGTAATTGAAGCTTAGCTTAGCACTTGGATTGACTTTACCACTGATAATTTCTGCTATTGCCTGTGCTCCTTCAAAACCTGGTAGTCCTGCGAACAGCACTGCTTTACAATCTTTATAAACAGAAGCAATAACACGCGGACGGCCGCTTATGATGACAAGAATAACAGGCTTACCAGTTGCCTGCGCAGCTTTAACAAGATCAATTTGATCTTGAGGGAGGTTGATATCATGGATGCTACCAAACCCTTCGGCATAAGGCATCTCACCCACCGCAAGCACAAGTGCATCTGCTCCAGCAGCTTTTGATTTAATTTCGTCAGCATTGTTTGCTATGGATACATTACTACCTGTAAACTCCTTTTGCAATGCAGTGAATACAGTAAGCATATCTTTCGGATAAATCTCCTCCTCTGCAGGAATCCAACGTAAAGTCCATCCGCCTGCTAATGGTCTTTTAAGGTTAGCCACGGGACCGGCGACAACGATCTTCTTACCAGAGTTAAGAGGCAACGCGTTCTCATTCTTCATCAATACAATAGATTCGCGCGCGGCCTCCAGCGCTTTGGCTTTATGTTCCGGGCTTCCTATCTTTTTAAACCTGTCGTTGCGTGGATAAGGATTTTCAAACAGTCCTAATTCAAGTTTAAGACGCAGGATACGTGATACTGATAAATCAATTCTTTCTTTGCTGATCTTTCCTTCCTGCACCAGTGCACGAAGATAATCACAGAAATCAGTAGTATAGGGAGTCATCGCAACGTCAACGCCTGCCATGATCGCTTTATAGGTAGCTTCTTTTTCATTTTGAGCTACTTTGTGATTTCGGTATAAACGAATTATATCTTCCCAGTCTGTTACGGCAACCCCTTTAAACTTTAATTCGTCGCGCAGTAATTGTGTGAGAATACGATAAGAAGCATGGACAGGAACACCATTAATCTCACCGCTATTAATCATTACTGTTTTAACTCCAGCTTCAATTGCAGCCTTAAAAGGAGGTACGTGAAATTCATACAGTGCCTGATCTGATACATCTACTGGCCCTCTATCCCAACCATATTTTGGATCAGAGTATGCAAGGAAGTGTTTTGCTGTTGCACCTATCTTATAAGGCGCAACAGCAGTTTCATTCTGCGCAGTTTTAACAAAGATGCTTCCCATTGTTGCAGCTACGTAAGGAGATTCTCCCAGAGTCTCATAGAATCGCCCCCATAACGGGGTTCTTGACAGATCGAACACGGGAGCGAACAACCACTGGTGCCCAAGATCTGCGGTTTCTATTGCGGTAACACGAGCCATTTCTTCAGGGAATTTATTATTATAAGTTGCAGCAGTGTTGATGGCATGCGGGAAGATGGTTGCGCCTTCGACGTAATTAGGTCCGTGCATGTGATCCACCCCATAGATAATTGGTATTTTAAGACGAGACACCTTCATGTTGTACTCCTGAAGGTCTTTATAGAATTTGTACCATGTTTCAGGCGACACTGCGATACCATTAAGAAAAGAACCTACATGATATTTCCGGAGCATCTTACCAAGCCGAGCTGTATCAACTTTAATTTCGATGCTTAAGTCAGCACCGTTGCCCCACTGCGCATTGGTAACAATTTCTGAATTATTGATCTGTGTCATCTGGCCGATCTTCTCTTCCAGCGTCATCTTACTCAACAACTCATCAATCTTCTTTTCAATCTGGGGATTATTACTTCTTTCTGCCTTCCTTCGTTTGGCAATGGATGAAGGATCTTCCTTCTGCGGTTTGTTGATGGTGTTAAAACCAGACAACACAAGAATGGCCATAACAATGGCCACTACACGTTTTGTAAACATTCTCATTAAATCGGGTTAGTTTGAGGGCTAAAAATAGCACCAACGACGGTAGAGGCAATACGTTGAAAAGGAATTAAAGTAAATGTTATCGCAATCGTTTTCAAAACGAGAAATATTAACCTTTTGGCTAAATCTTTAAACTTTGGAAGTAATTTTCGACCCTAATGTTTTGATCATGAAATCAGCATCATACTGGGTTGAGCTTTTACAATTGACACCACATCCTGAAGGAGGTTTTTTTAAAGAAACATATCGTTCTTCTGAAGTTGCAGGAAAAGAATGTCTTTCTGATGGATTTACAGGCAAAAGGAATTTTTCGACTGCCATCTACTTTCTACTTCGTTCTCAAGACCGCTCATTATTTCATCGTATTAAATCAGATGAGATGTGGCATTATTACGCCGGGGGCTCATTGACGCTTTATGTCTTAAACGAAGGAGGTTTGAGAACCTACAAACTTGGCACTTCATTAGAAAATGGTGAGTCAGTTCAAATAGTGATTCCTGCTAACAGCTGGTTTGGCGCAAAAGTAAATGAAGCGGATAATTATGTGCTTTGCGGATGCACAGTGTCACCCGGTTTCGACTTTGAAGATTTTGAAATGGCATCGCGGGAAGAACTGTTAAAAGCTTTTCCTTTTGAAAGAGAAGTTATCGAATTGTTAACTCAGCCAACGTAGTAAAAAGACATACTACTCTTTAACATTATCTGATCGCCTCTTCGAATAGTTATTTAATACTAAAAAACCAAAATTTCAGTTATCAATAGATAGGAGTTAGCATGCGATATTTCCTTTTAGGAATTTTACTAACAGTATTATCAGATATCTGTTTTGGCCAGGATTTGGTTAAAGGTATTGTAGTGGATTCAGCAACCTTCGGCCCACTTTCATCCGTGAGTGTGCAATTAAAAAATAAGCAAAGGGGTACTACCACCGATAATCAGGGGAATTTCAGCATTCAGGGAACCGAGTTGGATACACTGGTATTAACATTCGTTGGATACAAGCGCCTCGAACTGCCGTTGCTTGGGTATGAGCCAAGTGTTATTCGTCTTGCTGAACAACCAACTATTCTTGCTCCTATTATTATTCATGACAGCAGGCTTTATCAAAATCCGTATGAAGGGTTATTTAACGAGCAAAATGCAAGGCTTAAGAAGAAGATCCCATTCTATTATCATAAGTCCAGGAAGGACAAAATTAAAGCAGCCAACTGGCGCGAAGAAGCAGCCCGTGTACAAACTTATGTTGATGTTGTTATAAATGATCCTGAAACAAAAAAGGGACTAATCCAAAAGTATAATTTGACCGAAAAGGAGTATTATGAATTGCTTACTGCCTTTAATGAAAAACACTACAACGTGATGTACTACTTAACCAAAGGAGAATTGATTTCCTTACTCAATAAATTCTTTGAAGCAAATGTCCCAATTAGATGATGCTTTACTATTTCTTCGTTAACTTTTATTGCTTAACCCGTACATACACGTGCCTAGAGCTACCACTTTCACTTTGCCTTTCATCTACTTCAATGCTGTCTACACTTTTAATGAAGTGCAGTAACTTTTTAAAACCGTAGTTGCGCGGATCAAAATTAGGTTGCTTTTTCAGAATCAAGGTGCCTAGTTCACCAAGGAAAGCCCAGCCACTTTCATCTGCGATGTCGTTAATACTTGACTTTACCAATTTTATTGTTCTCTTATCAACCTGAGGTGTTGCATCTTTTTTAGGACGCTTCTGTTTAGCATCCGGAATGTTGTCATCAGATGAAAGAATTTCGATATAAATAAACTTATCGCAAGCTGTAATAAATGGTTCGGGTGTTTTTCTCTCCCCTATTCCGATTACGCTCATACCTGCTTCCCGCAGACGAATTGCCAACCTGGTAAAATCGCTATCACTGGAAACAATACAAAAGCCATCGACACGCCCAGAATACAATATGTCCATAGCGTCAATGATCATGGCAGAGTCCGTAGCATTTTTTCCTGAAGTATAACTGTATTGTTGAATTGGGGTAATCGCATTTTCCAACAGCACGCCCTTCCAACCTGAAGTTGTGGGTTTAGTCCAATCGCCATAAATTCGTTTGAAGGTTGGGGTACCATACTTTGCAATCTCTTCCATCATACCCTTTACATTCGCATACGGAACATTGTCGGCGTCTATCAGTACGGCTAAACGAAGATCTTTTTGTCTTTCTATCGGCATCTGAATTTAATTCAATCTTTAAGGATAATAAGCAAGCAGCTTAACAAAACTATGCCGTTCAAACGCGGCCTATTAAATTATCTGCTTAACTCGACCAAAAGTACTAATTAAACAAACATAATATTACTGAAGCACAAAGAACCGGAAATCAGGAACATGTAGATTGAAGAAGCCTTTTCCGCCCCTGACGTTGGAAGGATAGTTAATTGGCTCGCCAAGAAACTCTACAAAACTGAACCGATTGTCAAGTCGTAGCTTGATAAAATTATAATACTCTTCGCTTACATTTGATAAAGAAACTGCTATTGTATCACCAGGCATATAGTCTCTTGTAACAACTCTGAAGCTCTCTGCATAAGTTTGTCCTGCGAAACCAGCGTCGTCCAGTAGGCGCGTGTAGGCCCTTGGATTTATCATGTTTTCAATAACATCAGCACGCTCTACTTCCTGAACATTTAACATGTAATAGTTCTTATCTAAGAGTACATCTCTTATCTGATAATTGATTTGCGCCAACGTGTCTCCGAATCCGTTATAATATAAATCAGCCTCAATCTCATTAAAACTTACAATAGACTTTACGGTAGTTGTGGCTGTAACATTACCCAGAGCTGCACTGGTAACATTTAAAGTATACTCCTCTCCGCTTTGAAAGGGAATGAAAATTCCACCATACACACCATTACCAAGGTTAAAAAGTGTATCAGCTCCATTCGGACCGGAAATAGAAACTACAGCATCGTTTACTACTATTTGTGTTAATAAAGCTGACGGCACACTATCGTTAACAGGTTCTAAAGCGCCAAAAGTTTTTGTGAGTAATACAGCAAGAGACCTATCAGGAACGAATTGTGTTGACACAACAATCTGGGGCTTAACTTCCGGTATTCCTTCTACATCTAACGAATCGGGTAAACATGAAGCAAGTGACAAAAATGTGACAATCACCAATAAGATTAATGCTTGTTTGTTCAGCCAACTCTTTCTAATCATACTACAATTTAAAGCCATAACTAATAAAAGGTAATAAACCGAACAGGCCAGGTTGTTCATAACTCAGCGAGCCATCAGTTTCATCTTCTGAAATTACAATTCCAATAGGCGTAGCCCTATTATATATATTGTATACGCCGGCAAACCAGTGCCATTGAAATTTTCTGCCCGGTTTATTCCTAAACTTAATGCCTATATCCAAACGATGTGTATCAGCCAGCTTTACACTATTAATAGGCGCGAACACAGGAATAACATCAACTCCTGTTAGTGTTGGCGCTACTACAGTGTATTGTCCTGTGACTGGTGTAAAGCGTGAGCCTGAGATGTATTCCCAAACAAAAGACGTTGAGAACCTTTTACTAAGCGCGTACTGCATTACAATAGCGCCGTTGTGTCTTCTGTCATATCTGGCGCGGAACCAGTCACCATTATTAATGTCGTTAAATTGTCTTGATGACCAAGACAACGTATAACTAATCCAACCTGTAAATCGTCCTGCATCTTTTTTAATCAGAAATTCAAATCCATAAGCACGACCTTTCCCTTGTATGAGCTGCGATTCAAAGTCAGTATTCAGAAAAAGGTTTGTGCCTTCTTCATAACCGATAAGTTGCTGCATGGTTTTATAATAACTCTCTATGCTTAAAAATATTCTAGAATCTGATTTAGCCCATTGCCATGCTAAGGCAACCTGATGAGAAGTCTGTGGTTTGATACTATCTGTTACGGGATACCAAATGTCAGTAGGCATAGAGATCGCTGAGTTTGAAATGCGGTGAATGTACTGGCTCATTCTAGAGTAACTCAACTTCAGCGCCTGATCTTTATTCAACTCATATCGTGCCGATATCCTAGGCTCGGGATTAAAATATTTCTTGTTTTCGAGTACTCCCAAACTTCCTCTGAATCCTGCCGCAACGTTTAGCCGCTCTATCGGCATCCAACTATATTCCGCGTATGCAGCAATTTCATGTGCCGATTTTGCGCTTGTTGTGTTGCTTTCAAAAAACTCTGCTATAAACCCAGTGGTATTTATCACATTGGGACTTACTGCATGTCTGATCCATTCTATTCCTGTTTTTAGGGTACCCTTGCTGAAGAGGGAATCTTTTGTAAACGTCCACTTGCCTCCGTAATCTTCTATATTGGAAGATGCAAGTAGCTGGTTGTCTTCGAAGATATTTCTTATATCATACTTATACTTAGAACGCATAGCCGTTAACTCGCTCTTTAATCCTCTTGCGAAAGTACGTTTCCAAATAAAGGACTGGCTATTATTTCCTGACTCATAGGTTGTGATGATGCCATTACCATCATTGTTTCGATCTCTGAAGAAGTCGAGTACATCTTCTCCTCCATAGTAACTTATTTCAAAATGATTTCTTTCATCTGGATCAAGGATAAGCTTGGCATTAACATCATAGAAAAAATAAGGAAGCTCTTCTCCCACCAGTTGTACTACTCTATCAATGTAAGTTCTGCGACCGCCTATCCAAAAAGAAGCTTTATCTTTTACCAAAGGTTGCTCTAAAAAAAGACGTGATGAAATTAGTCCTATGTCTCCTGAAATATTTGTTCTGTCAGCTACTGTATTTCCTGTATTAACATTTAAAATAGAAGAAAGTCTTCCGCCATAGTGCGCGGGAAACCCACCATTGATTGATTCTACTTTATCCAGAATATCCGGATTGAAAACAGAGAGAAAGCCAAAAAGATGACTTGTATTATAAACAGGAGCACCGTCAAGCAAAACAAGATTCTGGTCTGCAGCGCCACCTCTTACAAAGAGATCGGAGCTTCCTTCAACACCACGTACGGTACCAGGAAGAAGTTGTAATGTTTTTATCACATCAGCTTCACCCATAAGCACTGGTATGCCAGTTATCTCTTCTTTTGTTAAGACATTTGTACTGGTTTGATTATTATTAAATATCTCCTGTTGCCTGTCTCTTACGTCTTCAACAACAACAGCATTTAACTGATTTAACTGTTCTTTCAGTTTAACTGTGACGGTGCTGTCTTTCGTCGCATAGAAATGTATGCGGTGTGACTCGTAACCGACGAACGAAATAATTAATTGCTTATTGCCTCTCTTTGTTTCTATTGAAAATCTTCCATTTAAGTCAGTAAGCACGGTTATTGAGTCAGGAAATAAAGACACCTGTGCTGATGGTAAGGTTTCCCCTTGTAAGTTATTGATCCTGCCTTTCAGCTTAATGCTTTGCGCGGCTGCCTCGTTAAGCGCAAAAAAGCAGAAAAACAAACAGAACCATCTATTCATAGCAGTTGAGAGAACGGAATGTAATACAAAAGTTTAAAAATTGCACATATTACTAATATAACTCCAAGGTATGTTTTAAGCGGCTTTTTGGTTGAAACTTTTTAACTATTGCCGCTTCTTTGAGGCACGAAAATCGAAATGGTGGCTTTACGGTTTTACTGGTTACTCATTGTATTTATTGTGCCTTTTTCGGCTCAATCTATGTCATACCAGACACCTGACAGCTTACAATTATTACGGCAGGATTCGCTGGCGCTGAGAATATATCTTTCTAAGCCAGATTCCGCCATCGCAATCATTAACAAAAACATTGATGCTGTCTCTTCCGACCATCAATACCTTCGAAGCTTCAGCTATTTGGTTCTATCAAAGGCATACTGGGCTAAAGGAGACTATAATCTAAGTATAGATTATGGTTTAAAATCTTTAAGACTTGTCGAAAACACTAGCCATGTAGCCGTTTGGAGCAAAGCTTTGCTTGCAATTGGAAGAACTTTCATCGATTTACAGAATATTAATGAAGGCAGGGGTTACATTGAACAAGCAGTGACCTTGACCAAAAAGGCGCGCAACAAGCAATTGCTCGCAGAAGCATATCGCGAAAAATCCATGTTACTTTCGGAAGTTCAGGACTACGATTCAGCCATTTACTACTGTGACCTGGGGCTCGACATATTTTCGAGATTAAAAGATTCTGTCAACATAAGTATCCTATACAGCAGGAAAGGGAAGATCTTATTCAGAAAAAACAATTACTTACAAAGTGCCATCTATAACAGAAAGGCCCTATTATTAGATAGTTTGGTTGACAACAGAAGATCATTGGGCATAAGTTATTATCAACTTGCTCATAGTATTATGATGCTCGGGAGAACTGACAGCGCTATTATATTACTGAAAAAGAGTATTCCCATTAATCTTGAAATGCAGAACTTCTCTGTTCTTGTAAAAGCTCATTCTCTACTAGCTGACATTTATTCTAAACAAGAAAGACTTGATCTGGCGTCTGAGCATCTGCGCCTTGTTAATACGTACAAGGATAGTCTTTATAAATTTGACAAATCGAGAAATACACAGGAGCTGCATGCCCTTTATGAATTAGCATCAAAAGAGCATACTATTAAATTTTTAGAACAGGAGAATTCACTTCAGCAACAGCAGGTGAAAAACCAACGTCTTTTAGTGATCATTCTTGTTCTTTGTATTCTATTGTTAGGCATTCTTGTGTACTTCCTCTCACGACTGAGAAGAATAGAACGTGATGCTCTAAAAAATCTCTCCGCTAAAAACCTTAGTATTGAGCAACAAAAGGAGGAGATTGAAGCACAAGCCGAGTTCTTGCAACAACTTAATAATCTTAAGTCAAAATTATTTTCAGTGATAAGTCATGACCTTCGTGGGCCAATGTCTACGCTTCATTCACTGTTAGATTTACTTGGACGAAAGAAGTTAACACCCGAGGAATTTATTGTGGTCTCTGACAAGGTAAAAGTAAATCTTGATGTAACACAGAAAACATTAGAGAACTTACTACACTGGTCGCTAAGTCAGATGGAAGGCATAAAGACTGATGCCAAAACTATCGATATTAAAAACAGTATCACTGAGGTATGTACGCTATTAAGTGAATCGGCTAAGCAAAAAAGTGTAAATATCGCCAACACACTTAATACCAGTGTTTACGTAAAAGCAGATACCAATCAGCTTCATCTCATCCTGAGAAATCTGATTCACAACGCCATCAAATTCTCAAAACCAAACAACAACGTTACTGTCTCTGCCTTTGTTGATTCAACCTATTGTTCAGTATCTGTAAAAGATGCAGGTATAGGGATGTCGCAGGCGGAAATAGAGACTGTTATTGATTCAAATAACCATTTTTCCAAAGTTGGTACAATGCAAGAAAAGGGAACGGGACTTGGTCTCCTGCTTTGCAAAGAATTCATCAAGCTAAACGGAGGTAAAATTCAAATACAAAGCATAGTTAACGAAGGTACTGAAGTGATTTTCACATTACCTTTAGCAGCAAACTAGCCTCAAATTCAACATCACTTTCTACTTTCAGAACGTCTTATTCATCACAAACTCCTGTTGCAGATATCTTTCTCTCGGTGCATTTTCACGTAGCTGGAGGTGTTCAGGAAGGACAGTTACTTCACCTGGGTAGCCAATTGCCAATACAATAATTGGTTCGTGCGTCTCGGGTACGTTTAAATTTTCTTTCAGCTTGTCCACATTAAAACCTCCCATTTGATGAACATTAAGACCATGGTGCGTGGCCTGCAACTGTGTCGTATACA
>NZ_JAHESD010000081.1 GCF_018598585.1 Chryseosolibacter indicum
GCGAGCACCGTGCGTGCGAGATGTCTGCGTGAAACTGGCTCCTTTTACGTACACATACTGTACGCATACCGCATGCACGGTGCCGGCATGATTCATTCCCAAGCTATTCGGGAGCTATTTGTAGGTTGTCTAAAGGTCATTGCCGGAGCGTGTCAGCTTCCAGACTCCAACATCAAGATTCAGCAACCAGAATCCAGTACCAAGGATCAAGCATCTGGTATTTAGCATCCAGAATCCAGTTCTGTCGTATTCTGCCAACGAGGATGTCGCTTTTACACCCCCTCGAAGCTAAAAACATGCTATATCTTTGTTTTACCAATTCGATAATAGAACAAGAGCTATTGAGATTGGAGATAATTTAACATCATAAACACGTAACCATAAACACCATGACTACACTACATGCTACACTACCGACAACGGCTCCTTCAAAAGGAAGAATATGGACCGCACGCATCATGGGTGGCCTTGTCATCCTCTTCATGTTTGCTGATAGTATCTTTAAATTCATTCCTAATGAAGAAGCAATTAAAGGCACCACGGAACTTGGCTTTCAGTTACATCACCTTCCTATTTTGGGTACACTTGGGCTGATCTCCGTTCTTCTTTATGCTCTCCCACGAACAGAAATTCTGGGAGCTATTTTGTTAACTGGTTATTTCGGGGGGGCTATAGCAACACATGTTCGCATGGATAACCCATTGTTCTCACACGTACTGTTTCCTGTTTATCTCGCTATACTCGCATGGGGATCACTATGGTTAAAGAATGAGCGCTTTCGCAAATTGATCCTTGGAAAGGAGTAATAAAGTAATTTGCTTGATGCAAAAAGGTCCTTTTAGCGGAGGACTTTTTTGTTTTGGAGTAAGAAGTTTTTTTTGTGATTCTTTTATTGAATTAAAGCCGCTGTTCTGGTTCGAATGTAGCGGGTATATTTCTATCACCCTTCTCGTTGCTTCACCATTTAAAGTTTAATAGGTACATCTATCGGTGAAAATTGTTCTCGTAAAGAAAAATTGTAGAGCGACTTTTTGTTTTCATTGATGTCATTTCTTGGTTTTTAAAGGTTCATTTATAATGGCATTTAAATTTTGTTGAGGGAGCAAAAAAGATAATGTATGAATAAATTTTTTTATTATGCCCTCTCACTGTTTACGGTGTTATTGCTTCAGTGTACCACAGAAGAAGTGGTTGTCCCAGCTAATCAAAAAGTACAATTCTCAGTATCAGTATCTTCGAGTGACCCTGGAGGCAGAGTAAGCCAAGCCTTACCTGAAGGAGCTTCAGTAAAAATCAGCATCACAAACAACGCAGGTCCGGTATTAACGAATGAACAAATCAACTTGCTGAAAGTTGGTGATGGCTACATTACAGAACCCTTCGAACTTAAGGCAGGAGCATATGCTGTTTCTGATTTCATGATTGTAAAGGGAACAGAAGTATTGTACGCTACGCCAAAGCAAGGCTCTCCGTTGGCATCTTCCGTATCGAATCCATTACCTTTTAGTTTCGTTGTCACTGCCAATGGTGTTTCTAATATTGGCATGCAGGTGATCAGCGTAAATGCTAAAGCTCCGGAAGATTTTGGATACGTTTCTTTTGGTGTTGACATCGTACAACCGCTGCAAATTGCTGTCTTCGCTCCAGGTAACGGAAGTACCAAACTCATTGCCGGCCGTGCAGAAATAGTAGACGGTAGTAAGATCGTGCAGACCGTAGCGCTTGAAGCAAAGATTAATACCATTAGCTTCGCAGGCGATGCAGACAGAACCTACACTTTAAATGTTTATGATGTAGATGGAAATAAGATCTTTACGCGAACATTTACTTATAACAGTCTGATTGAAGAATTGGATGGCGCTCCATTAAAAGTGATGGCAACGCCAGTGCTACGCTTTAAGTTTGTTGATCATGGTACCAGCGAAACTCCCTTGAGATTTACATTGGAAGGTGAGGGTGAAGTTGTAATTGAAGGTCCGGCTGAATTTGCAGGCAGACGTCAATTGCCGTTACATTTCACCGATGTCGTGCTGACGGAAGGATATCATGAGGTAACGATTACAGGAGACATTGATAAGATCACCACAATCGAATCTTTTAGTTATAATGGAGGAATAGAAACTGTAGAGGGTCTTCAGTATGTAACGTCCTTGCAAAGGTTTAGCCCTGGCGGCTATTTCAATGATGATCTCGATCTGTCATATAATACACAACTATCAGACCTTGATCTGTTCTGGGTTCGGCTACCAAACTGGTTTACCTTGCCTGAAAATCACCAGATCAGAAGTTTCTCCTTAGAAGCATTTGGTAATCCGGATGCCCATCTCATTACAAGAGAAGAGTTCGACATCATTGTAAACAACATTCATCACAATGCCATAGAAAAGAACATTACTGGTGGTCGTTTTTATGCATCACCTATAGAAGAGATTTCCACAAGTGCACATAATAAGCTTATTGAGCTTCGTGATACGTATGGATGGAACATTGACATGGATGGTTATTATCTTTAATCAATAAGACTTTACAGTCCCTCTCTAAATAAGCAGGTCAGCAATGGCTTGCTTATTTTTTTTAATAATAAATAGAGGAAGTAGTAGCAACAATATTCTAAGATAAACTATTGATTCTTTTGCACGAATAAAATCACAGCACCTGACATAACGTTGTCACACTGGCCAGCTACGTTTAAGAAGAATAAATTTAATTAATTATGTACATTGTTTTAGGAGGTACCGGCCATGTGGGCTCGGCAGTAGTACAAACTTTACTTGAGCATGGCCAGGACGTAATCATTGTTTCCCGTAACGCTGATAAGGCAGGCGGTTGGAAACAGAAAGGAGCCAATGTTGAATCGGTGGATGTACTTGATACAGATGCGCTGCAAAAAGTTTTCGAACAAGGTAAAAGACTTTTTTTGCTCAATCCTCCAGCTGATCCTTCAAAGGATACAGAAAAGGAGGAGCGTAGGTCGTTATCATCTATTCTCATTGCTATGAAGAATACGCCTTTAGAAAAAGTTGTAGCTTTGTCTACTTATGGTGCGCAGCCTGGTGAGATGATTGGTGATTTAGGTGTACTCTACGAAATGGAACAAGCGTTGGCTAAGCTCGACATTCCATCAACGATTATACGCGGTGCTTACTACATGAGCAACTGGTCTATGTCACTGGCATCAGCTCAACATGACGGCAAAATCTATTCGTTCTATCCGCCTGACTTCCAACTACCGATGGTAGCACCACAGGATATTGGACTTATAGCGGCAAAGTTGTTAATCGAGTCAAATTCAAAAGGCAATCTTCAATACGTAGAAGGTCCTGCGCGCTATTCTCCGGCAGATGTGGCAGAGGCATTTGCAAAGGCTTTGAAAAGACCTGTTGAAGTGGTGGAGATTCCTCGTGAGCATTGGATAACAACAATGAAAGAAGTAGGTTTCTCTGAGATAGCATCCAAGTCAATGGCAGGAATGACCGCTATTACCCGTGATGTTGGATCCGAGATGCCTCCTTATCCATTAAGAGGTGCTACCACATTACTACAATATATCGAAGACCTGGTAAAAAGCATTTAATCTAAATGATCAGGTAAGTCATCATCAGGGAAGAATTAATTAAAATAGAATTCTTCCCTGCATGAGTTTCAACCCTTAAACTTCAACAACATCCAACCCCGGAACATAGAACTCGCAACATGTTGACTTTTTCATCATTCCTATAATGGGAATATTGAAATAAGAGCCAAAGGAGACATTTTCGTCAAGCGGCCTATTTGTTGTAATACGCTAAAATGTAAATAATATTCGCGTATGAAGATGTATTTAAACAGAATGGGACATCACAATAAGGTCCAATATTTTCAATTACCGCTGTCTCTTAAAAACCCGATCAACATATTAATTTCTATTCACATCCTTTTCTTTGTACTCTACTGTGCTTTAGGGTATTTCGGCTTTCTCGAATACAAGATAAATGATGGTGAAACAATTGAGCAATTTATACAATCTGCTCTCGGACTTTCCTTCTATGATACAAGTTGGCAATACGGTTTGCTGAGTGTTTTCACCTATCAATTTGTGCATACCAACTTCGGAGAGATAATGCTTTCCATGATCGCACTTTGGATATTTGGTCACATGGTGGCAAAGGAAATAGGGGCAAGTAAAGTCATATTTCTTTACCTGATTTGTATTGTACTCTCTGCATCTGTATTTATACTATCACACTTCGTCTTTACTGTTTTCTCCGGAAGGTGTGTAATGGAAGGTGCTTATCCAGGAGCATTGGCTATAATGACTACATCACTTATCTTTTATAAGTCATTTCAAATACGTGTTTATAAGAATATATCAATTCCGCTTTGGGTAATATGCGCTGTAATTATCCTGCTGAGTTTCGTGTTCGTTTACAAAAACAGCATAGCATATATTCTGGTTTACGTTTGTAGCGTACACATAGGCTATCGTTTTGCAGTAAATAAACTTTCAAGTACTGTATTTACAAAAAACGCAATTCAATACAGTAACCTTAGAGGAAGGTTGAATTGATTACAATAAAGATACAACGGTCCAGAAGGTTGTTAACAGGTCGTTGCCTAGACTTGTTAACGGCCTTCTGTTGCCGATCGTTCGCACGATGGGTAGGTGAAGGTTTAGTAGTTATGTTTCTTTGATGTTTCATTTTCCTGCCTTTTTGATCTGTTCCGGTACTTATGCTATGTTATCGTTCAATACAATTTTCGGATTAATATCCGTTGCAATCCTTTGCATCCGAGGAGGATAAACAATCTAGCACTTACAATCGATTGCTTTATAACGCTGCTATCTTTCT
This sequence comes from Chryseosolibacter indicum, assembly GCF_018598585.1. Classification (GTDB taxonomy): domain Bacteria; phylum Bacteroidota; class Bacteroidia; order Cytophagales; family Cyclobacteriaceae; genus Chryseosolibacter; species Chryseosolibacter indicus. Next base: position 4,830 of record NZ_JAHESD010000081.1, read on the forward strand.
ATTGAAATGGTAGATATAAAACTTTCATTTAAAGCAATGAAAAATTTATATTTACTTAATATGATTAAAGTTGTTGTAATTGATAGTAACACTTTATACAGGATCGGATTGGTGTCTGTTCTTAAAAACACCTCGCGGTTTGAAGTTACTGGAGATTACAAGAGTTTTAATTCTGTTAAGCCTCACGTTGATAGTCTTGATGCTGATATTGTCTTATTAGGTGTTAATAAAGATTGTGGCTTTGATGCAGCACAATATCTTAAGGTGAAAAACTCTTCTCTTCGTGTTATTATTATCTCTTTAAATAAGGATGAATTCTTTGTACTAAATACTGTTGAGTCTAAAGTTGAAGGATTTATTTATAAAGATGCAGAACCAGAGGAAATCATTTTCGGTATTGATAAGGTGGTAGAAGGAGAGCGTTTTTATTCCAGTGAGATATCAAATCTTCTTCTGCAATGTATACACAAAAAGAATAGCAAGAGCCTTCCATTCTTAACATCAAAGGAAAAGGAAATAATCCGATATGTAATGGATGGATACTCGAGCAAGCAGATTGCAGCTTTTCTAAATGTTTCTCCCCGCACAATTGATACCCATCGTGCTAATATTCTTGGCAAGTTTAACCTCAAGAACACTACAGAACTGGTTGCTAAAATTGCAGAAAACAGAATAGCACTATAGTCTCATCTTTTTTCAAGTAGTAAAATCTTTGCTGTTAAATCTTTATTTCTGGGCTATGCAATCCGTTGCTCGGAATATCACGCTATACCTACTGTATGATCTATACAGATGTCCTTCTCGGTAATTTCTTGATTGCTTCCTAGGTAAAAATGCGGATGTGTTTTAGTTGGTGCATAAGGTATCTTCCGAAATAGAAGAATATTATTCTTTGACTGAGTAAAGAACATTAGCAAACGTGTTCGAAAGTTTTGCAATGTCAATTAAATAACCTTAACCTAAAATTAATCACTATGAGAAGATCGCAACACCGCCATCAAACCTGATCCCATTTGAAAACCAGCCGCCTGCAATCAACATTACGTGTTTTCAATCTTTCTAAAAATCATTCATCGTAAATCGACCCATTATGAAACTGATTCTACGCATTTCTATTCTCACCATGTGTTGTGCTTCCGCGCTATGGGCACAGGAAGTCAAGGTAGGTGGTAAGGTGGCTTCTCTTGAAGGAGAGCCGTTGCCCGGCGTAAGTGTATTTGTAAAAGGAAATACAGGCAAAGGTACATTAACAGATTCCCAAGGAATGTATACGTTAACAGCTACTCCTTCCGATATACTTGTATTTTCGTTTATTGGATTTAAGACACAGGAAATCATCGTCGGAAGTCAAAATACAATCAATGTTGCTTTTCAACCTTCTTATGAAGAGCTAAGTGAAGTAATCGTTACCGGTACCCGCAGCGTTGGGCGTACCGCGTTGGAGACACCAGTGCCGGTTGATGTCATCTCCATACAGGATGTGATGGGGGATTTGCCGCAGATAGACTTGGCGCAAATGCTGGCTATTCTTGCCCCTAGTTTCAATGCGTCCCGGTCTCAAGGCGGTGATCTTAATTCACATGTCGATCCTGCCCAGCTAAGAAATCTTGCTCCCAATCAAACCCTTGTGCTGGTCAATGGAAAAAGAAGACATACTTCTTCTTTGCTCATCATGTCTACCGCCGTAGGAAGTCCTTCTACTTCTGTTGACATGATGATGATTCCAGCAGCTGCAGTAGAGCGTGTTGAAATATTAAGAGATGGCGCAGCAGCACAATACGGGTCTGATGCGGTAGCTGGCGTAATTAATATTGTTTTAAAAAAAGGAACAGATAAACTTACAGGAAGTTTTACAGCAGGGGGATACCTGAATTCAGGAGGTGATGCTGGCGATCTTACAATTGATGGCGATCCTGATGGTTTTAATTATCAGGCTACTGCCAACTATGGTTTCTCGCTTGGTAAAAGAGGCTTTATTAATTTATCAGGTGAGGTTACGCAGCGGAAGCCTACATTGCGTACTTTCATTTACGACTACGCTGCATATGATGCTACATACTTAAATAACGAGCGTACTGATAAGTTTGGCAACCCTGTAATTACTAATCCTGAATTGGTTGCAGCATTGGCATCGGGAAATGAAGCATTAGCAACTTCATTAAGAACCAATCAAGGACTAATGGCTGCGCGTGGTCTTGATCAGTCAGACTTTACAATTTATTCAGGGATGCCTGCTATTACTTTAGGAAGTACTTTCTACAATGCTGAATTTGCTATTAATGACAATACGAAGTTTTACGCATTTGGTGGATTGGCTTACAAATATCTCAATGGCTATTCCTGTTATTTCAGAAGACCTGCCCAAACAGATCGTTTCAATTATTTACTTTATCCAAATGGGTTCAGGCCTCAGATGACCAGTAACTCGGGTGACTTCTCTACTACTGTTGGGCTTCGCAGTAAAGTTGGAGAATTTAATATGGATTTCAGTAACACGTTTGGAAAGAACAGGATGAGAATTGGGATGGTGAATACCTTTAATGCTTCCCTCGGCTCTCTATCGCCTGTAGAGATGAATCTTGGAACACATCAGTTCTCGCAAAACTCTACTAACCTCGACTTCTCCAGGCAATTTAATGTATTGAAAGGCTTGAACATAGCATTTGGTGCAGAGATGCGCATCGAGAATTATAAGATTATACGCGGGCAGGAGGAAAGCTATACCTATGGTAATGAAGGAATTCTTACGGTAGAAGAAGATGGCTTGTTAGTTGGTCCTGATGGTAAACCGCTTGAAGATGGATCAAGTAAACCAATTGTAGATGGCGCTGGAAATCCTCTGGTTGTTGGACGTGGCGATCAGGTTACGATAAAATCTTTTGCTCCCAATTGCCAGTGCTTTGCCGGCTTTGGTCCTAAAAATGAACGTGATGAATTTAGAACTAATCTCGCAGCTTACGTAGATGCCGAACTTGAAATATCAGACGCAGTGTTGGTGGCAGGCGCGGTACGCGTGGAAAATTACTCCGACTTCGGTCAGGTTTTAACAGGTAAGATAGCAGCCAGGTATTCGATCCTGGATAACCTTACCTGGCGCGGATCAGTTTCATCAGGATTCAGAGCGCCATCACTTCAGGAACTTAACTATACCCACACCGCTACTGTTTTTGAACTGGATGCGAACAGGGTACCACAACCTTCTGATGAAACTACTTATCCTACAAATAGTACTGCGGCGCGTGTTCTAGGTATCAAAGAACTTTCAGAAGAAAGATCGATAAGTTTCGGAACTGGCCTTACCTATAGTGTAAATCACCAACTCGACTTTAGTATCGATGCCTACCAGATAGATGTAGACGACAGGATATTCCGTACCCTCGCTTTTGATGCTGCAGAAGTCGGCAATAATTACGAAGAGGTAATAGGACAAGGGCAAGCACAGTTCTTTGTAAATGGTGCCGATGTACGATCCAGGGGAATTGAGATCGTCGGAAATTACTCCTTGACACTTGGTGGAACATCTCAACTCAATTTCACGCTTTCCGGTGTATTTAATAAAAATGAAATCCTGAAAAGAAAAATTGTAGACCTCAACGTTGCAAATCTTACCGATGAAGAGCTGGTCGAAAAATACCTTGACAGATCTGTGATCGGACAGTTCGAAACAGGAACACCACGTCAGAAGGTTATAGGATCAGTTAATTATGCGAAAGGCAAATTCTCTACAATGCTTCGCGGTACGTATTATGGTAAAGTAAAAGATGTTTCTATTTTTACTGACCCTGATACTGATGAATACCTCGATCAGACGTTCTCAGCTCAAACTGTTTTTGATTTAAGCTTTTCCTATAGCCTCACACCTAACGTCAGATTTTCAGTAGGAGGTAATAATGTACTAGATCAGTATCCTGACTTGTATATACCTCTCAGAAGAGATTTTACACTTTACAATGGCTATCAGCAAGGCTCTAACGGTGCTTATTATTACGCAAGGGTAATGTTTAACTTCTAAAATTGAATTACTATGAAAACACTAAAGCATATACGTTTCAATATAATGATGTTATTGATGGTGTCGATGTTATTTTCAATTGCCGCCTGTGAACTTGAAGATGTAGAACCAGAAACAAACACAGCATCTGGAGGAGGAACATTAACTACATACAGTGCCTATAGCATAGATCCTGCTACAGCTTTAGACAGTGTCTACGGAAGGGTCGTTTTCTGGGAGGGAAATGCAGGGACGACACTTGTTCAGATCTCTTTATACAAAACAGGGAAAGGTATCGAGTACATCACAGGAGTTTATGACGGAAAAGCGGTTACTGCATCCGATGAAAAACTCATGACGTTGTATTCTATTGATGGCGCTACCGGAGAATTCAGTACGCATAAATACTATGTCATTAGCGATCCAGCTTTTTATAGTTCTTTAAAAGAATTAAACGGACACATTAAAATCATGGTCGGTACGAAAGTAGTTGCTTCGGGGGATGTGGGAGCAAACGCAGAACCTGTTGCAGAAGGTGACTGATTAGACAAGGTTACTAACCATTGGTGGCTTACGCGATTGAATCGTTATCAATGATGAGCTGCCATTGGTTATCTATAATTGCGAAAGCGAGGTTATGAACAGTTTACAAGTAAGAAATCTAATTCAGCCTATAGCTTACATAAAGTGCGGGACCACTGGTGTAGGCAGGTACTAAAGTAAGATTAGAATTTTTATTCTTCCATTTATACCGATGTGTCAGGTACGCCAGGTTAGTAGATAAAATACCAATCCCTGCGCCAGCAAAAACATCTGATATCCAATGGCGATTATTTAAAATTCTCATTGCGCCTACTGTGGTAGCAATGCCATAGGCGCCTATACTATACCAGTGGCTTTCATCGCCGTATTCCTTTGCCATAAAGGTAGCTGTGGCAAATGCCTGTGCTGTATGTCCTGAAGGAAAAGAAAATCCATCACTTCCATCAGGTCTTGACACATTTGTCATCTCTTTAAAGGAAAAGGTTAGCGCAGCCATAATAGCCTCGGATTTAAGAAGGAGGAGCGAACGGTTTTTAAAATCATTCTTTCCTTTTACGCCTGCAAGGTTAAGTCCGTATACAATTGCAATCGGTGCGTGCATCAGATAATTGTCTGCCGAATACTTAAAGTTTGGAAGATGCTCATTTCTCTCTTCTCGTATTTCGTATCGGTTTACAACATCATTACTCGCACAAGAGTACACACCAAGACCTATAAGCATTGTTGGTACTTTTACTGCTTGCAGGAACGAACTCTGCTTTTTTTCTCTCTTTGGTTCGATTTGAGAAAATCCAAGGTCTATTTTCTCGGTAGAACTGATTTGGGCTGATGTTACGTGCCCAGCAGTAATGAGTGCTATGAAGATCAGTCGTCGCATACTTTTAGAGCTTGGTAGGTTGGCTTTTCAAAACTTTATATGGAAAAAGTTAGTAAGCGCAATGGTAATTATAAGACATCAAAACGATATTCCTATTTATAATATTGTATCCTAAGGATAATCTTTAGATACAAGATGTAATTTCTTACCAGTATTTAATGTTATTCCTTTCTATATGCAGCACTTTGTTTGGAATCTTGTCTCCACCATAATAAAAAATAATATGTTCTTCTGTTTCTAATATTGGATATTCATTACAATTTTGCCGCCGTTATTCTAATAGCCTCTCCCGTGTCAGTAAAAATGGCAAGTGCCAGATGAAGGATATTTTTATTAAGGGATTAATCAGCTATAATACCAGCACATGTATGTTTTTTAAACTTTTTATAATTATCGTAGGAGGAGGGATGCTAGTGGTGTCGTGTTCACTTTTCGAATATCATCCTTATGAAACAAACGTTAGCGATAAAAACAGAAATGTAAATGCAAAAGCCATAGAACGCATTTTGTCTTCAGTTCCACCTTCTAAGGATACGCTTGTGATAATCCATACAGGGGACTCACAACGATTTTACGATGAAGTAGAAGACTTTGTGAAAAGTGCCAACAAGCAAAATGCGGATTTCGTGTTTCTCGCAGGAGACATCAGTGACTTTGGGTTAAAAGATGAGTTCGAATGGATTCACGAGATTATGCGCAAGCTTAAGATTCCTTATCTCGGAGTTATTGGTAATCACGACTTGTCAGGAAATGGAGAAACGGTTTTTAAAAAGGTTTACGGGCCGTTGAACAGTTCGTTTATAGTAAATCGTTTTAAATTTATACTTCTCAATACCAATTCGCGTGAGTATAGGTTTAACGGACGTGTACCGGATATACATTGGCTTGAAGAGCAACTTGATGACGATGATTTTGATCGTGCTATTGTAGTTTCTCATATATCTCCATTCGACGGTTCTTTCGATAGAAAACTTGAACAAGGTTATGTTACTGCTTTAGAGAATTCAGGAAAGGTAAATTTAAGCCTTCATGCACATCAACATAAGTTCAATGACACCATACCGTACCATGACAACATAAGATACCTGATATCTACTGCTATGCAAGAAAGGATGTATCTGCTCATTAAGTTGTATGGTGATAAATATTCGTATGAAAAAATCTATTACTAGTAAATGAGACTTTACTGTATAATTCTTCTGTTTGCTTTTACATATATTAAAGGTTTTGCACAGGAAAAGGAGCCGCATATTCCTAGATGGTATGTTCCTGACTTTGCTGCGGTTCAATACGCGGGCAGTATTGGTTTTTTCTCTATTGGAGCAGGTTATGATTTGTTCAAAGAAAAAGCTAATGTAGACCTGCTTTTTGGTTATGTGCCTCCTGCATATGCCGGTGATGGTGCGATAAGAACAATGACATTAAAATTTACGGGTGAAGTTATCAGGCTTCAGCCCAATCCAACAACGCTCATTCATCCCCTTACCATAGGGACTTATTTTAACTACACGTTTGGTCATGAGTACTCTTCCGATCTTCCGGCGTGGTATCCCAATGGATATTACTGGTGGAGCGAAGCGGTAAGGGTCAACGTGTTTATAGGAGGCAATGTGCGCTTTATAACAAATAGATTGCAGCAAGGAAGCAAAGTTACTGCCTACTACGAAATTGGTACAAATGAAATCAAGTTAGCTAGCTACACGCAAAATGTGCACGCATTAAATATCTGGAGTATCCTGCATGCCGGTATTGGTGTGCGATACCATTTTGCCAAATAACATTGCATACAGGAAATCTCAGGTGTTATTTGATTATTTGTTTTTCGACACCTTCTTTGGTGATGATGATGGGTTTGATAAGTCCTTGCTCATCGAAATACATCCTGTCAATACAAGTTACTCTTGAATTAGCATCAGTTTCGTTAAGAGGTCTGCGATGGTAAACTATATACCAGATGTCTTTTCCGGGGATTTGTATAACGGAGTGATGACCAGCACCTCTGCCAATTTTCATGTCTTGTTCTAGTATTTTTCCAATTCTTTTAAACGGGCCGAAAGGAGAATCTGCCACAGCGTAAGCCACACTATAATCAGGGCCCGTCCATCCGCCTTCAGACCACATGAAGTAGTACTTTCCATTTCTAATGAACATAAAAGGTCCTTCTACATAATTATCAGGAGTAATTTCCTTAAACGTTGTGCCATCAGCCATCGGAACAATTCCGGTAAAATCATCTTTAAGCTTGGCTATGTTACAATGTCTCCATCCTCCGTAAATAAGGTAGTGCTGACCGTCTTTGTCCTTAAACACAAATTGGTCTATAGGTTGAGCACCATTATAAAACTTACTGATCAGGGGTTTGCCGAGATAATCTTTAAAGGGTCCTCCAGGACTTTCTGAAACAGCTACGCCAATTCCACCTTCTTCATCGTTACTTTGGATATCATTGGCACCAAAGAATAAAAAGTACTTATTGTCTTTTCTGATGACTGAAGGAGCCCACATGGCTCTTCTGGCCCATTTTATTTCTGTTGTATCAAGGATGCGTTCATGCTTTTTCCAGGTTATAAGGTCTTCGGAAGAGAATGCATCGAAGAAAACCTGGTTATCATATTTCGCTGAGTAAGTAGGATAGATCCAGTAAGTTTTATCAAAGATAATTCCTTCCGGATCTGCATACCATCCCTGAAATACCGGATTACCCGACATTTGCTTCTTCGCTTTCTTTTGTGCGTATACAATGGTTTGGAAGCTGATAAGGAGGAACAATCCAATAAATTTTACTTTCAACATGTTTGGTATTTATTTAACTCAACTTTTAAAAGTAAAGAAACTGGTATGTAATCCAAAAAAATCGATTATTGAATTATTTAAATGGTTGGAAACGATTACGAGAAGGGCCGGTTAAGTTTTTGTTATCAATGTTAGAAAAAAATTAGTATGTTTATTCACGAAGGTTAATGAATCCTGATGAACGAGGATATACTACTGTTTGAGAGACTTAGAGAGAATGATAGAAATGCTTTTGAAGTGCTTTTCAAAAAGTACTACGCTTCTTTTTGTATTGTGGCCTTTCGATATGTAGAAGATCGTGATATAGCAAAGGACATAGCGCAGGAGGTGTTTATTAAGTTTTGGGACAAGCGTAACGAATACACGGAGATACCTTCTATTAAGACCTTTTTATATGTCTTAGTCAAAAATTCCTGCCTCAATTATATCCGAAATCAAAAGATCAGAGAGAAACACTTAAACCTTATAGAGAAAGAAAGTGATCTCTTCTTTAATCAGGTAACAATTCCGGAAGAAACATACCGGCAGCTTGAAGCGGTTATCGAAAAACTTCCCCCTCAGAGTGCTAATATCATGCGCTTAACCATGAAAGGCTTCTCTAATATGCAGATTGCAGAGCAGTTAGGTGTTTCTGTAAACACAGTAAAAACGCTTAAATATAATGCCCTGCGTACACTGAAAAATTATTTGGGCGAATTCTCTTTTACCATGCTTTTATTCCTGATAATTCACTCCAGCTAACAGATAGGCGTTACATTACGCACAATCGGATAAATAAAATTTCAATCGGATTCATCCATTAAATAAGGTGTGGTGTTCTTACACTAAATCGAAATCGAAGAACACCTACTATGCCATTATTGCGCTGTTATTTGATCATTATAAAGATTCTTGTCATACTTCCTGCTGTTCTTAATGCTCAGGACAAGGAGGTAATAACACAACAAGGATATACCCTTACCGTTGTTAATAACGACGCCACTTTTGATAATTCAGTAAAGACTCAACTCATTGATACTTTCTTTGAAGTTTATCCTCTTTTAACGAAAACGTATAACAAACACTCAATTAAAGAAATAACCTTTCTTATAGATACCGCATACCACGGTGTAGCAGAAGCAGGTGGGGGAGTAGTTCGTTATAGTTCAGCTTGGTTTCATAAGCATCCGGCCGATATAGACGTCGTTACACACGAAGTTATGCATATCGTACAAAGCTATCCTGGTGATGCAGGCCCGGGATGGATCACTGAAGGTATAGCAGACTATGTCCGTTACAAGTTTGGCTTAAGTAATGAAGTTGGGGGGTGGCGTTTGCCAGAATTTACTTCCGGCCATCATTATTCCAATAGTTACAGGATTGCAGCACGTTTCTTCGTATGGCTTGAAAAGAATGAGAAAAAAGGAATTGTTAAAACGATAGACGAAGCAATGCGAAACAAAACCTTTACCGAGAATATCTGGAAACAGGAAACAGGTAAAACACTTGATGAGCTTTGGAAAAGCTATTCTGATAAACCTGCTATCTAAGAGAGACTTAACGAGGTAATTTCAGAATGCACGACAAATTGTAATACAGATAACAATAAACAAAGATATATGAGAGGTAAGAACAAATTGGTAAATGGCCTGTTGTTGGCTGTATTACTTTTTGTTGTATTGTGCCGTTCTTCTTTTGGTCAAAGTGTCTCACAAGCTCTGCCAATAGACCCAAAACTAAAAATAGGAAAGCTTAGTAATGGTCTTACATATTACATTCGTAAAAATGTAGAACCAAAAAACCGGGCGGAGCTGTACTTAGTCGTAAAAGCCGGGTCGAATATGGAAGACAATGACCAGCAAGGCTTAGCGCACTTCACGGAGCACATGGCTTTTAATGGTACAAAGGATTTTCCAAAAAATGAGTTAGTCGATTATCTTCAAAAATCAGGTGTACGTTTTGGTGCAGATCTTAATGCCTACACAAGCTTTGATGAAACTGTGTATCAGCTCCCCTTGCCAACAGATGATGTAGAATTGCTGGGTAAGGGAATTAACATTCTTAGCAATTGGGCAGGTCACGTTTCGTTTGATAGTGACGAGATTGATAAGGAGCGCGGAATTATTGTAGAAGAAGACAGGGTGCGGGGCAAGGATGCAGGGGAGAGAATGCGGAAACAAATCTTTCCTGTAATCTTTTATAATTCACGTTATGCTGAACGACTTCCTATTGGGAAGATCGATATCATAAAATCTTTCAAATACGAAACAATTAAAAGATTCTATAATGACTGGTATCGCCCCAACTTACAGGCAGTAATAGCTGTCGGTGATTTTGATGTTGACGTGGTTGAAGGGCTTATCAGGAAGAATTTTGAAAGGCTCAAAAATCCGAGGAGGAAGAGGAAGCTTGAAACGTTCAATATTCCATTAAACGATAAACCACTTGTAAAGATTGTCACCGACCCGGAGTTCTCTTACAACGTATCATACATCTTCTTTAAAAAGCCTCAGGTTATTTTGAATACAACCGAAGGCCTGTCTCGTTCCGCCGCTATACAAATGATAAACAAGATGTTTGAGGCACGCCTGCAGGAAATCATGGAACGCGGTAATGCTCCTTTTGTACATGCATCGGGTTACTACGGGCCATACTATGGTGGCTTAGGTAACTTAAGTTCTCTCTTTATTACTACAGTAGCGAAAGAACCGGAAGCATTAAAGGCTTCTATTACTGGGGTTATGGATGAGGTTGTTCGGGTAAATAAATTCGGATTTACGACAACAGAGCTGGCTCGTGCCAAGCAAAACTTCTGGGCAGAAGTTCAAAAACAGTATAATGAACGCAACCAGAATGCATCTTCAAATTTAGTCAATGATTATATAGCTCATTTTACAAAGGGCCAACCCATTCCAGGCATTGATTTCATTTATAAATATTATGAAAAAGAGCTTGATAACATCAGCATAGAAACGGTCAATAAGCTTGCAAAGCTAATCACAGAGTCGGACAACTGTACTGCTATTCTCGAAAGTCTGGAAGGTAATAAATCACGTCTTCCAAATGAAGAAACATATCTTTCATGGATCAAGTCAGCAGGTAAAGATGTAAAGCCTTATGCAGACGATGTTATTGATCAACCTTTGTTGTCAACAATACCTGCAGGGGGAAAAGTGGTGAGTGAAAAGCAAATAGAGTCCCTTGGGGTTACTGAGTTAAAGTTAAGTAATGGAGTTACTGTAGTATTGAAGCCAACAGATTTCAAAACCGACGAGATTGTCTTTACCGCATGGAGTCCGGGAGGAACATCTTTGAGCTCAGAACAAGAATACTTGTCCGCGAGCATAGCTGCCGATGTTGTCAGTGCTTCAGGTGTCGGAGCATACGACAAGTCGCAGTTAAATAAATTGTTGTCTGGTAAAGTGGTTAGCGTATCTCCTTATATCGATCAGCATTTTGAAGGTGTGTTTGGCTCATCAACGCCAAAGGATATTACTACTGCATTTCAGCTTATTCATTTATATTTTACGCAACCGCGGGCTGACTCTAATGCTTTTAAAATGATCAAGGAAAATTATAAGGTAAACATCGCAGCAAGACCTTCATTTCCAGGAGCAATTCACCAGGATACGATCAGCGCAGTTATGGGAGGCTATCATAAGCGGAGTACAGCCCCAACTATCAGAGAGGTTGAATCGCTCAACTTACAGACATCATATCGTTTCTACAAACAACGTTTTGCGGATAGTCATGATATTACCTTTTTCTTTGTTGGTAATTTTAGTGTTGGATCTTTAAAACCATATATTGAAACTTATCTGGGCTCACTTCCGGTAACGGGTCGCAGTGAGAGCTATCACGATCTTAACATTCAACCTGTAAAAGGAAAATTGGAGAAAAAGGTATTTAAAGGATTGGAGGATAAGGCTTCTGTATCTCTTTTCCTTCATGGAGATTATGTGTATAGTGAGGAAAACAACATGATGTTGGATATATTGAATGCAGCACTTAAAATCAAATTAATAGAACGTCTACGTGAAAAGGAAAGCGGTGTCTATACGCCATCGGTTAATGTCAGTTATTCAAACATACCAAAGACAAGTTATACCTTTAACATTAGCTTTAGTTGCGCTACAGGAAATGTTGAGAAACTTATAAAAGCAACCATAGATGAAATAAATCAACTGAAGAACTTTGGTGTATCAGAGGTCGATCTTCTAAAGTACAAGGCAGAAGAAAAGCGCCAGACTGAAATCAGGTTCAGGGAAAACTATTTCTGGCTTTATTATTTAAGTGATGTGTATGCAAGAGGTGAAGCGATTGACAGAATACTCAGGTATTACGAAAAGCTTAGCACCATAAAGCCCGAACAGACAAAAGAAGCAGCAGAGCAATTTTTGAACGATACCAATTTTAAACGAATAGTGCTCTTGCCGGAAGGAGCGAAGGTAACGCAGTCCGTTAATTGATTTATTCACCACTATCTTATGAATGCAATGGTAGAGACAAAGACAGATGAAAAACTTCAATCTAAATTCCGAAACCTTTGGAACCTGGTAGGCAACACGCCTATGGTTGAAATTTTTTACACTTATGAAGGTAAGCAAGGTTCTGTTTTTGCTAAATGCGAGCACTATAATCTTACAGGTAGCATTAAAGACCGTATGGCTTTGCATATTCTTCAGAAAGCTTATACGTCAGCCTTAATAAAACCTAATGACATAATTGTAGAGGCAACAAGTGGCAATACCGGTATTTCATTTTCAGCATTAGGAAAGGCACTTGGTCATAGGGTTAGAATTATTATGCCCGATTGGTTAAGTAAAGAACGGACGGACATAATCAGAAGCCTGGGAGCGGATATTATTACTATCAGTAAGGAGCAAGGTGGATTTCGGGGAAGTATTCAGCTTTCAGAAGACATGGCTTTCTCCGAGCCCAATATCTTCCTGCCTCGGCAATTTGCAAATGGCAGTAATGTAGATGCACATGTGTTTTCAACAGGAAGAGAAATATGGGCTCAACTCGAACAGGAACAGCGTATTCCTGATGCATTTGTAGCTGGCGTAGGTACGGGGGGCACTGTAATGGGGGTTGGTAGGTTTTTAAAGTCAAGAAATCCTCAAATAAGAATTCATCCTCTTGAACCTGCAGAATCTCCTACACTTACCACAGGACATAAAGTCGGAAGCCATCGCATTCAAGGAATTTCAGATGAGTTTATTCCGTCCATTGTCAAGCTCGATGAATTGGATGAGGTGATCCAGGCAAATGATGGCGATGCAATATTAATTTCGCAGAAGCTTGCTATGGAGTTAGGGCTTGGGGTTGGAATATCTTCAGGGGCAAACATTATTGGTGCAATAAAATTACAACAGATGCTGGGCGCAGGAAGTGTTGTAGTCACCGTTTTGAGTGATAGTAACAAAAAGTATTTAAGTACAGATCTTATACGTAAAGAGCCATTGAGACAAGAATATATTTCCAGTAGTATAGAATTTACGGGCTATAGATCTCTTGCAAGAATGTCAGGTAATACCTGTTTGTAAACAACCCAATAGAACAAGGCCGGATGCTTATCAACTAGGTTATTCAAATAGTAGATTGTTTAGGTTAAAACAATGGCATCCGGTTCTTGTTTTTATTATTACTACATTATGCATTCGTTTTAAACCCAGTTTTAATATAAAAATTCAGAATCAATCAAAAATAAAGTATAAAAAAATTCATCCTTTAAAATTTTCATGTGTTCTTAGATTGAAATTACCCTTTATGCAGGAAGAAAACGGACTACATTCAATATCCGCATTAATAGCTAAAAAGCTTGCCGGAGAGATGACCGAAGCTGAGCAATCAGAGTTGGATCAATGGATTAAAGAGTCTGTTGAGAATGAAAGACTGTATAATACCGTTATCGACCCCGTTAACAAATTAAAACGCGATCAGTTCCTTCAACAAATAGATGTTCAAGCGGACTGGCAAAAGCTAAGTGCTAAAGTTTTTAAAGAAAAAGGAGGGAGGCAAATCAATTTGCTATGGTATAAAGTAGCTGCAGCCATAACATTTGTATGCATAGCCGCGGGTGCATTTTATTTCAAGAACAAAGCCGGGAATACAAGCTCTTTTGAAGAGCAGATTGCTAAAATCAATCCAGGAACTTCTCAGGCCATTGTAAGACTTCATAATGGTAAAACAATAACACTGTCCGATAGCATAAATCAGGACAAACAATTTGAGGAGGCTAACGGAGTTAATCTTTATAATTCCTCAGGCGGACTTTCGTATGATGCAGATGACGTTATTACAGATGAACTCATCTTTAATGAAATTGTTGTTCCTCGTGGTGGTGAATATAAAATTACACTTTCTGATGGCACTAAGGTCTGGTTAAATTCAGAGACACAATTGAAATTTCCTGTGAAATTTGCTGCAAAGGAACGTACTGTTGAACTTACGGGCGAGGCTTACTTTGAAGTAGCACACATGTCTGAAAAACCATTTATCGTAAACACGCTACAACAAGGTGAAGTGAAGGTATATGGTACCCAATTTAATATCAACGCTTATGCAGATAATGCTCAGGTGTACGTGACTTTAAACGAAGGAAAAGTATCTGTAAGAAAAATAGGAGATAGCGAGTTGATGTTAAAGCCTGATGAACAAGCTGTTTTGGGTGAGAAGGTAAGTGTTGTAAAGGTAGATGCCTCGCAGTACTCTGCCTGGAAAGACGGATTACTTGTATTTGATAACGTATCATTTCACCAGATAAGCCAGTTGCTCGCACGTTGGTATGATGTAGAATTTGAGTTTGAAAGTGAAGCAATCAAAAATTACAGATTTACGGCGGATATAAAACGCTACGGCACTTTTCGTGACGTGCTCAGGGTTTTTGAAAAGACAGATCGGCTGAACTTTGAAGTTGAAGGGAAAGTCATTAAGGTCATCAGCAAAAAAGACGGTTAGTTCCAAACCGTAGTAAACACAAACCTTTATTTAAGAAAAAATAACCATAATCCATGGATTATATGAAACTCCTATGCCTTTTTTTATTCGCCTTGTTCCCTTTTCTTTTCAATACTTCCTGTAGCGAAGATGAGAATGAGAAAGAAAACCCAGTAAAGGAGGAAACAGTTGATCCTCCTGGGGCGCCACCAAAAACATGGAAGGAGCATTGGGGCTCGCATCAATCGCTATTGCAAAGAATGTATTACAACGATGATGTAGTTATTTATTTTGATGAAGATATAGATAAATCAATTACATGGCCTAATCAGTTTATGACCGACGTGTGGCGATATACAAAAAAAGTATATGGCAATTTTGGTGATGAAAACAGACTGTATGTAATTTTTCATGCACAGCAAGCAAGTGGTGGCCACCCCGCCGGGTATATCGATAAACACCACGACTACCGAAACGTCATTGATAACGGTGCTGGTGTCGCAAATGCTTGGCATGATGATGCATACGAAAACTATGGCATGCCTGTTCACGAGGTCTCTCACATTGTAGAAGGTGTGTCTAAACAAGTAAGGGAGTCTCCTGCCTTCGATATTTGGGGAGATAGTAAGTGGGCCGAAATTTTCGCATATGATGTTTTTCTTGGAATAGGGAAAACAGCTGAGGCAAAGAAGCTCTATGACAAACACATGAATTATAGCGATAATTTTCCTTCTCCTGGCACGTATTGGTTTAGAGATTGGTTTTATCCTATCTATAAAAACCATGGAGGTAGCAAAGCGCTTAACGGTTTTTTCGAACTGCTTGCTAAACACTTCCCCAAAGTACCGGATGCTGAAAACGATAACAAGAATTTGATCTATAGCAGAAGAATGAACTACGGTGAATTCGTGCATTTCTGGAGTGGTGCCGCAGGTACTAATTTGAAGGAGCAAGCTACTTTAGCTTTCGGATGGCCGGCCGAGTGGGAGGCGCAATTTATCCAGGCTCAAAAGGATTTTCCGGGCATTACTTACTAACCATTTCCATTGCTAGCAAATGAAGTTCGAAAGGAGAAGTCTTTAGATGTACGAGGGGAGTTTAAGAAGTCTCAGTCAAAGCACGAAGAGTCTTTGAAAGTCTGGGAAAGTCTGGAAAAAGTCTTTAAAAGTATTAGAGGAGACTTAGAGGAGACTTAGAGGAGACTTAGAGGAGACTTAGAGGAGACTTAGAGGAGACTTAGAGG
>NZ_JAHESD010000082.1 GCF_018598585.1 Chryseosolibacter indicum
ATACTGGTACACACCGACACCTATACACTGGTGGGTGACTGGCAGGTTGAAAATAAAGCAGAGCAGGTAAGTACAATTGCAGACCTTACAGGTTTGCCCCTTACTTTTAATTATCTTATCGATTTTGACGACACCAACAACCTCTTGCATCCGGAAGATGTAAATGAAGTAGAACAGATACTTGATCAATTAAAACAAGGGAATTCAATTAACTATCGTTTTCGCATTATCACACCTAAAGGCGAAATCAAGTTTCTTGCAGGCACCGGTTCACTAATAGAAGTTAACAACGCTTCCATTGCTGACTGGGACGAGACTACCTCGCGACAGGAGCTTGAATTAAAGATATTTCAACATGCTGAACAGGTATCTGACAGTGGTACGTGGACGTGGAATCTTTTAACGGACGAGTTCTACTGCACAGATAATATGTATAAGATTTTCGGGCTTAACAGGGGCGATGGAAATATCGGACTTGCAAAGTTTTCGGAAATTATTCATCCCGATGATCTGCAGCAGGTAATGGACCATTTTGCATCAATTAAGCAACTTAAACAGGATATTGAAATAGACTTCCGTATTAATGTTCCTTCGGGAGAAACACGCTATTTAAAAACGAAGGCTGAACTTTTTGCAACACGCAAGGGTGTCGAATACTTTATTGGCACTGCACAAGATGTAACAAGGGAAGTGTTGGCGGAGGCACGGGTGCGCGAAAGTGAAGCGCAGGTACGCCAGGAGAGACTTGAAGCAGAGAACAGGATACGTGCGCATGAGGCACTGATGAAGGAAGCTGAGATGTTGGGCGGTATGGGCAGTTATGAAGCACAGCTTCCTACCATGGATATTTTCTTTTCAGACAATATGTACAGGCTCCTTGGCTTTAAGCCTGGTGCTTTTAAACCTACGCTTGATTTCTTAGACACTATATCCGTTGCTGAAGACGCGAAAATGGTAAGAGTAACGATTGCACGGGCTGTTGAAACAAAAAGTGATTATGAGTATACAAGAAGGGTCTTTCATCCTAATGGACAAATGCGCTACATCCACAGCAATGGAAGAATTATTCTGGATGAAAAAGGTATACCGGTAAAGATCATCGGTATAGTAAAAGATGTCACGCAGCAACATGCATTCGAAGTTGCTTTAAAGGAAAAGCAGGAAGAGCAGGAGAAGAATCACCGGGAGCTGAAAGCCAGTAAAGAACGGTTTGAAGCTGCCATCAATGTATCACCAAACGTACTTAGTATTCTTAGAAGCATTCGCGATGAGAACAATCAGATTGTAGATTTTCTCTTTGAGTGGGTGAGTAAAAGTGGCGAAGAGCTGTCTGGTAAAGATGTAACCGGACTCAGGTTAACAGAGCAGTTTCCGCATACGAAAGAATTTAATTTGTTCGACAAGTTTGTACTTACTGTAGAAACAGGTAAGCCTACTGAAGTAGAGCACTACTACGGAGACAAAGGATTTGACCTATGGGCTTGCTGGAAAGCGGTAAAGTTCGATGACGGGCTGTTTGTTTCACTGGAAAACAATACCAAGAGGAAGAAAGGGGAACTCGAGTTAAAGGAGAGCAGGGATTTATTACAATCTGTCGTTAATGCATTGCCACACGGCTTCAGCGTACTGGAAGCTGTTCGAGACCACGAAGGTATTATACGGGATTTCAGATATCGGTTTGCAAATATTACTACGCAAACTTTGGTGGATCAGGGTGAACTTATTGGCCAGACGTTTTCTGTGTTACACAAAGGTTTTGAACAACACGGTTTCTTTGAAGAACTGGTGCAGGTGGTCAATAGCGGAGATCAAGTTGTTACTGAATTCACATACGATGAGGGAGAATCGGAGCGAAGCTTTAAAACAACCATTGTAAAACTGAGAGATGGAGTGGTGTTGTCGTTTGAAGATATTACTGCTTATAAAAGAGCGGCCCAGGATGTTTCCGATCAAAAGATTATAGGGGAGAGCCTGAGAAAGCGTGAAGCAGAACTTGCGCGCATACAGCGAATAGGAGGCGTTGCAGGATTTGATGTAGAAGTAAGCGACCTGCAATCTTCAGCTCCCAGTCCAAGATCACATGAGTATAAAATTTTACATGGTTTACCGGAGCATCAGAATTATGAGACACATGATGAATGGTTAAGCCGTATTTATCCTGAAGACAGGGAAAGAGCTGAAAAAACCTTGAGAGAAGCAATAGCTTCAGCACGTAGCTTCTATGAGTCGGAATACAGGATTATAAGACCTGTTGACGGGCAAATAAAATGGATTTACGCCAAGGTAGATATTGAACGTGATGAACAGGGCACACCAACACGATTAGTGGGAGCCCATATTGATATTACTGCAAGAAAAAACCTGGAGGAACAACTTCGTAAGTTCAATGCTTCGCTTGAAGACCTGGTAGCGCAACGCACGGCAGAACTAAAGGAGGAACACAAGCGATTTAAAGAGGCACAAGCCGTAGGCCATATCGGAAGCTTTGAATGGAATGCAAAAACGGATAAGATCTATTGGTCTGATGAGATGTACCGTATCCATCAGCTCGAGCCGCAGTCAGAAGAAATTACGCTGGAGCGTATTGTAGAGTTTGTACATCCGGAAGACAGAGCCTTAGTTTATAATAAAATTCTTAGCCACAGGAAATCTGCAGGCCGCGAGAATTTAATACACCGGTTAAAATTAAAAAATAATGAAGTCAGGTATATCAACAGGCACTTTGAGTCTTTTGCTGACGAGAACGGAAACGTAATTCGCCTGAGCGGAACCATTCAGGATATTACTGAGATTAAACAGGCGGAAGAGCAACTGAAAAAGAATCTGCAAATTCTTAAACAAGCCGAAGAGGTTGCAGAAATTGGCAGCTGGGAGTTTGATATTGATGAGGATAAGTTCAATTGGTCTGAAGGAATGTATAGAATTTTTAGCATGGTCAATGGAACTAGCGTGAGTCCTGAAAGTTACCTTGAATATGTGATAGAGCAAGATCGCCCTGTTGTAGAAAATCTTATTCAAGCTATTAGAAGGGGACAAAACCCATTTGAAGAAACCATAAGAATCAAGGTTAATGGAGAAATACGAACAATTAAGGTAAAAGGTAATGTATTGTATAATGAGAAAGGGAAGCCCACAAAAATGCTTGGGGTTGATATGGACGTTACTGACCTTGTTGAATCTCAAAAGCAATTAAGGCAAAACGAAAAATTACTAACATCCGTTTTTGATGCTACACCTGTAGGAATAAGTTTACTAACTGCTGTAAGAGACGAAGATAATCGTATAATAGATTTCAAGTTTGACCTTATTAACAGAACTGCTGAAGAGCAGTTTCATGCCACGTATTTAACAGGAAAACAATATAAGTCGGCTCTGCCACCTGAGATTGCAACATCATTCTTTAACAAGTTTGTTGAAGTTGTAGGCGGTAAAAAGACGTTACAATTTGAAGGAGAATACCGTTTAGGTGATCGGCGTGTATGGCTAAATATAAGCACAGCAAAGATTGAAGATGGTTTACTGGTAGTAAGCGAGGATGTCACATTACGCAAGCATATCGAGGAACAAATCCATAACCAGTCTCTGCTTTTTACACGGGTAATTGAGTCTGTGCCGGATGTAATACAATTGGTAAATGTTGAATCGGGAAAGGCAACTTACCTCAATAAAATGCTTCTCGAAGATCTCGGATATCCTTTTTCGATGATCAAAAAAATAGAATCAGAGAAGGAAGGTATCAGGGCGTTAATACACGCAGAGGATCTTGAAAAGTATAATGTATTTAAGGAAAGGATGCACACAGCAGGTGACGATGAAACGGTAGAGGTTGAAGTAAGGGTTTGTGCATATGATAAAAGCTGGCGATGGTTCAAGATCCGGAGTAAAGTTTTTGAACGGGATAAAAACGGAAGTGTTGTCAAGTACATCGCATTCTCTCAAAATATTACACGCGCAAAACAGGCAGAGGAAGAGCGTAAGAATCACCAGATGCTTGTAGAAATGGATAAGGCAAAGACTGCTTTTTTTGCCAACGTGAGTCATGAATTCAGGACGCCGCTTACCCTGCTGCTGGCGCCACTTGAAGATGTAGTGAGAAATGGTGGTACCACGTTAGCCAAACAGGAGCTCGATAAATTGCGAATGGCACACCGTAACGCGCTGCGCTTGCAAAAGCTTGTTAACACGCTGCTTGACTTCTCGCGCATTGAAGCAGGTCGTGCTGATGCGATTTTCCAACCTACAGACCTTGCAAAGTATACGATGGAACTGGCAAGCAACTTTACGTCATTGTTCGAAAATGCCGGGTTAAAGTATGTGATGAAGATCGAAGATCCGGAGGAGCCCATTTATGTGAATCGTGAGATGTACGAGAAGATTGTACTTAATCTCCTTTCCAATGCGTTTAAATTTACCTTTAAAGGAAAGATAGAGATTATACTTCGGGCCAATAAAAAACACGTTCAGCTTCATGTGAGGGATACAGGCATCGGTATTTCCAAAGATAATCTGGCGAGAATATTTGAACGTTTTGCGCGTATAGAAGGTGTTAAGTCAAGAACATACGAAGGCTCGGGTATTGGGTTAGCCCTTGTTCGTGAACTCGTGTTAATGCATGGTGGCAGTATTAAAGTAGACAGTGCCGAAGGAGAAGGAACTACATTTATGGTTGTTATACCAAGAGGGAAAGCGCATCTTCCACCACGTAGAATATTTGAATCGAAAGATAGAGTTGCCAATGGCTCTGTAGCTTCTTCTTTTTTAGAAGAGTTGAGTGGATGGCTTCCTGTAGAGAATGTAGTGTTTGATAACAGGAATAGGACTAAATTATTGGCAAGAGATAAATCACAAAAGGATTTAAGAAAGCCTCGAATTCTGCTTGTAGATGATAATGCAGATATGCGGGGTTACATGCATTCTTTGTTATGTGAGGATTATGAAGTTGTAATGGCCGAAAATGGAAAGAAAGCCATTGAAGCGATACAGCCAGGCAAAATGCCAGACCTTGTTTTAAGCGATGTGATGATGCCTGAGGTTGATGGATATCAGCTTCTGGCTGCAATTAAAAGTAATTCCGTCATGCAACATATCCCTGTTATATTGCTTTCAGCCAGGGCTGACGAAGAAGCAAAGATTGAGGGTATGCGCTATGGTGCTGATGATTATCTTATAAAACCTTTTTCTGCCAAGGAGATGCTTGCCCGTATTGATGCAAGGATACAAATAGCGCGCATGCAGAAAAAAACGGAGGAGTACCTGATAGAGACTAATAAACAGCTGGAGATGCGGGTGCGCGAGCGAACAAAAGAGTTGCAGGAATCCAAAAAACAACTCGAGGTGCAGCGCAACTTATTGCAACAAACGCTGGATGCAATACCGCAGATGATCTGGCTTTCCGATGCTACCGGAAAGATCAAACTTATCAATGACCAGTGGTTCAGATACACTGGTCTTGCTCATGAGCATTTTCAAAATGTACGCATAGACGAATTAGATGTAATCCATCCCAGCCAAACCAAAGAGATATTCCCTTTGCTACAGAAGACCATGAGCGAAGGACTGCCCTATCATACGGAAGTTCTTGTTAAGAACAAAGGAGGCGAGTATCTCTGGCACATGAAGGTAGTAGTGCCTGTATACGAAGAGTCGGGCGCCGTTGCTTACTGGGTAGGTTCGCTTATTGACGTGCATGAGCAGTTTACACACGAGAAAAAGATAAAGGAATACAAAGATCTGCTCGAAGCCGTATTCAACTCATCCTTTATCGGCATCCAGGTGCTTGATGCGCTTTATAACGAGAACCACCAGGTACTTGACTTTGAATGGAAGCTTTTTAATAAAGCCATTCAAAGACTTGCGAAACAAATGGATTTAAAAGGTAAACGTTTTATTGAAGTATTTCCTGGGGCGATGCAATCTGGGTTATTTGAAAGATTAAAAGAAGTAATTCACTCAGGTGAGCCAGCACACTTTCAACAGTTCTATAACTACGAGGGCTTTGATAACTGGTATGACATTTCGGCTGTAAAACTTGAAGACAGCGTAGTGATGACTATCAGTGATATATCAGAAAGTAAGGCATCACAATTGGAATTGCAGCGGATCAATGAATCACTGGCGCATAAGAATCATGAGCTGAAGATGCTGAATGAAGAACTATCTACTTTTGCCTTCGTGGCAAGTCACGATTTACGCGAGCCCTTGCGAAAAATACAGATCTTCAGCCAGGTATTGGTTCAGCGTGAAGAACAGAACCTCAGTGAAGGTGGTAAGGATTTCTTCAGGCGTATCATGTCTGCTATTCAGCGCATGAATTCACTGATCGATGATATTCTTACATATTCCAGGGCAAATGCCGGCCCAAAGGAACTTGTAAAGACAGATCTTAACAAGGTGTTATTTACAGTAAAGAGTGACCTGAGTGAATACATCAGGGAAAGGAAAGCAGTAGTAGAAGCGCATGAGCTGCCTCACTTAAAATGTAATCCATTGCAGATGGGTCAGTTGCTGCAAAATCTCATTTCGAATGCTATCAAGTTTCAACCAAAGGATAACATACCACATATAGTGATCAGTGCTTCTATAGTGGATGGTAAAAATATTAATCACCCGATGGCATCTCCCTTAAAGCGTTTTGTGAAGCTTGAAGTTAAGGACAATGGAATTGGGTTTGAGCAGGAGTATGAAGCGAAGATCTTCCAGATGTTTCAACGCCTTCATGGCATGGCCGAATTTGCGGGCACGGGTATGGGGCTGGCTATTTGCAAGAAGATTGTAGAGAACCACAAAGGTTTTATCGCAGCGGAGAGTAAGCCGGGCGAAGGAGCAATGTTCTCTTGTTATTTCCCGGATGAGTTGACGAAGTGATGTTGTGTTCAGGTGCGCGTCATTTTCCATAACAGGAGGCCGGTAAAGAACAGGCACGATGGTCACTACTCAGATAACGAATTGTTACTGATCCTCTTACTATTGTTCATTTTCTGACAAGCGCAGTGACATGGTAAATAGTGGTTTCCCTCGAGAAGCAACTTCGACTATAGTGTTCGCGGTATAAATATTGTCGTACAACTCTCATGGAAAAAAGGAACATCATTGTTATCGGAGCTTCAGCAGGTGGATTTGAGGGATTAAAAAAAATAGTAGCGGGTTTGCCGCCTAATCTCGATGCATCGATTTTCGTTGTATGGCATATTGCTCCTGATGTACGGGGTGTTCTGCCGCAGGTTTTGAATAACATCCAAACTTTACATGGCGCTCATGCGGTTGACATGGAGCCTATTAAAAGAGGTCGTATTTATGTTGCGCCTCCTGATCATCATCTACTTATTGAAAAAGGCTGGGTTCGGATTACACGCGGTCCGAAGGAAAACAGATTTCGTCCCGCAGTTGATCCTTTATTTCGGTCAGCTGCTTACGCTTATCGAAGCCAGGTAATAGGCGTCATTCTCTCAGGTGCCCTTGACGATGGTACTGCCGGCCTTTGGGCAATTAAAAATTATGGGGGTATAGCAATCGTACAGGACCCCGAAGAAGCGGAAGTTCCTTCTATGCCTGAAAATGCAATACGTGCTGTTGAAGTAGACTACAAGTTACGGGTTGCTGATATCCCTTCAGCATTGGTAAAACTGGTACAGGAAGAAGTAAGAACCGGGGCTCCCGCGCATGGTAATGGCAAGGTTGATGAGTCGAGAATAAAAACAGAGATAAATATAGCAATGGAAGACAGTGCCTTAAACGATAAGGTGTTGCAGCTCGGGAAGCTGACGCCATATACTTGTCCTGAATGCCATGGCGTGCTCAGCGCTTTGGTGGAAGGAGGAAGGGTTCGATTCCGATGTCACACAGGCCATGCTTTTTCAGCTGACTCTTTATTGGCAACAATTTCAGAAAGTATTGAAGAAAGCTTGTGGAGTGCCATAAGAAGTATTCAGGAGAGTGTGATGTTGCTAAACCATATGGGCGATCATTTTGCGGAGGTTAACCAGCCAAAAGTGGCAGCCATGTATTTTAAGAAAGCTAAGGAAGCAGAGGGTCGTGCCAATAGTGTGCGACAAGCTGTACTTAATCATGAGCAATTAAGTACAGACAGCATTTTGCATGAGGCGAATACAACGGAGAGTGAAAGCGATGAGTAAACAATTTCTTGATGATCCTTTCGGTATAGTCGTAACCAACGGCAGCAATGCAATCGCTTTTAGATATATTGCCACCATTATCCTGATTCATTCTTCACTTACATAGAATGTTTAAGGTTTAAAGAAAGATTTTATGACGTCAAATACTTCTCAGCAACCTGGTGCAGACAAATATATTCAAGATAGGCCTGCACCGGATGACCTTATCATCGTAGGAATCGGTGCTTCTGCCGGAGGTGTACAAGCGTTGAAAGAATTCTTTCAAAATGTTCCTGATAATACTGGAATCGCTTATGTGGTAATCCTGCATCTGTCACCTTCTTACGATAGTAAGCTTACCGAGATATTGCAATCAGTAACCCTGATGCCTGTTACTCAAGTAACAGAAAAAACACGGGTAAGGGCAGACGAGGTATATGTAATTCCCCCAAGTCAACATCTCATGATGGTGGATGGGAGTATCGCTGTTTCTCCCAATACACAGATAGAAGACAGGCGAGCTCCAGTTGATATCTTTTTTCGTACCCTGGCTAATTCACATGGCCCAAGGGCAGCATGTGTTATTTTGTCGGGCACAGGAGCAAATGGCTCTATGGGCTTAAAGCGCATTAAAGAATTGGGTGGGGCTACGTTTGTACAGAACCCGAGAGAAGCAGAGTTTAATGAAATGCCCAGGAATGCTATTGCTACAGAACTTGTAGACGCGGTATTACCGGTAGCTGAAATTCCGAAAAGCATTATTACTTACAAGCAAAGCCTGGGTTTAGTGCATATACCTGTGGAACCTGAGAAGCGCCCTGAGGATCAGCAGTATGCCTTACGCGAAATATTTACACAGCTACGCGTACGCACCGGTCACGACTTTACCAACTATAAGCGGCCTACATTGCTGCGCCGAATTGAACGAAGAATAAATGTAAAACATCTTCCAGATCTTCATGCTTATGCTGCTTACATACAGCAGAATCCTGAAGAGACTACAGCGCTTCTTAAAGACCTGTTAATTTCAGTTACCAATTTCTTTAGAGATCGTAAAGCTTTCGATACCATTGAAACGGAAGTGTTACCTAGTATTATTAAGAGCAAAGGCGCTGAATCACAAATACGCATTTGGGTAGCAGGATGTGCAACAGGAGAAGAGGCCTATTCTTTAGCAATGCTTTGCGCAGAGCAAACCTTAAATTTAATTGATGCTCCTAAAGTACAGATCTTTGCTACAGACATAGATGAGGCCGCCATCAACCAGGCGCGGGAAGGATTGTATTCCATAAATGATGCGGCAGATGTATCCCCCGAGCGATTAAGAAGATTTTTTACCAGAGAAGGAGAAGATTACAGGATTAAGCGTGAGATCAGGGAGATGGTTATGTTTGCCAATCATAACTTTATCAAAGATCCTCCGTTCTCACATCTTGACATGGTAAGTTGTAGGAATGTACTGATCTATTTGAACAGTACGGCTCAGGAGCGTGTAATGGAGACTTTTCACTTTGCATTGAAGCCAGGAGGTTTCCTCTTCCTTGGCTCTTCTGAATCTGCTGACGGGGCAAGTGATCTTTATGCGGTTTTTAACAGGGAGAACCATATCTTTCAAAAAAGACAAATAACAGCGGCGCGTACCTATCCTGTACCTGATTCTGTTCCCTCCTTTCCTTTGCAACCGCCACATAAGCCTGTTACATTATCTGATCAGCCACCCGTAAAAACCGAACGTATTACATTTGGTGATCTCCATCAGCGTTTATTGGAGCAGTATGCACCACCTTCTGTTATTGTTAATGAGGAGTATGATATTGTCCATCTTTCAGAAAGAGCGGGAAGGTATCTACAGATTGGTGGAGGTGAACCTTCTCAGAATTTGTTGAAGCTCATAAGACAGGAATTGCGTCTTGAATTAAGGTCAGCATTATATCAGGCTGTTCAGCGAAATACAGCTGTAGAAGCAAGGGGTTTAAAAGTAACAGTAGATGAACACACGGAATCAATCAGTATTCACGTGAGGCCGGTATTACAGATTACAGATGTTGCTAGGGGGTTTATCCTGGTATTGTTCGAACGTGTGACGGATGAAGAAGAAAATATAGATGTGTTGCTCTCTTCTGATGAACCTGTAGCACGCCAGCTGGAGGAAGAATTGATACGTTTAAAGGCACAGCTTCGTGCTTCCAATGAGCAACATGAGTTCCATGCAGAAGAACTGAAGGCGGCGAATGAAGAGCTGCAGGCAATGAATGAAGAATTGCGTTCTGCGGCAGAAGAACTTGAAACCAGTAAGGAGGAATTACAGTCGATAAATGAAGAGCTTCGTACGGTAAACCAGGAGTTGAAGGTGAAGGTAGAAGAGACCACCATTGCCAGCAACAATCTTCATAACCTGATTAATTCTGTTGACATTGCCACAGTGTTTCTCGACAGGAGCTTTCGTGTTGCATTCTTTACGCCAGCCTCACGGCAGTTATTTAACCTGATACCTGCTGACTACGGCAGGCCCCTATCGGATATTACGGGTAGGCTCGCTTACGACAACCTTGTAGAGGATGCAGAGTCAGTATTAGAAAAGTTACAGCCCGTGGAAAAGGAGGTACAGACAACGGACGGGCGGGTATATATGATGCGTGTTTTGCCTTACCGCACAGACGAAGATAGAATCAATGGTGTAGTTATTACATTTTTTGATATTACAAGTCATAAGGAGACAGAGGAGGCTCTTAGAAGATCGGAAGAGCGTTTTCGTCTTGTATTTGCAAGTGCCAAAGACTACGCCATCTTCACTATTGATACGCAAAGGCGTGTAGGCACATGGAACAAGGGGGCAGAAGGCATGTTTGGCTACTCAGAACAGGAAATGATCGGGCAGTCAGGCGATATTCTCTATGTACCTGAAGCCCGTGAGAAAGGAGCTCCGGAGAAAGAAGCGGCAAAGGCCAAAGAAAAAGGATTTGCTGAGAATGAGCGGTGGCATCTGCGTAAAGGTGGTACCTGGGTTTATTGCTCAGGTACGGTAAGACCCTTGCACGACAACGCCGGAAAATTATTGGGCTTTGTTAAAATTGTACGAGAACTTACGGAAACAATGCAAGCCCAGGAAGCTTTGCGTGAATCGGAAGAACGACTACGCATAACCCTGGAGTCTGCAGAGATGGGTGTATGGGATTGGGATATTAAAACAGATGTAGTGAAGTGGAATAAGCAGCACTACATTATGTTAGGCTTGCAACCAGGCGAGGAAATAAAAAATGCTGGCTATTTCCTGAGCTTTGTTTATAAAGACGAAGCAGAAACAGTAGACTTGGCATTAAAAACTGCAGTGCAGGAAGGTGGGATATTTAAAGCGGAGTTTCGAATTGTAAGAGCAGACAATAAAGAGATAAGGTGGGTAAGTGGATATGGCCGTACCATTGAAAAGGACGAAAAGGGTCATGCTATACGAATGGTAGGGGTAATGTACGATATTACTGAAAGGAAAAACCTTGAACAACAGAAAGACGAGTTTATTGGCATAGCAAGCCATGAATTAAAAACACCTGTAACCAGTATCAAAGGTTACGCTCAAATTTTACAAGACCGGTTTGAAAAGGCTAATGAAAAAGAAAGCACTGCATTAATGCAGAAACTTAACAACCAGGTCGACCGACTTTCTAACCTGATTAGAGACCTTCTGGATACAACAAAAATTGTAGAAGGTAAGCTCACACTTAATCTGACTACCTTTAACCTGAACAGTCTTGTAGCTGAGCGAATAGAAGAACTTCAAAACCTTTCCAAAGGACATCAGTTCATATTTCAAAAAGCTTACATTAAACCCATAACGGCAGACAAGGAACGCATTGGGCAGGTACTTAATAACTTTATTATGAATGCTGTTAAATATTCACCTGATGGTGGCGATATCGTTGTCCAGACTGAAGTAGTAAAAGAAGGTGTTAAACTAAGTGTTTGTGATCAGGGAGTCGGTATTCCGGTTGAACTTCAAAAGAAAGTGTTTGATCGGTTCTTTCGTGTTGAAAACGAACAAACGGAACAAGTTTCAGGAATGGGCCTTGGTCTTTATATCAGCGCCGGAATTATTGAAAGGCACAGCGGTACCATTGGTGTTGAAAGTAAAGAAGGAGCGGGCTCTGTTTTCTATTTTATACTGCCCACAAGTAATTCTTAACGGTGATAGAACATGTAATAGTTAGCGATGCCAGATGTAACCGTGTTTTTGTTTTGTGAATGACGTGTGATTAATTTCCTAAACCTTGTTTTTGTTCTTTAAATAGCCCTGCTACCTTTTTAAGGATGACGTGCATATTAAATGGTTTCTCGAGATAATCATCTGCGCCGGCAGTTGCCGCAGCCTTGTCTACCCCTGAAGTTGCAGAGATCATAATAACAGGGATATTACTTGTAGCTTCGTTTGCTTTAAGCATCTTACAAGCCTCTACTCCATTTACGCCCGGAAGTTGCTTGTCAAGTATAATAACATCCGGCCAGTTTCCTTTCCTTTCGCAAAGGCTCTTTCCGTTGTCTAAACATTCGACCTGGTAGCCATACGAACTGAATATGATCTTAAAGACATCCTGAATGTCTAAGTCATCTTCTACTATCAGTACTTTTTTCATGTCCAAATGGATTTACGTGCAATTAAATATTAAACATTGAATTGTGTTTTCTTATAAGCATAAAAATATCATTTATAAATTTTATGCGCTTGATTCTTTGCTGTCGTTCTACAGAATCTACGCCTCGTTTCAAGTAACAGCATACCCATATTGAATAGGTAATGAAGGTAGGGGTATGGTATCGTTTTTGGGTTGCGTTTTTAAAAAGCAACAACTCATGAGAAAAGAGACTACTACAGCAGCATTGAGAAAAATGTTTGGCTGGATTATTCCATTATTTGTTTGCACGTTACTCATTACTGCGTGCGAAGAATGGTTTGACGACGATGAGGAAGACGGCGATGGTATTGCGCTTGGTATTCGAAACTTTGCCACTGGCCTTGATACACCATGGGAAATGGTGTTTGCTCCTGACGGAAGATTGTTTGTGACGCAACGCCCCGGATCAATTGCTGTAATTGATAAAAGCGGAAAGAAGAAACAGTGGCTTGCTTTAGATTCGGTACAGGAAATAGGAGAGTCGGGTTTGTTTGGTATTGAACTCGACCCGGAGTTTGAAAGAAACCGGTATGTATATTTCGCTTACACCTATGCAGAAAGCAAGGCACCATTGGTGTTGGTGAATAAGGTAGTGAGGTACAGAGATAACAACGGTACCGGTGTATTTGATAAAGTGCTTCTGGATGGTGTACCCGGCAATTACCTTCACAATGTAGGAGCGCTTGAATTTGGCCCTGATGGTATGCTGTACATAACATCAGGTGAGACCTTTAAGCCAGAACTAGCGCAAGATATGTCATCGCTCAACGGTAAAATTTTACGGATGACACGCGACGGTGATGTACCTGCAGACAATCCTTTTCCTGGCTCTTATATTTATTCCCTTGGGCATCGCAATCCGCAAGGATTAGCATTTCAACCGTCAACGGGATCGTTATGGTCAACCGAACACGGCCCTTCGGAAGAGCAGGGATGTTGCATGGATGAAGTCAATCTGATAAAGGCCGGAGCAAATTATGGATGGCCGCTGATTATGGGTAAGCAGCAGCAAGCCGGACTTGAAACACCCGTTTACTATAGTGGCGATACCACTACCTGGGCACCTACAGGAGGTGTTTTTGTAAGACAAGGCGAGTGGCAGGGATCATTGCTATTTACTGGTCTTCGAGGTGAAGCATTGTACCGGGCAGTATTTAATGCAAGTGATCCTTCGAAGATCGACACTGTAGAACGCTATCTATACCAGAAATTGGGAAGATTGAGAAATGTAACGGAAGGTCCAGATGGCAGGATCTATATTGCGGTAAGCAACCAGGATGGTAGGGGAGATCCATTGTCTATTGATGATCGGATTGTGGTGTTAACACAAAAACAATTAAAGGATTTTAAATCGAAATAGAAAACAAGAAAGCCCTTGGTTTTAACCAGGGGCTTTTTCGTTGTTTAAGCATTTACACCTACCATAGCGCGGCATTCATCGGCGCACTTGCGACAGGCTTCAGCGCATGCTTTACAATGGTCCATGCCATGCTCAACATGTTTCTCACATTCCTCAGCGCAGGCCTCACAGATTTCAGCACATGCATGGCAGAACAAGGCATAATGCTCTCCGCCCATACCCATTAGTCTTGCTGTCGCATAACATGCTTCGGCACATTCGCGATCTAACTCAATACACCTTGCCAACATGGTGATATCTTCCTCATTAAGACAAGCTGTAGCACAGCTGTCACATTCTCTTGCGCATGCCAGGCATGCGTCTATGCAGGATTGAACTCTTTCTTGATTCATAAATCGACAGTTTAAGTGAAATGTATTGTTACTCTATTTCAGCATTGCATGCATTAATGCTGTTGGCAGTAGGTTGACCTAATCATCTTAACTCATCAACAGCATGTTAATTTGGTATCAGGATGTTCAAATTTTTATGCCATTGCAGCATATTGTACTATTCTTTGAAGTAGTTTTTGTGCCATTGTCGGTTTCCTTAAAAAATTCATATAATTGCAGTGTAATTGGTTCCTGTTGTTAACAGGATTAAAAGGGAATACCGGTGTAAATCCGGAGCAGTTCCCGCTACTGTAAGCATTTTAACAAGTGTTATCACTACTTCAAGTCACTGTTCTGCAAAGGATGGGAAGGCCAGGATAACATGATGCAAGCCAGGAGACCTGCCCGTTACAGATGTTCAAATTCAATGCTTCGGGTAAAAAGCACGTGAATGTAAAATCTGAGAACTGCATGTTGCAGTATCTATTTTTCATTCCAGCCTTTTACTCCTTAAATCATTTAAACCTTAACAATGAAAAAGGAGAGAAAAGTCTGGGCAATGACTATGATTGCCTTTTGGCTGCTGGCGTCAAACCAAACTAAAGCACAGCAAGATTCACTTCGTACATTAAATCTTAATGAAGTGGTGGTAACGGCCACCAAGTTTCCCAAGAGCATCGCTGAAACCGGGAAGGTCGTTAATGTAATTGACGAATTACAGCTGCAAAGAAGCGCAGGAAAAGACTTGTCACAATTATTAAATGAACAGGTAGGCTTGGTTGTTAATGGTGCTGTTAGTAATCCCGGAAAAGATAAGTCTGTTTTTTTGCGGGGTGCAAAAGGAGATTACACCCTTATCCTGATCGATGGTGTTCCTCTTAGTGATCCTTCAGGAATAGGAGGGGCTTTCGATTTACGATTGATTCCTATTGATCAGGTTGAGCGAATTGAAATCCTGAAAGGAAGCCAGTCGACTCTATATGGTTCTGATGCCATTGCAGGCGTTATCAACATCATTACTAAAAAGAGCGGTGATAAACCTTTCAATGGGTTTGGCACAGTAAGCTATGGTAGTTATAATACCTTCAAAGGAAATGCGGGTGTATCCGGAAGTACAAGGCTTTGGGATTACGACCTCACTTATATGCGCTTTCAAAGTGATGGTATAAGTGAAGCATATGATGAAACCGGGAGCGGCAACTTTGACAAGGATGGTTTTAACCAGGATGCATTTCAACTTAATCTCGGATTTAAACCGACTGAAGATATTTCTATACGTCCTTTTGTTCGTTATTCAGATTTTGGAGGAGACTATGATGCCGGTTCTTTTGCTGATGACCCTGATGCCGTTTATGAAGCAAGTCTGTTGAATTATGGCTTGAACGGACAATACACCTTTGCTAAAGGTGCGGTTAACGTACTATATGCGCACGATAAAACAGAGCGTGACTATATAACACCCTTTAGCTCTTTCCCGAATAAAGGACATTATGATCATGGAGAGGTTTTTTCAAACTATTCCTTTGGTAAACACATTCAATTACTCGCTGGTTTGAGTTATCAACGCATGGAGATGAACCTTCCGGAAGCAAGTATCAAGTACAGGTCATTGAATATAACGAATCCGTATGTTTCATTTTTTATTAATGATATCTCAAGATTCTCCATTGAGCTAGGTGCAAGAGAAGTAATCCACTCAGTATATGGTCATACATTTACGTATAGTATAAATCCAACGTATAAGATTGGTAGCGTAGCAAAACTATTTGTCAATTATTCAACTGGATTTAAAGCACCCACCCTGTCTCAGCTATATGGGCAGTTCGGTGCAAATGAAGAACTGAATCCGGAAGAAAGCAGAAGTATTGAAGGAGGGGTTCACCTCTTTACTAAAGACAAGAAGGCTAATGTGCGTGCAACTTTATTTTCCCGTAAAGTAGATAACGTCATTATATACACAGCAGGAGAAATGAGAGACAGATATCTGAACCTTGACCAACAGGATGACTATGGCTTTGAGGTTGAGCCTGTGGTACAGATCAACGAGAATTTGAATATCGGAGCTTTCTATTCATATGTAACGGGCGAGCTCACCACACCATTAGCAACCGGAGGAGATACTACCTACAATAACCTTATCAGAAGACCTAAGCATTCTTTTGGTATCAATGCCACGTACGCGATTACCAAACAACTTACGGTGAGCATGAACTTCAAGACGTTTGGCAAGAGAGATGATTTGTTTTTCAACATGAACACTTTTACACAGGAACGTGTAGGCCTCAACAGCTATCAACTGCTGAATCTCTATGCCGAATATCGCTTACTTGCGCAAAGGCTCAAGTTATTTGTCGATGCTAAAAATATTTTAGATCAGGACTATACTGAGGTGTATGGATACAGTACACAGGGATTCAACGTACAAACAGGACTGTCATTTAACTTCTAAAGACTTTACCATGGATCAAAAATTTAGTCCGCGTCCAATTGTGCTTACACTGATGATACTTGGTGTAGGTATTTTTAGAGTAGCAACAGCGCAAACACAATCGCCTTTCGTTGGATTTACGCCGCTGGGTGCAATGGCATTATTTGCAGGCTTTTATTTTCGTGACAGATGGAAAGCCTATATGTTACCTCTTGTAACTTTATGGCTTTCTGATATTGTACTTAATCGCTATGTGTACTTTGGATATTGGGTGTTTTTTTACAATAGTTTTATCTGGGTGTACGTAAGTTTCGCATTAATGGTACTCGTGGGCCAGCTCTTTAAAACTGTTACGATAAGAAATGTCTTTCTGTCTTGTATCAGTGCCGCAGGCCTGCACTTCCTCTTCTCCAACTTTGGCGTGTGGTTAATGGGGTGCACCGGTACTGCTGCTGATATTCTTTACACACCGGATATTTCAGGTTTGTTAAGCTGTTATAGAATGGGATTGCCTTTGCTGGGAAATTTGCTGATGGGTAATTTTATATTCTCTGCCATTCTTTTTGGTGCTTTTGAATGGATGCAAAGAAGATATAGTGTGTTACAACTTAATGTGTGAAAAATGGTAGCATGTTCTTTTCTTCCTGCTGCCACCCGTATGATTTACGATATCGGATTACAGCACAAATTGCAAGGGATCACTTTTGAATGCCCTGCTGACGCCTTAAGTGAAAAGCATAAGGTAGTGCGCTGCGTTCTTGAAGGTAAGCATTACACAAGCATCGAGATTGATAGGATCTTTAGTACAAGCAAAGCCCAGGGGAAAAGCCTTTACTATGTCGATGATGACTTGCTGCAGGCAATACAGCCTGATGTAATTTTCACCCAGGATGTTTGTGAGGTATGCCAGATCGATACGGTTTGTACCGCTGCAGCTGTTGCCAAGTTAAACAAACAACCAAAGCTTGTACCGCTTACACCCGCAAGTCTGGATGATGTATTTCAAACCGCTATTACTATCGCCACTGCTTTGGGAGAAGAAGAGAAAGGATATGCTTACCTTGGCGGTCTTCAAAAAAGAATTGATTTGATAATAGACGGGCTTCGGGCGTTTAAGGTCAGGCCGAAGCGAATAATGCTAATGGAGTGGATTGAACCAATCTATAATTGTGGTCATTGGATTCCGCATCAAATTGCTTATGCCGGAGGTATTGATATGCTGTCAAATCCTAATGGAGACAGCATTGTAACGCCCTTCAGCAAGGTAGTTAAATATGATCCGGAAGTCTTAGTTATCGCACCGTGTGGTTTTGATGCAAAGCGC
The DNA here is from genome assembly GCF_018598585.1 of Chryseosolibacter indicum. Lineage (GTDB taxonomy): Bacteria > Bacteroidota > Bacteroidia > Cytophagales > Cyclobacteriaceae > Chryseosolibacter > Chryseosolibacter indicus. Next base: position 18,259 of record NZ_JAHESD010000082.1, read on the forward strand.
TCACTTGAAGAGTTGCACCTGTTAACTGAAAAACCGGAATGGAACTCGTTACAAGCGGTAAAGAACAACAAGGTTTTTGTTGTTGACTACGATTTATTCACACAACCATCAGCATCAACATTGGTAGATGGTATTGAAGTGCTGGCTGCATTATTTCATCCTGAAGTATTTTCAGTTCCTGAACGCTTGGCTCACCATGTTGCATCTGCTATAGATGTATTTGAGAGAAGACTTGTTGGTAATTATCTATAAATATCGCTTTCCCATTTTTAAGGAAATGTTAGAACTAATAGTGTATTCGAAAAGAATACGCTATTAGTTTAAAATATAAGGAAGAGAACCTTAACAAATAAGATAACTTTGAGCAGTGTAATGACATGTATCAAGGCGAAAATGTTAGTTAAATGAAAAATCCAGCAGTAGGAATACGCTTTCTTAAATTTCCATAATCAGTAATAATAGCAAGGTTCTAATAAGTATTCACTCTTTCTTTGTGAATGGCAGTGTTTTGTTTGTAAACGAAAAACTCGGATTCTTTTGCGCCATCTCCTATTCTCTTTCAAGGCGAAAGCATTAATTAATAAAGTATTTATATTTTCTTTGTTGAATGAGTATAGTTAATGCGCTTATAGTGGATGATGAAAAACTTGATCGTGAATTATTGGGTAACCTTATTAATCAATACTGTTCTTCAATAACGGTGTTAGATCAGGCATCTTCCGTTGATAATGCCATCCAATCAATTAATAAATTCACGCCAGATGTTGTGTTTCTTGATATCCATATGCCAACTGCTAACGGATTTAAGTTACTTGATAGTTTTCCTGACAGGGAATTTCTAATAGTGTTTACAACCGGCCATGACGACTACGGAATACAGGCAATAAAAGCAGGGGCGTTTGATTACCTTCTTAAACCTATTGATGTAGATGAGCTTTTAGCTACCGAGCAGAAAATACTTAAGGTGCTGGAAAAAAAGCGGAAAGTATTTATACCGCATGTAAAAGTATTTCACCAGGGAGAACACGTGCTTATTAAAGCAGATGAAATTGTATGTGTTGAAGCACAAGGAAGCTATGTAAAGATTTTTCGTATCGGGGGTGAACACGTGGTCGTTCCAAAAAATTTGAAGCAACTTATGGCTTTAATGAAGGTTGACTTTTTGAAACGTGTTCACCGTTCTTTCATTATAAACACCAACCATGTTATCAGGTATCAAACAACAGGAAATGAGCTAATAGTATTTTTAGCGGGAAACGTAGAGGCTAAAGTGTCAAGGCAGTACAAACAAGTGTTAAAGGATCTGCTTATATGAAACGCTACCTGACAGTTCTTGTATCTCTTCTTCTATTCCATCTTATTTTCTCTTCGTTAAAAGCACAAGATAGACCTATAAAAAAATATACAACAAAGAATGGTCTAGGCCACTCTATTGTGTACAGAATAGCCCAAACAAAGGATGGCTTTCTTTGGTTTTCTACAGACAATGGTCTTACACGTTATGACGGTGCCACATTTGAAAACTTCACTTCTAAAGATGGTCTAGGATCAAATTTCATCTTTGGTATCGCTGAGACTGATACTGCCTTATTGGTGTCCTCTTTCGGAGCAGGTATAGTTAGTTATAAATCGTCAACAAATATTAAAGTAAATCATTACAATAAGGACGTGCTTTACCCAATTGATATAGTCATTCACAAAGATCAATTGTGGGTAATAGGAAGAAATTATCAACTTTATATTTTTAAGAATAATAATTTTGAACCTGTTGTCCTGGATTGTCCGCTAGCTACGTTTTTCAAGTTGTTAGTTACTTCAAACGGAGAACTGTATGTTGCTGCATCAGTAGGGGTATTAAGATATAACGAATTAAATAAGCGTTTTGAGGCACTTTCTGGTACAGCAATCCAAGATACTTTTTATTCTATTGTTGAATGGAATGATAATGATTTTATTGTGACGCGTGAGGGGGGCGTCTATATCTTTTCACCTGAAGATGGATCTCTAACTCTCATTTCCAAAGGAAATTTTTATAATCATAGCAATTCACTTTTTAAGGATAAAGACGGCAGTATCTGGA
>NZ_JAHESD010000083.1 GCF_018598585.1 Chryseosolibacter indicum
GTATGCGTACAGTATGCGTGCGTAAAAGGAGCCAGTTTCACGCAGACATCTCGCACGCACGGTGCTCGCATGGCGCGGGCATCGTACATTTCGAAGCTTATAACCCCGATATGGGTAGTCTTAACCGGGCTCTCCTGACTCTTAAAACACTCGATTTTGTACCGCATACGGATTGCAATCTTTTCGACTTTTCTTGTTTAAAAATACACCTTTGAGAAGATTATAGCACATTTGGCAAAAAAAGCGCTCTTCAAGTTAAAATAAATTCATACTCCTGACACAAGGCTGTCGCATGCTCAAAATAGCTTCGCACTATACAAACACATCAATATTATGCGAGGCGAAAACTCAAAAGTTAAGACAATACCTGAAAATTATACTTCAGTAACACCTTGGATCATTTCACCTTCATCGGTCAACCTCATCGAATTCATGACCAGGGTATTTGATGCTGAACTCGTTCCGAATAGTATTATCAAAAATGCAGAGGGAATTGTGATTCATGCGGTTGTGAAAATAGGCAATGCTATGGTAATGCTGTTTGATTCCAGGGAAGGCTGGCCTTCAAGTCCAAGCTACCTGAATCTCTATGTTGATGATGTCGATAAGACTTATCGCAAGGCGTTGGAATCTGGTGCCACGTCTGTAACCGATATTACCTCACTTTGGTTTGGAGAGAAGGTTTGCCGGATTCTCGATCCGTTCGGGAATCTCTGGTGGATCAACGAGCGTATAGAAGAGGTCGACTTTACCAAGCCTGAAGAAATCGCCAGGCGTGCCTCAACACCTGAAGCTCAAAAAAGGATTGCTTATATTCAGGAGTCGCTGGACGCAGCCATGAAAATGCAAGGCAAATTTTTCGAAAGGAAAGTCAACTAATAATAACTCGCGGTTACATTGCACATCAGTTCAGTATCTTCAATGAATAGCGAATTAGTTACAGGAGTTAAGTTGAAACATTGTTAGCTCAAGGAGGAAATTTATAATTCTAACACTAATTGTATCAAATGGATCAGGCTCCTTAACTATCTAACTAATCCATTATAGGTAACTATCGCTTTATCTCCACTTATTCTAAAAACACTAACTATAGTTCAACTTACTTCGGAAACGCAAATTGCTGTTACTGTATCTCAAGGCAACAACGGGAAAAGTATCTGTAACTACAGGTGGAAAAACTGTTGAAGGGCCTTTGTTTACTGTAACGCAAGCACAGCAAGCAACAAAGGCATTCTACTATAAATTTAAAGTTGATGGTACAGCAAAGGTATTTGAGGAAGGAAGCAGTGCGTATGAATCATGTGGTAATTGTGCTTGCAGTCACATACCCCTATTGAGTCAAACCCGTTCCGCTAGTATGAGTATGTGCAATGCAGAAAATGATTGGATTGTTGCTCAGGACATTCTGAGTCTTAAAGGTAAAAAGATCACTTTTGGTGCTGCCTATCCACAGCCTACTTTTAGCTTTACAGAAAATTCTATTTATTACTCAACAGAGTACGTAACGGATCAGACAGGAAGTGAAGTAAATATTACTAACGTGGTGAGCGATGGTGAGTACTTAGGAAAGAAAATGTTCAAAGTAACTGGCACACTAAAATGCAAGGTTGCATCGAGTGACGATCCTAAAGCTAAAAGCATTACAGAAGGTGAATTTGCAATAAGATTCTCTAAAGATTAAATCTTTTTAACAGAGGTAGGCTGTTATTTTACCTACCTCTGTTACTTTACTGCTAAGCCACAACTGCCTGCTTCTCGCAAAGGTTTTTCAAATCCTGAAGGGCACCAGGCCATCCTTCATCAAACATCGCGACCCATGCCGGGGAAGTTTCCATTATTACTTTTAATGTTGTTCTTCCGTTCTCTTCTGAGAACCAGTACTCTTCTTTCGTACCGATCCATCCATTTGTAAATTCACTTCTTCGCTCCTGATTGCCTTTTCCGTCGAGCACTGCAACATGCTTCGCTAAAATTCTTTCATATGGCACCACCTCTTCGAGTAGAGCAAGTGTGCCGCCTCCGCCATCTTGTGAAAGAAAGCTTATCTCTCTTCCCTCCTTCCATTCACCTATATAAAACGAGTTAGGCCAACTGCGACTAACCCACTGCTTGTACGTTTCTTCATTCAGCATGGTATCCCACACTTTCTTTGCTGGTGCAAAAATTTCAATGGTGTATTCCAGGTGTTCCATAGTTGATAACTTTTTGTTTTTTGAAATCTTGTTATTCAAAAATACGAGCTGGCTTAAGGATTGTGCGGGTGCAAACACGGCATATGTAGAGGTCAAGCACGACAATGTTATTTATCCGTTAAGTGTGGTCGAGCGGTTTAACGAACTGTATTGAGCGAAGTGTAATTGACTTAAAAGTACGCATTTAAAACAGCCGTTTTTAAACAAATCGTTACCGACGCTGTTATTATGGAGATTAAAAATCAAAAACGTGGAGTCGTTCCAACAACAGGCATACTTCCTTCACTGTGACGATTTTAGTCTTCAAAAACGGTATTGCTGAATTCACATCTATGGAAAGAATTGTCCTTGCTTACGTTATTGCATTTTGTGCGATCTCAATTTGTTATGGTCAAACAGCAATTATTACCGGTACAGTAAAAAACAGATCGACTCAGGAGTTACTTGTTGGCGTAAGCGTAGTGTTAGAGAATACTGACCCTCTTATCGGCACAGTTACTAACCCGGACGGCAGCTTTAGACTAAACGCGCAGCCCGGAAACTATACTATAACAGCAACCTTTGTTGGCTTCAGATCACAAACGAAATTCAACGTGCTTCTTACATCGGGTAATGTAAGCACCATTAACTTTGAACTTGAAGAAGAGCAAACTACATTAAATGAAGTTGTTGTTGAAGGGCTTAAATCGGCAGATGCGGCAACCATTGAAACTCCGCTATCTATACAACGCCTTACTACGGAAGAGATCAGAAGTAACCCAGGCGGAAACTTTGATATATCACGTGTTATCCAAGCGCTGCCAGGCATTGGCGGTGCAACAGGCACGTCAAGCTTCCGTAATGATATTATCATACGTGGTGGTGCTCCGAATGAAAATGTCTATTACCTTGATGGCATTGAAATACCAATTATTAACCATTTCTCTACCCAAGGCAGCGCAGGTGGTCCACAGGGTATTTTAAATGTGTCCTTTATTGAAGATGTAACATTGAGTACGAGTGCCTTCGAAGCGCGATATGATAATGTGCTTTCGTCTGTATTACAATTTAAACAGAAGGATGGAAACCCGGAGAGGCTGCAAGGGAATATAAGACTTAGTGGTACTGAGCTTGCCGCTACTTTCGATGGACCTATATCGAAAAACACTACCTTTCTTGCTTCAGCACGAAGGTCATACCTGGAATTCCTGTTCGACCTCATCGATTTGCCTATCCGGCCTAACTACTGGGATTTTCAGTATAAAATAACTCATAAGCTTAGTTCTAAGACTACTTTGTCTACCTTGGGTGTCGGGGCTATTGATCGTTTCTCATTTGCTGTACCCAAGGAAAGCACACCGGAGGATGTATATGTGATCCGTTCAAATCCATTGATTAATCAGGATAGTTATACTATTGGTGTTTCACTTACACATCTTATTAACAAAGGAGTCATTAACTTTTCTGTAAGCAGAAATGTTCTCGACAACAGACTTGATAAATTTGAAGATGCAACACAACCCGACGAATCGCAGCGCACGTTAAGAGTCAGGTCTGTTGAAGCAGAAAACAAGATCAGATTTGACATCAGTAGGACCGTGAACAATTGGAAATACAGTATTGGTGGCGTTGGTCAGCTTGTCCGATTCAGCAATAATGTTTTCAATGTTCTCGGGAAAGAAATTACAGATAGCGAAGGTACTGTTATACAACCGCCGCTTTTGTATCAATATAATGCTGATCTTAGCTTTATTAAAGCAGGACTCTTCGCTCAGCTATCCAGATCTTTTGGCGCTTTTCGTGTAAGTGCTGGTATCCGGTCAGATGTCAATTCGTTTTTAACTTCGGGTGATGATCCTTCTAAAACATTATCACCAAGAGTTGGGCTTTCATATTCACTCAGTGAAAAATGGAATATTAATGCTTCGCTGGGAAGGTACTACAAGCTTCCGGTTTACACTACTTTAGGCTTTAAAGATGAAGGCCTTTGGGGCAACAAAAATGCGAAGTACATTGAATCTACTCATTACGTGGCTGGCCTGGAATTTCTGCCGTTGCCAAGTTTACGTTTTACCCTGGAAGGATTTCTCAAACACTACGACAACTATCCGGTATCCATTCGAAATGGAATTTCAATAGCCAATACGGGTATCGAGTTCGGACAGATAGGTGCTGAACCTGTTCAAAGCACAGGCAAAGGACGAGCTTATGGCTTGGAATTGTTTGCCCAACAAAAGCTAACGCGCAATTCCTATTTTACAATCTCTTATACTTTCTTCAAAAGTGAATTCACTGGAGTTGACAACGTGTTCCGACCTTCATCATGGGATAACCGAAATCTGGTGTCAGCAATTTTTGGTCATAAGTTAAAAAGAAACTGGGAACTGGGTCTGAAGTTCCGTTATGCTGGCAGATCTCCGTATACGCCATTTGACCTTGATGCTTCCAGGCAGAACTACCTTACCATCGGCGAAGGTGTATTGGATTATAACCTGGTAAACTCACAACGCCTGGGCGCATTCAGACAGTTTGATTTCAGGGTTGACAAGAAATGGAATTTCAACAAACTTTCGCTGGATGTGTTTATTGATATCCAAAACATCACCAACTTCAGTGAAACAGGAGTATTAAGTTATACTTTTGAACGTAATGCAGATAATACAGATTTTATAACCACTGATGGTCAGCCCATCAGGCAGGATGGCGCTAACGCCATTCCTAAGATTCTAAAAGATGAGGCAGGTACGATTCTGCCAACCATCGGATTTATTTTTGAGTTTTGATATTTAAAAGTACATCTTTAATTTGATGTTCAGGCAATGCTTCTAAACTCTTTGGGAGACATGCCTGTTCTATTCTTAAAGAGTTTTGTAAAATGAGAGGGATGCTCAAAACCGAGATCATACGCGATTTCACTGATTGAGTTCTCTGTACTCCACAACAATGCTTTTGCTTTGTCAACCAATTTTAAATGGATGTGTTCCAATGTAGGTTTGCCTGTGTATTTACTGAGTAGATCAGAAAGGTAGTTGGCAGATACATTTAATTGAGAGGCAAAATATTTTACATCGGGTACTCCGGCTTCTATAAGAGAATCACGAGAGAAGTAATCATTTAAAAGGCTATCGAATCTCGCTACAATATCATTGCTCGCGGTTACTCTTGTTAAAAACTGACGTCCATAGAAACGTGAGCAATACGATAACAACAATTCAAGGTTCGTTATGATTAGGTCATAAGAATGTTTATCCAGGTTCATCGCTATCTCAGTCTGGATATTCATAACACAATTTTCGAGAACATTTTTCTCTGCCTCAGAAATATGCAATGCCTCATTTGCATCGTAGCCAAAAAATGTATACTCCGTCAGTTTATGTCCTTTAACGCTTGCATTCAAAAAATCAGGATGAATATAAATAGCCCAACCTTCCACCTTGTTTTCTGCCCCTGGCGTTAATACCTGGTAAGGTGATGTGAACATGAGTGTGCCTTCGGAGAAATCGTAATGGGTACGCCCATATCCGAAGGAGCCTTCAATTCTTTTGCAGGCGATGCCGTATAAACCCAATCGGTATGACGCTCCCGGCTCTCTGTGAGAACGATCAACTTTTGCTAAGTCTACCACCGTTATCTGAGGATGGACCGGTTTATCATATCGAAAAAAGTCATGCAACTCAGAAATAGATTTAATATCTGTATATCCCATGATTTTATGTTCTAATTAACCTTCTGATCCATAAATGTAAGTTCACGGGCAACGCCGTGCCCGTAAACTTATCAGATAAAAATTCCACCACCAACTTCAATACGTTGTGCGTTTACAAAACGGCTATCATCTGAAAGCAATGATGCAACAAAAAGACCAATGTCATTAGCTTCTCCCAAACGACCAAGTGCCGTCATGGCTGCAATTTGCTGACGATGGCTTTCGTCGCCCTTTCCTCCACCAAATTCAGTATCGATCGCCCCCGGTGCAACGGTATTTACACGGATTTTTCTATCGGCATACTCCTTAGCGAAATACCTTGTCAATCCTTCTACTGCAGCCTTAAGCGCTCCATAAACTGCTACTCCGGGAAGGGAGAATCGTGCAAGCGCAGAAGAGATGTTAATGACATGGCCTCCGTCGACAATCAAAGGAATCAGCTTCTGTGTTAGAAAGAATACACCTTTAAAGTTTACGTTTACAAGCTGGTCGAACACCTCTTCGGTGGTGTCCTTAATAAGGGTTCGCTGTGCAATACCGGCATTATTCACAAGGTAATCGAAGTTTTCGCGATCCCATGTTTTTTTAAGCAGGTCTGATACATGACTTACGAAATCACCAAAAGAACCTACCTCTGCTGTGTCAAGTTTTAATGCAACAGCCTTTCCTCCGTTGTTGTTAATTTCATTGGCAACTGCATGGCCTTGTTCTGGATTATTATTGTACGTCAGGATAACATCTACCCCACGTTTTGCAATGTTTAAAGCGATGCTTTTGCCAATACCCCTGCTACCACCTGTAACCAGGGCAATTTTCGATTGATGTTTTGCTGTGCTCATAAATTGTATTTTTATTCAAAGGTCGCCCGTTACAGTACCAATGACTTATACATTTAAAGCCGGGACTTATACATTCTACAGGTTAGTTTCCAAGTAAAGGAAGGGTAGAGTCACTCCATTTGTGTGATTTCAAATTTGCCTGAAAAGCGCACTGTAATCATGACAAAAATCACGGAAGCTGTGTGGCTTTGCGCCCGTTACATCTTCTACAGCGGAACTTATTTCAGCCGCCTCTCCCCGGGCGTAGTGGGCGTAATCTTCGAGCAGGCCCTCTACCTGCCAGGAAGGGAAATGTGCTTTATTTAAAGCACGTCTCATATCATCAGGAGACACATCAATAAAATGTACATCCTTCTCTAACGCTTCAGAAAAGAAAGCCGCCATTTGGTAATGCGTTAAAGCTTCCGGACCTGTGATGTTGTAGATCTTGTTTTCATGACCCGCGTTTGTTAGCACCTGTGCTGCGACATTCGCAATATCACGGATATCAACAGCACTGATTGGAGCATTCCCAACCGCTGCGAAAAACTTCCCATCATTAACAATGCTCTTGCGGAGTGACAACAACGCTTGCATATATAAGTTAGGTCTTAAGAAGGTAAATGCTAATCCCTGTTCCTTAATAGCCTTTTCAACAGCAGCGTGATAACGAAGAAAACGAACCGGAGAATGGGGAGCCGCTGAATATTGAGAAAGCTTTACAATGTGCTTAACGCCAGCGCGTTTTGCTGCTTTTACAAAATTTAATTGTATCTGCTCGGCCTCCTCAGAGGAATTGGTGAGCAAAAACGCTTTTTCTACACCCTGGAGGTGATGTTCAAAACTTTCTGATTTGCGCAGATCGCCATAAACTACTTCAGTAAAATTGTTATCCACGATTAAATTACGTGAGCTCTCGCGTATAAGCATCTTGAAGGGCACTTTTTTTGAAATTAAGGCCTGCACAAGCAGCGAACCGACATTGCCTGTAGCGCCAGTAATAAAGATTGATGCTTTCTTTGTCTGTGTCATAAAAGAATATGTTTTAATATTATGTAATGACACAAAGCTCATAGCTAGGGAAAATATAAAATTGTAACAAAACGAAATGAGGGATACTTGGGAAGTAATTGAATACATTTATTAGCTACCCCTCGCTTGATAACTTGTGAAAAATGATAAACGAAGCAAATCAGTACATAAGAAGTGAACGAATATCTGTTCCTGATGAGTTTAAGGATGTCTTCTCACACTTTTATATTGCTGAAAATCACTCCTTACAAGCGGTTCAGAAAACGTTACTTCCCTCCTTTCAAATCATGCTTGTTTTTAACTTCGGTCCGCCTGTTATCGCTTCTTCAAGCGTGGGCAATGAAATTGTAATTGAAAGTTGTCTAGTGGTAGGTCCAATTAAAAAGACCATTAATTACACGTTACCACCGCACGCAGAACTGTTGGTGGCCAACTTTATTGGCGATAGCTTTTACCGTTTCTTTACCACAGCAAGCAATGAATTTCTGGCCCTTCACCCCGATCTTTTACTTGGGGAGAATTGCTTCAGCGCAGTGTGGCAATGTATGAAAGATCTTCCTTCAGTTGAGCAGCGTCTTCATTTTCTGCTTGACTTTTCCAGGCAGTACCTTAGACAAAAGGATGATACCGTAGAGAAGATCCTGAGCATGGAATACAATAGTTCGGCATATAGTGTAGTAAAAGCAGTAGCAAATGAAACTTCATTAAGCGAACGGTCCGTGCAATTGAAATACAAGAAGTTTTTGGGCTACACCGCAAAGGAGATGGCCCGCTATCAGCGTTTTATGAAAGCTATAGCCTTTGTTCAGTCAAAGGCTGTAATGTCGGAAAACATAGATTGGGCTGATGTCGTTGAACGCTTTGGATATTATGACCAGAGCCAGCTCATTCACGACTTTCAGCATTTCGTAAATCTTTCACCAAAAAACTACGTAGCGCTGCTAAAAGACATTTGTAGTGCCAGAGGAGACAAAGCAAAGGTGAAGACTTGATCATAACAAAGAATAATGAAAGAATTTACTTATTGAGCTACAACAGGCAATATATAATTGATCAGAACGCTGTCGCATGAAGCAACATATTTAAATTCCCACCATTTTTTGCAATAACTGATAAGATTACAATATATAATGTAAGAAGTCACACAATTTAATGTGTGACGTTACAATTTATAGGAGACTCCATGCTTATTTCGTCTCGCTCCACGGTGGTGTTACATTATTCATTCTGGCATAGGCAATTAACTGCCCAAGGTGCTCGTTAGAGTGCCCTAAAGAAATAAGAATGGTAGTCATATTCGTAAATTCGCCTGGAAAGGGAAACTCGACCTTACTGCTTAACGACGCATCTTTTGTATTTTTGATGGCACTAATGAGAACCTCATATGAGCGTGTCAACTCTTTTTCAATGACATCTTTTGTTTTCAGATCCTTTTCTATTGTTTCCATTTTTACATCGGTCGGAATTTTAGCACCAAGTTTAGACCCGAAGAAATAGTTGGCTGATATAATATGAGCACAAACCTCTGCAATGGAGCGAACACCATCCTGCGGCTTGTACGCATATTTCTCTGCAGGAATTGCTGCCGCAAGCTGCTTAACATGCCCTGATACAAAAGTTAGTGATCCAACAGACTCCATTTGAAACTGGCCCTGGCTAAATGCATGCGTGACTACAAACAAAGCGAAAACCGGAAGTAATTTTTTCATAGAATTTCTGATTTATAGTATTACTACAAACATCCATCTTTAACATGAAATGCCAGGGGTGTTGTTGCGACAATCTGCGTTCATTTTACGACATCTGTATCCACTATGACATGTTAGACGGCTTCGTAGTGACAGGGTATGAAAGCACTATGTTAACAAAGCACTACTTCGTTGTATTAATGCAATGTAACGTCGAGTTTGAGGGGAATCTCTCTTACTTCAACGTTTCCCCCGTACTTTAACACAGGGCATTCTCTAGCAAGCTCGCATGCTTCTTGAATGGATGGCGCTTGCAATACGATATTACTAACAACCCGTAGCCCATCTGATACAATCCACCCAATCTTTATTTCTTCTCCTGCACTTACTACTGAACTTTCTCCGGGAAAGGCAAAGCTTAGCACGTATACCCCGCTTTCTTCCCATTTCTTCAGAAGGTTATCCCAAAGGGGCGTTGCTGCCTTTACTTGTTCACGAGTATAGTTAATTGGAACGCGTACCAATAAGCTAAACTGTTTAAGTGATGATGTTTCCATTGATTTGTTGTTTTTATTAAGTTGACTAAAACAAGCTTTCGTAGTTAAAAGGAAAGCTATTACTAACATGTACTGTTTCATGATTTATTCGTTTACAACGCAACTAAGCATATTGCAAATTGGCGTGCTTGTAAAAAATCATTGATTTTCATAATTGTATTAGCTAACGCAAGCCTACGATTAGATTGAGAGGGTGTAACAGTAAAGACAATGGGTTAATAAAAGTTGTCATTGAAGGTTCCGAAACGACAGCTTCCGCCGGGAGAATATGAGCTTCCTCGCATCCAAATGGGAAATCCAAATGCGCCTTCAATACACTATCGCTCAGCACAAACACCGATGTGCTTTGCGGGTTGTAACAATAAAGAAGTTTCGTCTTTTGAAAGGCGATAAAGCAAGACAAAACTGCCAGCCGAGTCTCGATTAATGAATCAATCGGCTAAATCATTTTTCTTGGTAGTGATATTTACAAACATATTAACTCGTACAGGACGATTAATATGAGTACCTTCAGATCTAATTAATACACTTAGCTAAGTATTAGCATGATCTATAAATTGTACGCGCCTTCACCACTCCTTAATGAGTATGTGAAGTTCTACCACCTATTACATTTTGACCTGAGGGGGAGATCTATTCCACCTACTAAAGTGTATTTTCCCCATGCAGAGCAGTGCTTAACTTTTGATCCGCGAGGACGCGTTACAGGCCTTAACCGAGATACAGAAAGACAGCAACGAAGGAGCTTTAGTTATTTATCACGGCAGCAGACTTCTGTATACGATTTGAAGTTTGATGAAGATTACGTTATGCTGAAAGTGGTTTTTCAACCTGGAGGACTTTTCAGACTCTTTGGTACGCCTCTTCGCAAGCTTGGAAACGACTATGTGGATGCAGATGCGGTCATTCCTGGAGTCAGGCATGTTAATGATCAATTAGCGAATGCAATCACCTACGAACAGATGGTGGGTGTTGTGGATCGTTTTCTGATTAGTAGAACCAGCAAGGCAAAACCTTTGCTCCCTTTTGATAAAGTCTTAAAAATGCTTGATGCTGGAAATCCGTTTCAATCCATAGACTGGGTAGCCTCTCAGGCATGTCTATCCGTTCGCCAGTTAGAGCGAAAGTATGATGAACGCATTGGCGTGAGTCCGATGTTGTATCATCGAATTGTTCGCTTTAACAAAGCCTTTAGCATCAAAGAAAAGAATCCAAGTTTGAGCTGGTTTACCATTGCCCTTACTTGTGGCTATTCAGATCTATCGCATTTAATTAAAGATTTTAAACAATTAGCAGGAAGTACTCCTTCACAATTAGCACAAGAAGAAGCCTACAGCATCCATCGTCAACTGAATCTCGTTTAAGATTGTCGTTTTTTTACACCTCACGGTTTGCTGTAAAATTGCACTTTTGAGCTATAAAACATAAAGCTATGATAACCTTACGAAAACTATTTTCAGTAATAGGCGGTATTATCATCTCTGCGAATATTCTCGCGCAAAGCAAAAGTGAGATGGAAATCCGAAAACTTGAACAGGCTGAGACAGATGCCATTCTTAAAGGAGACACAGTAACCCTGTTTCAAAAATTATGGGCTCCCGAATTCATTGTTAACAATCCGGCCAATCTTGTTGTAACCCGGCAAGAAGTTGCTGGCTTACTGAGGGCAGGAAAGATTGATTATGAAAGTTTTGAGCGGGTGATTGAAAAAATATCGATTGTAGAGAACACGGCTATTGTGATGGGGCGAGAAGAAATTCAACCAAAGGGCAAGACAGATAATGCGGGCAAAATCGTCATCAGGCGTTTTACCAATATCTGGGTGAAGCGTAATGGTATGTGGAAGGCTGTAGGAAGACAGGCTACTATTTCCGCTATCAATTAACTTGAAATTGCTACATCTAAACGTAGTGTCTGTATTGAGTAAGCGATCCTGCTCTGATTGTTGCGAGAAGTAAACATTTCTACAATCAGCAATCGTTACCGTCAGCGGGTATAAGTTTTTAAAAGGAGACAGCGTAACTTTTAATTATGAACTTTAATCCCTGGCATGGCGTGAGCTTTGGTAAAGAGGCTCCGGAAATTGTAAATGGTATCATTGAAATCCCAAAAGGCAGCAGAGCTAAATACGAACTTGATAAAGAAAGTGGACTGCTTAAACTGGATAGGGTCTTATATTCTTCTGTATACTACCCAGCAAACTATGGTTTTATTCCGCAGACGTATTGTGACGACAAAGATCCGTTGGATATTCTGATTTTATCTCAGGTCCAGATCGTTCCGCTTTGTATCGTTCCGGCACGTGTAATTGGTGTGATGCGCATGATTGATGGCGGAGAAGCCGATGATAAAATCATTGCAGTAGCTGCAGATGACATCAGTGTAAATCATATTGATGACATCAGTAAACTACCAGCGATGTTTATGGAGGAGATCAGACATTTCTTCGAAGAATATAAGAAGTTGGAAAATAAAACAGTTCGTGTTGAAGAGTTTCAAAATGCGAAAGTGGCTCAACAGATTATCCTTCAAGCTATTGAGGATTACAAAACAATGACTTCTAACACGAAGTCAACTAAGCCAAGCGTTTATTATGATTTACCAGAAGTGGTAAATATTTAATCTGCAATGCTTACACAATTCTCTTACAAACTGAATCAGTAAATAAATCAACCTGACAAACTCGTAATACACTCTGGTGAAACACAGGGTAGTAAAGCTGCGAGCTTGTTTCCCTTTGATAGTAAAGACTATAGAGCCCGGTAATGCGGGCTCTATACATTTATTTATAATTATCTGCGTTTTCTTGTTCTACTTACTCTCCTACCCTATTGAGGCAAAAGTACTTTATCAATTACATGTATAACTCCATTCGTTGCATGAATATTCAGAAGTGATGCCTGAAGATTTGCTACGTTTGATGCCCCTGAGCTACCTGTAACAGTAGGCGGGTTAGCAGTGACGTTAACAGAAACATTTCCATTTAATGTTTCAACAGAACCTGTTGTCAAATCACTAGAAAACAGACGCCCGCCAACAATATGATGCTTTAAGACTGCGACAAGTGTGTTCAAAGGAATTTCATTTATGCTTGTTACTCCTAATGCTGCATATAGTTCCTGAAAGGCTGCGTCTGTAGGCGCAAAAACGGTAAGATTACTTGTGGATGATGCAGCCGCAGCGAGAAGATCGTTTGCTCCTTCACCTTGTGTTCTCGCTAAGGCAGCAACGAGTTGTGTGAATTGTGGTTGGCTGGCAGTTGAAAGTCTCGTCGCGATTTCAGCAATGGTTTCAGATGGAGGTATCAGTACTCTGTCTATTACATGAACCACCCCATTCGTTGCCTGGATATCAGTCTTAGTCACCTTTGATGTTCCATTAATAAATACTCCGCTAGTATTCTTACTCAAGTAAATGTTACCTCCAAGTGTTTCTGCTTCTGATGAGCCAGTAGGAATCGCAGATGATGTTACCATACTGCCCATTACGTGGTAGGCAAGAACTGCATTTAAGGTCGATTGATTGGGCAACGTTGTTATACCCGCAGCCGTAAATGCATCGTTAGTTGGTGCAAACAGCGTTTTTTCTTCACTACTCAACAACGTGGTTAGAATAGATGGAGATGCAGCTTTCACTGCGGCTATCAACGTTGTAAATTGTTTATTGAAGTAAGCTGGTGCTACAACCGTTCCGATAATCGGTTGTATGGAAGGAGGAACAAGTACCTTATCAATGATATGAACTACACCATTTGAAGCACTTACATCTGCAGTTGTAACAGACGTGCTACCATTCAATTTAACACCACCTGAAGTAGTTACAGCAATTGCTTCGCCTCCCACTGTGGTTACATTTCCATTTGATAATTCATTGGAACGAGTTGAGCCGGACACTACGTGGTATTCTAAAATCTCTCTGAGCACATCATCAGGAATATCATTAAGACTAGATTGCCCGACAGCTTCCAATAATTCTTCCAATGCACTATTTGAAGGAGCAAAGACTGTAAACTCTGAACCGGATAAAGTTGTAACGATATCCGGAAACCTTTCTAACGCATCTTCTAGAGTTGAGAGGTTCGTATTAGCTTGTGCCAATTGAACTATGTTTTGTGATGGACCATTGTCGTCGTCATCGTCACAGCTGGTAAGCGCCAATGAAGCACTTACCACAGCAATGAGTAAGTATCTAAAGTTGCTTTTCATATTGTTTGATTTTTTTGTTTATGAAATGAAGAACAAGGTTAAACACGTATTGTTTGGACGAACAATAGAAATAGTTATAGAGGCCATGCTTTGTTTAACACTTTCTTATCAATGGAAGGAATTAAGAACAACGACTTGAAGACCGTTAAACAAAAAGAAAAACGAGGATAAGTCTTCTTTACATTTGAACGTAAAGGCAAGGATATTCGAAACCACCAGAAGGATTATTGGCTTATCATAAATACATGTCTATGAAAGACGTGGTGGTCTAACTTTTAGCGTACCACCACTATATCACTCTATTCTTTAAAAAGAAAAAGCAACACAAAAAAGGACTTCGTGCTGCCATTGCATTTTGCTCGCTATATAACATGGTACAACAGGACCTCGCGCAATTTTGTGCCGCCTACTTAGAGCCATTATAAAGATGAGATTAAAAATGTCGTTTTGTAATTATCAGGATTCCTGATGCTCTCAACAATCACGTTAGTGTCTGAAAGGCTCAACTTATTGCATACTTCTATTCGCCGTATGTCTCATCTATTGTCTTTACAATCTCATTCATGCGTGCGATACACAGATCGTAGCGGTTGACTATTTCTGCAGGGAAAAACATCAGGGAGGATGAAATTATTTTTGCCTGATCGAGCTCCATCACTTCGGTAATATCCATTCTTTTTAGTGCTTGATCAAAACGTGCTTTTTCTTCAATAAGAATAATTAACCTGTCTTTTTGATTGTTGTACAGTTGGGTGGTACTGAGCAACGATGGAATGAGTTCCTGGTAAAGGTCAAGAATGTCGTTCTGTAGTTTTTTGTCTTCAATATTTCCAATCTTACCTGAGGACTTGAATCCCTCAAAACGTCCGTTGTTTTGAACCAGTTCGACTTTATTAAAGATTGCATTTGTGTATTTTTCAAGGCTATCTACAGTACCTGGAGCGTCTGGATTCATTTCACGGAAAAACTTAAAAGCGGCCTGCTGATATTGATATCCCTGCCGGTCTGACCGTATTTCCTTTAAATCATTAGCAAGATCATTTTTCAATCCCACCAAAAAACCTTTTACTTCTTTTTGCTGGTGGCGATGTTCGGCAAGGTCGTGAAACCAAATTGTAATGCTTACTGCAAAAACGATAATCAAAATTTCTATTACAAACTCTTTAACTTTTTCAAACACGGGACTATCGTTACCAAATATATGATATACTTTTTTGGTGTGTTTAACAACTTCAAGTTCAGCCATACGGATTTTTCAAACCATAAACTTAACGCTTTTTTAAGCTGTCACAAAAGAAGAAAATTAACTGAATGAGAATCAAAAGGATGCAGAATTGTTATCTAAGTCTTCTATATACTGACATTTTTTCAGGTCCTTCAAGCGAACCTGACTCTAGCTCCGTCCTTCCTCCGTCGTAGCTCCGTCGTCAGTATACCCTAGTCAGTCAAAGAAAGAGTCTATTCATTTTGTATAATTACCAATAATTTGTGCTTACTTTCTATAAAAGAATATCCGCAACTTACCTGACCATACTTTTCATAATTCGTTCTCTGTGTTGCCATCCCCATGCACTTAACTCACGCAACACGTTTCTTAAAGTATGACTATATTCAGTTGCCTCGTAAATGATTGTGACCGGTGTAGTAGGATATACGCTGCGCTTGATGAATTCATTTTGCTCCAGATCTTTTAGCTCATTAGCCAATATCTTTGGCGATATACCATTTAGCTCATTTTGAATTTCCTTAAATCGTTTCGACGACCGTACCAAGCATAGTATTAACGGTAACTTCCACTTTCCTCCTAGCACATACAGTGCATCAGATACATACTTAAGAGAAGTTTCGCACGCTTCCTTAGTAATAATATTGTTATCAATCTTCATTCTTCAAAGTTAGGCACTTTCCTGAACGTAATCGCTTTCCTTTAGGTAAGTACTATCTTTTGTATAGCTACCTCAACTACTTTTGATCTGGCTATTGATAAAAGCAGGTAGTTGTTCCGATAAGGTTTGGAAAAGTTTCTACGCCAACACTACCTGTAATTACAATGGATCAAGGCGCGCGCTGCATATGTACTTGATAACATCTAATTAACTGTTTATGAAACGTATCCTACATTTAAATTCGAGCCTTCAGGGAGATCAATCTTATAGCAAAAAGCTTGGCAATGCCATTATTGAAAAAGTGATTGAAAAATATCCTGGAAGTATTGTTGAAGAAGTTGACCTGGTGGATTTGAACATTCCACATCTTACCCCTGCCACTGTTCAATCTATGTTTACACCTGGTGACCAATTGACTGCTGAAGCAAGGGAGTCATTACGATACTCGGACGAAGCTGTGAAACAATTAATGGCGTCTGATATTATTGTTATTGGAGCCCCGCTTTATAATTACACGATACATACCTCACTTAAGTCGTGGATTGACCATATTACGCGTGCAGGAATAACTTTTACCTACAATGAAAATGGTCCTGTTGGGTTGGTATCGGGCAAGAAGGTGTATGTGGCGATGTCATCAGGTGGTGTATATTCGGAAGGTCCTTCTAAGCACAACGATTTTGTAGCACCCTATCTCCGCACATTCCTAGGCCTATTAGGGATGACTGATGTAACTGTTTTTCGTGCAGAAGGTTTAAAGGTGCCTGGTCTTAAAGAACACGCGCTGGAGCGCGGTATTGCCAGTATCGCTATCGACTAGTATCTATGTTGCAGGCAGATATTTAGATTGTATCAAAATAAATGTTTGCAAATGAGTATTTGAAAGTCTTTACCGGAGCAGATTATAACTAATCTGCTCCAAAAAAGACTTTATTAAAGAGAATAGATACTGACGCCTTGCATTATATACCATTAAATGCAGTTGTCGGAAGTTCCTGTTTGCCATTTCTCCTATCTAATGACAATTTCAAATTTCTTTTTATGCCACTTTTTTTCTTAGATGAAAAAAGTAATCAAAAAAATCAAGGCGCAACTATGCTTCAGCCCCACATGTCCTAGCCACAGCCCTAATTAAGGCTGACTGTTATCTCTCGCTTCCTTCGCTCCATCATAAATTTCTTCGATCGAAACTGGAGGTTGTGACCCAATGTAGTTGCATGTTCCTTTAGCTCTGCTATTTCATTATCATGCAGGTCGGTTTCCGAGTAGATGAATACTCTTGTCGACGACTTGATCCTGTCTTTGTCTAGCCAGTCCGTGTCTCCATAAAACCTGGCCTTTAGCTTAAAATCAAAAGGACCCGATGTCTCAAACTCACCAGGAAAGTCTTTAGGAAATGTAACGTCGTTGTTAAACTGAAACTCAGTCTTGCCGTACTCCAATTGTTCGAGCAGCTCTTTAAAGAACGGGAGATGATAATCAGTTTCTGACACATAAAATGCAGTGAACGCAGTAAAGGCGG
The DNA here is from genome assembly GCF_018598585.1 of Chryseosolibacter indicum. Classification (GTDB taxonomy): domain Bacteria; phylum Bacteroidota; class Bacteroidia; order Cytophagales; family Cyclobacteriaceae; genus Chryseosolibacter; species Chryseosolibacter indicus. Next base: position 17,586 of record NZ_JAHESD010000083.1, read on the forward strand.
TAAAATCATATAAAATCGCTCCGTAAACGAAAACTCCGTTCATATCAGCGCGCATATGAACCTTAACACAGTTACTAAAATCTTTGTCGTAATATTCCTTCAAGTTCATCATAGTAAGGGCAAGATAAAGGTTTTGCCGAAAACTATCACGCGTAGAACAAGGTCCTCTATTCTGTGCTGTCTTTATATCTGTTTCAAATGGCCTGTTATGAGTTATATGCTACTTTTTACTTCGATGAAAAAGTAAAATATTAAGTCCTTAAATTTTGACTAATCTGAAAAAATACTGTGACGCTTAGCTTTAAAAACAAAAAAGCCTGCGCTAAGGCAGGCTTTGATAATTTGAAATCCAACTTATGGTTTACATCTATTGTCCATCCTGGTAAATGTTGTTTACGTTAAAATTTACAGTAGCGGTATCGCCTGGAACGCCTTTGCCGTTTTTCTTCGGATAGGCTATTGCCATTAACGTATATGTTCCGTTCTTCAACCTACCCCTATGATAGTCGCCATTGTCATCGCCGAAGAGTGCAAAGGGCGCGGCATTATCTTTAAATTTCTTTCCATTTAAATAAAAAATTACAGAACGAGTTTTATCTGCATTTGCTTCGACTCCAATATTTGCACCTCCCAGAGTAACAGTATATCCGTCAGTTACCAAGTCGTATACGTCATCAACTGACGGCGCAATGATTGTGAAATGCCCAAGCGCGGGAATATCAGATACTGGAATAACTTCATCGGTAAACCATATATACCCACTTGATCCTGCTGTACTATAAGAAAAAATGTACTGATAAGTTTTCCCTGGCCAAACGTTGTCGTCAACGTAAGAATATGTACCATCAGCTGGTACTGCAAAATCTGTAAGGATAATTCCATTTTCAAAGGTACCTCCTATACGAATCAATTCCCCCGTTATTGCGTGGCCGGTGTTATTCTCAAAACTGAACCTTACTGTACCGTTGGATAAAGTTTCATAGTCATAATCGACGGCACTATCTTGATGAGAGTTAATAGAAATTACAGCGTCTTCCGTCTGCGGAACTACTTTGTCTTCAGAACAACTTACCATAGCAAGCACTATGCATGCTAAAACGGCAGATGAAATATAATTTTTCATATGAGTGGTTATTTTTGGCGTTGGATCAAAAAATAAATGCCATCAATTGAATGACAGCCTTATCTTCTTGCACACCTATTTTTTCCATTTATGAAATTTGCGGTTAACCTGAACGTTGCAAATTGCTCTACGATAATAATGTTCATTAAAACAACTCCCATCAAAGTATTTAACAGCAATGACTCCTTTCAATGGCATCCTAACAACACCAATTTATTGAGGTAGTCATAACAACATGATCAGAAGTTGAAGTATATACATCAGTACAATGATGGCCTGCCGAAGCGAAATGTATTCTGTATTCAGACTATCGGAAATTAGCAGTGTTCATTTATTGCCTGTTTAAAGCGTGATCAGTAACTGTAAAAATGATGACGTCCTAAGTGATTTTTCTGATACATTTATTACTTTAGTGAAGCGACCAAAAGACGATTTTTGATATCGTACTTTATAGTATTACAAACTTACCCAAACATTCTTATGTCAATTACAATTAGCAACATCACTAAAAGAGCCTTTCTGGCTTGCCTCCTTCTAGTTTCTACAGTTGTCTTCGGGCAGGATGGTACCATCTATCCGCTCCAAGCCCCTGCTGAACCGAACGCTATTCCACTGGGCACAGGCCGTGTTGAAGGCCAAACTGCGCCTGAAACCTGGTTCCGCCAGTGGGGTGACCCAATGGCACGGAACATTTCCACTGCTACACTTACGCCATTTTTGCCAAAGCCAGGCAAAGCAAATGGCGCAGCCGTGATTGTAGCACCTGGTGGTGGCTTCCGATGGTTATCAATGAGTAACGAAGGCTGGGAAGTTGCTCAAGCACTAGCAGACAAAGGCATTGCTGCATTCGTGCTCAAATATCGTTTACAGCCTACACCTGAATCACTTGAAGGTTTTAAAGAGTCAATGAAACAAATGTTTGCAGCAGTGACCCCTCCTTCCGATGGTTCCAAAGATGCAGTACGGCCCACGCTTCCACGTATGGACTTATCCAATCAGCTTGCAGATGCAGAGGCTGCCTATGCTATGATTGTGAAACGTGCTAAGGAATGGGGTGTCGACACTGCTCGTTTGGGAATGATAGGCTTTTCTGCAGGAGCAGGTCTCACAATGCATGCAACACTTAACTCTAAGTCTATGAAATTGCACTTCATAGGTCCCATCTACGGAGGTATGGGCCCTGTTGAAGTGCCTAAGAATGCTCCGCCTATGTTTAACGTTATAGCTACTGATGACTTTCTTTTCCGTGGTCAGTTTGGCGTTATCTACTCATGGTACAAGGCGGGCCGGCCTGTAGAGTTTCACCTATACCAGAATGGCGGCCATGGTTTTGGTCTCGGTAACCCGGACAGAACCAGTAA
>NZ_JAHESD010000084.1 GCF_018598585.1 Chryseosolibacter indicum
GTACCATCGACATCAGTGTCATTGGTAGTAACATTTAAGGTGGTAGCTACATCTTCATTGGTAGTCTTGCTGTCATTAACTGCTACTGGTGCATCGTTAACTGGTGTGACTGTAATAGTAAATGTTTGAGTAGCATATGTGTCATCTCCACCATTTGCAGTTCCTCCATCATCCTTCAATACTACAGATACTGTTGCAACACCTGAGGCGTTGGTCGCAGGAGTGTATGTAAGCACGCCTGAAGAACTAATAGCAGGCTGTACTGAAAATAAGGCATTATTATTATTGATCAATGTAAATGTCAGCATCTGTGTACTTTCATTGGCAGGACCTTTAGAAAGGGAAGTAGCCCAACTTGACACAGTTTGTGCTCCAGCGTCTTCATTTACTGTCTGATCGCTTCCTTTGGTAAAGGAAGGCTCATCATTAACAGGATTCACAGAAATGGTAAATGTCTGCGTTGTAAAAGTATCATCCCCTCCATTCGCTGTTCCTCCATCATCCTTTAAAACTACAGTAACTGTTGCCATCCCAAAAGCATTCGCGGCCAAGGTGTAAGTAAGCGTTCCTGTAGGAGCGTAAATAGAAGGTTGTACTGAGAATATTGCAGTATTGTCATTAGTAACCGTAAATATCAACGTCTGCGTACTTTCATTGGTTGTACCTTTATTAATTGAAGAAGCCCAACCGGTAACGGTACGAGAACCTGCATCCTCATTTACTGTTTGATTGGCTCCTTTTACAAAACTTGGTTCATCATTTACAGGAGTAACAATAACAGTAATATTTCCTGGGCTCGAAGTGGCACCACTGTTATCCCTCACAGTATACGTAATAAGCGCTACACCATTAAAGTTTGCAGTAGGAGAATAGGTTAGGGTTCCTGTTGAAGTAACGCTCCAAATTCCCTGTGCGTCAGTGAAAGTATTTTGGATCCCAGTCAGTGTCGAATTAAGGTCAACAGTAGATGCATCAACGGTACCCTCCACGTCAGTATCATTATCTGTAATATTAAAAGTAACCGGAACATCCTCAAGGCTAGTGTTATCATCATTAACGGCGACAGCCGGATCATTAACAGCATTGACTGTAATTGTTAGAGTTCTTGTTACGCATTGAACAGGTAATGGCGTACCACTATCACAAACTTCAAATATTACTGCATCAGAACCAAAATAATTTGCAACAGGAGTGTAAGTATATGTTCCATCTGGATAAATAGTAATAAATCCATGCGCTGGACTTACAATGGGTACTGTATTCACCACAAGCGAGGTTCCATCAGGATCTGAATCTCCGGAATCTGTAAGATCACCTGTCAACACAACGTCTTCATTAACGGTAGTGGTTTTATTTAAAACAGTTGGAGGTACATTACTTTTAACGATAACATTAGCATGTGTAGCTGTACATAATGAGGATGCTTCACGAACATAAACCGTGTATGTTCCATTAGCTAAGCCAGAAAAGACATTTGACGATTGATAGGTTGTTCCGTTAAGGGAGTATTCCAATGTTCCGGGAGAAACAGAGGCGGATATAGTAATGATACCACTGGAGCCTGATGACGTTGAAGATATTAATGTTATATCTGGTGCAGGAACAGATGCGTAAACTGGTGTTCTTACACTTGCACATACCCCATTATCAAATTCGACGTAATATGTAACGGTATTATTCAATGTCGGCGTAGTAAAAGAAGATGTACTTGTTGCAGCATCGGTTTCAAGTAATGCGCCTCCCGTAGCCGATGTATACCATCTAAAAGTTCCTGTAGATGCGGATGATGCACTTAGTACTATTGTCCCGGGGTTACACCTGAATCCATTTTCACCGGTTGGAGCAACTGGAGATGCCATAATGGACGCAGTAACCGAAGATCTTGTACTGGTACAAGTTCCATTGTCAAATTCAACGTAATAGGTTGTTGTTGAAGATATTGAAGGTGTGGTGAATGAAGATGAGGCCGTAGATATATTTGTAGCCAGAAGGGTTCCATTAGTTGGGGCATTGTACCAACGAAATGTTCCATTACTTGATGATGTGGCGGATAACACTAAAGTTCCTGTTCCGCATCGTGATCCGTTTGTTACCGAAGGAGACGCTGGCGTCGAATTAACAGTAGCCATAACAGAAGTACGTGCGCTTGTACAGGTGCCATTATCAAATTCAACATAATATAATTTTGAAGTACCCAATACCGGTGTGGTATATGTTGAAGACAATACACCTGACGCTGTAAATAGTACAATGCCACCTGCAGCCTGACCATACCAGCGGAATGTGCCAACCGTTGAAGATGATGCAGATAAATCGACAGTTCCGTTATCACAACGCATGGCGTCATTTGCTGTAGGGGCATTAGGTAATGCATTAACGATCGCCTTAACCAATCTTCTGCTGCTGGATACACAAGTACCGTTATCAAATTCAACATAGTAGCCAGTGGTAGCCGAAATTACCGGTGTTGTAAAGTTTGACGTTGTTGCATTAAGGGTTGTCTGTAATAGCGTTCCGCCACTGGCGGCAGAGTACCAACGGAATATTCCGCTGCCTGAGCTGGTAGCAGTTAGAACAACAGTACCATTGCCGCAACGTGACATGTCGCTAGCAGTAGGTGGTGCAGGCGCTGTTCCTGTATTTACAGTAGCTTTTACTAATGTACGGGCACTTGTACAATAACCCCCGTTACTAAATTCAGCATAATAATTCGTTGTAGCAGATATGCTTGGCGTAACAAAAGTTGAAAGATTTGTATTATCATCTGTTTGAAGGAGTGTTCCTCCGCTAGCTGCGCTATACCATCTTATTATACCTGTAACGGAACTGGAGGCTGCAAGTGTAACCGATCCTGTCCCACACTTTGACCCGTTGATAGCGGTTGGAGCGGTAACAGCAGGGAGAATATTGGCAACAACAGGGATACGGGAACTAACACATGACCCAGATGTAAGCTCAACATAATAAGTTGTCGTTGTACTTAATGATGGCGTAGAAAAAGTATGTGAGGTCTGGTTGGATGATGATGTAGATACCGGTGAACCTCCCGAAGATGCTGTATACCAATTGAACGTCCCTGAAGTCGCGGACAAAACCAATAGCGATACAGATCCATTACCACAACGCGTATCATCTGTACCGATTAGTTCTGTCGTCGAGATAATAGAAGCACGAACTAGCCTGCGCGGCGAAACAGTACATACGCCGTTATCAAATTCCACATAGTAATCTGTAGTATTTGTAATATAAGGTGTTGTATAGTTTGATGATGTAGCTGAAGAAGTCGTTTGCAGCAATGTTCCTCCATTAGATGCAGAGTACCACCTGAAAGTACCTGATCCACCTGTTGAGGCATTTAATGTTACAGTTCCCGGAGTACAGGAGGTAGCATTCGTAACTGACAGTGTTACAGAAGCACCAATAGTAGCAGTAACAGCTACTCTTGGAGATGTTGTAGCACATGCAGGTGAAGAAGATGTAAAGTCAACGTAATAAGTTGTTGTTGATGATAGGTTGGGAGTTACATAATTAGAAGCTTTAACACCCGACGCGCTGGTAAATAGAGGGACACCCCCCAGTGCAGCACTATACCAATTGAAGGTTCCACTTACAGACGAGTTGGCAGCAAGGGTAACTGAACCAGTACCACAACGGCTTGCTCCTGTAGCGCTTACTGAATTTGCAACAACATAAGCAGAGACTGGTACGCGTATGCTTGTACATGTGCCGTTATTAAATTCAACATAATACCGGGTGTCAGACGAAATGACCTGCGTGAGGTAAGTAGAAGATGTTCCGCTTTCTGTCTTTACCGGTGTACCACCCAATGAAACGGTGTACCAACGAAAAGTACCTGACGTACCAGATGTAGCGGAAAGTGTTGTACTACCGGTACTACAAATCGTATTATTTGTTACAGCAGGAGCTGTTACGGAGGATGAAACGTGAGCCGTTACGGGCGTACGAACACTGTTGCAAGACGCGGATATGAACTCAACGTAATAAGTTGTATTGGAAGAAAGATAAGGAGTTATATAGTTACTTGTCAACACTTCAGACTCTGTAAATAATATACTTCCTCCGGAAGAAGTACTATACCAATTAAACGTTCCAGTAACTGATGAAGATGCAGCAAGCGTTGCAGAGGTGTTGCCACAGGTATATCCATCCGTTACTGTTATTACAGGGGGATTCTGAATGGTGGCTGTTGCAGCAACACGTTGGGTAGCACATGACCCATTGTCGAATTGAACGTAATACGTTGTGGTTGAAGAAACGGAAGGTGTTGTAAAGTTACTGGTAAGAGACGCTGTTGTAGTTTGTAATAAATTTCCCCCGGATACGGCATCGTACCATGTAAAAGTACCCAAGGTGCCATAGGAAGCCGACAGGGTTACTGTTCCAAAATTACATCTTGAGGCGGATACGGTAGATGGTGGATTTAATCCGTCTACGATAGAAGCTATTACTGGCTTTCTTGATGTTACACATACACCGTTATCAAATTCAACGTAATATGTCGTTGAAGTTGTTAACGTTGGAGATGTATAACTACCTGACGTAGTTGAAGTATTCGTCTGCACCAATGTTCCCCCTGTTAAGGCAGTATACCAACGAAAGGTTCCAGGATTTGCAGCAGAAGCATTCAAAGTAACACTTCCACTTCCACAACGATCCTCATTTGTAACCCTAATACTATTATTTGCATACAGGTAATTAGGCTTGGGAGCGCCGCCCTGACCAAAATCATCCGCCCAGGAGGAATTACTGTTTGTGTTTTCGCCACTTACACCAGTTGATCCTGTTAGCATACAGTCTCCGTCATCATCTGCATCACGCCAATCCCGTTGTGCATCACCATCTGTATTTTGAAGTATGGACGATGATCCGGTTCCATTCATACCGGTGGCCATACAATCAGGACCATTAACAAGATCGTATCCATCCAATAGTCCATCACCATCGGCGTCACCAGAAACCGGAAGCACAGGTGAAGGGTTACCGTCACTGTCGTGATCATTTGCCTCTATGGCGTCAGCAACATTGTCATTATCGGAATCGATATCCAGGTAATCTGGTTGATCAGTTCCATCGGTATTAACAGGAGAAATAGGTGTACCTCCGTTGTTTCCATCATATGAATTAGCAATTCCGTCCCCATCCGAATCAATGTTTAGAGGAGCTGCGTAGGCCGCAGTTGTCTGTCCTTCAACATTGTCTGAAACCCCATCGTTGTCACTATCTATATCCAGGTAATTCTTTTTGCTGTCCCCATCGGTATCCGGGATGGATAAAGGAGTACTACCCGAACTATTGGAAGCCGTAAGTGCAAGACGATTTGTTGTAGGATCAACCGAGTTGGCAAGTCCGTCCCTATCGGTGTCTGTAAACCCATCAATAACGCCGTCGTTGTTTGCATCTGTCCCTCCTGCCTCGACACAATCAGTGATGCCATCACCGTCGGAGTCCTGATCACGGAAAGAGTAACGTCCATCGCCGTCCATATCTGAAGGCACGAGTCCTGCACCGATCTGATCAGATAGTCCATCTGCATTAGCATCTACAAAACCATCAATTATACCATCTCTATCAGCATCAGTACCTCCAGCTTCTATGCAATCTGTTATCCCATCATTATCGGAATCAAGATCGATAAAATCGGGTATACCATCGAGATCAAAATCAAAGTAATCATTGATTCCATCACAGTTAATATCCCGATAGGGAGCGAAGCTTGGATCTGCATAGTTAGGTGCAAGATCATTATCATGATCTGCCGATGGATCAATATTATTAAAACTCTCAAGACGGTCAACAATACCATCGTTGTCGTCATCAATATCTATACTGGGATCGTCAATGGCATCAACATCATCATCAATTAAACAGGTAAGGGTGTATGCCATAAAATAAGGTGAAACAGGAACATCATTTTGCCCGACTGCACCCCACGTGCCACCATTGGGAGGAAATTCAGTTATGGATGAAGAACTTGAAACACCGTTCGTTCCATAGATGTAAGTATATGCATTCGTAATACCACACACGCCTGCAACAGATGTAGGCACTGCAATAAATCCACCTCCACCTCCGCCTCCACAGCCCTCAGACTCATTACCCGTGATCAACTGATTGCCGCCGGATCCACCATTGGCATTAAGCGTTTGCCCTGTAAAATTGATTGCCTTTACAACGATAGAACCACCACCGCCTCCCCCACCAGGGGCGTCGTTGTGTCCAGCTAATGTATTAAAGCCATTTTGTCCCTGGGCCGTTATAACACCCGTACCATTAATGGTATTCGCAATGATATACACAATTCCACCGCCATCACCTCCGTCATTGGAAGCATTGTTATTACCATCCCCTGCACCGCCACCACCACCAAAAAATATTCTTTTCTCCACCTCGGCGTTTAGCGGTCTTCCCCCTCGACCTCCAACAGGATTACGATTATCACCGCCCCAACGCGTGTCACTTAGTGGAATAAGGAAAGCATTCTGATCATTTGCTCCATATGTATACCCACCACGACCACCACCAGAAGAATTTGTAAGTGCATTACCATTAGCTACAAAGTCAGGATCGAACTGCCATGCTGCAATATAAGCAGGGTTTGGATCCATTACGCCCGCACCTGTCCAGGGTAGACCATTGTTTCCGTTCGCTCCTCCGCCACCTGCTGCATTGTGACTATTACCACCGCCTCCACCATTAGCAGGAGCACCTCTTCCATAACGACCGCCCATACCTGCCGCGTCGTAATCACTTTGTCCCCCTGCTATACTTTCCCCCTTTTCACCTCCGTTTACCGCCATGGGTGAACGGTATAACGTTACCATAGTAGCACCGGCAGTGCCCGCCAGATTATCCCGTCTACCTCCCCTGAAACCAACGTATGCCGCGCTTATCGTTCCGTTATTTGTAAGTGTACCACTCACGTGAACTGCAAGAATACCTCCTGTAGTCCCATTCCATTTTGCTGCCGTTAGTGATGCCCCGGAATTGATTGTCAGATTATTGTATAGCGGGATCTTTACTACCTGGCAGCGTCCTGCAACAGAATATGAGTTCTTTAATTTACATGCTATAGCGATAGAATTGCCCGAGGTAGAAAGAACATACGCGTATTCGTAATTCCCGGAATTGTTATAATTAAGTATTGCTCCATAGTTATTATCATCCGTCGTCTGAATGGAGGCACCCTGCACCTGATAGATCATGATGAGATCACCCATAGCAAGTCCACCAAGGTCTGCCGTGATATCATTAACTGTTATTGTTGAAGATCCTGCAGAAGCATTGGAAACTACGGTACTATATTTATTGACAATGGTATTAGCTCCTATAATTGTAGCATTACCTAGTTTACCAGGTTGCGAATAAGAGAAAAACGATGCTGCTAACAAGAGCACAAGTAGAAATCTTGTCATAATGACTAGTGGGGTAATGACTTTTAAAAGGCAGGGACGACTTTACGAGCGGAGAAAATCCATCACTTACTTTTAATGGTATTACAAAATTCTACTTTAAATGGTAGTTTATTTCGTTAAACAGCCAGGTAACATACTTTAGTAGTTATCAGTGACAATTTGTATAAAAATTGACTAATTGAACAAAATATGAAGTGCAAAGCAGGTGGATAAAAAATAAATCAGTAGAAATACGTATGATATTTAAACCAAATACTGCTCCTGCTGTGGGTCACCTGTTACTCCAATACTTACGCTGAAAGGTTATTCAACTTGCTAATTATTTTTTTTGAACTGAACTTACATGATGAAATACGGCAAACTGATGATTTTTATGGCAAGTGGAGTTCTGCGTAGATAAACATGCTTGTGGATCAAGCAGCACATCCCAAACAGCCAAATCCCGATCGAAGCTTGACCGAAGCGCTACCGAAGCAACCTCCAGAAACCAGCATCAACTATGCCGCATCCAGCACCAAGACTACGCTGAATCACTAAAAAACCTTCGCATTCATACAGCTTCATTCAAGATCACAACACGTCGTTTTTCACTAGTGATACATTTGAAGCAATTCCCGCAGCAAGCGCTGCTGAAATAATTCTTCCATATTTTATGTACGTTGTAAAGCAACTCTGTTATCAACACTTTAGTTCCAAGATGGAAAGCTGCAATCGTCTTCCAAATTTGCATTACCTCAATTCATGTATAAAAAATCCATCCCACTAGTGGTTCCTGTTCCCTCATGTCATTTACAAGCAAAACCTCAATGTGTGCTATTGTATATACGAACGATATTACCAGTCTTTCTTACTAAGGTTTGTCCATTTTTTCTGTAGCAATTCGGACCATAGAATGTAATGTGATACAAACTTTTTATCCCGGGTTAACTCAGAGCGTACATGGTAAAAACCTCAAAGTATCTGTTCAAAACGCGTCCGTGGGTTCAAGCGCATTTTACCCTCTGAAGGAGTACAAGTACTATTTTACACTTACAACAGTCGGTTCAGAAAAAATTGCAGGCTCGTCATTCTTGAAAAAGACCTTTATCCGATAGGTGTACAAACCAGGTTTGCTAATTTTATCAATGAATAAGTTTACGGCGTTGTGTTTCTTATATAAGGATAGCGACTCATTATCGATTGATCGGTAGATCCAATAATATTTTACATCCTCCCGACCGTCCCAGGTGATTTTTAACTCCCCAGTTTCCTTCTTAAAGTCATATCTTATTCCCGTAAGACGTACTGCTTCTTTTGGAATTTTAACAGTAGTTGCATTTGAGGGCCTCGATTCAAGTTTACTGCGATCTACTGCAAGAATGGTATAGCTATAATTTTTTCCTGATTTAACTGTTTCATCAATGGCAGCCGAAACATGGTCAGTCATCGGCACCACCTCAACAAGGTCCCAGCTTGTTTGTGATTCTTCTTTCCGGTAAAGATGATGTTCAGCCACATCACTGCTACTACTGTTTATCCATTCTATTCTAACGGTATTCCCGGCAGCAAGCGCACGGGAGAGAACGGGTGCTGAAGGTGCCATCCTGTCGGGCTTGATAATTTCAACCGCTGTGGAGTATTCGGAATGGTTGTAGTTTTTATCAATGGCAACCACGCGGTAATAAACTTTTTCTGAAAGGGTCTTTATCTCAACGCGGTCAGAATATAACGTATCCTGTATGGGTGAAGGGGTAATCAATGTGTATTCTGCATGCTGATGGTTAGACCGGAAAACCTTGTAACCCAGCAAATCTTTGTCAACTACATTCTGCCAATGTAAGGAGACAGTCCCTGAGGTATCTGCAATTCCGGTAAGGCTTGCAGGAATTGCCGGAGGAATGGAATCCGGTGCTTGCACAAGCTGGGCAAAAGAATAGAACGCATTCTCATTCTTATCCAGAATCTTTAACCTGTAATAATGGGTTCCTTCCTTCAAGCTATCTGTTGCGTCCCGCTCAGATGGTGATAGTAACTTATTAGCGTAAATTGGTTGATAAGGGCCTTCGGAAAGTATTGACCGCTCAATATCAAAACCCTTGATGTTAACAAGTGACTTATCCTGCTCATCAAAAAAATACCAATGGAAAGAAACCTTATTCCCCTGAATCACCGGACGCTCAAAGACAGGCATGGCAGTAAATGCTTCTTTACCCTGGCCTGATACAATCTTAGAAGGTGGACCTGTCTCGCCAAAAGGCGTGAGGCCAACAACGCGGTAATGGTACACTACACCATTTGCGGGCAATGTGTCCGTCTTGTAGATAACTTTGTCACTACTCCTTTGGTTTTCTTTAACAGGCCTTGTAATAGGAATATCAGAAAGCTGTTTAAAATGAATACCATCTTCAGAGCGCTCAATATAATACCCTGTGTAAATGTGCTCATGATACTCGGTGTTCCATGATATGGTGGCAGCACGGCTTCCAAATTGTACGCCGACCTCAAGCGGCTCCGGAAGTGGCATGTAATCTTCAAGCCCTACTACGGTATAAGCAGTGTCAGTTTTCGTGTTACCTGTCGATGCGAAATAAACTTTGTAAAGATATTTTTCATCTTTTTTCACATCCTTATCCTGCAGGCCTATACCCATGGCCTGGGCTACTTCAAAGGAATAATCTGCACTCATTAACGCAAAGGAGTAGCGCATTTCCTGGTCTTGCACCCTTGTCATTACCGTATAAAACTGACTGGAACCAGTAGACTGAACGTTAAAATGCTTTCCATAAATGGCCTGTAGGGCAATAGCAGCCCATCGCTCCGTGCGTTTCTGTTTTGCCAGAGGTTCCCAGCGTTCAAGTGGCCATAGCTTGATTTCGTATCTGTTGATCTTAACCGGATTGCCCAGAAGCTTATTATTGCGAACTAACAAAAACTTCTCAACTACAAACCCTGATTTGTTGCTCTTTTGCCAGAGCACAGGATTGGTTGCAGCCCATCGTAGCTTTATAAACGAACTATCAGCCTTACTCATTACCGCCACTGCGGGAGGTTGCGGAAGCACTTGCGTATAGGATGAAACTGTGAATATAAAAATCAAGCTAAATACTAAAAGTATTACACGGAAGAATGGGGTCATAAATATGTTTTATTTAACGGACACTACGGCGCGCCTGTTTGCAGCACGATTTTCACTTGATGTATTCGGAGCAACCGGCTGCATCTCTCCTACGGCTTTGGTAATTATTTTGTTTTCATCAATACCCATTTTTATAAGATATTTTTTTACGGCCTCAGCGCGCAGGCTCGACAATTGCAGATTAAATGCCTCTGATCCAACATCATCTGCGGATCCTACTATCTCTATAACCTTCTTCTTATTCCTTTTAACAAAATCAATCATCGTCATTAGGCGCGCAGTCATCTCCGGAGAGATCTGGTATTCACCTGTGTTAAATGAAATATTCTCGGTAAATCTAATCTCATTCTCTTCTGATTTTGATTGTAAAGTTGTGTCTAGGCCTTTCGATGCAAGAAATGTATCATGGGTGACCGGACTATCAGGAGCTTCTTTCACGAATTCATCTCCAAAAAACTTGCGCGAAAAATTTTTAACAAAAGGTGATCCTGGATCTTCAGCCTGTAGCGAAGGAAGTGATAGCTGCAACGTTACATATTCCTCTTTGTTTTGCAGATCAATGAGAAAAGATCTCCGTTCATATCCATCCGCTTCTGCTGTTATCCTGAACATATTGTGTCCGTATACTTTTCTTGTAAATGCTGTTACTCCTCTCCAATGGTTGATAAGTTCGTGATTTTCATTTTCAACACTTAATTTGATTTCTCCCTTTAACAACGCACCTGTAATTGAATCAACAAGACTGCAGGAAAGCATATAAAACTTTTGAAGTTCAAGCAAAGGGGGAATGCCTGAATACTCAGTTAATGTATACGAATTTCCTGAACTTGTATTGAAATAAACCCGCTTGGCCGGTTCATTAACATTTACATAGTAATCTGAATTTTCTGTACTTAACTCCCTAATTCGTTTCGGTTGCGTCCATACTTCCGTCATTGATCTTACACTAACATATAAATCAAAGTTATCACTTCCATCCCGCAAAGAAGAAAAGACCAATGTTACATTGTCTGCAAGTATACGAGGTGCTTTTTCACATCCCTGGTTGATATTGGAGGGCAGCGCAACAGGTCTGCTCCATTCACCAAGCTCATTTTTCGTTGAAGAGAAAATCCTATAACAGGATATATTTTTATTGTTATTACCGGTAGATGAATGACGGGTGAAATATATTGTTTTTCCGTCTGCTGTAATCGAAGGGCTCTCTTCACCTGCAGCAGAGTTTATCTGGTTACCAAGATTAACAGGTTTGCTCCAAGTACTATCTGCTCTCACTGAAAAATATAAATCCTTCCCTCCTTGTCCACCGCTAAAAGTTGCTGAGAAGTATAGCGTATCGCCGTGCAAGCTTAGGCAAGGTGTTCCAATGAAGTCTGATTGAAAGTTGTTCGACGCTTGTGGAGTATTGCCATTGTTATTGATATTAATAATAGGAATTGGCTTTTGCCACTGACCTTTGACATAGGCGCTTTCATACAGTTGCCATACCTTGTATTTGTTTGCATTGGTTTGAAAGATCATTCTGTTAGCCCCTGCATTAAAGGTGGGTGCATAAACATACGTATTTTTTAGGGGTTGGCCATCAACCCTCTGATGCAGCATAAATACGAACAATGCAAAAGTAAAGACGGGTTTAAATAACGGCGACATACAAATAGTGGAATATTTTCTTAGACAGTTTTTATTGCTATTTTTTTGCATTTCCCATCCCTTTCTTAGTATGATAAGTAAATACAACCCATTTCCTACCTTTTTTTAAATACTGCTCCATCTTGAGAAGACTCCATAAACACTACTTCATTAAGGATTAGGGATTGGATTAGGAGAACTATAAACAAGCTTACCATTTGGTGCCCAAGCCTCTACCCTGGCTTTAAGCGGTCTTCTGTTACTACCATATTCAAATGTTATTACAGTTTTCAAATTGCCGTGTTTCCTGATAAGTTCCATTATTGCTTTTTCCATATCTCGCCATTCACCGCCAGAATTTGAAAGACCGTTCCATGGAACATAATTAATCTGTTCACCAGGCCCGTTTGTAGTATTGGCAAAGATATGACCTCCATGGTCAGTGCCTGAAATACCATCTTTTAATCTTACAGAATTACCTTGTTGCGTTTCATTTCTACCACGTTCAATCTCGAACATATTACCTTTTGCCCGATGCACCCTACCCATCATATCAGTTTCATAAGTAATATCATATTTAGAGTCGCCAGCCTTGCTTACAACATAGATGTGGTTTGCCATGGGAGGATGGTAACTTAATATCGGATTCCAATCAGAAGGAGGTTTGGTGCCCCCTCTGCCCTTAAGGTGAGTTTCTGTCATCTCTGCAAGAAGCTCACCTTTTTTATTAAGCACTTTCGTTACACCTCCTTCATACTTACACGTCCAGGTACTGGAAAAATTATTGCTGAACTCCAGGTGTTTCATATCAATTCTTAAGGGAGAAGGAATGAGCCACTTCCAGCAACCAAAAAGATAATCTTTGTCTGGATCACCAACTAGTGCTTTGATATCTTCCTGAGATCTATTCTTAAAATCATTAATGAAGGTTGTCCGATCAGTATCGCTTAGTTTCTTAAACTGCTTGTTAAACTCTACCAGAACAAAACCGAATTCATTATCTGGGGTTTTAAGAAGAATAAAGTCACCAATCGTCTTGCTTTGTTCAACTCCACCAGGCACCCACTTTTTAACTTCAACCTTAGTTGCAGACAATTGACCGATTGTACCAGAAGAAGCAGTGATGGAAATTTTATCATCGGCTGCCTGTAGCTTAAGACCAACTTTGTGTATATCCTGAAGATGTGTTCTGTTTGCACCAGCTTCGACTACAGCAATGATTTTTTTATGAGCTCCAGGTGTTATCCCTTTTAGGAAGCTAAAGCTGGTGCGAGTATCACCAAACACTGCATGAAAATTATTGAGCAGCGCGGCTATATCGTCCGGCGGAATCTTGCGTGTAAGAATTTCAAGATCAATTGTATGGAACGGGCTCGTTCCCTTTTTTACGAATTTGTAGTAGTTGTCATTAGGATCGAAGTAAAAGTCCAGCTTGCCCCACTCTGCCAAAGTAATCATTTCGTTACCAAAAGTGGTAAATGAACTATTATACACCAGGAATTGCGCTTGCGTTGGATCGGTGACCATAAAAATGTTAACATCATGCTTTAACATCTCATTTAGATATGGACCGTTAAAGGTTGTCCACCAATCTCCTTTCTTAGAGATATTGCCTGGAATGTTTAACATCTGCACCCCGCCCTTACGTGGACTGAAATTCCGCGTCTTGAACATGGTGAGTTCTTCGAAAAGTTCTTTAGTCCCCATCTGGCCAGCTACCTTGGGCGTATAGCGACCCAGTAGCAAGGTAGTCTTGTTTGGATCGAGCTTAATGGTTCGTCCATCGAGCATAATTTCTGTCTTACCACCCGGCAGCCCATAAATGGTTTTCAGATTTTGCACAACTACGTCAATCCCCTTTCCTGCCACGAAGCCATTCTCATCCAACATGAAGTCGATCACCTCATCCATCGATGGATCGTTGGCGACCTTAACAAGCAAAGCACGTTTGGTATCCGGATCATACTTGAGCATGTATTCGCCAAATTCGTGGTAAACGAACTTTTGATCGATCTCCACTATAAATTTTTCAAATGTCAGGCCATCATCCATTTCCAGGAACCTGAAGCGTTTCCAGTGTGTACCCCTCAGATAGCGTTTAATCTGCGAGGGATCCGCCGCCAATCGTGCCGCCTGGCCCTTTAACAATTTTGTGTCAGCCACAAATTCATCAATCTTTGAAAGGGGTATCTGCTCAAGCAACGTACGAAGGGCTTTCTTATCACTAAACTCCGGCCACAAATTTTCGATAGCAACAATGTGTGAAGGATAATCTAGTACCAGATTGGTATCATCCGTGTGTTTGACTAAGAAGTCAAGGATCTTTCGCTGATGCGATTCCTCCAGTAAAACCAGCTTCTTAACAACTTCATCTTTCAGTGTTAGGGTCTCGTATTTGGTTTCCCTCAAAATGCTGCATAAGCCTCCGGAAGCATTGTGAACCAAAAGCCCGTTGACACCTACATAATAATTATGATCCCCGGCAACTTCAAAATTATACACTGTTGCCAGTGAATCAACCATAGCCACACTGTCTACAGACGTGAGGAGTCCGGATAACAGGAGAATTTGCGATCCTTTCCTAAGCGCTTTCGCGGGCACCCAGTTATTATTGGCAAAGAAAGGGTGATTAGAGGTAGTAAGGAGTGTGTCTTTACGAGTAAACACTTTTACTAATTTATTGAACGCGCGTGTAAACGTTCTGGCTACAGGTTGAAGAGTTCTGGTTTTAGATTTCTCATTGTATGCATAGACAGAATCTCCTGCCTTAATACTTTCAATAGGCTTTAGTCCTGTTGATGTATGAACAGAAGTACCTTTAACAAAACATGCACCCGGAACTACTGAACATTTATTGTTCTTACAAACAATGCCAACATCAGCCTTTTGTAACTCTGTACCATTAAGGGTTACATCTATGTCCATCTGTGCATACTTCAATTCTTTGCCAGTGTAATTCCGAAATTCAGATGTAGCGGGATAGATATGAAATTTTGCAGCGCCATTCGTTCGCACCTCCCCAATAGGGGCAGCATATCCACTCGTCTTGAAAATAACCTCAAGGCCATCTTTCGTACTTTTTGTTGCCAACAAGTTTTGTTGTTCCATCACCTGCAGCCAACGAAATGTATTTCCTTCGAATCTTGCAAAGGTACTTCTCGCCATAGTGGCTAGATTAGCAATCCATGCCTTTTGTTGTTCATATGTATTAATGGTTTTAAATTCACTGATGACATCATCGACACTTCTGCCCGTTGATTGAAGGTAATCGGCAACTGCTTCAAAATTTCTCTTTACATCTTCAGCGGTACCATTAATCAACAAATTAGAAGAATGGGCGTCTTTGCTACGCAATATTTGCCACGCATCGATGAACGCAGGGCGTTCATTAACTGCACTAACTACACTGGCAAAGTATTCGCCGCTATACTGCTGACGGAATGCAGGTCGTAATTTAGCATCCAGGGTGGCCAATTTTTCTTCAATGGCACGCAAATCAGCAAATTGATTTAACCGAAGAGTCCATGCTACTTTACCATCTTTAGTCAGTGCATCATATTCTGCTAATAATGATGCTCGTAGGTGTGGATTCTTCTGAAGGTAAGTAGTGATTTGGTCCAGGCTTGCAAAATTTCGGTCAGCTACTCCACTTAAGATAAAGTCTGTAAAAAATGGATCATCTTTCACTATGAGCCATCCATTCAGAAGTTCAGGTTTAGCTTCAAACCGTTCAAGGTGACCAGTTTTACCAGCGAACATCGCATCAAATGCAGCCCGCTCCTTGGAAGTTAACTTTTGTAACTGGGCTTCGAGTTTAACATATTTAGATGGAGGTAGATGTACACCGGGAATTGGAAGGTGACTGCACTCAACATTAATTTCATCAACAATTTTCTGTATGGTAAGACGATCAGCGTCGAGCAAAGAAGGATTTTTGTTACGATCAATAAGGCTATTGGCTACTTTATTAAGGTTGCTGATGATCTCAATCGCATCCATGGTATTGGAATAGAGCTGAATCATATTCCAAAGCTCCAGGAATCTTCTTCCGTCCTCAGTATCTTTTAGACGAATATCAAGTTCATTTTGATAAACGATAATAGATCCTACACCTATACCAAGATCGAATACTGCCTTTGCTCGCCGAGGCAAATTAAGAGTGCCCCACTCCGCAACCATGCCAACGCCACCAACGCTCACCAGCGCAATATCTACCCCCAATTTTGCAGCACGTTGGAGCCGCTTTGCATTCATCCGGTTAAAGATCATATAACCGAAGATGGCCGGCATTAACTTTCTCTCACCCTTTTCAAATCTCTTTGTCTCTGATAAATAAAAGGTCTCCTTAAACTGTACAAGAATATATTCATAGGGGGAGGCAACAACATTGTAATGCTTTGTAACTTCAATCGGGCGATACTCTAATCCATCAGCACCACGAACCCAATGAAACCCGGTAACAATTGTTTCAGATGTATTTAACAGTACTTTTTTTCCATCATCACTAAATGATTTGGAAACAGCACTTCCATCCCAGAGTCCTGGGTGAAGTGGAAAGCCTTTTCCTTCTTCGATAGCTTTGAGATGATAATTGGCATCGGGCTTGGGAACGGTCTGCTCTACCCAACTGGCAACATTCATAATGAAGCGCTCGAATTCCTGCCCATCAAAATCCTCCGCGAGCGCGTGGAGCAATAATCTGTGATCAGCTTTTTTACCCGTTTCTTCCACCGCAACAAGTTTATCAAGCATGTCCTTCCATTGTTGCGATGGAGTGGATTCAATGATATCGAGGGCCGTTGTTTCATTTCCCTTTATTGAGAACTCAATGGGGATTGGCAGTAATTGTAAAGCCTCCGGCGCTTCGTATGTTCCCCCTACCAGGATATCCCTAGTAAGCAAGTGCAATATCCTTGCTCGTTGCTCTGCACTTAAAGCTTTTCGATCTTCCGGAGTAAACTTGTCAAGGGCCAATTTTACTTCCCAATGGACAAGCTTTTTTAAGTAGTCTGGTTCTGCAACTTTTGCTAGAAATTCTGGTTTCTTAAAATTTGTCCATCGTACAATCTCACGTTTAAAACTTTTTATGAATTCTTTGTAAAAAGTATGTGGATCAGTTTTCCATAGCTCGACGTAATTAAGCGAACCAGATGAATTCTCTTTTGAACGGTAAACTAACTCATCCCAATAAGGAATGCTTGGAATGGTTGCACGCTCCCACGCGTCGAACAATTGCGTGTACACTTCAAGTAAACCAGGATACTTGGCCCCCAGTTGAGCTGCCTTGAAAGCAGGCAAGAACTCTGATCTTTTACCATATTTTTCAATAATTCGCGTTTCGATAGGAGAATATGTCAATAGTGGTTTTACAAGAGATTGTTCCTTTAGTTGCGCTTCTGAAAAAACAACTTCCGCTATGGATGTATTTTTAAATGTATATTGTTCAGCAGGTTTTACAGGGGCACTGCCCGCGCCGTGCTGTTTAACGTCGGGGATATTAAACTTAACAAGGCGGAATACCAATCCTGAAGGAAGCTTCGCTGGAAGTCCTAGGATAACATTGTGTGATGGTGTGGATTGAGTGTTGGTATAGAATCTAGTACCGGAACTATAACCTAAAAAAGTACCATTCAGTAGTTGCGCCTGATAACTTACTCCGTCTATTTTAAATCCCATCAAAGCTCCAGGAACTACGTCGTCCTCTCCATCGGCAGAGACAGTCTCAAGGAATGACAGGTCACGAACACTTTGAGGAAGCGGAATTTTAGTACCTGCAGGAGTGAGAAATGTAAGGAAGCCATTCTCTACTAACGATGGCGGCATAGCCAATTCATCTAACTGCTTTTGAAACTGCTCCACGGTAGCAGCAAAGAACATGTACTTATCCTTATTAAAGAGTTGCTGCAACTCCGGGCTGGCATTAACCTGTTGGATCCACTTGTTTTCAGGAAGTGTACCAGAGCCATACCCATCATATTGCATAGCTGCAACAAATGCGCTCCAATGCTTGGACATTGTGAGGGCGGTAATATTATTTCCAATGAAGGAATCGAAGGCGCTGGGAAAAACGGTGGCCAGCTGACCAAGCTTTATCAATGGGATCACTTCAGGAGCAGCATTACACATACCTGTTATTACAAGTCGCTCCTTTTCTGAAGGAGCCTTATGTGTTAATGCTGCATGGTCTGCTTTTACGCTTTGTTCCACGCGAGCTGTTGATGAGAAGGGACGGAAGGGAAATCCCGCCTCACTCACAACTGGAATTGGCATATTGGGGTGCCTTGTAATTGGTCCCGAAGTAACTTTGAACTTTACATAATTAAAACCATCGATACAAACGAGCCCCATGATCATTGATGTATTCATATAATCAATCGGCTCGAAAAGAACGCTTCCGGCTTTATAGCCCACAAATTCATCTCCTTCGAAGGATGCGCGAAAGTGTTTAGACCCCTGATAAAATCCTGCTAAAGTTCCGGCAACGATGCTGCTATTTTGTGGAATAATTGTATTCTTTCCATCAGAAGATTCAAATATTCGCTGGTAAAAATATGGACGATCAATAGTACCTGGTAATGTTATCTGCGTACCTGAAGGCGTAAGAAAAGTAAATGCTCCATTTTCATTTGCCAAGGTAGCAGGTACTGGAGAACTTGCGTTCAAACCCCGGCTAATACTATACGCTGCCGTAATTGACTGTGTTAAAACTTTAAGCACAGCCTTGTACAAAGGCCAGTCCATCTGCTGTGCATCCTGTACATCCTTTCCATAGGCTGACTGCAATACCTCACGATACTGTATCGATGATCCTATCTGGTTAAACGCTTGTCTATATTCCTCTGACTTCGCGCCACTCGATTTTACGTTTACACTTGTCAAACTCGTTAGCAACACTTTCGGAGCCTGACTCTCGGTCGTTCCAGGGTTCAAAAGACCACCGCTGTCTTTGAAATAAATAAACTGTGTTAATAAAATAGCCTCACCTACTGGGACATGTTTCAATAACATTTTATTAACGTCCCGTGTTACCTTCTTAAACTCTTGCTCATTCAATATGGATGGGCGCTTTCCATACAAATCCCCGAAATCATTTATTAATCCGCCCATATTCGAGTTCACATAAGAGTCTTTACCCTCTGCTGATGTGGGACTGTTAACCTGTTTGAGATTATCCAGCATTTGACTCACATTTACTTTCTTGGAATCACCCTTAAATGAAACACGCACCTGCCTCAAGTCCACAATAAAAACATAGATGGGCAACCTAGATTTACTACCTACTGACTTAATAAACAAATCCCAAAGTTGGGTATCAACACCGGATGAGGTGAACAAATTCTTTTGTTCAGGAA
>NZ_JAHESD010000085.1 GCF_018598585.1 Chryseosolibacter indicum
ACCTTATACCCATAAAAATGGAACGGAGTTCGATTGGTTCAGGTCAAGAATGCTGGGCGGAAGAACAAATCACTGGGGAAGAATATCGCTTCGTTTTGGTCCTAAAGATTTCAAAAGAAAAAGTATTGACGGATTGGGTGACGATTGGCCAATAGGTTACGATGATGTCGCTCCTTATTACGACAAAGTCGACCGTCTTATTGGTGTCTTCGGATCAAAAGAAAACTTCGACAACGAGCCGAATGGAATCTTCCTTCCTCCTCCTAAACCAAGACTACATGAGCTCTTCATTAAAGAAGCAGCTACTTCAATAGGCGTTCCGGTAATACCATCGCGTCTTTCCATTCTTACACAAAAGATCAACGACAAACGTGGCCAATGCTTCTACTGTTCCCAATGTAATCGCGGATGCCAGGTTTATGCCGATTTCTCGTCATCTTCGGTTCTTGTAAAACCTGCATTAGAAACCGGCAATGTAGATGTAATCGCAAATGCCATGGCGCGCGAAGTATTAACAAATGATGAAGGCCTGGCTACAGGTGTATCTTATGTTAACAAAGACGACATGCAGGAGTATGTTGTAAACGCAAAAATTGTAGTGTTGGCTGCCAGCGCCTGTGAATCTGCAAGGTTGCTACTCAACTCGAAATCAAAACAACACTCCAACGGCCTTGGAAACTCGAGCAATGTAGTAGGTAAATATCTTCATGACTCAACAGGAGCTTCCATGGGCGGTATTCTTCCTAAACTTATAGGCAGAAAGCGCTATAATGAAGACGGTGTTGGCGGTATGCACGTATATACACCATGGTGGTTAGATAATAAGAAATTAGATTTCGCCCGTGGCTACCACATTGAATATTGGGGGGGTATGGGCATGCCTAGCTATGGCTTTGGTTTTGGAATTCAAAATACAAATGGAAAGTATCCTGGTCGCGATGGCAAAGTAAAAGATGCAGGTGGATATGGCACATCACTTAAAGACGATTACCGTTACTTTTATGGTGCTACATTTGGTATGTCGGGGCGTGGTGAAGCTATTGCCCGCGAGGACAATTACTGTGAGATTGATCCGACAACAGTTGATAAATATGGTATCCCTGTTCTCCGTTTCCATTACAAATGGAGTGACCAGGAAATTAAGCAGGCCAAACACATGAAAGAGACCTTTGCAGAAATCATTGATAAAATGGGAGGTGTAGTAACTTTTGGCCATGGCTCAGCAGAAAACAACTGGGGATTAGAGACCCCTGGTAGAATTATTCACGAGGTTGGAACAACACGGATGGGCAATGACCCTAAAAAATCGGTTGTAAATAAGTTTAACCAGGCACATGACTGTAAAAACTTATTCGTAGTTGACGGCGGACCTTTTGTTTCTCAGGCCGACAAAAACCCAACGTGGACGATACTCGCACTCTCAATGCGTGCTTCAGAGTATATGATTGATCAGATTAAGAAACAGAATATTTGATTGTTGTTACAAGTTAAAGGTTTAATGTTATGCCGACTTTCAAAACGTTTGAAGACATCGAAGCGTGGAGGTTAGCAAGGGAGCTATGCAAAGAAATTTATGAAGTTACATTAACAGGAACCTTTGCTAAGGACTACAGACTTCGAGACCAAATCAATAGATCAAGCGGATCAATAATGGATAACATTGCAGAAGGATTCGAAAGAGGTGGCAATAGAGAATTTATTCAATTCTTATCCATCTCAAAAGCCTCTTGTGCTGAAGTTCGATCTCAACTATACAGAGCATTAGACCGAAAACATATTAACAATGAACAGTTTGAACGGCTAAAAAACAAATCTATTATAATCAGTAGAAAGATTAGTAGTTTAATGTCCTACCTAATGGACTCACCAATAAAAGGTCAGAAGTTTCAAGAACCCGATGAGGATTATCTGGCGTCCAAACTTGAAACTTTAAACCTTGAACCTTAAACAAAGCATCATGGACAGAAGAAAATATTTAAAAACACTCGTAGCCGGATCTGCAGGAGCGGGTCTTTTGCTACAGGGTTGTAAAGATGATAAACAACCACAGGCACCTGAAGTAACCAAAGAGTTCACCATTGACAGAACCAAAGCCGAGCTTGAATATGAACGGAAATTACTTTCGGAGAAGTTCTTTGATGAGCATGAAATGAAGACGATCTCAGTACTTGCTGATATTATTATTCCGGCAGATGAAGTATCGGGAAGTGCAACTGATGCAAAAGTACCTGAGTTCATCGAGTTCATTGTTAAAGATATGCCACGTCACCAGATACCAATGCGCGGTGGCATTAAATGGCTCGATCTGCAAATGATGAGACGTCATAATGCTGACTTTGCTTCTTGTACCAAAGAACAACAAATTGCTATGGTTGATGAAATAGCATATCCTGAAAAAGCTAAACCAGAAATGCTTGCAGGTGTTGCTTTCTTTAACCTGATGCGCGATCTTACTGCTACTGGATTTTTTACCAGTGAAATTGGCATTAAGGATCTGGGGTATGCAGGTAATCGTCCTAACCAGTGGGATGGCGTTCCGCAGGATGTACTAGACCAATACGGGATGAAATATGACGAAAGAACACTTGAGATCAGTGTAAAACATACATAGTCAGGAAGAAAAACACTTAACCAAATGAAATCAGATAAGAAAGTTTCAAGAAGGAATTTCATAAAATCTGCAGGCGTTGGCGCTGCAGCTTTTACCATCGTTCCTCGCTTTGTTCTTGGTAAAGGTTACAGAGCACCAAGTGACACACTCTATGTTGCCGGTATAGGCGTAGGAGGTAAAGGAGAAAGTGATATTGCCAACTTTGCAAAAAGCGGAAAAGCGCAGATAGCATTTCTTTGCGATGTTGATGACCGCAGGGCTGCCAAATCAGTAGCTGCATTCCCTCAGGCAAAATATTATAAAGACTACCGTAAAATGCTTGAGAAGGAACACAAGCACATTGATGCTGTTTCCGTATCAACACCAGATCACAACCACGCTGTTCAGGCATTGGCAGCTATGCAGCTTAAGAAACACGTATATGTTCAAAAGCCACTAACGCACGACATTTATGAGGCACGTATACTAACAGAAGCTGCAAAGAAATATAAAGTAGTTACCCAAATGGGTAACCAAGGTGCATCAGGTGACGGTGTGCGCCAGCTTATGGAGTGGTATAATGCCGGGTTAATAGGAGATGTTCATACCGTATATTGTTGGACAGACCGTCCCGTATGGCCTCAAGGTATTCCATGGTCAACACAAAAAGGTGTAGTACCAAAAGAACTTGACTGGGACCTGTGGTTAGGTACAGCACCTTACAAAGACTACGTTGAGAAGCTTGTTCCATTTAACTGGCGCGGATGGTGGGACTATGGTACAGGTGCACTGGGTGATATGGGATGTCACATCATAGAGCCTCCGTTTAGAGTCTTAAATCTTAAATACCCAACTGATGTAACAGCGAGCGTTGGTAGCGTATACGTTGATGAATTCAAGAGAGGCTATTTCCCTGAAAGTGGTCCTCCTTCGTCTTACATCGTTCTTACCTTCCCTGAAAGAAATGGAAAACCTCCTGTAAAACTTCATTGGATGGATGGTGGCATACAACCACAACGTCCTGAAGAATTAGGCCCTAATGAAAAAATGGGTGACGGCGGTAATGGTGTTATTTTCGTAGGTACAAAAGGAAAAATGATGTGCGGCACGTACGGGATATTGCCGTCATTAATACCTACATCAAGAAATGCAGAAGCAAACGTACCGCAAACTATCAAGCGCGTACCTATGGGAGCTGAGGGTCATTACGCACAATGGGTAGAAGCTTGTCTTGCAGGATACGGTAAAATGGAAGTAAGCTCTCCTTTCGAAATTGCAGGTCCGTTAACTGAAACAGTTCTTATGGGTAACCTTGCTATTCGTAGTCAGGACATCAGGAAGCCGATACCTGATCAGCCAAACAGATTTGATTATCCGGGTAGAAACATTAAACTTCTGTGGGATGGTGAAAACATGAAGATCACCAACTTTGATGAGGCTAATCAATTTGTAAAAAGAGAATACAGAGAAGGATGGAAACTGGCTTAACAGTTATCCTTTAAATCAAAATAAAAAAAGAGGCTTTAAAAAACAGCCTCTTTTTTTTTACCCATTCCATCACTTCATTCTTGCAAGGTAGCATGGCTCGCGAATGGCTTGGGAATGGATTCTGCCAGCACCATGCGAGCACCATGCCAGCACCATGTCTGCGAGAAAACACCCCTGTTTCTCGCAGACATACTGTACGCACGGTGCTGGCATGGTGCTCGCATCGTACATTTTGAAGGTTACACCCCTGATATCATCATGCTAAACACATCAATCCTTAAATAAATTAAAAATATTTATCACCGCGTATGGATTGCGGTGTGCAAGCGTACTTTTGTTTCAAAAACACCAATTCTATGGGAATAAGTCAAGGAGATTCAATGAGTACGGTAAGCAATGGCATCGGCAATGATGTATTCACGCTTATATCGCAAAGAAAACTAGCAATATTCTCAAAGATGTTCAACTATCGGCATCCTGGTAAGGATTAAACATACTGTTAAACAAATTCTGGCATTTCTTATATTTTTGACATTCGAGACCAACCAAGAACTTAAGCGAAATGCTCAAAATCGACTCTCATACGCATATCATCCCTAAAAAATTACCGAATTGGACTGAAAAGTTCGGATATGGGGATTTTATATACCTCCAACATCACAAGAAAGGGTTCGCAAAGATGATGCGTGGGAATCAGTTCTTCCGGGAAATAAAAGAAAATGCCTGGAATGCCGAATTGAGAATTAAAGAGTATGAAAAGTATAACACACAGGTACAGGTTGTTTGCACCATTCCGGTTATGTTTTCTTACTGGGCCCGACCGCTTGATTGCCTTGATCTTTCAAAATTTCTTAATGATCACATTGCTGAATTAATAATTAAGCACCCTAAAAACTATTTAGGGCTGGCCACCATCCCTATGCAGGATACAGAACTTGCTATACAGGAATTGGAACGTTGCAAAGAAATAGGCTTACAGGGCGTACAGATAGGATCAAACATCAATGATCTCAACCTGAATGAAGAACGCTTCTTCCCTATTTTTGAAGCTTGTGAGAAACTTCAAATGGCGGTGCTCGTTCACCCGTGGAATATGATGGGACAAAAACAGATGCAGCGTTATTGGCTCCCCTGGCTTGTTGGAATGCCCGCTGAAACAACACGTGCTATATGCTGCATGATCTTTGGAGGAATTTTCGAAAAGCTTCCCCGATTAAAAGTAAACTTTGCACATGCCGGTGGTTCGTTTTTGTCTACCATTGGAAGAATTCAACATGGTTTTGAATGCAGACCCGATCTTGTTGCTATCGACAATAATGTACCTCCTAAAAACTACATCGGAAAGTTTTGGGTTGATAGTGTAACACACGATGCAATGATGCTCGAATATGTTTTGAAGCTCCAGGGCTCAAAAAGAATTACTTTAGGTACCGATTATCCTTTTCCATTAGGAGATTTGGAAATTGGCCGGTTTATTGAGGAGATGAATTTAGATCAACAGGTTAAAGAAGATATTTTTTACGGCGCCACGCTTGAATGGCTCGGATTAGATAAGAACAGGTTCGAATGAAAACTTTACTTTTAATACTAATATTATTCACTTTAAGCGTGGGTTCCGCACTTGCCCAAAGCCAGAACCCGCGCACGCTTGAGTATTTAAAGCAGGAGGAGCAACGTAAAAAAGCTGAGACTGCACGGCAGCTGGATTCAGGCGTATACTACATGGAAAATGAACAATATCTTCTTGCAGATCAGAAATTCAGATATGTATTAGAAAATGTTAAGAGCGTTCCTTCAGACCTCACCTTCTTCTTTGGGAAAAACTCGTACTACTTAAAGCAATACAGGCAGAGTATAGATTGGCTTAATAAGTATATTCAATTAAAAGGCACAGGTGGTCAACACTACGAGGAAGCAACATCGTGGCTTCGGAAATCAGAAGAAGAACTTGTGAAAGAAAGGGCTGCAGAATCCAAAAAAGCAGAGCAAGTGCTTTCCTCCAGTTACGATATTGACTGTGGTCCGAGCGGTAAGGTGTCGTGCCCCGTTTGTAAAGGAGACCATGTTATTATAAAACGTGGCGCCTTTGGTGACGAGTATAAGACATGCCCTTATTGTAATGAGCATGGTATTCTTACATGTGAAGAATACAATCTCCTGCTCCGCGGCGAGCTTCAGAAGAAGCAACAGTAGACTTTCGGAGAAGGGAATACTTTATCTTTTTTAAAAATTTCTTACTTTTGCGGATTATAAATTAAAGAACTGGATTAACCTGCAATTAATCAGCGCTTTATGGCATTACACAACCGCATTGACAGTCGCCTTCTCAAGGAGAAGATTAAGTCTACCCCACAAAAGCGAAAAACCATTTCGTTTTACAAATACCACTACATTACAAACCCGCAAGAATTCAGAGATATACTATACGCTAATCTTGAAGTAATTGGTGTGCTCGGAAGAATCTATGTTGCTGATGAAGGCATCAACGCTCAGATAAGCGTGCCGGAAGAAAACCTCGAAAAATTCAAAGATTATTTATACAGTGTCGATTTCCTTAATGGCGCTCGCCTGAACATTGCTGTTGAAGATGACGGAAAATCTTTCTTCAAATTGAAAATACTGGTACGTAAAAAGATAGTAGCGGATGGGTTGGACGACGGTAGCTTTAATGTTACAGACCAGGGTGCGCATGTTAATGCAGAACAATTTAACAAACTTGCTGATGATCCCAATACAATTATTGTGGATATGCGCAATCATTACGAAAGTGAAGTAGGCCATTTTAAAGGCGCTGTTTGTCCGGATGTAGATACATTTCGCGAAGAGCTTCAGATTGTTGAAGACATCATGAAAGAACAAAAGGACAAGAACCTTCTCATGTATTGCACAGGCGGCATTCGCTGCGAAAAAGCAAGTGCATGGATGAAACATCTCGGCTTTAAAAATGTATTTCAGCTTGAAGGAGGAATCATTAAATACACACATGAAGTAAAAGAAAGAGGACTTGAAAACAAGTTTGTAGGAAAGAACTTTGTGTTTGATGAACGCCTCGGAGAGCGTATTACAAATGATATTATTGCCAAGTGTCATCAATGCGGTAGCCCTTGCGATGATCATACCAATTGCAAGAATGATGGTTGTCATCTACTATTCATTCAATGCAAAGCATGCGCAGAAAAATACAATGGATGTTGTTCTGATGAATGCAAAGAGATTATCGTGCTTCCTATAGAACAACAAAAAGAAATCCGCAAAGGAATTAATAAAGGCAGACAGGTTTTTAAGAAGGGAAGATCGGAGAAACTGAATTTGAAGGTAAGGTAAATGTTTCCGGATGCCTGATGCTGGGTGCTTGATCCTGGATGCTAGACAATGGTAGGTTCTTTTGATTCAAAAGATCATGAGTTATAAAAATTTAGAGATATGGCAACAACGAAGATATCAATAGATATTCATGCTATGACTCTTTCTCTTTTTTCGTTTGAACAATTTGAAGAAGCACAGCAGATCAGAAGATAGAGGTTAAATAACTTCTTAAAACAATTGCAGAATCCCATGAAAGCCAGATCGCAAAATTTACACGAACCATTAATAGATTATGGTTCAATGCTTGAATAAATCGAGCATCAAGTTACCAGAGCCCAGAATCCAGTATCAAGAATCGAATTATCAATTAAAAATGACCATTCGCATAGGCATCATCAACATTTCTGACAGGGCAAGCCAGGGAATTTATAAGGATTTGCCGGGCATGGCAATTGTAGACACGCTTAATGAGTATTTGAAAAGCCCTTGGGAGAAGGAGTATGCCATAATCCCGGATGAACAGCCTCTTATTGAGAATACGATGATTGACATGGCTGATCATAAGAATTGTTGCCTGATTATTACATCAGGAGGCACGGGACCCGCTAAGAGAGATGTTACACCAGAGGCTACCGAAGCGGTATGTGACAAAATGATGCCGGGCTTCGGAGAGCTCATGAGAGCCAAAAGTCTTACATACGTACCTACAGCAATCCTTTCGCGACAGACCGCGGGGATCAGAAATAAAACATTAATTGTAAATTTGCCAGGTAAGCCCAAAGCTATCAGGCAGTGTCTGGATGCAGTTTTCCCTGCGATACCTTATTGCATTGATCTGCTTGAAGGACCGTTTATAGAGTGTAACGAGGACGTAATCAAAGCATTCCGTCCTCAGAATGTTTAATTAGTAGAGACTTATGGCACGGATCAAGTACTATTACGACACTGAAACATGTAAATACGAACGCGTACGAACGAAGAAAAGTGACGTAATTTTAAATGCTTTAGGCATTCTTTCCCTTACTGTAATCATGGCAGTGGGACTCGTATTTCTTTATAGCAGTTATTTTGAATCACCAAAAGAACTCATTTTAAGAAACGAGGTAAAAGAACTCGAGTTCTATTATGCAAGCCTCAACAAAGATGTTGAGAACCTTCACAACATCTTAAGCAACATCGAGCAGCGTGATGATAATATCTATCGTGTTGTTTTAGGCGCAGAGCCAATCGAAAAATCAGTACGTGAAGCGGGTGTCGGTGGTTCAGATCGATATGCTGCTATTCGTGAAAAATCAATAGATCATAAAGATCTTGTTATTGACCTTCATGAAAAAGTAGATAAACTTAGAAGAAAACTTTATATAGAATCTAAGTCGCAGGATGAAGTAGTACTTCTTGCAGAGCAAAAAGAGAAATTATATGCAGCTATTCCTGCTATACAGCCTATTGCAAATAAACAATTGATCGCATTGGCATCTGGCTTCGGCTATCGAATCCACCCCGTTTATAAAGTAAAGAAACTACATTCTGGTATTGACTTCGCTGCAAGTATTGGAACACCAATATATGCTACCGCAGATGGTAAAGTAGCTGTTGTTGATGTGAAGTTTAGTGGATACGGTAAAATGGTGGAGATAGACCATGGTTTTGGATACCGCACCCGATATGCACACATGCATGGCTTTAATGTACGGGTAGGCCAGCAGGTTAAGCGTGGCGATCTGATAGGTTATGTAGGAAATACAGGTATGTCTACTGCGCCTCATCTTCATTATGAAGTATTCATTAATGGTACGCAAGTAGATCCGGTTCACTACTTCTTCAATGACCTTACTCCTTCTGAGTACGAGAAGATACTTGAGTTAGCAACAATGGATAACCAATCGTTAGGAATGTAAGAGAACTTATAAAAAGAATAAACTAAAACGGATAACTTAACACAAACAGTTATCCGTTTTTCATTTCTACAAATAGCAGAAGCCCAATCAGCGCTCGTCGTAGAACAAGATTCACCGATATTCCCTTCGGTAATGATACGACAGCAAAGGCTTTCTTCTTATCAATTAAAATTTCAAGGCCTAAGATCAATTGCTAATTCTTAACAGCATTCGCAACCATTGATGCACTGCATGAGCAATGTATGATGATGTGTTCTTACGAAAGTGTTTTTGAATCAAAATTCGAAATGAATTGACGATTATGTAGATGAAGCGGTCTGAATAACTTACTTTCGGGATTGATTTCGCTGAAAAGCGGAAGAATTTTCCCTCCTATACCTGCCCCATACAGTACTAAGTACTGAGCTGAGGCAGGTTACACAGGGAAACGCTATGGCAAAATGCTAATTCACTGTGTTTGGAGAGGACTTTAAAGTAAAAGCATAGCGCTCAATTTTCCTAAAGAAATAAAGAAACTTTGTTTAGCCTGAAAAAATGGCTTTTTTGTGACAAAATAGCATGCTCGAGGATAACTATAAACAACGCGGATTGCGCAATAAACTGGTCAAAATCCTTGAAAAAAAGGGTATTCAAGACCAGCGGGTATTAGCGGCTGTTGGAAAGGTGCCGCGCCATTTCTTTTTTGAAACGGCCCTTTTAGATCACGCTTACCAGGATAAGGCTTTCCCAATTGGGGAAGGACAAACCATCTCGCAGCCTTATACAGTCGCGTTTCAAACCGAAAAACTGGAATTGCAGCCCGGAGACAAAGTTTTAGAGATTGGTACAGGCTCCGGGTATCAGGCCTGCATATTAATGGAGATGGGCGTACGGGTTTATACTATAGAGTATAACCGCGTTTTATTTGAGAGAACACGTGAGTTTTTACCGCTTATGGGCTATAAACCCTATTTTTTTCACGGCGATGGTTCTAAAGGGCTCCCTGCAAAGGCTCCGTTTAATAAGATTATTGTAACTGCTGGTGCTCCTATTGTGCCCAATGCCCTTGTCGATCAGTTAGTTGAAGGTGGTATTTTAGTGATTCCTGTTGGAGATCGAGAAAAACAATACATGCTCCAAATCCGAAAGAAAGAAGGAAAACTAATAAAAACAGAGTTTAAAGGGTTTGCTTTTGTGCCCCTTTTGGGTGAGCAAGGCTGGAAAAGCTGATCGTTTCTATACTCTATGGATGTAGTTATAAAATCCTTCAACAGACCCTATTACCTCGAAAGGTGTTTAAAGAGCATTCGACAGCATATCAGGGGATACGCAAGTATTATTGTTCTCGACGATGGTACTCCTGAGCAATATTTGGATAAGATTCAAACTGGGTTTCCTGATATTAGAATATATAGGTCAGAATACTATTCACAAAAAGCAGAGGCCATACAACTTCACTTATGCGGTAAAAAGGCTTACGCTCAACTTAATATTCCTGTTAGATTTTGGCGCGAGCATATTGAAAGGGTTTCTGATTTTTTTCTGCTCCTTGAAGAAGATGCCTGGGTTACACAACCAATTGATCTTGGTGTCTTGTCAGAAACAATGCGCAAGAACAATGTTAACATAACCAAGTTGTTTTGGGCCTCAAGTAAAGACATCATTAGAGGAGAGAAGACCAAGCTTAACCGAGAAGTTGAACTCATCGCCCCTCAGCTGCCCATACAAAACCAGGCTTTTGCCAGCGTCCTCCTTACAAACAAGTATAGGCTAAAGTCCTTACTCATAAAGTGCAACGTAATTACTAGCCGCTTCTTCCTTCCGTATTATAATCTTTACACAGTTTCATCAGCTATTTTTAATAAGCAATACTGGTTGTATTTATGGAAGGATGCACAAGAACTAGTAAATGAAAGCGAGCAACTCAAGAAAGCTTTGCTATGGATGAACCTGCATAAACAGCGTACCTTCGCTAAGTCACCGGAAGAAAGAATAAAAACTTCCTATATAACAACATCTGTCAATTCCTTTCGCTCCATTCATTTCGATTTTATCAAGTTTAACCACTACCTTAATCAAGCCTGGTTTCAGAATAAGCTGGATGTAATGGAGAATTTTCCGAATGATTTTACTGAAAGGTATCTCGGCAGTTTTATCCAATCTCAAAACGACTCGTCCTGTAGTATTACACAATGGAAACGCTGGGTCAAAGCCTTTAAAAGTCAATTTACTTCAATGGGTTTAACAACGGACTAGTGGCGGGATCCTATCTGGATTTGTTAATGACCAAAGTATCCCAAAATAAAGGCTGTTCTCCTTTGCAGGCGGCAATTTCGCTCATTTGCTACTCGTTATCATTAGGGTTGATCTTCGTATAGCCGTTCTATGCTGAAGTTTACAAGCTGTAACCTTATCTTTAAATTGAATTTTTAAGAAACTAAATGATTAAAGAACTAACATTAACCAGCATGAAGCTTTTACTCCCCCTCCTGTTTTCGTGTTTTCTGGCAAATGGGCAAAGTATTATCGGGAAATGGAAGACAGTTGACGACAATACCGGAGATGAAAGATCGGTAGTAGAAATCTTTCAGAAAGGTGACAAAGTATATGGCAAGATCATTAAATTGTTCCGGAAGCCGGGTGAAGATCCCGATCCTGTATGTGAAGCTTGCGATCACAGTGATACAAGATTTAAAAAGAAAATTGTCGGCATGGAGATTATACAGGACATGGTACTATCCGAAAATGAATATATAGATGGCAATATACTAGATCCGCAAAATGGTAAGATCTATAAATGTAAACTATGGCTAGAAGGAGACCATTTGAAAGTAAGGGGCTATTGGGGTCCGTTTTATAGAACACAAACCTGGAAAAAAGCCAACTAAAGACATATTCGATTAAATTATCATCAAAAAGGTAATTTTACTGGTTACAAGCACTTAAAGGATGGTATTCAAGACGAGCTCAAGCATGAACGAAAAAGAGATTTTCGACCGTATTCAAAAAGGCGACGAGAAAGCTCTTGAGTTCCTGTATAAAAAGTACTATCGGATGATGACCAAAATGGTGATCTCCAATAGTGGCACAGAAGAGGAAGCACGAGACATATATCAGGAAGCCTTAATTGTCTTCTGGCAGAAGGCAACTTCAGGAAACCTGGTGATGACGTCGAAAATAAGTACTTATATCTATAGTATTTGCCAGAATTTATGGCGAAAAGAACTGGATAGAAAAAAACGTCTCTCCAATGAAGAAAAGGATTCTGCAGTTTCTATAGATACCGAAACCCCAGAGAAAGAAAGAATAATTGCACAATGCATTGAGCAATTAGGCGAAACGTGTAAAAAAGTATTGATGTATTACTACTTTGATGAAATATCTATGCAGGACATTGCAGAGAAGCTTGGTTTCGCCAATACAGATACTGCAAAAACAAAGAAGTATAAGTGTAAGAAGAAGTTAGATGAATTGGTGAAAGCTCAGTATTCTGAGCAGGACTTTTTAGATTAAGTATCATGGCTACAGAAAGAGATCTTGAATTGTTAGACGACTACCTCACAAACAGGTTAAATGCTGAGGATAAAGTTAACTTTGAACAAAAGCTTAAGTCCGACCCACAACTTAATAGTGAATATAATTTACAACAGCACCTTGTTAAGGCAATTAAAGCCAAACGTATTGCTGAACTAAAATCACTTTTAAACAACACTCCTATTCCACCTGCAAATCCAGGAACTTCAGCAATTGCAAAATTCGCTTTGGGTACTTTCGTTGCAGGAGCTGTAGCAACAGGTGTGTACCTGTATCAGAATAACAAAAACAGCGAGAATCAGACAACAGTTACTGCTCCTGACCAGACAGAAGAAGCCAGAGACACAGCAAATGAATCTGTAACTGAAACAACGCCTGCTACGGAAAGTACTGAAACAGAACAATCTTCTAATCCTGTAGTTGAGAATACGCCAACTGTTACCCCTGAAAAAAATAAAACAAAAGTAAACACTAAGACCGACTCCAACGCTTCTACAAAAAACCGTAAACCGGTACTTGACATATTTGATCCATCTTCAGAAAATACCGGAGAATCAAATTCTGCAGATATAAGGGATGAATCGGTTATTGGGGGAGAATTAAAAGACGGCCCATCTGTTGCTGTGGAAGTAGATGAGGCCAATAAAAAATACCCTTTTCACTACCAGTTTAAAGATGGAAAATTATTCCTGTATGGCCCGTTCGAAAAGAATCTCTATGAGATAATGGAATTCTTTGCCGAAGAAAAAAGAACGCTTTTCCTTTATTACAAAGATGGCTACTACCTCTTAAAGGAAGAAGACAACAAGATCAAACCACTGACAGAGATTACCGATCAATCTTTAATTCAGAAATTGAAAGAATACAGAGGGAATTAGCCTCAGTTCAATATTAAGATCAAACCCGCCAGCAATGACTGCAGCGGGTTTTTCTTTTATAAAAAAGCGCGTGAAATTGGCGTTTTCCAATAAACGTGAAGCTACCACGTTTGGGCTTATGTATTTTATCCTAAATTTGTACTCGCATGGAAAAAGCGACCCGTAAAAAGAAGCTAGGAGGATATCCCGCAGTAGGTGTAATGCTAAGTGTTACACTTGCGCTCTTTGTTATTGGCCTTTTTGGATTGCTGATGTTGTATTCAAAAAAGCTTGAGCAACAGATCCGGCAGAACATCAGAATGCAGGTCTATCTGAAGTCTAACTTAACCAATGCACAACGCCTTCAAATTGAAAACAAGCTGCTTGCGTTGCCTTACATTTCTCAGGAAGCAGGAGAAAAAATAACTTTTGTCTCTAAGGATGAAGCAGCTAAGAAATTTATTGCCGAAACCGGCGAAGACTTCACAAAGTTTATAGGCGAGAATCCGTTAAGAGATGCCTACCTGATTACCATTGATCCTGATTATCACACCAAAGAAAAGATGGATTCTATTAAAACGGGCATCCAGAAAATGACAGGCGTTTTCCAGGTATACTATGTTGAAGGCGTAATTGAAGCAGTAAATGAGAACGTCACCAAAATCGGTTTATTTCTTGCCGGCCTGATTGTAATCTTATTAATAACGGTTGTACTACTTATTAATAACACACTACGAATTGCATTATTCTCACAACGTTTTCTAATAAGAAGTATGCAGCTTGTTGGAGCTACAAGCTGGTTTATACAAAGGCCATTTTTATTCCGCGCTGCGGGTTATGGATTTGTGGGTGGTCTTGTCGCAGGTGGACTTCTCTGGTTGCTTTCGGACTATGCCCAGGGAAAGATTATAGACTTGAGAACATTGCATAATCCTGATGATTTTTTAAAACTTATTCTACTTATACTGATACTGGGTGTAGTTATTACTGTAGCAAGCACCCTGGCTTCTATACATAAGTACTTGAGAATGTCGTTAGACGAACTTTATTGAATTTTAAAATATGAATAAACTTCCTTTTGGGAAAAAGAACTATCAATGGATGATTATCGGGATCATCATTCTTATTGTAGGTTTTACAATTATGTCATTAGATCCAAATCAACACGGTTTTGGCTTTCTCGGATTAACACTCGGGCCAATAGTAATAATGGCAGGTTTTATCATTGAGATTTATGCCATTCTTCATAAACCAACTGAATAACTGATTCACCATTAATTATAGTTATGTCAGTTATTGAAGCTATCATCCTTGCCATCATTGAAGGCATTACAGAATTTCTTCCCATTTCATCAACCGGGCATATGATTATAGGCTCCTCGCTGATGGGAATAGCGCAACATCCTTTTACAAAAATGTTTACTGTGGCAATACAACTTGGGGCTATCCTTTCTGTTGTAGTACTGTATTGGAAACGCTTCTTTCAGTCTTTCGAGTTTTATTTTAAACTATTCGTTGCCTTTATTCCAGCGGTAATAGGCGGTCTTTTATTCAAAGATTATATCGATGCACTACTTGAACGTGTAGATGTTGTTGGCTATATGCTACTAATAGGCGGTATATTCTTCCTGTTTATGGATAAAATCTTTGCTTCAGACAGAGTAACCGAAGAAGAGATCACTTACAGCAAGGCTTTTAAAATAGGAATGTTTCAAATCATTGCCATGGTTCCGGGTGTAAGTCGTTCAGCTGCTACTATTATAGGTGGTCTTTCACAAAAATTAAATAAGAAGACTGCTGCGGAGTTTTCTTTTTTCCTTGCCGTGCCTACTATGTTTGCTGCCACTGTTCTCTCCATTTACGAATTCTTCAATGATGGAGGTTCATTTGGTGAGCAGGAAATTACAGCACTTATTATTGGTAATGTTGTAGCTTTTGTTGTAGCCATGATAGCAATAAAGTCTTTTATCGCCTTCTTAACCAAGCATGGATTTAAAGTATTCGGATATTATAGGATTGTCGTAGGCATCGCTATTCTTATAATGTATTACATGGGCCTTGAACTTTCTATTGTGTGACACCAATACCTGATGAAGGAAGGGTTTTACTTATCAATAAACCACACGGTTGGACATCGTTTGATGTTGTAAACAAACTACGCTACAAACTCAAGATTAAAAAGATCGGTCACGCAGGCACTTTAGATCCTCTGGCAACTGGCCTGCTCATTATCTGTGTCGGTAAGATGACGAAGCGTATCGAAGAGTTCATGGGATTAGAGAAGGAGTACACTGGCAAATTTGTAATAGGTCAGGTTACGCCATCACACGACCTGGAAACTGAGGTATCAGAAAGAAAAGATATTTCATTTCTTACAGATGAGGGCATCAGACAAGGAGCACTTTCTTTTATTGGCAAAGTACATCAATTACCTCCCATGCATTCTGCAATAAAGGTTGGCGGCAAAAGAGCATATGAATTTGCACGGCAGGGTAAGGAAATCATACTTCAGACACGGGAAATAGAGATCAAAGAATTCGAGATAACCAATATTGCGCTGCCAGAGATTAGTTTTAGAATTGTTTGTTCGAAAGGAACATACATTAGAAGCATTGCGCGTGATTACGGGGAAGCCCTTGGAGTAGGCGCATACCTTTCAGAACTTTGCAGAACTAGGATCGGTAGTTATAATCTTACTGACGCAGTATCAGTAGATGATGTACAGTAAAATGTATTACGCATGAAGATTTATCATGGCATTGAAGATTTTGCACCGCTCGACTTTGCTGTGGTCACCAGCGGAACTTTTGATGGCGTACATGTTGGCCATCAAAAGATCTTACAACGGTTGATAGAGGTGGCGAAAAGAAATGGTGGAGAAACTGTAGTAATAACCTTCTGGCCCCACCCCCGCCTTGTGCTTCACCCGGAAGATGAATCCCTTAAGCTTTTAAATACGTTCGAAGAAAAGGCTGCGCTTATTAAAGAACAAGGGATACAACATTTAATCAGAATACCTTTTACAAAAGAGTTTTCTCAACTTACTTCACAAGAGTTCATTCAGAAAGTATTGATTCAAACCATTGGGACAAAAAAACTTGTAATCGGTTATGATCACCACTTCGGCAAAAACCGTGAAGGAAGTTTTGAACAACTGAAACTGAACGCTCCTCAAT
>NZ_JAHESD010000086.1 GCF_018598585.1 Chryseosolibacter indicum
CTAAAACATAAGGTAAGGCATGAACCTATTGGATTTAATCTTCTTCCGCAAAAGTTTACGCTGCACCAGATCCAGAAGTTGTATGAGGCCATTCTTGAAAAAGAAATGGATAAACCCAATTTCAGGAGAAAACTGTTAAAAATGAATCTACTAGTTCCCTGCGATGAGAAACAAAAAGATGTATCGCACCGGGCAGCGAACCTGTATCGCTTTGATACTGAGATTTACAATGAGCTTACTGAGAAAGGTTTTGCTTTCGAATTATAATACGATAAAAAGCAACAAGGCCGTCTCTATTGAGAAACGACCTTGTTTGTCATCATCTTGGTGTTATAAACTAGTTTTGATTTTGTCCTGTTCCTTCTGAAGCACTTACTTCACCAAGTTCTCCTTTTTCAGCTTTCTTCTTCAGCTTATCATTCGCAAAGATAGCGACCTCTACGCGTCTGTTTTGCTGACGACCATAGTCAGAGTTGTTATCTGCCACTGGTTGATCAGGGCCATAACCTTCTGTTGTTAAACGCTTCTTGGCAACACCTAAAGTTTCAAGATAGCTGGAAACAGATTCTGCTCGTTTCTCAGACAAAGTCATGTTGTGTTCGCGAGTACCAGTTACATCAGTATGGCCCTCAATGAGAACATTGGTATCATCGTACTTCTTCAATGTTTCAGCAAGATCCTTTAAATTAGTTTTAGATGTTTCAGACAGTTCAGCTGAATTTAAAGCAAATTGAATTCCTTCACGGAAAGTGATTTTAATACCCTCTCCTACTCTAGTAATTTCAGCTCCTTCCAAATCTTTTTTAAGCTCTTCGGCTTGCTTATCCATGTAACGGCCAATACCATACCCTGCTGCACCACCAACTGCTGCACCAAGAATAGCGCCCATAGCAGTATTACCGGCTGCTTTACCAATTGCCGCTCCCGCTGCTGCTCCTCCCGCGGCACCAATATAAGTTCCTTTTTGTGCTTTGTTCATATTTTGGCAGGATGCCAAAACAAGGCAAAAAGCTAATATTAAACTTACTATTCCATTAGACTGCATTGAAATCCTTTTCATATTCTCTTATTTAATTTCAATACTGCCGTAATAAAAATCTGTGCCTTTACGCGCAAAGCAGCGTTACATTGGTTATTACCATTTTGTTGACAAAAAGTTATATCGGATGATGATAATTTCTCCATTTATGCTTTACTAGCAATATCAAATAGTGATCATGGCACAAACACTAAGCAAAACCGAGCCGATTAAATTTCTCGCTTTGGGCGATTCCTATACGATTGGAGAAAGTGTTTCTGAAAATGAACGGTGGCCGGCATTATTAGGCCTTGTGTTGAAGGAAGAAGGATATTCAGTTTCTGACACACTAATAATTGCTACTACCGGTTGGAGAACTGATGATCTTAAACGCGCTATACAGGCGCAGAAACCAGATCAGCACTTTAACCTTGTTTCATTGCTTATTGGTGTTAACAACCAATACCAGGGAAAGTCAGTAGAAAGTTATGAGCCCGAGTTTGAAGATCTTTTAAGTATTGCTATTCAGCATGCAGGAGGTGACCGATCAAAGGTGTTTGTTGTGTCTATTCCCGATTACGGTTATACGCCTTTTGGCAAGGATAAGCAGGTTGAGATTAGTAAGGCTATTGATGCATTTAATAGCGCTAACCAAAAGATTACAGAGCACTATGGTATCAAGTATATTAACATTACCGATATATCGCGAAGAGGTTTTGAAGATTCTTCATTGGTAGCTGCTGATGGTTTACATCCTTCCGGGAAAATGTATGGGCTGTGGGTAGAGCGGATTGCGGAAGCGTTAATAAAAGCTTAGTTATCTGTTATAGGGATATTCATTAATCCAATGAAAACCGCGACTTACCAGCAAAAACGAATCATCTTCATTTTTTAATGTTTTTGTCAGAAGTACAGTGAGCGTATCCTGATTGTGAATGCCACTCATTTGAATCGTAGCGCTATCTAAAGAGATGAAATTATAATTACCAATTGTTGATAAATCTTTAGATAACAATACAACTTTTTTGTGGTGACCGCTACTGTGAAATTTCCAATCCGTTACTCCTCCGTCTGTATGCTTAATACTAGCATTATCTTTAATAATAGATATTGAACTCCATCGCCTTGTAGGTAATTCATTTTCGGCTATTGTATCACTATTAAGAATAAACGTATCGACTTTATACTCGCCAGAAAACGAACTGTTTTTGATCTGGCTAATCATATCGCCTTCCGCACTTACTCTCGTATTTTGTAATCCGCCCCATACGTGGGTGACTAGTACCATTATTATGAATATACCTTTAGCTGCGTAATACATCCATTGCGTAGTTCTATTCTTGTAAAGCGGTCTCTTAATAACCGGCTCAATTATTTCGTTCGTAAACCAGAATTTTAAATGCCTGTTCAGATCAGGGATAACAATAAAGATTGCCATGAATAAAAGGTGTGACGAGAACAATTTCACAGGTACATCATAGGCAAAATTTAACATCACCACATTACTCATTACTGCTATAACTATAAATGCTCCCAATTGAGTTGTTCGCTTAAACAATAGAAGCAAGCCACCAACCACCTCCCCTAGCCCAGTAAATATATTGTAGGCCACCGAATACCCCATGAAAGTCCAGAGGAGACCCATAGGTGAAGATTCGCCATACGTTTGCATTAAACGCTGAACAACGGGGAAAGGGAACTGTGTTTTAAAGACTTTAGCAAAACCGTAGCCAATCATTACAACAGCTAAGTAGTACCTCAGTATAATGACTAACCAATAAAGTAAATTTTCGTAGCTATTTCTCTTCCTGTCGACAATTGACCATACTATTGTTGTAAGTATCGCTATTGTAAAAAAGAGAAATACCTGAATGTAATTATACGTTGTATCACCACTTCCACCCGGTTTTACTAATGATTGATAATCAACCCCTCGAATGCTTCGAGTGATCTCATTGACGTAATTAAATGTTATATCGCTTAAAGGTTGATAAAGCCAATGGAAGCCAGGAATAAAATTAAGCGGAAAAGGAAATATGTAAATAGTAAAGTATACGAAGAAGAATCGAAAAGCTATTAATGCTGATGGGCTCCATTGGGAAGCTGGTGATAGGGCTAATTGCATAAAAAAGGGTCTATTGACTAAAATTAATCAATAGACCCTTTTATTGAAAGCTGTTATCTAGGATATTTTAACGACCTCGTCCTTCACCACAATTTCCATTGGGCTACCTGATTCAAGTTTTGTTTCGATACCATCCGTTGTGATCTTTACTTTTACAACCCGGCCGCGGAACTCCAACCTGAAGGAGTAGGATTTCCATTGATCAGGGACATATGGATTAAAATGCAATCTTCCATCTTTCACACGCAAACCGCCAAAGCCTTTGATAACGCTCATCCATGTACCTGCCATACTTGTGATATGAAGACCATCTTCCGTATCATTGTTATAATCATCAAGGTCAAGGCGGGCTGTACGGAGATATAGTTCGTATGCCTTTTGCTTGTAGCCAAGTTTCGACGCAAGGATAACATGCACGCAAGGTGACAACGACGACTCATGAACAGTCATCGGTTCGTAGAAATCGAAGTTCTTTCTGATGGTTTCCTGGTCGAAGTTATCTTCAAAGAAATATAATCCTTGAAGAACATCTGCTTGCTTGATAAAACACGAGCGTAGTATTCTATCCCACGACCATTTCTGATTGAGCGGACGATCTTCTGGTCGGAGGTCTTTAACGGTTAACAGTTCTTTATCAAGGAAGCCATCCTGCTGAAGGAATACGCCTTGATGTTTATCTTCCGGATAATACATCTTATCAATGATGTCTCTCCATTTCGCTGTCTCCTCTTCTTCTTTCAGTTTTGTCTTTTTAACGATGTTCTGGTATGCCTGCGAGTCATCCTTTTTAACAAAGTCAACAGCTTCGAGCGTATACTTCAACGTCCATGTGGCAATGGTGTTGGTGTACCAGTTATTATTAACGTTGTTCTCGTATTCGTTGGGCCCGGTAACCCCGAGCATTACGTATTGATTCTTCCGGGCAGACCAATTGACACGTTGTGCCCAGAATCTTGAGATACCAATTAATACTTCAAGACCATATTCGGTTAAATACTTTTCATCTCCCGTGTAAC
This sequence comes from Chryseosolibacter indicum, assembly GCF_018598585.1. Lineage (GTDB taxonomy): Bacteria > Bacteroidota > Bacteroidia > Cytophagales > Cyclobacteriaceae > Chryseosolibacter > Chryseosolibacter indicus. The sequence goes on from NZ_JAHESD010000086.1 coordinate 4,160, forward strand.
GGACATAGTCAAAGATCGCGTAAGCAATAGCACCGTTACGGTGGATTTCTTCAAAGGTTATCTCCCACTCGTTGTGGCACTCCTCGCCATTCATGGTAACCATAGGATACAACGCAGCACCTTCAGTAAACCCTAGCTTTGCCGCGTTCTCGATAGCCTTTGGCAGATGTTTATAACGGTATACTAGAAGGTTTCTGGCTACCTGCTGCTCAGCTGTTGCCAGGTAGAACGGAAGGCAGTATGCTTCTGTATCCCAGTAGGTACTTCCGCCATATTTCTCGCCTGTAAAGCCCTTAGGGCCGATGTTGAGGCGTTCATCATCACCGGTATAGGTTTGTGTGAGCTGAAAGATATTAAAGCGAATACCTTGCTGTGCGGCAACGTCTCCTTCAATGGTAATATCACATTCCTCCCACTTGTGAAACCATACCTTTTCATGCTCTTCGAAAAGCTTATCAAATCCTTTAGATGAAGCTTCATCAAGCACGCTTTTGCAGTTCTCCACTAACTTATCTTTCGGATGGTTTTCTGACGAAAGTATAGCAGCATATTTATAGACAACGGTCTCCTTATCCTGTTCGAGGTCGAGCTGAATTACGTTGCCTGCAAACTTTTCTCTTTGTTCTATGTTGACACGATCGAACGTGGCTTTCTTTCCTGCAGATTCAATGGTGTACGTCATTCCGGTGGTGACATGGAAGAATGTCTTCTTCGTTTGTGCTGTTACAATGGCTCTGCCTTCAGAAGCTTCTTTATATACTTCTTCCCAGAACTTCTCATCGTAGTTCGAGTCTTTGTTAACAACATCGGCATCTACATAAATAGACAGTGTTGCTTTTGCTGTAAAGTTAATCGGCGTAATTGAATAGCGGATAGCACCTATCTCACCATGCGCCATGCTACAAAACCTTTTTGACTCGATCTTTACTTTTTTACCATCGCCTAAAGTAGCAACAAATGACCTTAACAGATAACCGGAGCGCATATTTAGTATACGCCTGAACTCTTCTACTTTACATTTAGCGAGATCAAGCTTCTGATTATCGATGCTTACATGAATGCCTATCCAGTTGGGAGCATTGAGTACTTTAGCAAAGTATTCAGGATAACCATTCTTCCACCATCCAACGCGGGTTTTATCAGGATAATAGACACCTGCTACGTAACTTCCTCTTAGTGTTTCACCTGAATATTCTTCTTCAAAGTTGGCCCGCTGTCCCATTCTTCCATTGCCGATGCTGAAGATACTTTCAGAGATCTGGTTTACGTGGGGATCGAATCCTTCTTCAATAATATTCCATTCGTGATGTTTGATATAATTCTTCATAAGAGAGAAGCCTTCATTATTTGGTTATATTTTAAACAGTACTTAGTTGCTGTAATGTTGCTATGTTAAACTCACCTGTTTTTGAAATCACAATATCCGCCTTGCCAAGCTGATTTGCAGAGCCAATACCCACACATTTCATCCCTGCTGCAAGCGCAGCCTCTACTCCTGCCTCTGCATCTTCAAATACCAGGCAATGCTGTGGTTCTACACCAAGTTTGCTTGCTGCGAGTATAAATATTTCAGGATCTGGCTTAGAGTACCTGATCATTGTTCCATCTACTATCGCATCGAATTCATTTTCGATTTGTAATAAATGAATTACGGTTTTAGCGTTCTTACTACTTGAAGCGAGACCTATTTTAATATTTTGTTTTTTGAGCTCATGGATTAACTGCTTAACACCTGGGAATATTTCATCTGGTGACATGCGTAATACATAATCTACAAACCAGCTATTCTTTTTATTGGCAAGACGTTCTTTCTCTTCCGTTGGCAGTGATATTCCCCTAAGGTTAAGTATTATTTCAAGTGAGTCTAAACGACTTACGCCTTTAAGACGTTCGTTGTCTTCTATTGTTAAATCAATTCCAAGTTCGTTGGCCAATCGCTTCCAGGCCAGGAAATGGTAATGTGCTGTATCTACAATTACACCATCAAGATCGAATATACACGCTTTAATCACGTTGTTAGCTATCAATGTTTTAGAGTTTAATGAAGCGCAATATTACGGTGTTATTGCCTTAAACATCAATGTGCGTATGTTTCACTTATGATTTTGTTGATTTCGGAAATGGGCTTAAAGACTTCAAACGTTTTCCCCTGTGCTCTTAATGCTCCCAATGTATTCCCGTATTGAACTGCCCGAATGTAATCTGTAGGGTTCTGCAGTAAGCCGAAGCCTACGCCTCCTGCAAAAGAATCTCCACAGCCTGTTGTGTCAACTACGTTATTTACTTTTACGGCAGGCACCATGTTGACGCAGAGCTTCTGCTTGTCTTTATAATACAACATGCATCCGCGTGCGTCCATTGTAATTGCCAGGCATTTAACCCCGTACTCCAGACAATGGCTGGCGAAGTTGAGCATTTCTTCCTGACTGATTTCCTGTTCGATCTGCTGACTTTCATATTCTTTTCTAAACCAGGTGGCCTGGGCTTCTTCCTGATTCATCTTCAGAACATCGATATATGGCAGCCACTGATCGCGGTCGATCCAGAACTTAAGTTTTCGTTCGCCGTTGGAGAGGCACGCAGTTGTTGGCCCGTGGGCATCGAAGATGATGACTGCATTTTTGTTTCTATCCTTAATAAACTTTAGTGTTTCAAGCGATATTTCGTAATCGCTGATTGGGATAAAAACAAATACATCAGCATCGACTACCGGTTCTATATCCTGAGGAAGTATGGGGTCCATAAAGCCGGTTTGACGCTCCAGCCGGTTATTAACATCGACAAAACGAAGGCTGATGATATCGCCCTGATCGTTCTTGCTGGTAATGTGGTTAAGGTTTATTCCTTTATATCCACTAAAGACGCCTTTTACGCTTTCTTCATCTACGGCGCGGACGTGAGAAACAGGGATAACCTCTATTTCATTTCCTGCCATAACTGAGAGTGCGACAACCGGATGTGTAACACATCCCCACTTTTGTATGAATTGCCCACTATGGGTAATTATATGATCCTTCGGAATAGGGCCGACAACTGCGATTTTCTTCATAACTATACTTAATAGTTCACTAAAAATGCTGCGCCAAAGACACCCGCACTATCACCAAGGATAGGTTTTACAATTGGGGTATCCAGTGTATGGTTAAAGACCTTGCTCTTAACAGCATCGCGGCCCCTATCGTACAGTAAGTCGATATTGCCAACGCCCCCTCCGATTACAATAACATCAGGATCAAGAATGTTGATGATAACGCTTAAGGCAGTGCCGAAGAACTCTACGAGACGCATCATGGTACGTTGAGCTGTTGGGTCGCGCTTTGATTCTGCGAGTGCTACGATGTCTTTAAGTGATTTCTTATTTCCTGTTTCCTTAAAGTAATATTGTTCGAGTGCCGGGCCCGCGATAACTTTTTCAACGCATCCGGACTTGCCGCAATAGCACGGTCCACCGGATTCATCAAGGAAATTGTGACCCCATTCTCCCGCGATACCCTGAAGGCCTATAATGGCTTTACCATCTACCACGATACCACCGCCAACGCCTGTGCCCATGATTACCCCAAAAACGACCCTTGCATCAGGAAACTGTTCTTTTACTACACCAAGCTGTGTTTCGGCCAGGGCAAAACAATCGGCATCGTTGGCCATTTCAATCTTTGTTCCCAGGATGTTTTGAAGATCACTCTTCATAGGCTTACCATTCATGGATACGGTGTTGCAGTTTTTCATAGTACCCAGTTTGGGATCGTGAACACCGGGAGTGCCTATACCTATTTTAGACGGTTTATAGCCTATCTCTTGCTCCATCATGTCTACCAACTTCTTAACTTGTTGACAGATATGTTCGTAGCCCTGATCTGCTTCGGTTGGGACCCTTGTACGGAAGAGTACCTGGGGATCTTGCGCTGACTTTAAGATAACGCCTTCGATCTTTGTTCCGCCAAGGTCGATACCCCAAAGGTTTTTAGAGGGATCTGTATTTTCGATCTGCTTACTCATAAATTAATCTGAAATTACAATATTCTAATATTTGGCATAATGTAATTACAATCAATAAAAAACAAACCTTTAGGGGAAGATTTTATCCTTTAGGGTATCTCAGGGATGAAAGGCTGTTCTTTGGTTCCACCCTTAGGCACTTCTCCACTCGTTCTGCACTTGTGCTGCACTCTTGATTGAGCATTTATTAACCCAACTGATGTCGATTTTTTTTGTGAGCGTTGCAGCTTTTGACAGAAGTTGTCACTACGTGGCGGTATTTTGTATTAAAATTATAGACTATGGCATACGTTCGAGACAATGACCTGACCAGTGGCTTAAAGCGGAAGGTTTGGTAAGAAAATGATTTTTAAGCAATTGCATGGCAAGACCATTGTTGCGCGCAGAGGAAAGCCCGTAACAAAAGAAAGTGCGCTGCAACGCGAGAATCGGTTACGCTTTAAAATGGCATCACGATTTGCAAAGGCAATGATGCTGGATGCTGAACGAAAAGCTTACTATTGGGAAGAAGCAAAGAAACTTAATTTGCCTAACGCCTATACAGCCGCGATTGCTGACTATATGCGTAAGCCCCAACTCAAGGAGGTTAAGGTAACAACGAATGAATCAAACATTGAGACTAACATTACGGCACTAAAAAAGGACTTTTCAATTAATCGTATAAAGGTAATTGCTATAGGAAAGGATGACACTTTTATTGAGGACGCAGAATCTACAGATACCTTTGAAAGTTGGATATACCGTTTCAGTGCTGATAAGGAGCAGATAAGAAAGGTGATGGTTATTGTTCAGGACAATGCAGGGAATGTTGTGAGTTCTACGGTTGAGGTTTAAGATTGGACAGTTCGAAACAGGTTATAATGAAATTAAGATTACAAAATAGGTAATTATTGCCAGGCTTATGAGCCATTTTGAGGTTTTGCTGCCGAACCAGAAAAAGTGAATTGCCGGGAAAATAAGGATAAGTATTCCTATTGTTCTGAAATAGAAAATATTATTGCTGATGAAATATGCAGTTTGAGAAATAACGTTCTGCTGTCTGTCAGACGAAGGAGAAAGGAAATAAAAGGGGAGAATTTCGCAGGCAAGAAGAATGACTAAACCTGTAATGAATTGAATTGACCTGAGCATCCTACCACGTTTTTATTTGTGCTACAAGATATGAAAGGCTTTGGTTTTGTTCTTCATAGAATGCATCACTCCAGCTTAATTTTTCTTTCATATAATTTGCGATGGCATCTTTGTACTTCATTAACATATTTATATCAAAGTAAAGCATGCCTGTTCTGCGCACAAAAAAATCTGTGAGATTGACTACCATTTCATTCTCGATACAGAAGTCAACTTCGCTCTTTATAAGAGCCAAGAGAGAATCATTATCAGTGTTGTTCTGCACAAAACGAGCAATGATACTTTCAGTTTGTGTACCGTATCTTTCAACCAAGGTTTGTGCTGCTAGTGAAGGAAGATTATAAGGCGCCAGTGTTTCTTTCAACTTCAATAAATAGCTACTGACATCTTTATAATTGGAGAACGCTGCACCGGGTAACTTAATCTTTTCGGTATACGACTTTTTCAAGTGCATCTCAGCAAAGTATTTTTTGATGACGAGAGACACAACACGTTCAGCCATTTTTCTGTATCCTGTCAGCTTCCCGCCCGCTATTGATATAAGTCCGGTGTGCGATTCAAATATTTCATCCTTCCTTGAAAGTTGAGAAGCTGATTTTCCTTCTTCGTGAATAAGCGGTCGCAGACCTGCCCAGCTTGAAATTATATCAGACAACTGAAGCTGTACCTTAGGAAAATTGGCATTGACGCCTGCGATAAGATACTTCGCATCTTCCCTAGATGTGTAGACGTTATCAAGATCGCCATAGTAATCAGTATCTGTTGTACCGATGTATGTTATTTCTCCCCGTGGTATTGCAAAGATCATGCGGCCATCGTCAACATCAAAATAAATAGCCTGACGTATGGGAAACCTAGTATGCGGCACAACGATGTGAACTCCTTTTGTATGGTGTAATCGCTTGCCTGTTTTTGAAGCGTTTACTTCACGAATCAGATCTACCCACGGACCAGCAGCATTTACAACTGCCTTTGATTTTATTTCGAAGCTTTGATTGGTAATCTCATCTTTAACAACGACTCCCTCAATCATCTCTGTGTTGTAAATGAAGTCTGTTACTTTGGTGTAGTTAAGGATATGCGCACCGTGTTGATGAGCAGACTTTATAATTTCAATTGTGAGTCTAGCGTCATCGGTTCTATATTCTGCATAAATGGCCCCACCCTTTATGTCGTCTGAGCGAAGCAAAGGTTCGTAGCGTAAGGTTTCCTTTTTTGTAAGCATAACACGCTGATCTTCAGGTTTAACACCAGCGAGGTAATCATAAATTTTTAAACCTATTGATGTGAGCCAGTATCCTAATCCTCTTTTCTCTGATAGAGGGAGTAACATTTTTTCTGGTATTACCAGATGAGGTGCAAGTTTATGAACAATGGCGCGTTCACTTCCTACTTCTTTAACAAGGCCAAATTCTAATTGCTTCAGGTAGCGTAACCCACCATGAATGAGTTTTGTAGATCGGCTACTGGTTCCAAAGGCAAAATCTTTTTTCTCGACAAGAGCAGTTTTAAGACCACGTGAAGCTGCATCCAATGCAATACCAGCTCCGGTGATGCCTCCGCCAATTACAAGCAGATCATATTGTTCTGATTGAAGTTTCTCTTGTATTACAGGACGATCGAAGACAGAGAACCTGGGCATGTATTGACAGTTATTTTCCTAATATAGTTCTTTCTTCCTCGATACTCACTACAAATTTCTTTAGCTTCCATTATAAAGATTTCAGCGTGGTATTTCAACAGTTAGATTTATTTTTATCCTTGTGCTCAATCGCTATTACAACAGTACACATTCATTTAATCAATCCAATTCATTGTACGCTTTACAGCCTTCTGCCATCCATTGTAAAGCTTACTCCTTACTTCGTCGCTCATTTCCGATTTAAAACATTTCTGAATCTTCCTGTTTTTTACGATGTCTTCCTTCTTCCATAAACCGATTTGAATAGCCGCGAGGTAGGCAGCACCCATAGCAGTAGACTCAATGACTTCAGGTCTTTCTACATCTGTTCCGAGTATATCAGCCTGAAACTGCATTAAAATATTATTGGCAGAGGCACCGCCATCAACTTTAAGTCTGGTTAGTTTCAACCCTGCATCTTCCTGCATTGCATTAAGGATGTCTTTTGTCTGGTAAGCCAGAGACTCGAGCGTAGCCTTGATGATGTGCTCTTTTCCGGTATCACGCGTAAGACCGAAAATAGCACCACGCGCATACATGTCCCAATACGGTGCGCCTAGTCCTGCGAAAGCGGGAACTACATATACTTCATTAGAGCCTAAAGCTTTGGTAGCAAAATACTCGGAGTCTTTGGAGTGATCGATAATATGAAGGCTATCGCGTAGCCACTGCACTGCTGCACCTGCAATAAATACACTGCCTTCAAGGGCATACTCTACCTTATCTTCCAAGCCCCACGCAATGGTGGTAATTAAACCATTTTTAGACAACTGGGTTTTATCGCCTGTATTCATCAGCATAAAACAACCTGTGCCGTATGTGTTTTTAGCCATGCCAGGTTCAAAGCAAGCCTGGCCAAACAACGCAGCCTGCTGATCACCTGCCACACCTGTAATCGGTATAAGATGATCTTCCGTTAAATAATCACCAAAATGATATGATGAGGGCTTTACTTCCGGAAGCATGGACTGAGGAATATCAAGTACTTTTAACAGCTCATGATCCCACTCGAGACTTTGAATGTTAAAAAGCATGGTACGCGAAGCGTTGGTATAATCGGTAACATGAACTTTTCTACCGGTCATGTTATAGATTAACCATGTGTCTACAGTTCCAAATGCCAGTTCACCTCTTAATGCTTTTTCCTTTGCCTGAGGAACATTGTCCAGAATCCATTTGATCTTTGTTGCCGAGAAGTAAGAATCTATGACTAAGCCTGTGTTCTTTCGTACATGGTTTTCTAGTCCTTTGGCTTTTAAATCCTCACAAATGGAAGCGGTTCGCTTATCCTGCCAAACAATTGCGTTATAGACCGGTTCGCCAGTCTTGCGGTCCCAGACAAGCGCTGTCTCTCTTTGATTTGTTATACCTAATGCTGCAATTTCTGAAGGATGGATTTTATGCTCATTAATTACTTTTGTTAACGTGCCGAGCTGTGTGCTTAATATCTCGTGCGGGTCATGTTCTACCCACCCCGAGTGAGGGAAAATCTGTCTGAATTCCTGCTGTGCTATTCCCTGTATTTCGCCGTGTTCGTTAAAAAGAACAGCACGTGAGCTTGTTGTTCCCTGATCCAGCGCAATAATGTGTTTCGATTTCATGATTTAATTAAATAAGAAATTGAATAGCCACGAACCTAGCAGACCGCCAATGAAAGGACCGACAACGGGTACCCAGCTATAAGACCAATCAGATGAACCCTTTCCAGGTATTGGCAGGATAAAGTGAGCCAGCCTTGGAGAAAAATCGCGTGCTGGATTAATCGCAAACCCGGTAGTACCGCCAAGGCTAAGGCCTATTGAAATTATGAGTCCGCCGATGACCAGTGGATTTAACCCATCAGCAAAATTATTGGCTCCAATAAAAAGTAATGCGAGCACCAATATTGTGGTAGCAATAACTTCGCAGGTTAAATTAATCCATACGGAACGAATAGCGGGCGCTGTGCAAAAAACACCAAGCTTTGTTGCAGCGCTCTTCGTACCCTTCCAATGAAGATAGTAGAATAACCATACCACTACGGCACCTGTAAAAGCACCTGAGAACTGTGCAAGGATATATCCAATTACCTGATCTTTAGGAAACTCGTTGTTAACATAAAAAGCTAATGTAATGGCGGGATTTAGATGCGCCTGACTGATTCTGCCTACGGCATAAACGGAGAGCGTAACTGCAAGCCCCCATCCTAACACAATAACAAGCCAACCTGAATTTTCAGCTTTAGACTCTTTGAGTGAAACACCTGCGTTAACACCTCCACCAAGAATAATCAACAGCATGGTGCCTAAAAATTCAGCAAAGTAGGGCGACATAATTTGGCGTTAGTTATATGCCCTAAGATAAAAAAGTCTTAACGATTATGAAGCTGATAGGTAATTTCTTTCGCAAAGGTTAATGCAACACCATTTGTCCAACCGAAACCATCCTGATTAGGATATTCGCCCCCTCCTGCTATGAGTGTTGTATCCATAACATTATACTTCTCCATCATCTTGCCCGTAGCTTCATAGACACGGATATTTTGTCTTAGCCATCTGTTTCTGATGTTATCGGCCAATTTATCAATCTGGTAATTTTTAAGGCCTTTGTAGGTCATCCATTGCAATGGTGCCCAACCATTAGGCGCATCCCATTGTTGATGTGTATCCGTAAGCGTTGTGATCAAACCTCCTGGTTCCAGGAACTCTTTTTCAAGAGTTACCGATACTTTCTCTGCAATGTCAGCCGAACTCATTTGGAGGAAGAGTGGGTAAATACCAGCGAGTGACTTTACATTCTTTCTTTTTCCTTCAACGAAGTCATAGTCGTAGTAAAAGTTAGTTTCGGCGTCCCAACAAAAGGTTGAAATTGCACGTCTCCTGTCCTTGGATTGTTTCGTATATTCTGATGCGGACTGTTTATCCCCGCGGAGTGTATAGCCTTTTGCTATCATCATTTCGAGATGAGCGAGAAGGCAATTAAGATCGACGGGAATAATATCTGTAGTGTGAATTGTTTCTAAAGACTTTCCATCTCTCAACCAGCGACTGCTAAAATCCCATCCTGATTCTGCTGCAGAGCGGATATCTCTATACAACTTTTTAGCGTCGCCGTTTTGTTTCTGTGCTAATGCGTAGTCTTCTTTGTACGCTTCAGGACGGGGGCTTTCACCTTTGTCAAAGTATCTGTTGACAAGGGTGCCATCTGTGAGCATGACAACATGCTGCACAGCATCACCCGGTTTTTTAACAGAATCTGCTCCTGCCATCCAGAACTTATATTCCTTCACCATGGCATCGAGATAATGATCGGCTGCAAGAGAATCATAGTCTTCAAGTTCACGTATAATGAGCGAGAAGAATGGAGGTTGAGAGCGTGTGAGGTAATAGTTTCTATTACCGTTAGGAATAAAACCTAATGTATCGATAAGGTGAGCAAAGTTTTTTACCATGCTCTGAATCAAATCATAACGCTTCTGTGATTTAAGACCTAGGATAGTAAAGTAACTATCCCAATAGTAAATCTCAGAAAATCTTCCCCCTGGCACTACATAGTCGTAAGGCAGTGGAATAAGAGATGAACGTGGTTCTGCATGATCTGCTTTTCTTGTGAGCACGGGCCACAACCTGGTAAGGTGTTCTTCCATTGTTAAGGTTGTGTCGGTAGCATAGGTTGTCTTTGGCCTTACTGGAAGATCAAAGTTTTCGTCTACAAATTTCTTAAGCTCGAACCCTGGTTTTTCCTTTTGCTGATTATAATCAGTGAGAATTTCACTCAGATCACGTTTAGGCGTGCAGTCGACAAAGGTTTTAGAGTCGGGAAATATCACGTTGAGCTGAACTTCATGAAAGAGTGACGAGGTATAAAAATCAACACTTGTCGTTTGCTTTTGCTCCTTAACCGAGCAACCCACAGTAGCCATAAAAAGGAGGATTATCTTAATTCGCATGCGCAACGACATCTTCTCTTCTAGTTTTAATTTTTTCTACAAGATATTGTCCAAGCGCTTTACCTTCAACCATTCCATTTTCAACAGCAGGACGATAATGAATTCCTCCATACATTCTGCTTACAGCTGCTTCTTCAGCAGCATGTGTAAAAGAGTTAAATGACCTTACGGGAAGTCCAAATTCAACTTCCGTAGAATCAACAAAAGAAAAGTTATCGCCAAAGAGGTTTGTAAGCGTTACTGCAGAAGCACCTGAGATAACACTATGACCACTGGTATATTCAGGAAAAGGTGGGGTCTGAAGCAAAGGAACCCAGTCTTCATCGATATACTGATTAATATATGTCTCAGGCCGGATGACGCGGCTTCTGTATTTTTCATCCCAGCAACTTATAAAGCCATCAACCAAGGCAATAGCAACACGTGCATAAGCTTCAGCAGATTCTGCTACATCAGCTTTCGCTTTTGCGCATGCCACGTGCGTGATATTCATCCAGTGACCACCAGGAGATATTTTCTTCGTTGCAAACATAACGTGACCCTTCACGTTCATGACAAAAGGGTTGCAGTCCCAGAAAGAAGCAATATTGCGTTGTTCTTCCGTAAGGTTTTTACCTATCTCATAAATTTCATTTGCCTCTTTAAAGAACTGGCTTTTCTTGTCAACAGAAAACGGTGTTGGAGAAGAAGGTTTGAACTGACCAGCAGAGTCAATTGCAAAACATCTTATTTTGTTCCAATGTGGTTCAATAGCATCCATGTAAGCAGGAGGTGTCGGCTTCCAGGTAGCAGGGTCGTTTTCGATACTATATTTGGGAAACGAACGTGTTTGCTTGTAATTATCTTTACCTGACCATGCTATAATATGATCTGCAACCTGTGTTCCGTAAGCTATTGATCTTTCAAGTACATCCTCCGGAATATTGGAGTCTTTAATCTCCTGCATGATGCCATTGTAATACTCATCCATCTTATCTTCAGAGAAAACAAGGGTGCGCCCAACTTTAAGCAGCGCCTGCAGCGATGCTACTTCAAAACTATACTCTTGCCCGTCTTGTGGTTTAGGAACAGCCTCCAGACCGTTTAACTGACCTGCAAAGCTTTTAAAGCGATTATCATTAGCAATAGCCGCTTCATAAGCAGCAACACTCATGTAAGTATAGATTCTCGAAGCAACAGGCGGCGAAAAGATGTCATGGACGATAACATCGGTAACCTGTTTAACAGAGCGATGGAGGTATTCAGGATTCTTAACCTTAGTTTTCCATTCACCCTGAGGCTCGATAGAGCAAGAAAACAATACAATAATCAGGGCAAGGGCAGCTATAACATTCTTCATACTGGGGATATGATAAGCAGTCAAAAGTACAAAAAGAAAAGGGAAAAAGCTTTCATTTAATTCTTAATAGAATTCACCACATTACCAAAGGTTCTAATTCTGAATAGGCAGAAATATTTCAGCCTTCCAATCGCTTTCATTTATACCGGTGGTAGGATTAGTATAAAAATACTCAATTGGTGAGTGATCAACCTTATAGCCATTCTTATTCGCGTATTGAATTAGTTCGTACCAAGCACGATCAGAAGTAAAGTAATTCCCAAAATACTCGGCTTTTAGTACTCTCTGTTTTTTAAAAGTTTTGTAAGTAATAAACTCTACTTGCGGAAGAGAGTCTGTTCGCACTATAGGAAAACAAAAGTCAAACTCTAACGTACCCGAGTTGTGCCGCCATTCTTTAATTTTAACTATTGGAACCCCGTTGGGTTTAAAATTAAAGTGCTCAACAAAAGAAGTAAGGAGCGGATAGTATGTGTCTGTTATACACATATCCGAGCCCA
>NZ_JAHESD010000087.1 GCF_018598585.1 Chryseosolibacter indicum
GTTCTGTTGTAGCCCCGGCAGGAATCGAACCTGCATCTTCAGAATCGGAATCTGAAATTCTATCCATTGAAATACGGAGCCAGTAAAAATTTAAAGTAATCGTTTATTTACTTTATTTCATCGAACCTCGGTCTTCAGAATTGTCCCGATCTTAAATCGGGATATCCATTGAAATTTTAGTTTAAGGTTAAAGTCCTTAAAATTGTCGTTTAACGATTCCTGGTTTGCAAAAATAAACGAAACTTCAGGGTTATAAAATTTAATCTTTAGGTTGTATATAAATCATTCGACTAACCAACAGTTTTCATTAGATCGACTTGATTGATCGGGATTAAGTTTACTTTAAATTTTTTAACGATCATGTTCATCAGCGGATCATTCTTGATCTTCTGCATCATGCGACCTGTCTGATCTGTGTCATATCCCATTACCATCTGATCGAGCAACGCGAGGTGCTTAACACTGAAAAAGAAGCCCGCGATAACATAAGGACCAAAAGGGGTGTAAGGTATGTCGAATGAGCTACCTGTCATATTAAACAAAGTATTAGGAAGGTAGTCACCATTATGTGCAATGCCCTTCATATCCATATAATACTTTGCTGCATGTTCTCTTGAGGACATCCTTGGATCGGTTAAGCTCAGAAGTCCCGCGAGTGGCTTTTGTTTTTGCGATTGTAGTATCAGAATTTCCTTTGCATGCCTGTCGTTTTGTACGTTCATGCGAACGTATTGCTGTACCTGGTCCCAGAAAGGAACTTCCGGCTCTCCGTCATCCACACGAATTAGCGAGTGAATTGCATAATCCTGTATACCAGACGTAATCTGAATATTAAGCACCTTCAATTCCGGGTCACTTGCTATTGCTTTCTCAAGAATGGTTCGCTGGTGGCGGGGATGTGTTCTCAGCAAATCAATGCTTTTAATCCAATCACCCGCGAGGTATCCATCATAAGCATAAACCTCCTTGAGCAGCAGCTTTATTTTTGTATCGTTGTAAATCTTGATGCGCTTTCCTCTCACTTCAATTTCAGGCTTCTCCTCCACAATCATGCGTTCCAGTTCAACCCCTACAGATGAGGCACCAAGCATACCACAATTTAATGGAGACCCATCTACAATTTTTAAGTCATGCACGTGGCTTATGTAATGGTCATTTGAGTCCTCTGTTAAGTGCCCGTGAGTCTGTATATGCACATAGTAACTTAAGGTTACATCTTCATCTGATGAATTACGTTGCGCCTGTTCAAAGGTGCGCTTGATATCCATAACAACATCAGGCGTAACAAAAGAGCCGGCGGCACGAATGGTGTGCATTTCAATAACTATTCCATTTTTTAAGAAGCCAGCACTGATATGTTCCACTGCATCTAATTGTACCTGGCTAAGATCTCGTGCATCTGCACAGCCTATAAGTATGTGTACTTGTTTTTGCCTCATAAAACCCTAAGCGGTATTGAAAAGTAATTCTAATCCGGCGCTAATATACCTATTAGGACTGCTTTAATCCAAAACGCCTACTTCTACTAAATGGAAATAAAAAAGCCTTGTACTACAAGGCCAAGAGGTTATTATGATGCTTCTTCAACTATTACTCTAAAAACGAGCGAAATTTGTTTACCATGAGTAAACCCTCATTATAAGAAACTGGTTTAACAAGATAATCAACCGCACCAAGACTTAAACACTTTCTCTTTTCTGTTTCATTTTCTGAAGTCGAAAAAATAATAACAGGCACATTCTTTAATCTAAAAGATTGCTTCATATGAAGCAGTGTTTGTGTGCCATTCATGATTGGCATGTTAAGATCAAGAATTACCAGACGCGGAAGTTTATTATCAAGTGCAATTTTCTCCATGTACTCTAAGGCATACTTACCGTTTTCAACATAGTGAACTCTGTTTTCAATTCCTATATCCCTAAAGTACTCCGATAATATCAGATGATCTTCTCTATCATCATCTACTACAAGAATTTCGTAATTGTTTTCCATATCTTAATCCGCTTCTACAGTTTCTTTCTTTCCTACAACCGGCAATTCTATAGAAAAAATCGAATACTCACCAACTTTAGAGGTCGCAGATATTTTACCTTGATGTAACTCTGCTATTCGCTTACAAATGGACAACCCTATTCCTGTACCCGGAAATTCATTTCGGGTATGAAGTCTTTCAAACAAGCCAAAAATCCGCTCGCTGTATTGTTCTTCGAACCCAATACCATTATCCTTTACCCGAATGTAATAATTCCCGCCATCTGTTTCGGATGTTATTTCTATCTGAGGAGCAACGTCCTTCTTAGAGTATTTTAATGAGTTGGAAATAAGATTTATAAAAAGCTGACGGAGTCTGAGCGGATTGCCTCGTACATTTGGCATCTCTGCAAATTTAACTACCGCATTTTTTTCTTTGATTGTAAGATCGAGATCTTTGATGATATCACTAATGGTATCGTTAAGGTCTACATCTTCAAAAACAATCTGTTGTTTCTGAAGCTGAGAGTAACTTAAAAGATCATTGATCAACTCTTTCATACGACCTGCTGCTGCAGTCATATTATTAAGGATTCCTACACCTGCCTCATCAATTTTATCTGAGAACTTTCTCTTTAAAACATCCGAGTAAAAGAAAAGCTTACGAAGAGGTTCCTGTAAATCGTGTGATGCCAAATGCGCAAATTGCTCCAGCTCATAATTACTGCGATTCAACTCAACAACCTTGCGTTGAAGTTCCTCCTGGTTGTTAAATAACTGATCCTGAATCTCCTTTAGCTCCTTGTTGTCCTTTAGTGTTTGGTCTACCTGTTTCTGCGCGCTTATATCAACAATAAATCCTATCCACCGTGTAACAATCTCCTTTTCATTTTTTAAAGGAATAGCAGAGAACATATGCCAAATAAAGTTACCTGTGGCCTTCTCTTTAAATCGGTATTGACCATTAAAAGGACTTTGCCTTTGAACCGATGCTGTGATCTCTTTTCCAAAAGCAGAATAATCAGATGGATGCAGAAAATTTTGCCATGCATTACTGTTTAATTCTTTTGGTACTGTTCCCAAAAAGTCTTGAAGCCATTTATTAGTATAAGTAATCACTCCCCTGTTATTAACAGAGAACATCATTAATGGCAACGAGTCAGTAAGAATGCGATAATCATTCTCACTATCTCTGATCTTTTCTGCCAGGTCTTGTAAAAGCAAATTCTTTCTGCGTAATTCATCATAGGCAGAAAGGGGTGGTTCATTTTTGAAGTATCCAATAAACGATTCAATTTTCGAATCTGTTATTGTCCCTCCAAAATTGAGTTGCTGTTTCAAGTTAATCTGAATATCCTTACCTGATCTTACAATTTCAATATCATCAACCAGACGTTTAGCATAAGAACAAGCTTCTCCTGCTCTTTGCGTAAAATCGATAGTATCTCGTATACTTGCCTTTAAAAACTTTTTGGTTACCCCCGATTCTATCCCTAATAACAATATTGCATTCTGTCCATGCTCGATAGCACATCTTGCAATTTCAGAAACTGCTGTTGCAATGGACGTTTGATTAATCAACGAAAAGCCAGTAAGCTCACAAAGTTTCATAGCACGCTTATGTGCCAGAATAAGATCCATTTCATTTTCAAGCTTTACTTTTACTATTTCTTTCATACACTAACCAATTATTGAATAGCATGCATCATCGATCTCAACTTACCTTAGCAACTACTATTGAGGAATCATCATTTCCTCTTGTATAGTCTTTATATATTGCGCCAGCCAAAACCATCATATCGTACTTCAAAACAGAGGGATATTTTGAGATGTCATAACGAGATCTTATTCCGTCAGAACACATTACCAGAAACTGATTTTTCTCTGCATCAAATTCTGAGTTATGCAGTGAATTAGGAATATTCATCCCAACAGTACCATTATAAGAAAGGTAATTCCTAAAGGTAATTCCGGTATATAACCGGGTAAGGATGTTACCAACAGCACATATTTTCCAGTATTTACTTTTCAAATCAAGTACTGCAACTGATGCTACCAATCCCCTTGTTCTTCTCACCTTTTCATGCATATATCGCAAGATGGAAACAGGGTCACTTTCCTCACATTCCGTGAAAGAGCTGACAGCCTTTTTTACTGCTTCATGTGCATGTTCTCCATGTCCTAACCCATCGCCAAGAAAAATTTGAATAGTTGAGTCGGTACGCTTCATTGCAAAAGCATCACCGCAAACCGTTTCTTTTGGCTTATTTACACACAGTGCTGAGATGTCTACATCCAGCGTCGCTGACTTTCGCAAAGTTTTATCACTATTAGTTGTAACCATGGAATAGATAATGGTACCCCACTTAGGCAGTGAATATAGCTGAAAATTATCGCTTAATCTCTGAATAGCACCAAGGCCCTGCCCTAAAGTGTGTGTTGTTGAGACACCATCTCTCATCATTTTTGCAGGGTCTGCCATGCCTACTCCACTATCTATACACAGCATTTCGAAAACAGAATCTTTTTCTCCCTCGTCATATACTCTGTAAAGAAAGTCCCCACCTTTCGCATGTTTAACCAGGTTAGAGGCAAGTTCTGAAACAATGATGTCTATCTCTCCTCGTTTCTGCTCATTAAACCTGGTATTTGCAACCTCCCGATGTATTTCCCTTTTTATGTAAGCAACGTAACTTCGTTCTTCAATGCGGTAGCTGGCAAATGTCTTATCCATTCTTCCATTTCGTCACTATGACTGTTGTTCCTTTTCCAACTTCCGAAGTTATAGCAAATTCGCTCACCAGTCTTTTAGTTCCTGGCAACCCAAGTCCTAAACTTTTTCCTGTAGAAAATCCGTCCTTCATTGCCTTATCAATATCAGGAATACCGGGGCCCTCATCCTTAAAGACCATACGTATTCCGTTCTCTCTTCCCTTACTTACTACTTCAATTGTAACCTTACCCCCGTTGGCATACTTTAACATGTTACGAGCCAGTTCGCTTGCAGCAGTGATAATTTTCGTTTGATTAACCAGGCTCATTCCAATCTTCACCGCATACTCCTTAAGCCTGTTTCTAAAAGGAATTACGTCTATTTCACGCATGATAGACATGCTCTCCCTATTCAGTGTCACCATGGTCCTCTTCCTCCTCAGGTTCCTCTTCTGCTATTTTTTTCTTTAGCAGCTCCATACCTTTTTCGACGTTTAAAGCGGTAAGAACACCATTGAGGGGAAGGCCTAATTCAACAAGAGTTATTGCCACAGCTGGTTGCATGCCCACTACTACAGTTTCAGCATCAAGTATTTTTGACATTGTAGCAATGTTACCGATGATCCTTCCCATGAAGGAGTCGATAATACTTACGGCTGAAATATCAATGAGTACACCACGTGCACCTGTTTTTTTTATCATTTGAACGAGGTCGCTTTCCAATGTTTCAGCAAGCCGGTCGTATAAGTCAACCTGGATCGTCACAAGAAGCAGGTTACCCATTCTTAGAATAGGAATTTTCTCCATGAAAACTATTCTGTTATCTGTTGTTGTTTTTGTTTTTTAACTACCTGAAGTTGTAATAAACCAAAAGCAGTTTTTAGTGCACTTGCTAATGAAGCCTTTGTTACAACTTGTGAAAGGTCTATACCAAGATGTACTACAGTCTGTGCTATCTCTGGACGGATACCACTAATGATACACTCAGCCCCCATTAATCTTGTCGCACTTACTGTTTTTATCAAATGTTGCGCCACCAGGGAATCTACCGCAGGTACGCCGGATATATCAAGAATGGCAATGCTGCTTCCGCTCTCAACAATTTCTTGTAAAAGGTTTTCCATTACAATCTGTGTACGGGCACTATCAAGTGTACCAATAATAGGTAAAGCAAGAATGCCATCCCATACCCTTATTACTGGTGTTGAGATTTCAGATATTTCATCTGTCTGACGAAGAATAACTTCTTCTCTGCCTTTAATAAATGTTTCAAAGGTGCTTATTCCGAAGCTATCTATGATTTTAATTATTTTAAGACTTTGCACATAAAGCTCCTGCGGATCTTTAATTTCTTGTTGAAGAACGTTCAATAAAGCATCCTTAAGGCTGAAAACAAAAATGCCGGTCTCTCTCGGTGAAAATCCCTGCTTTGCTCGAGATATGGATATACCGCTTAATATATCAACAATCGCCTCGAAAGCACTATTAGCTGGATCATCAATATTTTCATCCGAAAGGTTGTCGATAAACGCATCAAGCAACTCCTCAGACTGAGAACGAAGATCTTCGTTACTCATAAGATCTTCCCGAAGGCCCTCATCTGCAAGTTGGAATTTCATCCAGTTCTCAAGAACAGCTTTCTTTTTCTTCTGAAAGATCTTTATCGCTTCGTTTTTCATGATTTATTAAAGGAAAGGTAAATAATTGTGCTATTTAGGTATTAAAATGGAGACTCTAGCCTCCTTATGTGATAAAAGGAAGATTAAATTTGCTATAAAAAATTATGCCTATTGAAAAGATTTATAGCATAACCCTTTGACCTACAGGTGGTAAGACTATAAATAGTAAGAGATCAAGGTTATCAAATGAATTATCAAAAGATTAAACAGAAGGACGAATTTTAAAAAAAATTGCCTAATGCAAAGACTCTTAACTTTCTATTTGAACAGGAAACAATACCAAGAAAGGCAATGAAAGCGCAAATAGAAAGTCTCCCAAGAGATTAAAGCGCCCATTCATTAATAGAAAAGCCTTTGCACCCTCATTCCTGTAAGGAGAATGAGAGAATGAAAATAATAGTGGAGCCGCAGAGAATCGAACTCTGGTCCAGAGAAGATAATGCCGTACCTTCTACATGCTTAGTTGAATTTTAATTGTAGGGAAAAGCAAGGTTACCAACATCCTAAACTTCTCCTTAGTTGCTTAGTCTTAGCCGTGTTTAGCAACATCACACGGAGCAGTTTTACTAAACGACATCGCTAAACCAGCACCCGTAAAACAAAGGCACTGAGCGATGATGGCCTCCCGATTCTTAATCGGGATAAGCTAATCTAGCTATCAGCTAAATTAAGCAGCCATGGCGTAGTTAGACTCGCCAAGTATGTTGTAGGACTATCTTTCAAGGCTCTCATCCCATGAGCCTGCATGCTTACATACGTAATTACGCATCCTGTCAAAACCGGTCGGCCCCATAAATCAATGAACGTACATTTCGACATCAGTCAAATGTAAATAGAAGACAAATATAGGATTAAAAATGTTCCTGTTAACCTAATGAAAGTCAATATTCATAAGTAGATATGCATCTCACTTCTTGTCAGGTTGTTATGAATTCTTCACTACTAAAAGGCTAAAATTTATTGTCAACTGCGGCCTTGTCAATTGTCAATTGCATTCTATCTTGCACCTCCCATGGAGAATTTTGTTGTATCGGCACGCAAATACAGACCTACAGGTTTTGACGAGGTAGTTGGTCAGGAGCATATTACCACTACACTTAAGAATGCCATTGATAACAATAAACTGGCCCAAGCTCTACTTTTCTGCGGGCCCCGAGGCGTAGGAAAAACCACATGCGCACGAATTGTTGCGCGTTTAATTAATGGTTTTGAAGAAAGAACGGAGAACAATTCTCTTAATATTTTTGAACTTGACGCTGCTTCAAATAACTCAGTAGAAGACATACGAAACCTAATTGATCAGGTTCGTTACCCACCACAATTCGGAAAATTCAAAGTTTATATTATAGACGAGGTTCACATGTTGTCCAACGCAGCGTTTAATGCGTTCCTAAAAACATTGGAAGAACCTCCTTCGTATGCAATTTTTATTCTGGCTACTACTGAAAAGCATAAGGTAATCCCAACGATACTCTCCAGATGTCAGATCTTTGATTTTAACCGAATTCAAATCAGTGACATTGCCAATCACCTGAAGAAAATTGCTCAACGAGAAAGCATTCCTGCTGAAGATGAGGCTTTGCATCTGATCTCCCAAAAGGCTGACGGTGCTCTTCGCGATGCCCTGTCTATCTTTGACCTGATGGTAACCTATTCTTCAGGAAAGGGTGTTACCTTCAAAGCAACGTTATTGAACCTTCATATTCTTGACTACGACTACTATTTTAAAGTTGTAGATTCGTTACTCACAAGAAGTCACACACAGCCTTTATTATTATTTGATGAAGTACTAAAAAAAGGCTTTGATGGACACAACTTTATTGTAGGCTTAAGTGAGCATTTAAGAAATCTTCTAGTATCACAAGACGCCCGAACTGTTCAATTGATGGAAGTTCCGGAAAGTGTTAAAAGAAAGTATGCTGAACAAGCGCAATCATGTCCACCTTCCATTCTGCTTACATGGTTGAACATTTCCAATCAATGCGATCTTGGTTATAAAAGCAGTAAAAATCAACGCCTCTCTGTTGAACTGGCATTAATGAAAATGGCCCATGTTAGCCATGTACTTTCAGTAGAGCAACTCGCTGCTACCAATGGCATTTCCTCCGAACAGGCAGGCTTAAAAAAAAAATTAGTGTAGAAGACGAAAGTCTTACTACAGAAGCCGGTTCTCCTTCAAATGGAGCAGATATTTCTGAAGATAGCATTATTGAAAAAAGAGAAGTCGAGAATAAGCCGGTTATAAACCCGCTTAAAGAAAATACAACTCAAACACCCGCTGTTGACAACAGGCCGAAAACTACTCCAAAAACGATTAAACTTACCGATCTCCTTCGCACAGACAAGAAGGATGAAAAGACAG
Source organism: Chryseosolibacter indicum (assembly GCF_018598585.1). Classification (GTDB taxonomy): domain Bacteria; phylum Bacteroidota; class Bacteroidia; order Cytophagales; family Cyclobacteriaceae; genus Chryseosolibacter; species Chryseosolibacter indicus. The sequence continues at coordinate 8,725 of NZ_JAHESD010000087.1, forward strand.
GGGTGCCAGTTAACAAACCCGTTGACGAGCCATTTACTCCTGAACAATTAAGAACCGCCTGGCTTGAATATGCAGAGCAAAGGAAAAAATTTCAGGCAGAATATCAAATGCTTACTCAGCCCTTTGAAATAAGGAATAACGTTATCGTTGTATCACTACTAAGCCCTATTCATGATACAATGTTGAATAACATTAAAAGCGAAATTGCCAGCTTTTTAAGAGATAAACTTAGAAACAACACCATTCAGGTAAAAGGTGAACTTCAGGCATCATCGGATGACACAAGGAAGGTTATGTACACCCCCCGTGAGAAATTCGAGTACCTTATGGAGAAGAACCCGATGTTAAAAGAGTTAAGAGATCGACTTGGTTTGGATACCGATTATTAAGATCAGAACCTAACAAAGCTTGTATACAAAGAATGATCAAAAGACTTCCAATCCAGTATGCTAAAGCCTTATATCAATTAAAAGAAACTTTTTCTTTTCGATGAAGATCTTCTTGATGGTGTACCGAAAAGCATTCCAAAAACGCCTCTTACCAGCTCACGCCCTACCTGTTTGGCTACAGGAGAAGCCATCACTTCTTCAAAAGTAGATTTTTCTTTCCTTCTTCCCCCGGCTGATCGCTGTGTTACCTTTTCTTCCCTTTCACGCTCAAGTTCTTCTTCATCCCTTTTCATGCGATCGCCAAGTATTTCAAATGCGCTCTCAGGATCTACGGGATCTTTATATTTCTTATACAAATCAGAATTTCTTAAATGCTCATTGTATTCATTGGAAGAAATCGGGCCCATTACAGAAGCCGGAGGGATCAGATGAGTAACAACCGTTTCTGTAGGAATACCTTTCTCATTAAGCACTGTAATAAATGCCTGGCCTGTTCCGAGTTGGGTAAACTGTTGCTCCATATCGTAGAACTCAGACTTTGGAAAAGTCTTTACCGTTTCTTTTAATGACTTTACATCGTTGGGAGTAAATGCACGAATAACATGATGAACCCGATTACCAAGTTGTGACAACACTGCCGGAGGTATATCAGATGTGAGCTGCGTACAGAAGAAAACACCTACACCTTTTGACCTGATTAATCTTACTACCTGTTCTATCTGCTCTAGAAAAGCTTTTGACGCATCTTTAAAAAGAAGATGGGCCTCATCAAGAAAAAACACAAGCTTAGGCTTATCAATATCACCTACTTCCGGCAAAGATTGATAAATCTCTGCAAGCAAGGCAAGCATAAAAGTAGAGAAGATAGCAGGTTGACTTTGAACATCCGAAACATTTAACAAACTTATTACTCCACGCCCGTCCACTTTTTGAAATAAGTCATCTATATCAAAAGAAGTTTCTCCGAACAGTTCACTTATCCCTTGCTGCTCAAGTGAAGCGATCTTGCGGAGTATAGTTCCTGCAGTAGCACCTGAAATTTTTCCATAGTCAGCTTTAATTTCTTCCGCACCTTTTCCTTCCGTTAAATAATTCAGTACCTTCTTAAGATCATTAAAATCTACTATCGGAAGATTCTTGTCGTCGGCATATTTGAAAATAACATTCAATACTCCGGTTTGTACTTCATTTAATTCAAGAATTTTAGATAAAAGAACAGGACCAAACTCTGTTACTGTTGCGCGCATTTGTGCGCCTAGTTTGCCACTCAAAGAGTATATCTCAACCGGATAAGCAGAAGGTGAGTACTTAAAACCAAGTGCCGTAGCACGTTCAACAATTTTATCATTTGTGGCTCCCTCTTTTGCAAATCCTGATAGATCGCCCTTCATATCCGGAATGAAAACAGGAACGCCCGCCGCAGATAGCTGTTCTGCTATTACCTGAAGTGTTCGGGTTTTACCGGAACCTGTAGCTCCCGTAACAAGACCATGACGGTTCATCATTCTTAGTGAGAGATTAACCTTTGCTTCTGGAATAATCTCACCCCTATAGACGCCACCTCCTAAGTAAATAGATGAACCACTAAAAGTGTATGATTTATTAATAGCCTCTGTAAATTTCCGGATATCCATAAACTAAACTTAAAGAAAACAAGTATAACCTGCCAACACTACTTTTTAGAATCCTGATAATTCTGGAAGGTATAAAGGAATCCAAATGAAAAAACCTGACTAAGCTGTGCTCCTGAGTCCTGGTCAAAATCGTAAAGCAGTATACCTCCAATACCTACATTAATGTATTTATTCACCTTCGCTATTATGTCTATATCTACACGGTGATCAATAGTTTTAAGATCTAAGGTTTCATAATTAGCATATAAAAGATATCGCCATTTCAGGTTTATATTCTTTACAATTTCTTTATTGAATTCTGCCTGCATTTGAAAAGCCAACCACTCAAATCGTGTGGTTTTGGTCGAGTCTACCCCATAAGGCTTTGAATCTACAGTGCGGGTAAACCTTCTCGCATCATGTACAATAGTAAGACGCGGAGCAAATGGCGATATTCTAAGCTTAAAGTATTCGGCAGGATGATACTCAACACCCCACGCTGATGTAATGAATGCGGGAGCAAAAAAATCAGAAATTAGCGCTGAAACATTATCGTCCTTGTAATTATAGCCTCTTGAGAATTGGGATAAAAGATTGAGCGACGAGAACACGCCCCAGTTTTTATTCAACTCATATCCGTACTTGGTATCAAGAAACAAGCGATCAATAGTTTTTCTATAACCTTGGCCTGAGCTGTTAACAAAACCAAATGCGACATCAAGCTCGTTATCCCATGAGTTCTTCTTATCCTTATAATTTGCCTTATAATTAAAAATGGAATTAAACCCTATAGAATTAATACCCCCTGCCTTCCAATTTGACGAGAAGGCGGCCTGGTTGAAGTTTAGGGTCAGGTTAAACTTCCTCTTCCAAAGTAAAGTATCAGGTTCACTGCTTTGTGCTTTAGAAGCATATCCAACAAAACAGAGCAAGCACATTACAAGAACATGATGAATAGAATAATATTTCATTGAGCTTAAAGGTTTAATGTTTAAGAGAATGGAATAGATGGCTAACGCCAAAGACTAAGCACACGGAGTCTAATGATCGGACGAAACAGAAGTGGACTTACTTTTAAGATAATGGGTCAAATATTATTCAATTTGATCTCATCAAGAGCTACCTCTGTAAGCGGTTTGGTGATAAACTTGATAACGTGATTATTGTTAACAATTTTATCGATGTCTCTCTTGTTATCCGAACTGGATAAAATGATAACCTTACATTTATTACGTACGGTCTCGTTGAATTTCTCGAACTCGTATAGGAAAACGAACCCATCCACGATGGGCATGTTAATATCAAGGAAAATAAGACTAGGAAGATTATCAGGATTATTCTGGTTCTCTCGCAGGTAATCTAATGCCGCTTTTCCAGAGCCTTTTACTTCAACTCTTTTGGCAAACTTTGTTATCTCTATGATCCTTTTACTGATAAAATTATCAGTATCGTTGTCATCAACAAGCATTACCAGGTCAATCGTTTTAGTATCGGTTTGCATTTACATTTAGTAAGGTCAGGCCACACGCCACAATGTATGAAGTCACAAAAATATCCCTTTTTTCAAAATTTTTCAGATAAGCTAATAAAAATAGCCGCTGTATTTTAATAAAAATCTGAAATATTATTTTGAATCTCTTATTGTGTTGCCCTTATCCGAAGTTTTTCTCCTACTGAAAGTGCAAAATCTTTCTTCTGATTCCAGTCCATCAAATCCTTGATAGTTACGCCATATTTCCTTGCTATACTATACAAGGTATCAGATGGTTTAACTTCATGAAAAATCTCTTCAACATTTGAAGAAACTACTTTTACAATTTGCTGATTTTCAGAAAGCTTTAGTAACTGGCCAGGTTTTATGCCTTGTTGTAAGTCCAGGTTATTCCAATTCACCAGGTCCATGACACTTACATTGTACTTCTTCGCTATTGCATAAAGGGTTTCTCCTTGTACTACTAAGTGTTCGCTTTTCTTTGGAACTTCGTCAACACGCGCAACCCTTACCGTATCCTCAGTAATTATGACAGGCTTCTCGCTTACAGCCACTGGATCACTATCTGTATTATTTGAATTCGTCTCAACTTGATTAGACCCGGAAGACGTTACAACGCTTATCGGATCCGTTACAACGGATACTACTGGCTCTTCCTTTCTGGTAGTTAGGTCTACCTCCTGTACCGGGTCTGCAGACCAATTAAAGGTATTTCCCTCATCAACTTCAACGATAGGCGTGTTGATCTTCTCATTTTTTGAACTATTGCGTGGCTTTGTTGACGAAAGCCATAGCATTGTGCCTTCTTTCAATGTTTCATTCTGAAGGCGGTTATACTTTTTCAACTTCTTTAATTGAACTCCGTATCGCTGGCTTACCATCCAAAGAGTTTCCCCCTTTTGTAGCTTATGGAAATCCTCCTCCGAACGATTTCTTTTCTTAGCTAAGAAGTAGAAGGCGCCCGGTATAACAGCACTGCTGTAATTGATATCGTTCCACTTTAAAAAAGCGCTTAGATCTACCCCAGCCCGGGTTGCCAGTTTTGCTGGCGTTTCTCCGTCTAAAGCTTGTATGACAGGAACACCATTAATTTTACTTTTAACTGTTTCCTGTTTTACCGTTCCCTTATCACTTACCGTCTCTTGCCGTGCTGCAATGGTTTCGGATTCAGCCGGTATAGTTTTTCCTGATGCTATGGGAATTAAAACAGCGTATGTTCTGTCATCAGGGATATCTCCTGATCGCACCCATTTGTTATACTCTTTTAATTCATTTTCGTCAGCAGAGACTTCTTTTGCAAAATCTGATAACGACTTTTTTGTTTTGCTCTGGTATACCAGCAGGTTTACTGCTCCATCACCTTTCACGTTTTCAAAAGCGACTTTATGCGCCAGAAACTTCTTAACATACCAATACGTACTGCTTGTGATTTCAGCGTGTTTCTCTCCCTTGTGCGTGTTTTTTTCAGAACGCATCACACCTCCCGCTCCCATTTGATAAGCTTGAAGCGCATATAGCCAGTTATCAAAAAATGTGTTGTTCTTCTTAATATACCGCGCTGCACCACGTGTAGAAGCTGCGATATTCATACGCTCATCAATGTCTTTATCTACACGTAAGCCCATTTCTTTTGCTGTAAAGTCTTTAAACTGCCAGAAACCTACGGCATTGGAAACAGACACAGCATCAGCAATCAGGGCGCTTTCCTGAAGGACCAGGTATTTAAAATCGTCCGGCACATCTTCTTCAGCTAAGATTTTTTCAATAACGGGAAAGTAAATCTTTGCTCTCTCTGCCTTAATGTTGAAGTGCCGCGGAGACGCTGTCAGAGCGTCAACATCTTTCTGAATCTCTTTCCTGGCATCATCGCGTATTGTTAACGACATACCAGCAAAGGACATTTTATGAGGAACCTGGGGTGTTTGCGCTGCTGTAAAAAATGAAACAGCCAGTAAGAGCGCAGTGAATATTCTCATTTCAAAAAATTACGATTTAACCAAGATGTCCGCTTGTAATGAATGAAGGGTCACACTTCAATCCACCACTATTCTAAACATCTATCCAACCTTTCGCATCATCATTATTCCATCACGTACTGGCAGCAGAACGTTTTCTACCCGCTTATCATTGTGTACTTTCTTATTAAAATCCAAGATTGCGCGGGTATCTTTATCAGACTTTGCTTCAATAACCTTGCCGCTCCAGAGAACGTTATCGGCTAAAATAATACCATTCAAATTTACGTGATCTATAACTAAATCCAGATAGGTACTGTAACTTTCTTTATCTGCATCAATAAATACCAGATCATACTTATAGCTTAATGCTGGTACCACTTCTCTTGCATTTCCTACGATATATTCAATCTTCTCCTGATAAGCTGATTTTGCAAAATACCCTCTTGTCACCTTTTCCAACTCCTCATTAACATCAATTGTTATCAACTTTCCTCCATCCTGAAGCCCTTCAGCCAGGCATAGCGCCGAATACCCGGTATATGTTCCTATCTCAAGGATGTATTTCGGCCTTATCATATGGCTGATCATAGATAATAGCCTCCCCTGAAGATGGCCTGAGAGCATGCGCGGCTTCAGTACTTTGGCGTGCGTATCCCGGTTAATTGTCTTCAAAAGATCGGCTTCTTCAGATGTATGTTGCTCAGCATAACGCTGAATATCCTGGTTAATAAAATCCATTATACTAAAACTGCATGTCCGTTCGAAACTAACTTTTTCTCCGGTTCCATGATCAGATAACTCAGGGAATCTTCATTGAAAATTTCTTTAGCTATCTTTTGAAGTTTCTTTGAAGTGATCTCATCAATGGTATTATACGTTTCTTCGAGCGTAGGAATGTTTCCTATATCCAACAAGCTGCGGCCCATCATCAGCATGAGACTCAGATTATTTTCTTCTGCCATTGCCAGCTGGCCCTTTAGTTGTTCCTTAGCGGAAGAAAGTTGTCTACTTGTTAATGGCTTTTCGCAGAACCTGTACAATTCCTTCTTTACAAGCGATATACACTTATCCAATTGTTTCGGCTCAGTACCAAAGAATACAGCAAACATACCTGTGTCTGTGTAAGGGATATAATGAGCATCAATAGAATAAACAAACCCATATTTTTCACGTAAGGCAAGGTTAAGCCTGGAGTTCATACCCGGGCCCCCCAGCATGTTTACCAGAAGAAAAAGCGGAATTCTGTTTTCGTGCCCAAAAGGATAAGCATCTCTTCCAATAGCGCATTTAGCCTGCTTAACCGTGCGCTTAAGAATTACTTCTCCTGGTTTGTAATTACTAAACCGCTTTCTTTTTGCCGTTGCCTTTTGCTTCGGTATCCCTTCAAAATAAGAACGTGCTATTCGCTCAATCGCTTCAGGGGCAATATTACCAACACATGAGAACACAATCTTATCCGTGCTCATGTGGTTCTTTACAAAGGATACAAAATCTCTCTTCCTAAATGACTTTACTGTCTCTGGTCTTCCAAGAATATTCATTCCCATCGGATGATTTCCATAGACAACTGTTTCAAATTCATCCTGTAACGAATCATCAGGGCTATCCAGATACATTGCCATCTCCTCGAGAATAACACCTCTTTCCTTCTCTATCTGGTTGTCAGGGAAAATAGAATTGAAGGTGATATCACTCAACACATCTACAGCACGTTCAAAATAATTGTCTCTTACGGAAGCGTAGAATACAACCTTCTCTTTATCGGTATACGCATTTAACTCTCCACCTATTGAGTCAAGACTGCTGATAATGTGGTATGCCTTCCTGCGCTTCGTCCCCTTAAATGCCATGTGCTCCCAAAAGTGTGCTATCCCCTGGTTATCGAACGACTCATCCCGGCTACCGATATCCAATATAATTCCGCAATGTACAATCTTAGTAGTAGCAACTGGCTGATGCACGATCCTGATACCATTCGAAAGTGTATATATCTTAATATTCTTCATTCTTAGTAATAAGTTAAGAGTTAGTGTTTCAACGGCGAACACTCTTGCCCGGCCTCGGGCATTGCCTTGTTTCGACTATCCGCTTTTCTGTATAATTATAGTGAAATGCAAATGGCATAAGTATTGTAATTTTTCATTCGCTATGAATACACAAAAAGTAAAAACCTGTTTCACTATCACCTTCACTTCAGAGCAATACGAAAGAGCCCGGAAGTATGTTGAAGATATGAAACGTCATCCTAACCGGGTTTACTGGCGCGGTAAAGAGGGTAAATCCGACGAGGAATTAGTAATTGAACAAATCGCGCACCGAATTCTATCCGGCTTTTATAATGACGATCCTTTAAATGCCGGTCGCCATATTATTCGTATGGAT
>NZ_JAHESD010000088.1 GCF_018598585.1 Chryseosolibacter indicum
CCCCCCCCCCCCCCCCCCCCCCCCCCCCCCCCCTCTTTTTTTTTTTAATGATACGGCGACCACCGAGATCTACACAGCCAACTTCGTCGGCAGCGTCAGATGTGTATAATATACAGTCACACCGGTCTTCAATTAAAGGGGCACAAATGAGCCCACGCCCGTGCGTTGCCATAAAATTGACGATTTCAGGGGTTATACATTCAGCCGCACAAATAAAGTCTCCTTCATTTTCCCTGTCTTCGTCGTCGACAACTATTATGACTTTACCATTTTTTATGTCCTCAAGGGCTTCTTCGATGGTATTGAATGTGATTTCGCTCATTGGAGTTTCTAATCTGCTTAATGCGGGTAGAGAATATTTTATATAATGTTATCAATGCATTTAAAGTTCCTGCCGTTACCATTCATTTTGACACTACTATTCCTAGTATTCCGGCAATCTCCTTCTCTGCACCTTTCAGTTGCTCGTGTATTGTAAAGTATTTTTCAAGGTCGTCCTCGTTTGAAGCCTGCTTCATCTCCTGAAGGTTTTCCTCTATCAGCTTCTGAATAAGGCGGAACTTTAAACGGAGTACATTGGTATAGGCTGCGGTTTGAACAACGTCCTTTTCCTGAGGAACATGGATATGATATCGCTCGCCCCAGTGCTTACTGGCCTCGTATCTAAAAGTTGTTAGCGCAGCCACAACCCGTTTAGCGTCTTCCGAACAATGCTCCATAAAATATAAAGTATCGATAACCTCATTTTCTTCTGTTGCTTTTCGGAATGTTTGATAAATCTCGTTGTAAACAGGGTTTGTAAATTCAACTTCTTCAAGCTCAGTTAGCATGAAGTCAAGCAACCGCTGATCTTCATAATTACTATCGGCATAGTTAAGTAACAAACGGATGGCCTCCTTCTCTTGCAGTTGTATAAGCCCTAGTATATCATGCTTTGCAGGCTCTGCATCTTCAAAAACAGGCAAAGGTGGTTCTTTCGTTTCCCCCTCTTTATGCTTGTCCTTTGTTTTCTTCTCTCTATCCTGAATGAGAAGCTTATTAAGCTCCGTAAATAAAACTGACTCAGAGATCTTAAGTAAATGGCTTGTTTCCTGGATATAAACAGAGCGCTTAATAGGATCAGGTATAACTCCTATACTCGTTACTATTTCACGAATAGCTTCTGCTTTTTTTATCGGGTCATGCCCAGCATCTTTTGAGTACAGACCAATCTTAAAGGATATAAAATCCTGCGTGTTAGATTTGAGATACTGCTTTAGCTCAGTGCTACCTTTCTTTCTTGAAAAACTATCAGGATCCTCACCATCTGGAAGGAGGACAATTCTAACGTTTAATCCACCTTTAAGCACAAGATCTATACCCCGTAGCGCCGCCTTAATCCCCGCAGCATCACCGTCGTACAAAACCGTTACATTTTCTGTAAAACGGCGCATAAGCTTGATCTGCTCTTCTGTAAGGGCAGTTCCTGATGAGGCTACAACATTTTCAATATCAGCCTGGTGGAGAGAAAGCACATCGGTATACCCTTCTACCAGATAACAGAATTCCTCCTTACGGATAGCATTCTTTCCCTGGTATAAACCATAGAGCACGTTACTCTTATGGTATATTTCAGTTTCAGGCGAATTAATGTATTTAGGTTGATCCTTTTCTTTGGTAAGAATACGGGCACCAAATGCAATTACTTTTCCAGCAAGATTATGAACAGGAAATATTACTCTTCCGCGAAAGCGGTCATATTTTTTGCCCTCTTCTTTTTTTACGATCAATAAACCACTCTTCTCAAGAATTTCTTCACTGTACCCTTTACTTCTGGCTGCCTTATACAGGTGATCCCATTCATTTAATGTGTAACCAAGCTCAAATTTTTCAATGGTCCGATCGTTAAATCCTCTCTCACGAAAATAACTTAAACCAATACTTCTGCCTTCTTCGCTACTAAGGAGTAAATCTTTATAATACTCCTTGGCATAATTCATTACAATGTAGAGGCTATCTCTTTCGCTCTGGGTTGTAAGCTCTTCTCTGCCTGCATCTTCCTTGATATCAACACCATACTTTTTTGCCAAGTAACGAATGGCTTCAGTATAGCTCATGGATTCATGCTCCATCACAAAGGTGATGGCGTCGCCTCCTTTCCCACTGCTGAAATCTTTAAAGATACCTTTGGCGGGAACTACATAAAATGAAGCTGTTTTTTCGTTGGTAAAGGGGCTTAAAGCCTTGTAATTCTGCCCGGAACGCTTCAACGATACAAAATCACCGATAACATCAACGATGTCCATTCGGCTCTTTACGTCATCTATCGTTTCGCGGGATATCATGGCTACAGAACAACAAAGATACGAATTAAGGCATTTTCAGGAAGTCGAATTAGTTTTTGCTACGTTACTTGCCGCCAAAACGGGTTAACTATTTTTCTATAGTCATTATCTTATAGTTTGTCCCTGTCCTAGTTATAATTACGCTATAGATTAAATTTTCTATATTAACAAATGGCCGGTACTATGACATTTTAAGATTCCTCATACTTTTTTAGCATGGGCGATTGTTTTGATAGCAGTAAGTAGATTTTATAATTACAAATACTTCTTTAGAATATCCTTTAAAACACCCATTCTTGCTTTTGAATATATAGCGGTAGCACCCAACTTCGTCACCTTGTGAATGTGGTCCTCAGAGTACGCAAAAGTATAGACGATGACAGGGATATGTCTAAATTTTTCAATTCCTTTAAGAACCTTTATAAACTCAAGTCCATTCATCCTGGGCATTGTAAGCGCTGTAAAAATATAGTCTGGCTTAAAGTCTTCTTTAAATAAAGTAAATAGAGCTTCTTCTCCATCAGATACCGCATAACAACCAACATCTGATGCTACATCGCTTATTGTGTTAAGAAAAAACTCCTGATCCTCAGGATCGCTTTCAATAAGAAGACAACTTTTAGTTTTTGATGCCATGCAATTAAGATTGATCAAAGTTGAATAACAAAGCCAACCTATATTGCAAGATTGGCTCTACTGAAAAATGTAAGAGACTTTATTTTAGTCTGACTTTCAGACTTCCTACATACAGGTTCTCATTCAAAATCTCGACCGTATACATACCTGCTTTCAGTTTTTCCTTTGGTATAAATGTTAGCTCTACCTTCTGAAGTTTATTACCAACCACTTCTGAATCTGTTGACGCTGTGTAGCTTAACGCTGAAGGCGTAATTGTTGATACAATGGTGCCATCATTAGGCGTTATAGCTATACCTTTGGTATCTATAATTCTAAAGCTTAAACTTTTAAGGTTAGCAGTAACTTCAAAATTTGCGATTAACTTTTTAGTTTTTCTGGCTCGCGCAGTCAACTTCTCACTCTTACCTTTTACTGCCTGAATTTGTGACTGATCCACTGCTACAAACATTGCCTTATATAAATCATCGGCAAGCATCTTGTTTCTTTCTTGAAGAGACACTATTTCATTGTTTAACGCTGCATTCTTTGCTTCTAACAATGCGTAAGATGATCGTGCATCTTCAAGCTCATTTTGTAACTTGCCTTGCATAGCTATCAACTCCTGCATTTGTTTTCTTATTTGAACCAAAGAAAGATTCTCCTTCTTTATTCTGTTATACTCGGCCTCCTGATTCATAAGCCTCGCTGTGGCTTGCTTTACTAAGTTGTCTAGCTCAACATTACTGCCCTCTAACTTGGCCAATTGATCTTTAAACTTCTGAATGTCTTTTTCAAGAAGTAACTTTTCAGACAATAACTCTTCCGATCTTAATTTTTCTTTTTCCAACCCTGCTTGCAGAGAACCATTTACCCTCTTGGTGTTCATAAGCCAAAAAAGGCTTGCAATGAGTAAAGCAGTTGACACCAACGCAATTGCTTTTGAGCTACGCAACTTTTCCATAAATATCTTATACTCAAATTAACGATGGTGGAATAAGGAGAGCATTAACGGCAAATTAATTCACAATTAAAACGCAAGGTTTTTTGTTAAATAAAAAAGCCCATCAACTATTATTGTTAATGGGCTTCGATAGGTGTGAATCTATCCTGTAAACCTGCAACGTAACCTATCGCTCCTAGTCTGTAATTATGCTTACAAGGTAGGCTATAAATATAAATTTGTACTTAAATCAAGATTAAAATAGAATTAAATTAAAAGGCGCGATGTATCATTGATTATGCAACAGACCGCATATTGTACACAACCGATTAATTATTGTAATCTTAAATTCAGATTACCAATAATTCCAAGATCATTCAATAATACGATCCTGTATGTGCCCGCAGCAAGTTTTTGAGAAGGAAAATATTTAATATGGAGTATCTGAAGCTCTTCAAGTGATTTTAACTCAGCTTCATTACTAACAATAAATGATTTGCTTGAAGGATTATCATTTAATATTTCAATGTGAGAATTCTTATTATTAACAGGCAATTCGGCTCCACTCGGATCAATAATTTTAAAAGATATATTTTTCGCAAGAGTAGAAACCGCAAGTCTCACCTCGACAATTTTTGCTCTGGCTGCCCTGATAGTTTGCCTTTGGTTCTTCTTTGAAGACACAATTTCCACATCTTCCATGCGAAGTGAACTTAATCGCTTTATCGTGTTAAGATACTGCTCATTCTCATGATTCTTTTGGATCAGCATAGACTCTAACAAGCCTGAGTACGAGCTCATATTAGAAATTGTAAGAGCTCCATTCAAGGAATCATTCGTAATCTTTTCTTCCAAAGATTTTATAATGCTCTTTTGTTTTTGCATTATTTGATTCTTATCACTTAGCTTCTCTCTCTTCAATTCATCCTCTTTAGCAGATAATAATTTAAGTATTTGAGCTAAGCTATTTTTAGTTATTTTATTTTCGGCACTTACATCACTTACATTTTCTGTAAGCTGTACATTTTTCTTTTGCTCAGCCAGTTTTTCGGAAAGTAATAATTCAGACTTAAGCTTTTCTCTCATTAACTCACTCTTTAGTCTGTCATTAAAACCCATCACAATAGTAACGTAGACAAACATGGTTACGAAAAGAAGCACCGCTACTATTGCCGCTACATTTAATTTCGTTTCAGTTTTTGAATTCGACATCACAAAAAATTACCCTAAGGAAAGAGGATAAACTAAGGCTGATATTAAGGACGGATTAAAATAGCATTAAAAATCAGTCATCAATGGTTGGGAGGTTTACTGTTATTGTAGTTCCCACGCCTTGTACAGAATCTAGTTGAATGATCCCATTATGAATCTTCACAATTCCCTTTACCATAGAAAGGCCAATACCATGTCCTTTGATATCCTTAGTATTACTTCCCCGATAAAAAGGCTCGAAAATATTTACCATATCTTCAGCCGGAACTCCAATACCATTATCTCTAAAATCGATTGTTATTCCATATTGCGATGATTTAATGAAAACGTTAGTTGTTTCATCTTTAGAATACTTACAACCATTTTCCATTAAGTTAGAAAGCGCTGTCTTTATCAGTTGCTCATCACCTTTTATGATTAGTTTTCGTTCATCGTCAAGGTCCTCGGCGAGATCAATATTTATCGAAAAAGAAGGGTGATGCCTCAACAAATCTTCTTTGGCTTGCCAAACAATCTCATCAATTCTTATTGAAGACATTTTCTTTTCCTTATCTTCAGTTGATGTTTGGGCCAATAGTAATAAGCGATTGGATAAGTTGTTAAGATTTTTAATATCGTCTAACAAAGAGTTGAGAACCTTTTTGTAATCCTCCGGAGTTCTGGTGTTTAGCAGCGTAACTTCAAGCTGCCCTGTAATAGCAGTAAGCGGAGTTCTTAACTCATGAGATGCATTTGCTATAAAATTCTTTTGCGTAATAAAAGAGGTTTCGAGCCGTGAAAGCATGCTGTTAAAGGTTTGCGCCAGCCGTGCTATTTCATCATTACCATTCCCTTCATCCACACGAAGATTTAAACTGGAAATAGATATTTCATCAACCTTGTTCACGACATTGGCAATTGGCTTTAATGCCCGCCCTGCATAAATCCATCCGGAAATTGATACGATAACAATACTTATTGAGAAAACCACAAATAGGATAAAGATTAAATTTTTAAGCCGTTTGTGGCCATATATATCGGTGGCTGCTGCAATAACTACAAATCGATCGTACTGCCCTTTAAATAAGAAGCCGAGAATTTCATACTTATCCTGCGCAAACCGTATCTCATCCTCAAGTCTTATCCTATTAAGTAATTGCTTGTCTATTTTAATTATGCCTTCCTCGTCCGTTGTAAATAGAATAGTGTCCCTATAATTATAGATTATAATCTTCTCGTTCGGCAGGCTAACAGGATTATCACGCTCAATTTTATACAAAAGATCAACGTCCACCTCGTCTACTTCTATCAGAAGCTTCGCGGTATTATTTGATTTATTAAACAACCGGCTGTAAAAATCCTCTTCTCGATACTGGGCTGAAAGGATATAAATAAGTACTGATGATAGCAGAAAAATGATCGCTGCTATAAGAATAAATCTTACAGTTAGCTTGGTACGGATATTCATGCCTCCTGAATGACGTATCCAAGACCGATTCTTGTATGTATAAGCTTATCCGGAAAATCCTTGTCGATTTTCTTTCGTAATATGTTTACGTAAACCTCTACTACATTGGTGCCCGTATCGAAGTTTACATCCCAAACATGTTCAGCTATATCAGGCCTTGACATAACCCTGCCTTTATTTCGCATCAAATATTCAAGTAAAGAAAATTCTTTAGCTGTTAAGGCAATTACTTTATCACCCCTCAGCGCTACTTTTCTATCAAGATCTAACTGAAGGTCTCCTACCTCTAATAAATTTGTAGTTTTTACTTCGTTAACTTTTAATTGTGATCTTTTTGTAAGAACCTTAATCCGGGCCACAAGTTCCTTAAATTCAAATGGCTTAACCAGATAATCATCAGCTCCTGAATCAAAGCCTGCAAGCTTATCATCGGTAGTACCTAAAGCCGTCAACAACAGAACTGGCATATCTGGTTTTACTGTCTTAATCTTTTTACACAACTCAATTCCATTGGTAACTGGAATGATTACATCAAGAAGGGCAATAGTGTAGTTTTTACTTAAGGCAAGTTTTTCGCCCGTGTATCCATCGTACGCTAAATCCACTGAATACCCCTGCTCTTCCAGCCCGTTTTTTAAAAAAGCCGCTACTTTCTGCTCATCTTCAACTACAAGAACATTCATTTTTTAAAATTTAAAACGACTTTAAATACGTTAATTATTGATAAAAATAAAAAGCCCTCTCCCAACGGAAGAGGGTAGTAAAGTAAAGTTTAGGACAACTATCAAAGCCAAATAATAGAAGCCTTATGAAAACCTTTATAAAGATAATCCTATGACCTAAGTAGAAATTAAAGAACGGATTAAATCCATATTAAAATCTTCCAGAATACCTCTTATCCGGCCAACCGGGCACGTAATTTAATCAGCCATTAGCGAAGTTGATTTAATCGGTTATTGTATGAAAAGTAAAATACTTTTAACACTGTTTGTCTTTACTTTCTTAACATCATGTAAGCATGAGGTTAAAGATGTTGTAAGAACAATTGATCCTGTCCCAGACGACCTAGTTCCTATAGAGCTGTGTACTACCCTTTATGCAAATATTTATAGTTTGTTTCCTCAGGGAAAAAACCATAAACTGAAGTATCCCCTCCTGTTTGATAATACCTATGAACAAAGAATAATTTTAACGAAAGACACTGAGGTCTACGTCACATTTGTAGGTGACGGGGCAAGCAGAAATAATTCATTAGGGTGGTATTCCTACAATACAAACGGCCAGGTGAAAGTCAATAGCAATATCAGGGATCAGATTGTATTTCCGTTTATATCATACAATGTGTTGAAAGAAGGAGATACAAGACAGGTTAGCATTGGTAAATTTAAAGCTGGTACCGTTATTGGTTTTTTTCTGATTACAGGTGGCTGGAATAACGAGGACATGTTCATTGATTTTACACAAAACAAACTATATACTGATTCTGTCCTGAATACTGATCACACAAAACAACATGTTTTGTTTAAGGAAAAAACCTGCAATGATCTAATTATCGGCTTTGAAGACACTCGTTTGTCTATATCTGATTATGATTTTAATGATATACTGTTTAAAGTATCGGATAATAACCAACAAAGACCCGCTACCTCATTTAATACTGATAACATTCCGTCTTTGTAGTTATCTATAAATTATTGATCTGCCAAAAATGGGAAGATCAATTTATTTGTTTTCGGAAACGCCATGTTCGTTAAGCAGAACAGCACTACATGATCATTGTGGCGCTTCGCTCAAGCGAAGTGTGACATTTCTATCATTTTAATTTTAACTTTAATTTTCAATTCTTTCCTAAATAATAGAAACCGAATATTATTTGGCTTCGTCTTTTGAAGCTGTTAACTCTCTGTCCCTATACTTAGCAAGGATTGTTTCTACAGGCGTAAGCACCGTAGCTCTCGCTTTTCCGGAATAATCATTGAGCGCTTAAATACGAAAAGGCCAAATTATATTTTTCTTGCTGTACTAGTAAAAAGTAAATAAAATACTTGTCATCGCTCGCTCATCCTTCTTTTCACACTAAATTGCAGGCAAAACCCGAATTTTTCCCACTTGATTTTTTGTTAAGAGCACATGAGTTTTACTGAATCCGATATCCTGAAGGCACTTTCTACGGTTAATGACCCTGACATTAAAAGAGACCTTGTGAGCCTGGGGATGATCAAAGACATTAAGATAGGTGCTTCAATGGTTGGTTTTACAGTTGTATTAACTACCCCCGCCTGTCCTTTAAAAGAGAAGATCCGCCAGGATTGTGAGGATGCGGTACGTGCAGTTGTAGGAACTTCCTTTGCCCTCCAGATAAACATGACATCTTCGGTTACTAGCTTGAGGGATAACGCTCAATTATTACCAGGAGTCAAAAACATTATTGCTGTAGCCTCAGGAAAGGGAGGTGTAGGTAAATCTACAGTTACCAGTAACCTGGCTGTGGCCCTGGCGAAATGCGGTGCAAAGGTGGGACTTATAGATGCGGATATTTATGGACCTTCAATTCCTACCATGTTCAATTGCGAGCATGAACAACCTTTTGTTAAGAATGTTAATGGTAAAAATATCATCATCCCGATTGAACAGTATGGTGTAAAATTGATATCTATTGGATTTCTAGCGCCTCCTGATAGTGCTGTGGTATGGCGCGGCCCAATGGCAAGTTCTGCTTTAAAACAGTTCTTTAGTGATGCAGAATGGGGAGAACTCGATTATCTATTAATTGATCTTCCTCCGGGTACAAGCGATATTCACCTTACTCTGGTACAAACTGTACCCGTCACAGGTGCCGTTGTTGTTACTACACCACAAAAGGTAGCTTTGGCCGATGCCAAAAAAGGGGTAGCGATGTTTCTTCAACCCCAGATCAATGTACCTATCCTAGGGATTGTCGAAAACATGGCTTATTTTACCCCTGAGGAACTTCCGAACAATAAATACTACATTTTCGGAAAAGATGGGGGTAAAAACCTATCGGAAAAGTATAATGTACCGATGCTCGGTCAGATTCCGCTAGTACAAGGCATTCGTGAGAGCGGTGATAGCGGGTTGCCTGCAGTAATGAAGGAAGGTCCATCAGCAGACGCATTTATGTTACTTGCGGAAAATGTAGCAAGACAAGTTGCGATCAGAAATGCTAATTTTGCAAAGACAAAACCAGTTGAATTAAAAGTTTAATGAACAATATACATACAGCAGAAGAACTTTCAAGAAAAATAGAGGCTTCTTTAGATTCAATACGTCCGTATCTTAAGGCTGACGGTGGCAATGTAAAGGTTCTAGACATTACTGAAGAGCGTATTGTAAAGCTAGAATTTGTTGGGGCATGTAGCCAATGTAGCATGTCTACTATGACTTTCAAAGCAGGTGTTGAAGCAGCAATAAAGCGTGATGTACCTGAAGTTAAAGGTATTGAAGTCATAAATCTCACACCCGTCGGTTAATTTACGGCGGCGATAGAGGCATGCGTTATTTTGAGTAATGGTTTATTATCTTTACCTGATAACTGCAATCTAATTCTAACGTGCCTATCGCTTATTCAACACTATTCAGGTCATTACTACTATGCCTGATTCTTTCATCCCCGTTCATGTCCAGGGGACAAGATCGATGTGGAACAGTTGAATATGGAAAATCCATAAAAATACAAAGTATCGAAAATGAGCAAAAATTCGAGAAATGGCTAGAAGATAAAATTAAATCGCGCTCCGCTAAAAGAACGAAATCCGGCCCTTACAAGATACCCGTCGTCGTTCATGTTATCCATCGCGGCGAAGCTGTCGGTGCAGGTACTAACATTTCTGATGCTCAAATTCTCTCGCAGCTTAAGGTTCTTAATGATGATTATAGAAGACAAAACGAAGATGCATCATCTACTGATCCTGCTTTTGTTTCTGTAGCAGGAAGCATGGACATTCAGTTCGTGCTTGCTAAAAGAACACCCGAAGGTTTCGCTACAAATGGAATTGTCAGGGTAAAAGGTCCAAAAAGTTCATACACTTCTTCTGATAACTATACGTTGAAATCTTTAAGTTACTGGCCTTCGGAAAACTATCTCAACATCTGGGTTTGTAACATCACAGATTATTTGGGTTACGCGCAATTCCCACAATCTGACCTTCCGGGGCTCGACAACTCCTCCTCTAATGCATTAACAGATGGGCTTGTAATTTCTTACGAAGCCTGCGGCTCTATTGATGATGGTAATTTTAACCTTGATCCGGACTATAACAAAGGTCGTACTGCCACACATGAAATAGGCCACTTCTTCGGGTTAAGGCATATTTGGGGTGATGAAAACGCATGTACCGGAACTGATTATATTGACGATACTCCAAACCAGGCGTCACAGACAACGTACTGCCCCCAATCAAGTATATCGGACGCCTGCAGCCCGAAAGTTATGTTCCAGAACTTTATGGACTATACGGATGATGCGTGTATGAACCTATTCACCGCTCAACAGGTACAGCGGATGATAGCAGTATTGGAAAATAGTCCAAGAAGGGCAACTCTTTTAACTTCACCTGGCTTACTGCCTCCCGACCCCGTTGCTAATGATATTGGTATCCGTAAGTTTGTTTCCCCGCTAGAAACAGAGTGCAGTAACAACATTGTCACTTCAGTGCAAATTAGAAATTATGGTAGTAACAACGTATCCACAGCAAGAATTCGGCTGCGTATTAATGGCGCAATTATAGAGACTAAAGATTTCTCCTTATCACTTCAGCCCCTTGATTCAGCGGTCATTACTTTTTCAAATCATGCATTAAGTAATGGTTTCAATACGGTAGCAGTAGAAATTGTACTAACCAATGGTGTGGCAGATGGTGATCCCGCAAGTAATAATAACATCGTATCTCTTTCGGTACTAGTTCCTGAAAATGTACCTCTACCCTATCGCGAAGACTTTTCGACCTTCCCAGAAAACTGGTACATTCAAAACTTTGATGAACAACTCACATGGCAACTGGCAAACGGGCCTAACTTCCAAACCGACAATAAAGCCTTGCTACTCCCTTTCTATGATTACTCGGATAATCTAGGCGAGCTTGATGTCATTTACTCACCAGTCTTTAATTTGAGTACAACAACAGCAGCTACTCTTTTTTTTGATATAGCCTACATGCCCTACAGCGCAAGTAAAGATGGGCTGCGCGTAGTTGCCATTACAGATTGTTCAACGCTATCCGAAGGTGTTACGATTTACGAAAAATCCGGCAGTGAGCTTGCTACCACTTCAAGATCAAAACCATACTTCATTCCTAATAAAGCCGCTGACTGGCGAAGGGAGATGATCGATTTAACCTCATTTGCTGGAAATAATCATGTTCAGCTTGCGTTTATTGGAATTAACGATTATGGGAATAATCTCTATATTGATAATATTTCTGTGGTTACTCCACCGGTTCTTGACGTATCCCTTAATTCAATTATCCAACCATCAACTGTAACAGGCCTAAATACCGTTGACCTGGTTATTAACTCAAAAAACACAGGTGGTCAGGTAATCCAATCTATTCAAATAGAATATGTTGTGAATAACGCGGGTGTGGCACAACGTATCTTTGATGTAAATATTTTACCTGGCCAGGAGGCCAATTTAACAATTCCGGCAGTAAAATTTGCCGAGGGAGAGAATACCTTAGAGATTACTGCTACCTCCGTAAATGGCATTCCTGACCAATTTGGTTCTAATAACGCATTACAAACAAAAGTTGTGGTTAACCACGCTCAAGACAAAATACCATTGAGGCAAAATTTCGATGCGCTGTTTGATAATAGCTGGACGATAACAAATGTTGATAACGGAATACTATGGAAGCCACTGGGCACTAACTATGACCAATCACTCTACTTCCGTTCTTTCGGAAATACAGATATTGGTGACCAATCATGGCTTGTTAGCCCATCTTTGGATTTTACATCTGTTACTCAAGCCTCCGCAACGTTTGATCTGGCTTACGTCACGGCCAACAGCCGACAGGAAGACTTAAGGATACTCGTTTCTATTGACAACGGCAGAACGTATGAGGAGGTAGATTTTGTTTTTCCTGAACCATCAAATTCTACAGGTAGCTGGGCTCCTCAAAACGAAGAAGATTGGTTTAATGATATCTATGTTAACCTTTCTCAGTTCGCTGGAGAAGCCAACGTAAGAATTGCATTTGTAATAACAAATGCAAATAGTAATAACCTTTATATCGATAACATAGAATTTTTTATCTCTGAAAGGCCAGGTCAGGTATCTATTGAAACTCCTTATAACATCTTTGGATATAGCGCTGAAAACCCAAAGAGTTCAGACTTAAAGATCGGATTTAATCTTGGCGAGCGCCAATGGGTTACATGTGAAATTATTGATGTGATGGGAAAGCAAATTGCATCTGTCTCCTGGCAAGATGTCCTCAACCAGGTCTATGAGCTTCCTCCTTACAATAGCATAGCTCCTGGGGTTTATATTGTCAGGTTACGCATCGGCAATAAGCTGTATAGTGAAAGAATCTTTATTACAGATTTTTAACAATTTGATTAAAAATCTGTAATTCTTACCAGATTCTGGCATCAGGCATTCAGCATCAACTATTTATTTATCTTTGCTTCCGAAATCATAATTAGGAATGTCCAAAACTAAAAAAGTAGCAATTCTTTACGGGGGCCGTTCAGTTGAACATGGAGTTTCTGTAAACTCAGCCCGCAATATTTTTGAATATATTAATAAAGATCTGTTTGAGCCTTTACCGATAGGTATCAGTAAAACAGGTCAGTGGTTCCTTACATCTGGTGTTACTAAAGATATAGAACAAGGAAAAGCACTCGGCCTCATTCTTGACGCTCAGAGACCAGGCTTCACCTTACTTTCGAGTGGCGACAGAATAAAAGTTGACATCATATTCCCCGTATTACATGGAACCGATGGCGAAGATGGGAGCATTCAAGGATTGATTAAAGCTATGGATATTCCAATGGTAGGAACCGGAGTACTTGGTTCATCCATGTCAATGAATAAAATCGTTGCTAAAAGACTTCTTAAGGAAGCAGGAATACCTGTTACAAACTTTGTTACTTTCCATTATACTGAGAAAGATAAGATTTCATTTAAATCTATTTCTGAAAAGATTGGCGTTCCCTTTATGGTTAAGTCTGCCAGTCTTGGATCCTCGGTTGGTGTATCAAAAGTTAAAGATGAAGAGACTTTTAAAACAGCAGTAGACGAAGCCTTCCGCTATGATGATTATATGATTGCCGAAGAATTCGTAGTAGGTCGTGAAATAGAATGTGCTATTCTTGGCAACCATCCCCCTCAGGCGTCCTACCCTGGCGAAGTAGTGATAAACAGTAAATATGAGTTCTATACCTTCGATGCGAAGTATGTCGATCCAGATGCTGTAAAAATCGAGTTGCCTGCAAAACTTGAACCGGCAGAAGCTGAAAGAATTCGTGAGTTGTCAGTAAAAGCGTATGAAGCCCTTTCCTGCGAGGATTTCTCAAGGGTAGATCTTTTCCTAACGCAGGATGGAAAGATCTATATTAACGAGATCAACACAATTCCTGGTTTCACCAACTCAAGCATGTATCCTATGATGTGGAAAGAAAGAGGAATAGGTTTTACAGATCTAATTAGCCGTTTGCTTGAACTCGCCCAGGAGCGTTACGATAGAAGCAAACGTATAGAGCGCGACTTTAACTCAGCGCTTAAATTCTAGAACCCCACTTAATTGTATTATTCCTAAAGATGAAATTCGAATTCAGTAAGAAGTACAACAACCAGACGTTTGGCGGACTATTAATTAACATAGCAATTGCTACCTTTATTATAATTGGTGCCTGTGTAGTGTACTTCTATGTCTATCTACCGAAAGTAACAAATCACGGAGAATCGATAACCGTTCCGAATGTAGAAGGCATGCCTTTCTCAAAAGTTGTATCGTTTCTCGAAGACCATGACCTTCGTTATGATGTTAATGATTCATCTTATTCTGCTGAATATCCTCCTTTAACAATACTTAAACAAGTACCTGCAGCTGGTGCGAAAGTAAAGGAGAACAGGAAGATTTATCTTACCATTAATCGCGTTAATCCACCTACCGTACAGGTTCCAAACCTTATAGATGGATCGCTGATTAATGCTGACGCTGTACTTAAAGGAAGCGAATTAAAGCGTGGCAAAATAGAACTTGTTCGCGGTCCTTTCCTGAATGTAGTAAAAGAAATGAAAATTCAGGGAAGCACGGTTACAGCAGGAACAAGAGTTCCGAAAGGTACCATCATCGACCTTGTTGTAATGGATGGTGGAAGCAATACCTTGCCAATGCCTGACGTAATGGGATTAAGCTTGGAAGATGCTAAAATTCCTTTACTAGGATCCAATTTGATAATAGGAAAAATAACTACTATTGGTGACACCACCGGCAAAAGACCTGTAATTATTAAACAAAATCCTGCTGCTCAGGAAAATATTAAAGTAGGTGATATCGTTGATCTTTGGATTGGCGAACAGGGTTCATCGATAAGCGATGATTCTGATGTCCCTGATGATTTAAGCGATCTGGACAACTAAATGAGGCATTTATTTGAGCAAAGCATTTACCACCTTGAATTGCAAAAGCTTCTTTTTCCTGATCCTCCTAGTAATTGGATCTGAAGCTTCTTTTGCTCAACTAAAAATCTATCCTGCTCCCCGTTACAGGCCTGAAAAAGGAACTCTGCAAACCACTACTCTTAACGGTCGGACAAAAACTATTGATGATACTCTGAAACTTCCCTTCTGGGATGATTTCAGTACTCCCTATGGAATGTATCCTGACACTACCAAATGGGTTAATAGTTATTCGGTATGGGTTAACAACGGCATGGCTATTAATCAGCCAACTATTAACGTTGCAAGCTTTGATGGAATGGACGCGAATGGTGTCCCTTATAATCCAAATGACGTGTTTGTTGTAGGATTCACAGATACGCTTACCTCCCAGCCTATTGACCTTAGTGAAACAGGTCTCCCTGTAGCAGATCGCGAATCGGTTTATTTGAGCTTCGCTTATCAATGGCAGGGAGCAGGTGAAGCTCCGGATGATGAGGATTACCTTCAGGTGGAATTTAAAGATACTTCAGACGCCTGGGTACCTATAATTACAATTTCACCTCACCCCGACTTTGATCGAACATTGTTTTATGACACTATTGTTAAAGTCACTGGAAAATACTTCCATGATCATTTCCAATTCCGCTTTAAGAGTTACGGGAGAAATTCCGGTCCTTATGATACCTGGAATGTGGATTACGTCTATCTATCCGCCAATAGGAGCATCAGTGATTTAACATTTCCCGATGTGGCCGCAGCTTCTCCCATCACGTCTCTCTTTAAGCAATATTATGGAATCCCGTATCGTCACTTCCTTGTAAACAGAAGCGTATATCCTCTTAATTTTGATGTTACAAATCAATCTGGTAGTATCACTGCTCTAGGCTTTAATGCTATAGCATCGTTTAACAACTATACGAATTTAAATAATGTTCAGGTAAAGGATAGTTATACAGTTCCCTTGGTAAATAACTTTCCAATTCAATCTTCTGGTATCATTGCGCCCAAAGAAAGAGTACGTTCCGAACTTTCTGTTCTTCCTGATCCCAGTAATACACAGCAATTTAACCCGGCTGCAGATTCAGTAGACATCAACATAAAAATTGAACTTCTAACACCTGACATCTCAGATTTTCGTGTGAATGACACAATTTCTGCTAACTACCACTTGCGCGACTATTACGCCTACGATGATGGCCTTGCTGAATTTACAGTAGGTTTGGTAGAAGCAGGTAATCAGGCAGCTTATCAATTCGATATG
>NZ_JAHESD010000089.1 GCF_018598585.1 Chryseosolibacter indicum
GATTACAACATCTCCAACCTCATCCACCTCAGGAAGCACAACCACAGAGGCAGCCGAAGTGTGTACACGGCCCATCTGCGCGGTTGCCGGAAGACGCTGCACACGATGTACCCCCGATTCAAATTTTAAAAGTCCATAGGCCCCTTCTCCCGTAACACTGCTTATTACCTCTTTATAACCACCAGCTGTTCCTTCAGTTACATCCAATACAGACATTTTAAGTCCCTTTCTATCACAAAAGCGCTGATACATACGCCAAAGGTCTCCTGCGAAAATTGCGGCCTCATCACCACCTGTACCCGCTCTGATTTCAAGAAGAACGTTTTTGTCATCGTTGGGATCTTTAGGAATAAGCAGCTCCTTTAACTCAGCGTCTAGTTGCTCAATTTTCGGCCCTAACTCATCTATTTCCATTTTTGCCAGTTCGCGAAGGTCGGCATCCTTTTCTTTTTCCAAAACCTCTTTGGCCTGCTGCAGGTGCTTTTGCGCGCCGGTTAATTGGTTATATTTATTAACAATCTTCTCAAGATCCTTATATTCTTTGCTTAGTTGTGAGAACTTTTTAACATCACTCATACTATCTGGTTGTACAAGCAATTGACCCACTTCCTCAAAACGAAGCTTAATTTCTTCCAGTTTTTCGATCATATTTATTAAACAGGCGACAAAGTTAATGTAAAAACAACATAGTTAAAGCACTTAAAAGTCCTTCAAAACTTTGATTTTGTATCTAACAGAGTGAATTTTGCATTATGAGATTTATTCTGGTTATAGTTCTATTTGCCCTTGTAGTAGCCTGCGATGGTAAACTTTCTGACGAACAAAGAAGGCGGATGCATGAACAAATGGAATTGCATAAAATCAAGAAGGTGAGTGAAGTCGAGATCACTGAAACTGCTTATGCTGAAGGAAGGAAGATTATAGCCTTACTTGAAAATACAAAAGGAGATTCATCTAAGATAGATTCTCTTGTCAGTGTTAGTAGAGGTAGTGTACGGTGGGTCGAGCCTGGAAAAGGCAATGTGCTTGCACTCGAACAACAACTCGTTGATGCTTATCTCGCCGATGAAACAGGATCATTACAAGACAATGTCCAAAAAGTAAGAAACGCCGGGGGCGAATCTGATTCTCTCCTATACACAAAACCAGTAGTTGTAAAAATGCCTGACGGTACAGAAAAACTTGAAGGTGTTTGGAATATCTGGCTCTCAAAAAAACAATTGATTCTCTCCATGGACAAATAGCCGTTGCTTAAATCAGGCTTATACTCTTAATGCTTAATCCTGTTTTTTCAATCAGAAGATAAAAGGGTTTAGGCGAATCGTTATGTAACGGAAGGAAAGTTTACAAACGGTATCCTCTCATTTATTACCAAACATTACTTTTAAGGTTATTAACCTATTGTTTTCCTATGAAGAGAATTTTTTACGTCATTCTACTATCCATCTCTACTTGTTGTATCCCGCTCTTTGCACAGCACAAAGAGAAAATTGATACCGCTGTTGTTTCTAAAATCAAACAGGAAGGGCTCAATCGGTCACAATTAATGGGCATGTTAAGTATGCTTACTGATGTGCATGGCCCTCGTCTTACTAATTCGCCGAACTATACAAAGGCTGCAGAATATGTAAAGTCGACATTAGAGGGAATGGGTTTACAAAATGTACACTTTGATACCTGGGACGAAACATTTGGGAAAGGCTGGGAGTTGAAGAAATTTACACTTCAGAGTTTATCTCCAGTTTATTTCCCTGTTATTGCTTATCCTAAAGCATGGTCTCCGGGAGTGAAAGGCACTATACAAGCAGATGCTGTTTACCTTGACATAAAGAATGAGGATGACATTAATAAATATAAAGGACAGCTTAAAGGCAAGATTGTGCTTTTCAGTCTGCCGACACCTGTAAAGCCTGGCTTTACACCGGATGCATCTCGTCTTAATGATTCTACATTACTTCAGATGGCTAATTCAGGAGCCAGTGAAGCCCTAACAGCAAGGAGGTTTCAGGCTGCAACTGAACCACAACGCCTTGCATGGTTGAAGTGGGACCTATGTCAGAAAGAAGGTGCAGTTGCTATTCTCGAAGCCAGTCCTGCAACAAGACTTGAAGACGGTACAATTACAGTAGCCGCTGCAACAGTGCCTTACCCGGCAGAGGTACCTAACGAAAAGCGACTTCGTGCTTACAGTGCCAATGCTCCTAAAATACTTCCCCAAGTTGTAGTGGCAGCAGAACACTACAATAGAATGGTGAGACAGCTGCAGCAGAATGTGCCTGTTAAACTGGAATTAACATTAGAGACTGCTTTCACAAATGCATCACCGGGATTTAATGTGATCGCTGAGATCCCTGGCACTGAGCTTAAAGATGAAGTTGTAATGATAGGTGCGCACCTTGACTCCTGGCATAGCGGAACCGGAACAACCGATAACGCAGCAGGATCAGTTGTGATGATGGAGGCAATGCGAATCATTAAAACATTAGGAAGCAATCCTAGAAGAACAATCCGCATTGCTTTATGGGGCGGTGAAGAACAAGGCTTAATCGGCTCACGAAATTATGTTAAAAGAGTTTTAGGAAATAGGTTGGATAAAACCTACCCATATGACTCTATCAGGCTTACTCCTGCAGCAGAGAAATTTTCTGTGTATTTTAATATGGATAATGGCTCAGGAAAATACAGAGGCATTTACCTTCAGGGGAATGAGGCCGTAGCTCCAATCTTTCGTGCATGGCTGAAGCCTTTCGAAAAAATGGGAGCAGCAACACTTACGCTAAGAAATACTTCAGGAACAGATCATCTTTCTTTTGATGCCATTGGGTTGCCTGCCTTTCAATTCATTCAGGATCCTTTAGAGTATGGAACAAGAACACACCATACCAGCATGGACTTATATGATAAGGCTGTTGAAGCAGACCTTAAACACAATGCAGTAGTTACCGCTACGTTTGCCTGGCTTGCAGCCAATAGAGACGAAAGAATACCACGTAAGTAATATCTATACAAAATGAAAGAAGCCTGGTGTAAAGACCAGGCTTCTTTATTTTGGAAACTAATTCATTTCTATACCTTGTTATATCGCCAGCAAGTGATTAAGTGATCATTAACCAGCCCACATGCCTGCATGTGAGAATATATCACTGTACTCCCTACGAACTTAAAGCCTCTTTTAATAAGATCTTTACTGAGTGCATCAGATTCCTTTGTAGTTGCCGGTACCTCGTTCAGGCTTTTCCATTTGTTAACAATAGGCTTGCCGTTAACAAAGCCCCATATATAAGCATCGAATGAGCCAAATTCCTTTTGGACTTCAAGAAAACGTTTCGCGTTGGAAACGGCAGCATTAACCTTTAAGCGGTTACGAACAATGCCTGGGTCTAACAGGATCTTCTCAATTCTTGCCTCAGTAAAACGTGCAACCTTTACCGGATCGAAGTCAGCAAAGGCCTTTCGATAGCCATCGCGCTTTTTTAAAATTGTTGACCAGCTTAATCCAGCCTGGGCCCCTTCTAATATCAGGAATTCAAAATGGATATTGTCATCATGTACGGCTACACCCCACTCCTCATCGTGATATTGAATATACTGTTCGAATTTAAGACACCAGGGACATCGTACTTTTTCATTATTAGCCATAAGTAGGTGCTGCTATAGTAATAACAAAATTAAACAAAGGAATACAACGGCCCCTATTGGCAGACGTGTACGCATACGGGCCGTTGTGGATATCCTTGTGGATTTGTGGATAACTTCGTGAAAAGCAGAATCAAAGTGCTTGCCCAATATCTTTTATCAGGTCGTTTGGCTCTTCAATACCTACTGATAGCCTTACCAGATTATCTGTTACTCCAATTGCAGCTCTTTCACTCGCACTCATTTTAACATGCGATGTTTTTGCCGGTGATGTAATGGTGGATTCGACACCCCCGAGACTGATGGCTCTTTTAATCAGCTTTAATCTACTCATAAATTTATTCGCATCATTCTTCACTTCAAATGATAGCATTCCACCAAAGCCTCCTGGCATTTGTGCTTTGGCAATTGAATGATCCGGATGATCGACAAGACCGGGTAGTAAACCCGTCCGATACGGTTATCGCTTTTCAGAAACTCTGCAATGGCAAGGGCATTGCCATTTTGCTGGCGAACGCGAAGTACAATGGTTTTCAAACTTCTTTCTACAAGCCAGCTGGTATTTGGATCCAGCGATCCACCAAAATGAATGGCACTTTCCCATACCTGTTTAGTTAAACTCGCAGAGGCTAATACAGCGCCACAACTTATATCACTATGTCCTCCGATATACTTGGTGCCGCTATGCGTAACAATATCAATACCTAAGTCGATTGGATTTTGATTTACCGGCGATGCAAAGGTATTGTCGATGATGGTTATAATGCCGTGGGCCCTTGCTATGTCGGCAACTGCTTTAATATCGGTTATCTTTAATGTGGGGTTAGAAGGCGTTTCGATGTAAATAACCTTTGTCTCAGCGCGTATAGCTTTCTTAAAATTCTCCGGATTGCTTCCATCAACCAGCGTGTACTCCATCCCGTAACGTGGCATCTCATTGACGATAGCATGAAAAGTCCCTCCGTATAAGTCGTTTTGGAAGATGGCGTGGTCGCCTTTTTTCATCATGGCGAAAATTGCCGTTAATATAGCGGCCATGCCGGAGCTGAAAATTATACCATCTTCAGCATTCTCAAGAGCAGCCAGTTTTTCAACAACAGCTTTCTGGTTGGGCGTATTGAAATAACGGGGATATAAAGTAGTAGCACCGTCTTCATAATCGTAAGCTGTTGAAGGGAAAACAGGAGTAACGGTACCTTTAAACCTTGGGTCTCCATGAGACCCTGCATGTACGCTAAGTGTTAACTTTGATGCTCTTTGGTTGTTGTTCATAGATGTTTCGGGAAAAATCAAATATAATGATTGGCGATTAATCTCACCTACATCAATAAGAAACGTCACTTTGGCAGACCTAGAGCATCAAAACACCCTATTAAAGGGCACACTCCATTTCACGCGTTCTGCCTTCAAAGTTTACATATCAAAAATTAAGAACTTAAAAAATTATATTTTGGCATTATAAATATTAAACCCCACATGTTATGGCAAATGAATTCAAGAAAAACGTTGGCAAGTCAATATCAAAAAAACAAGCCAAAGAATGGATCGCAAGATTTGCTAAGGAAAGGCAGAAAGACACCGGTTCTGTTTTCTATGGCAGAAATTGCATCGAGGAAATCTTAAAGGATCAGACAATATCAGGTATTACCTTTTTCTTCGCCCGAAAGACAAACAGTGAAGGCAGAGAGTACGATGATCTTATTTTAGTGGGTACTAAAGAAGATGGGAGCCTGGTTTGGAATGATGAGCCGATAGTTAAATCGTCATCGCCAAACCTTACAACAATGAATGAAGGTGGCGGTAGTGGTACTTATAATGACGGAAAAACCTGTCCCCCACATTGCCCTACGGGTCAAACTAATTAATTAACCATGCAGTACCTGGATATAATGGTAATTTCTTCTCATGCATTAACAATTACTTATTTTATTGCTGGGCTACTACATGCAAGAAATTTTTTTAGCCAGACACCGGAATATCGGTGGCTGGCAATCTCTTTGTTTTTTTCTGTTGCTACTGAAGTAGCAGGAGATATCCTACTCTATTTTGACGTTATTCCTAACTATGCGTCTATACCCTATCACCTCTTCTGCGTTGTTACCTTTTCAGGCTTCTTTTACCATGCTATCAACTGGGCTCCTTTAAAAAAACCAATAATTATTGTAAACGTAGTTTACATTCTATTCACGAGTGTGAACTACTTATTCATTCAAAAAATCCAGTCTGCTTCCTACCCTCAGACTATCAGGTCATTAGTAATCATTGTATTCAGTATTACATTCTTTTACAAAATGCTAAAAGAACTGCCTACTCATCAGCTTCAAAGAGACGCTTTGTTCTGGATCGTTTCAGGTGTTTTCTTTTCCTACTCCGGTAAGCTTGCTATTTACAGTGTTACGAATTACTTGATAACGGTTCAGGGAGATAATATGATTATTATTTGGACCTTTCATCACCTCCTTACGATCATAGGTAATACCTTTATCATCTACGGAGGTTTTTTAAGATTGAGGAAGTCGAACTCTTATTCTTCGTAGCACATGTATCCATCCTTGTAAAAAGTCCCTCATATTTCTCAATGGAATCCATATTTCCTGCATTATTGTCTATATTTTTATTATCGGAGTTATGGATCAACCACAGTCAGTTCAAATATATCTCATCATTGCTATTGGCATTGTGACTATGCTTGTGATGGCGGGAGCTATTATCATCTTCGTTGTTTTCTACCAGAAGAAGATGATTCAGGAGCAAATGAAACGTCAGGCCCTGGAGTTTGAGTATCAACAGAAAATGCTTGAGGCAGAGCTGCAATCACAAGAAAGTGAAAGGAGAAGACTCGCGGCTGATCTTCATGATAGCATTGGCGGCATGCTTTCTACCATCAGGGTAGGTATTACCACCATTGCCAAAAAGCTTCCGGAGCCGGGGCAGGTCGACCAAACCAAACAGATGCTGGATGATACCATCAGCTCTGTCAGAAGAATAAGTCGCGACCTGATGCCATCAACACTTGAAAAGTTTGGATTGCTCAATGCATTAACCGAACTATGTGAACGCTTTCAGGCTACTTCAGGAATTGTCATTCATTTCACTGAAGAAGGGTCTTATCAAACAATGGATAAGAACCGCGAGCTTATGGTTTTTCGGATTGTTCAGGAGCTGATTAATAATGCTATTAAGCATGCTCAAGCATCCGAAATAAACGTAACGCTTTCTTATCAAAACAATTTAGCGATTATCGTAGAAGATAATGGTATAGGTTTTGATGCGGAGGCGTTTATTAATGATAAGACCGGTGGCAAAGGCTTAGGTTTATTCAACATAGAGAATCGTGCACGGTTGTTAAGTGGCAGGGTTGAATACGACAAGGAAAGAAGAAAAGGAAGTAAAACTGTTCTAACGATACCTGTTGGTAATGAAACAATCGTTTAAAGTATACATTGCTGATGACCATACCTTATTTCGTAAGGCGATGGTTAACCTGTTAATGGCTTTCGATAGTATTGCCGAAGTTAAAGACGCGGAGAACGGTAAAGAGCTTCTTACGCTGATGAAGTATGATATCCCTGACGTAGCAATTGTAGATCTACAAATGCCTGTGATGGACGGTGCTGATACTTGTGAAGTCATCCTTCAGAAATACCCTGACGTAAAAATAATAATACTCACAATGCATGACAGTGAACGCTTTATCATACACATGATGGAGATGGGTGTACATGCATTTCTTTTAAAGAACACTGAGCCAGACGAACTCGAGAAAGCAATCCATGCGGTTGTTGAAAAAGATTTCTATCATAATGATTTGGTGGCTTCTGTTCTGCGAAAAAACGTTAAAGAGAAACGGGCACCATTAAGACCTGTTTTCTCCGTTGCTGAATTATCGGAGCGGGAAAAAGAGATTGTGAAACTGGTGTGTGAAGAATTGACGATTAAAGAAATCGGATCGAAGCTTTCGTTAAGTGAACATACTGTCAAAAATCACAGAGCCAACATTATGGAGAAAATTGGTGTAAGCAATGTGGTTGGTTTGGTGAGGTATGCATACGAGACGGGTCTTATTAAATAAGAAGCTCACTAGTACTTTTTACTCATTTTTCTAGTACTTTCTACCTAACCCTTCTTGGGGTATACGAGAGTAAAAGGTTCTTAAATTCCTAAAACTGGAAGAAAAGGTAATTAGCTGCTCGGGTATGCTGAGCCCGACAAATTGTTACTGAAAGTTTTGTAAATGTTTTACACGACATTCGTAGAGTATATTAAGGGAAAGGAAGTGCATATAAATTACAATAGAGTAGGTTTAACAGTTATGAAGATACTTGTGGTTCACAGGCAAAAACTGGTAATTGATCAAGTGAGATCAGTCCTGCATGGCAACTCTCCCGTTGTCATACACACCGACTCGGGTTTGGATGGGCTCCTAACCTCTAGAATCGAATCCTTTGACTTAATAATTTGTGGTACTGATTTGCCTGTGATCACGGGTTTCGAACTTGTTCGCTCTATAAGGACAAACTCCGTAAATAAGAACGTTCCGGTAATCTTTATTGCCGATACCGTAGATGCTAAAACTGAGCACCTTGGAAATGCGCTTGGTGTTGCTGGTATGTTATGTACAAAAGACCTAGATGAACGCCTTGCTGAAATTGTACAAGACAAAGTAAAACCTGAGCCTGATAAAAACTGGGACGACTTATGATTAAACCTTGTAAATAGTTAAACTGCTTTAATAAAAACCCCTCTACCCCTTTAAGATTAGTTTGGCTCTCTCTAAGAATGGCTGTCTCTTTACCCTCAAGAGCGGCCATTTCTTCTTTTAGTTCGCATTAATCTTTTAGTTCGCATTAAACAGAAAAGGTAAAAAAAGGTTACTCTAAGATCTCCCTTATAAATCCGTATTGTTATACTCGGTAATATGAAGATCAGCAAGTCTATTCTTCCTGCCCTTATGGATTGGGTTAAAGCACGTGGATGGTTTGGTGATATTACTGGGGAAGAAACTTTACCACAAATAGTTTCTCCGTAAGCTTCAACCAATACAATTACAGGTACCGTTTACTTTGTGATTCTCCCAAACTAATGCATAGTAGACGGCACTTCTACCTGGTCTAGCTCCAAATCCTTCGATATAATATTGCCTGCGTGATCTTGTACAATCAGTATAATTTTACTCAGCATCTCTTTCTTATCTTTAAACTTATATCGCCAATATCCAAAATCTTTGGTTATTTCGGCTTGTTCAACTACAGCACCATCTTTTCCTACAGCAATTACTTTCATAACCTTTATTGCAAAATCTCTTTTTGCTGCCCTTGCCTTTAATGTGACTTCAGCGTTATGCACTGAAATGGTGGATTCAATGATCTCGGGCTTTCGCAAGTAATCTGAAATGGCAGCGGTGTAGGCATTGGGAAGTTTTTGCTTCTTAGCTTTTTTCCAATAGTAAGCTTTCTTTTCGGCTATTAGCATCATTGCTTTTGCGTACTCAGTAGCCTTTTTGAACCTTAATCGGTTGTCATTCTGCAAAGCACTTTGCGTTTTAACGGCCTTTGATCGCCTTGCTACGATGGTTTTTCCTCTTAGCTGCTTAAACACAAATTTTGGCCCGAATTTTCCGCTTAAGCCTTCTGTAAGGTCATTTTCTTTGACGTATGCCATAGGTATTTTTCCTTAAAGTAAGGCTGGGTCAGTGACAAATAGTGTCAAAACCAGATTATGCTACCGAAATAATTCATTTCTACACTCGTGTTACACTCATTCTGCACTCGTTTATTTCCGCGAATAAAAGGGGAAGGGCGCCAAAAGTTTGGAGAAATTGGGGAAGGCTGAAAAGTCAGGTTAGATCTGCTTAGATCCAGATGTCTGGTGAGGCGAACCAATAGTTAAGGGAAAGAGGCTGTCTCAAAAGTTTTAAAGAAGTATCATCATCCGGAGCGAGGCGGGCAATCCTCCTAAGTTTTGGTACTTTGAAGATGTTTCACTGGATTCGCCAGGATGATAGACTTTCGAAACGGCCTCTTTCGGTGCTTAAAATCATTTTTGAGCGTATTGCTCATAAAAGGCAACAATAGTTTCGACACCCAGCATAAAATTCTTTACGCCATAATGTTCATTAGGAGAATGGATTGCGTCGCTATCTAATCCGAAGCCCATGAGCACGGTTTCAAGTCCGAGTTCTTTCTTGAATAAAGCAACGATTGGAATACTACCTCCATCGCGTGTTGGTATTGGTGTTTTACCCCACACCTTTTGGAAAGCCCTGCTTGCTGCCTGGTAGGCTGGCGATTCTGTTGATGTTACTGCGGGCTCGCCGCCGTGGTGTGCTATTACTTTTACCTTTACATAACTTGGCGCGATGGCTTTAAAATGTTTGGTAAAGAGTTCGGTTATTTCAGCACTAACCTGGTTAGGAACAAGACGCATAGAAATTTTTGCATGGGCTTTTGATGGCAATACTGTCTTTGCTCCTTCACCTGTATAACCTCCCCAAATTCCATTAACATCTAGTGTTGGTCTGATGCCTGTACGTTCAACTGTTGAGTAGCCCTTTTCTCCTTTTATTTCATCAATTCCTAAATCTTTTTTGTAGTCGTTCAGGTCGAAAGGAGCACGGTTTAACGCTTCACGTTCTTTGGCTGAGAGCTCTGCTACTTTGTCATAAAAACCTGGTATTGTAACCTTTCCATTTTCATCGTGCAAAGAAGCGATCATGTTACACAATACGTTGATAGGGTTTGCAACGGCACCACCATAAACACCGGAGTGAAGGTCTCTATTGGGGCCTGTTACTTCAACTTCCATATAGCTTAATCCTCTTAGGCCTGTAGTGATAGAAGGATGCTCGAGAGAGATTAAAGCAGTATCAGATATAAGAATAATGTCGGCCTTTAATCGTTCCTTGTTTTCTTTAACAAAGGTACCCAGATTATCAGACCCAACCTCCTCTTCACCTTCTACCATAAACTTGATGTTACATGGCAGGTTATTATGTTTCATCATTACCTCGAACGCCTTTACATGCATGTACACCTGTCCTTTATCATCGCAGGCGCCACGTGCATATATTTTTTCGTCATTGATAACGGGTTCAAAAGGAGGCGACGTCCAAAGATTTAATGGATCGGCGGGTTGGACATCGTAATGGCCGTAGACAAGAACTGTAGGAAGCGATGGATCAATAATTTTCTCTGCATAAACAATGGGATGTCCTTTTGTTTCGGATAGTTCTACACGATCTACTCCTGCTTCTGATAATTTATTCTTTAGAAATTCAGCTGCCTTTCTAACATCGCCTTTGTAACGACTATCCGCGCTAACAGACGGAATACGGAGCCAGTCAAATAATTCTGAAAGGAAACGGTCTTTATTGGATTGGATATAATCTTTTACCATAGTGGCTATGAGTTATTGCTCGCAAATTAAGCTTGCGCCCATAGACCTCAAATAAATTCACTGGATTCTTTAGGAGAATTGCAATGAGGAAGCGTTAGAAGCCGTCGTCCTCTTCCTTTTTCTCCTCCTCCTTTTTCTTCTCAACAACCTGAGGCCCTTCATTTAAGCTATATGGCACTTCAATACCATAATACTGTTTTCTATACCTGTTGATGAAAGCCAGCGTTTCATCTTCGCTGCCTGGAATAAATGCTACCTCACCAACTTTGGCTTTGCCTGCATTGGACTTTTTAGAGATAATATCATTAAAGGCGCCATTAGAAGAATGAACCATTAACCGGTTGTCTTCAAAGCCGAAGTAATACCACGCCTCTGGTGAAGCCTTTATGAAGACATGGAATACGGGAACACCTTCTTCGGTTTTTCTTATTTCCATAAAGCCTTCAAAGCCACCGTTAATGTCATTTCTTCCGATGTTAGATACCCCAAGGTTTCCTTCATTATAAAACGCTTTTGCCTTTGGATGCCACTTGAGGTTTACATCAGCAAATACAAGTTGTTTAGCAAGCTGAGGAAGGGTTCCTAATGAAACATAACCTTGCTGACTCTTCTGCTCATATTCCTTAACGGCACGTTCACCTATAATATCACCAATTTTGTAAAGCAACTCTGTCTGATCACCAAGTCCTTCAGAGGCGCCTTCATTCTTGATAACCTCCTGAAGATTTTTTGCCATGAGATCGAAAGCTGATGAAGGAATGTTGCTTTCTATCATCAGAAAAGAATTCATCCTGAATTCATTGGTAGCAAGGTTGCCCGTGCCGAGGGCAGTAGAAGTAACGCTGAATCCTTTGGCACCGGTGAAAAGGTTTACAGGACCTTCGAAGCGCACCTGCCGCTTTTCGTCATTGTAAGCAAATACTTTCCCTGCCAACTTTTTACCCTCAGCCTTCTCTTTGTCTTCAATGCGATACTCGTTGACCTCCTTATCATAGACTAAGGAACCGGCAGGTGTAAAGAAGTCTTCATCTCCCTCGCTTTTTCGATCGTTAAAGAAAGTAAGGTACATGTCGTTACCGGCTTCGTCAAAGTGTAAACCTGCTGATGCCTTTTTGCCATCTTCGGTAATCAAGTTATTGAAGTCTAGTCTAACCTCTGTTTCTTCACCGCTCTGCTTATATTCTAACCACGCATTATAGTTTTCGATATTTCTGATGTCTAGTTTAACGAAACCATCTAATTGTAATGCAGGACGGGTAGCATACATGATCATGTTTCCTTTGTAAAAGAGACCAGCTCCTAATACAAGATGCTCTTGTTCAGATACGGCACCCATTGCAACAGTCTGCATGGTAGCTTGCGAACTGCGTTTGGATTTTTTAACTCCTTCCGTTGGCTGAATTGGCTCAAGGTGGAAGTCCGTCATCTTAATAGCGAAGGTATCGTTGAGCAAATTAACGTACTGGTAAGTAGCATAACCGCTAAACTCCTTTCTTGAAACAATATCCACCACACCTTCAGTTAGCCTGTGATAAGCATTTAGTGTATCGAGCACGATGGTGGTATTTTTCAGCGTTCCAATCCTAGCATTCTCTAGAATTAGCACTTCATTATTCTCTGGCGTGATCTGAGCATCGGCAACAACAATATATGGTATACCACTAACCTTTAATTCCTGTGTCTTTAAATTGTACTCTGCTTTTTCGGCATTGAAGTGTAGTGAATCAAGCTCCTTACGTGTTGTATAGAAGTATGAGTTTTCAATATCAACTTTCGGATCTTTACTCATTACGATCTTCTGTTCATCCAAATCCCATCGTGCATTTGGTATTGATGTTTTGAACTGAGCGTATGGAAAATCAATGGCGGCAACCCCTTCTATTTCAGGGCTTATATCTGCATAATTTTCTTTTAGGTTAAATCTTAACCGGATGTCGTTACCTGTGAAGAGCGGCTTATTGGGATCTTCTGATCTTACTTTGAACCTAGCATGACGCGAACTGAAGTTGTCGCCGGCAAAGCGCATATCGCGGGAGATAAGTTCCGTTCCTCTTGTCTCGAGCTTACCCATACCTGCTACGCCATTTTTAGAAACAGTAACAGTACCCTGCATAAACGCTGTTGAATCATAAAAACTAAAAGGACCCTTTTGGTTTTTAAAACGCATCTTGTCTTCTTTGGGTACCCACTTCATGGAGTAGTCAGACAGTGAAGCCTGTGGGAAAAGAACAGAACCAAATTGCTTCTCTGCAATCCTGGCCCGTCGGCCTGAAGCAATTACAGAATCAGGATAGAACACCATTTCCTGAGAACTTACATTTGCTGCCAGGTATTCTATTTCGCCAAACCCGCGCAGACCTCTTGCATTCATGCTCACAATACCGTGCATCTTACCATCACCCTGATAGAGTTGATATCCACCTTGTGGGATGGAGTGATCAAACCCCAATGACTTATCTGGTTGCGTATGTAGTTTTTCCTTAAAGTTTGGAAACATTCCGCTGGATACAAATGTACCATCGAAGTTGATGGACGCAGGGTCGGCATCATTTAAACTGTCGAGCTTAAACGGAGGCACAACAAAAAACATGGAGCGGTCATAAACACCTCCGAGTACTTCGGGTCTGTCAAAATAAATTACACCTCCTGAAGAAGCGTCAAGCCTTGGATAGTTTGGTATTCTTACCTTTCCTGATTTATTATTTGCCTTACTTATATACAGCGTTCCTGACTTCTGCGCAAAATGATTTATCCCACCTATGGATGCGGCTACTGAGTCTGCTCCAACCATGGAGTTATCTATCTTCCTTCTAACCTCAATTCCTTTTGCATTTTTCTCAGTTACGTAGAAGTTAATTGAATCTATCTGCTTCAGGTCTATGTAAAAGCTGTCGTACTTAAGCATAAACCCTTTGCCGTTAATCTTAAAGTTACCGGCATCGATCATTCCATCAAACTTGATGTCTCTATCGCGAAGGATTGTGATAACACTGCTGTCTGGCTCTATTCTTACGTTCAGGGAATCACTCACATGAAACTCTTCAACACCCCTCACGGTCATGTATCCTTTCTTTAAATTTATAGTAGCATTGTCAGAGGTATCGATAACAGAGTGGATTTTTAAATTATCATAGTCGACTTCTCCTCTAAAAGACAAATAAATGTCTACCGCTTTAGGCTTTACCTTTACCAAATCGGTGAGTGGATCGTAACTGACCATACCTTTCTGATACAGAAACTCAATTGCTTTCTTAATTTGCAACAGATCCCTTCCTGTGTATGATGCAAGCTCGCCTGAATAAAACTCTCTTACCCTTTTCTTCAGCGCATAGTTTACGACAACCGCTAACGGATGAAAACCAAATCCCACACCCTGCAATACTTTATAATCTTCAGGATCGTAATAATCAACAGACTCAACAATTAGGGGAACTACATTTCTACCTCCATCCGTTCTTACGTTGATACTGTCAGCGTACAAGTCCCACTTCATTATGTCTGCAGAGAAATCTATATTAAAATAACTTGAAGAGAAGGGCGTATGTCGCATATCTCCTTTGTCCTTCTGAAGAATTAATCGCTGGGTGCTATCCTTTGCCCATGCATATTTTAATTGTGCTACGTTATGAACAATGGAATCGCGATCATGATAAAGGCTGATGTACGTTCTTGTTGAGGCAATTGAACTTTTATTAAAGATAAAGTTCGGTGATTGCGCTCTGAATTTTTTCTGTCCCTGATTGTAAACTTCTATTGTTGAAGGATCGTTGCTGAAGGACTGGCTCGATATTTTATTTCCTGTGAGTGAAAACCCGCCCCAGTATTTCAGGTTCTCGTCTCCTAAACCCTGAATCTCTAAGTTACTCTGATAGGACTTGAACCTGGGATAAGATGAAGCAACGGAATCTTTACGCGGTTGAGACTTAAACTCAAAAGAACCAGGCACAGCTCCGGGAGTTTTTCCTAAGTAGTTAAGGTTAACAAGATCGGCTTTTAGCTCACACTTTGTGCTACCAAAGTAATACGAGTGCATATCGCAGTATACAGAATCAGGATTAAGCAATGCGGCTGACCAGTCGAATCTACCGCCTTCTCCTACAAACAGATTCTGAGTAAGGGATAACGTGCCTTTTGTGTTCTTTAACTGTGTTGAATCGTAAGGAGTGACAAAAATAAGATTGGCGCGGGTAAACTTTAATACAGCTCCATCGATGTTTGGAGGTGGTGGGGGATTCATCCAGAGAGGGGCGACTTCCTGAAATGTTGTGTCGAAGGACTCATTAAAACTATCATCACTTGAAGTTGTTGTACCATCACTTTCCTGCGTTTGTGTTTGAAACTGTGTGGTATCGTTCCAACTTATAGGTGGTGGCGGAGCTATATAGTCAAACACATATTCATCATCAGTAACCAGAAGACGAAAGGGCTTTTCGTAATGCAGTGCATGGCGAAGGAAAAACGTACGAGTGACAGCAAAGAAATTTGCTGCTTGCGTAGACGTATTGTTCTCTATCACCTTTGCCGATACATCAAGAAAAGAAGAGAACTTGTTGTCGTCAACACGTTCAACATTAACAGCATTTATAATTGCA
The DNA here is from genome assembly GCF_018598585.1 of Chryseosolibacter indicum. Lineage (GTDB taxonomy): Bacteria > Bacteroidota > Bacteroidia > Cytophagales > Cyclobacteriaceae > Chryseosolibacter > Chryseosolibacter indicus. Next base: position 15,624 of record NZ_JAHESD010000089.1, read on the forward strand.
CCGAGATAATTAATAACATGAGGCTTAATGGCGAATTTCTTTTTTCGAAGAAGGAGGTATTGTTTGCGGATTTCCTGTTGATGCTTTGGAGATAAACTTGCCCATACCATTGCGAAATCGGTACCCACCGCTTTTGCCTCAAGATTCCTGGTGCCTTCAAGAAGGTAGCTGACACTATCAGGAAATGTTTGTGGTGACGCTACTTGATTCTGAGCCAAAGCGTAACTCGTAGAGAAACCCAAAAGAATATATAGCAGGAAACGCTTCACAATTAAATCTTGAAATTCGCAAAATTTGAGCAAATAATCTAAAGCTAAATGCATGGGTAAAGGCTTAACGTAATTTCTTGCCTTTTATGACATATTTTATGATTTGAACCGATTAAAAAGATAAAGAATGAGAGAAATGAGTAAGCTAAGAAGGATACTGGTGGTTATGGGGAAATAGAATTTAACGTTCGGTCGCTCGATGGCTATATCGCCAGGGAGTTTTCCAATAAAAGGTATTTTATCAGCGTATTGAATAACAATACC
>NZ_JAHESD010000008.1 GCF_018598585.1 Chryseosolibacter indicum
CTAGACTCCTATCTTAATTCGGAATTTCATTGAAATTGCACTTCTGACCTTACTTCTGATGAGGGATTTTGAGGGCAGAGCGGTATTTTTGCCCTTCTTATGAAATTCACTTTAGTCGCTAAAGATCAGCAGTCGTCAGCCAGGGCTGGTGTATTGGAAACTGATCATGGCAAGATTCAAACGCCTATTTTTATGCCTGTTGGTACTGCAGGATCAGTAAAGGCAGTACATCAGCGGGAACTTGAACAGGACGTACAGGCTCAAATCATACTCGGAAATACATATCACTTATATCTTCGGCCGGGTATCGAACTGCTGGAGAAGGCCGGAGGACTGCATCAATTTAATGGATGGAAGAAGCCTATTCTAACGGATAGCGGAGGATACCAGGTCTATTCATTGGCTGAAAACAGGAAAATAGTTGAGGACGGCGTAACCTTTAAGTCACATATAGATGGCTCACGTCATCTCTTTACACCTGAATCTGTCATGGATATCCAGCGCACTATTGGTGCTGATATTATCATGGCTTTTGATGAATGTACTCCTTATCCGTGCGACTACAGTTATGCCAAAACATCTATGGAGCTAACCCATCAGTGGTTAAAACGGTGTGTCGCACGTATTAATTCTACCGAACCTAAATATGGATACGAGCAGGCATTGTTTCCTATTGTACAGGGCAGTGTTTATAAAGATCTTCGGGAGCAGTCGGCAGAGTTTATTGCATCACAAAATCAGCAAGGTAATGCTATTGGTGGCCTATCAGTAGGTGAGCCCCATGAAGAAATGTATGCAATGACAAGCCTGGTGTGTGGTATTCTTCCTGCTGGTAAACCTCGGTATCTGATGGGGGTAGGAACACCCGAGAATATTCTCGAGTGCATTGCACTTGGTGTTGATATGTTTGACTGCGTAATGCCTACACGCAATGCGCGTAATGGCATGCTGTTTACTACACAGGGTATTATTAATATCAGGAACGAAAAATGGAAAGATGACCTTTCACCAATTGATGAGACCCTGGGTGGTTATGCAAGCACGTTTTATTCAAAGGCATACTTGAGGCATTTAATTATTAATAAAGAAATATTAGGCGCACAAATTGCTACCCTACAGAACCTTACCTTCTACCTATGGTTGGTTAAAGAAGCGAGGAAGCAAATTGAAGCAGGCACCTTTACTGGATGGAAAAACCAAATGGTGAAGAAGGTTTCGCAGCGGTTATAATTTAGATAACGGATGAAATTACTTGACAAATATATTATTAAGCAGTTTTTGAGTACCTTCTTCTTCGTGGTGCTCATCCTGCTATCTGTTATTACCGTGATAGACATGACGGATAAGATGGATAAGTTTGCCAAGGCTAATCTTAAGGCTGCTGATATTCTAGGTTATTATGCAAATTATCTTCCCTGGATCGGAAGCTTAATAACGCCGATTACCATTTTTATAGCGACAGTGTATGTGTGTGCACGAATGGCAGGAAGAACAGAAATTATTGCTATTCTTAGTAGTGGCGTGAGCTTTAAAAGAATGCTGTTGCCATACTTTACGGGTGCATTTGTTGTAGCTGTTATCAGTTTTGTGCTGGCAGGTTGGGTTATCCCAAATTCAAATAAGAAAAAGCTGGCTTTTGAAGTTCAATACCTGAAAGGAAAGTTCTACTACGACAAGCGGAATATTCACATACAAGTTGCCCCGGAAATTTACCTTTATCTTCAGAGTTACAATAACACAACCAATACAGGTTATCATTTTTCTCTTGAGCGTTTTGAAAATAATAAGTTGGTGGAGAAGCTAACAGCAAATCGCATTGAGTGGGATTCTGTAAAGCAGAAATGGAAGGTAAGAGACTATACTATAAAGAAAATAGATCGGGTGTTTGAGATGACAAGCTTATCCAAACCAGGTGGAGGTACCATAAGCAAGCTTGACAGTATGGAGCGTAAGGGTAGTTCTATGGATACCGCACTGGTAATTCATCCGAAGGAATTTGAGAGTGATTACCGGAAGTACGATGGTATGACTTTGAATGAACTTAACGATTACATTGAGACACTTCGCTCGAGAGGCTCAGCAGGTGTTGAGGTATATGAAGTTGAAAAGTATTCAAGGTTTGCCTCACCTGTTGCAATTTTTATCCTGGTGTTTATGGGCGTGATCGTATCCTCAAGAAAGAGCAGAGGAGGGACTGGTGTTCAGATTGCGTTGGGATTCGTTCTTTCGTTTATATTCATTTTGTTCTTTACACTCTTCCGAACTTTTGCTGAAAATGGTCAATGGTTACCGGAGATCTCAGTATGGATACCCAACATTGTTTTTGGGGTCATTTCTTTAGTCATGTATAAATACGTTCCGCGATAAATGGCGTCACAAGGCGATTACCTGAAACTTCACTTTATAGTTTTTTTGTGGGGCTTCTCAGCAATACTGGGAAAATTGGTGACAATACCTGCGGTAGAGATGGTATTATTCCGGTCTCTAATTGCAATTGCAGGTATGGGTCTCGTTATATATTATAGCAAGGGCATCTTTAAAGTTACCGGCAATCAGCTTATTAAACTATTGCTTATTGGTTCTGTAGTTGCGCTTCATTGGATTGCTTTTTTTGGATCAGCACGTGTTTCTAACGTATCGGTAAGTCTTGTTGGCTTTGCTACTAACTCGTTATGGGCGGCCATTCTTGAGCCGTGGTTTAACAAGACCAAAATGAAGAAATTTGAAATTGTACTTGGTTTCGTTGTATTAACGGGGCTTTATATCATATTTTCATTCGACTTTCAGTATAAGCTGGGTTTGATATTTGGAGTATTGGCTGGCTTTACATCAGCGTTGTTTTCGGTATTTAATTCAAAGATGGTAAAGGGAATTCCGGCAAGAACAATTACTTTTTATGAGATGATAGGTGTGTTTGTGACAACTGCGCTTTTTCTACCAGTGTACAAGCACCTCTGGGCCGCGAATAACCAACTTCAGCTTATTCCTGGCGCATGGGACTGGGTATGGATAGGCTTGCTGGCTGTTGTATGTTCTGTATACGCCTATACCGTAGCAGTAGAGCTAATGAAAAGGATTTCTGTTTTTATGATCCAGTTAACACTTAATCTTGAGCCAGTTTACGGTATCATCATGGCCGTGATCATCTTCGGTCAACAGGAAAAGATGACTTTAAACTTTTATGTTGGCACGCTGGTGATCCTAGGTGCAGTAGTCTCTTATCCGCTGTTAAAGCGAAGATTTGATCGGGTTATTTTGCCCATGGAGTAGGCAATACTGCTCTGGTAGATGTTGGCATTAAGATAGTTCTTCTGAACTATTTGCTTCCAGGGATGGAACTGACCATATCATATCACTGTGCTCTGATGTAAGTTAGGCATACCTTGCCATACCCTAGGTTAACCCTAGCTAAAGCCTGGGCAAAGGGTCTCTCCACTCTTCCTACACTCTTTCTCCACTCTCTGTGCACCCTTCGCTGTGATTTTTGAATAATTATTGAAGGAATATAATGCGGTTAATTAATGGGGAAATGCCTTCAAGGAAATGAAGAGATAAGATACGAAATAATCGAAATAAATTAAAGGTAAAAGGCAGAATTAAGATCAGTAAAGAAGTTGGCCGGACCAGTGCGCCATTGACTTAAATTTCTCAGGGATACTTTGATCTTTGGAGAATATTCCAAATACGGAAGCTCCAGAGCCACTCATGCTAGCATACAATGCTCCCAAGTTATAAAGCGCTTGTTTGATCCTTTCTATTTCAGGATATTTTTTGAACACACTTACCTCAAAATCGTTCTTGATTAAGTCCTTCCAGGATTGCAAAGGAGTTTGTATAAGTAATGTCTCTAAATCTTGTTCTGGTTTAGCAGGAGACACACCTGCGTATGCTTCTGCAGTAGAAACGTGTATCTCAGGTTTTATGAGAATAAGAAATTTATCTTTCAGCGTGAGTTCTATATCTGAAAGAATTTCTCCGCGTCCCATGCCGAGTTGCGGTTTGTCCTGAATAAAAAATGCACAGTCACTTCCAATTTGAGATGCATAAGCTTGAAGTTGTTGCTGCCCAAGATTCAGATTAAAGATGTTGTTTAGAATTCGGAGACAATATGCAGCATCGGATGATCCGCCTCCAAGGCCAGCGCCGGTAGGAATAGTCTTATGAAGATGAATTTTGACCTCGGGTATTGAGAAGTCTTTTTTAAGAAGACGGTAAGCTTTAATACAAAGGTTATCATCATTATCACCAGGGATAATATTACCACTGGTTGAGAATGAAAATTCGTTTGAAGGGATAACCTCAAGGATATCAGTCCAAGGTACAGGATAAAAACAGGTACTGATGTCGTGATAACCGTCCGATCTTTTACTGATGATATTAAGACCAAGATTGATCTTGCAGGGAGGAAAGGTTATCATGTTTGGTTTTGCGGTTTAATGTCGAAGGTTTAAAGTTCAAAGTGCTTTTAGCCTTGAACCTTAAACCTCAAACTTTAAACAATTTATTTGGTAAGTCTTTCAATAAGATCTTGTGTGATACCGGTAGAAGAGAAACCACCATCATGCATCAGATTCTGCATTGTAACCATACGGGTAAAGTCAGAGAACATAGCAACAATATAGTTAGCACAGTCATCAGCACTTGCATTGCCCAGAGGGGACATCATTTGTGCATAATCATAAAACACATCGAAGCCGGAAATACCTGCTCCCGCTGTTGTTTTGGTAGGGGACTGAGAGATGGTATTAACTCTTACTTTTTTAAGTTTTGCAAAACGGGCACCATAGCTTCTTGCAATAGATTCAAGTACTGCTTTAGCTTGAGCCATGTCAGAATAATCAGGGAAAGTACGCTGAGCAGCTATATAAGTAAGGGCAACTATGGAACCCCACTCGTTCATAGCATCGGTTTTCTCTGCTGTTTGTAGGACTTTATGGAAGGACACACCTGAGATATCAAGTGTTTTAAGGAACCACTCGTAGTTAAGGTCGCCGTAAGGTCGGTCTTTGCGAACGTTAGGACTCATTCCGATTGAGTGAAGCACGAAATCGAGCTTACCACCAAGTATTTCTACTGATTTTGAAAAGAGGTTATTTAGGTCCTGTTCAGATGTTGCATCAGCAGGAATAATTTCTGCGTTACATATTTTTGCAAGTTCATTTATTTTTCCCATACGCATTGCAATAGGGGCATTGGTAAGTGTAAAAGAACCGCCTTCTTCTTTTACTTTCAGGGCTGTTTTCCAGGCGATTGAATTTTCATCCAAAGCTCCAAAAATGATTCCGCGCTTTCCTTTAAGAATGTTATAAGACATGGTGTTGGTTTTTGAATAATTGGGCGGCAAATTAAAAATTCAATTTGATTAAATAAAACTAAGTAGTTTAAGCGAAATTGACGGTTACCGATGACATTGTTAATAATTAATAAGCAGGTGAACTTCTTAAGGAGATTTTTAATAAAATTCGCGAGTCTTTTACAGCATTAATGAAAATAAAGAAAAGAGAACAACCAATAGGAATATTTGATAGCGGTATAGGCGGGCTCACTGTTGCTCATGCTATTAAAAAACTACTTCCTAACGAGCAGATGATTTATTTTGGTGATACGGCACACTTGCCGTATGGTGACAAATCAGAGGCTGCAATTCAGGCATATTCAATTCGAATTACAGATATCCTTCTTAAAAAAGGCTGCAAGGTTATAGTTATTGCTTGTAATTCTGCAAGTTCGGCGGCTTATGAACTGCTGCAGGAGTACGTTAACAGGAACATTCATATTATTAATGTGATCGATCCTATGGTTGATCTTGTTACTCAGAATTTTGGGAATAAGCAGGTAGGATTAATTGGTACCAAGCGTACGGTGCAATCGGGCGTATATGCTAAAAAGATCGCAGAAGCGAGTAAAGGTATTACGCTTAAATCTCTTGCTACTCCGTTGCTGGCACCTATGATAGAAGAAGGTTTTTTTAATAACCAGATCAGTCATGAAATAATAGCACAGTACCTTTCAGATGCCGAACTTCAAAATATCGAGGGATTGATACTTGCCTGCACGCATTACCCGCTAATCAAGAAGCAAATCGATGAATACTATAATGGTAAGATGTCGATTCTCGATTCCTCAGAAGTTATTGCGAAAGCTTTAAAGACTTACCTTGAAAATGAAAATCTTCTCAATACAGGCGATGTATTAAATGATCATTTCTTAGTGTCAGACTATACTGAATCATTTGAATCTTCTGCCCGGTTGTTTTTTCATGAGTCAGTGCAATTGGAAAAGCATGCGTTATGGAATTAATTTAAAGAGAGTTGCCAATTAGTTAGCGACAATTTTACATCTTTATGTGTTTTTTCTATTAGTAATTTGAGTACAATCATTTTCATACTTCCTTTTATTCTTGTCTATACTGTTTTGGTAATTTATGCGGAACGGAAAATATCCGCTTTTATCCAGGACAGACTTGGGCCAATGGAAGTAGGTTATTATGGGATAGCACAAACAATAGCAGATCTTTTTAAACTCCTTCAAAAGGAGGATATTGTACCATCAAACTCCGACAGGACGTTATTTAAAATAGCTCCCCTTATTATTTTCGTCTCTGTATTTGCGGGCTTCTCTGTTTTGCCATTGACAAGCAGTTGGGAAGGTGCTGCAGTAAACACAGGGCTCTTTTTTCTACTTGCTATCATATCATTGGATGTTGTCGGCATTCTTATGGCCGGGTGGAGTTCCAACAATAAATACAGCATGTTGGGAACGATGCGATCTGCGGCTCAGATTATTTCTTATGAAATTCCGATGGGATTATCTGTCTTGTGTATTGCTATTGTTTCTCAATCACTTAATCTTCAGGATATTTCTTTTCAACAAGGAATTTACAGTAAGGAAGCTAAGTATTTATTTGATATACCTTCTTTGGGTGTGAATGTAACTTCGATTGGTGGATTTCTCGCGTGGAACGCGTTCCGCGTTCCTTTTTTATTTATAATCTGGATTATATTTTTTATTTCATCGCTGGCTGAATGTAATCGGGCCCCATTTGATTTGCCAGAAGCTGAATCAGAAATTGTAGCAGGATTTCAGACAGAGTATTCCGGTTTCAGGTGGGCTGTAATTATGCTGGGGGAGTATGCAATGATGCTTTTAGTCAGTATATTAGGGGCGATATTGTTTTTTGGAAGTTGGAATACGCCATTACCAAATATTGGAGTAGTTAAATTGGCGAATTGGACAACCGGGCAAGCCGGAACGTGGTATTCTTTTGCCTGGGGGATATTTTGGTTATTAATTAAGTCACTATTTTTTGTAGCAGTGCAAATTTGGGTGCGTTGGACATATCCACGGTTAAGGGTTGATCAGTTAATGAATTTGAGCTGGAAATACTTAACACCTTTTGCCCTGTTTTTCTTAATACTATGCGCATTTTGGAAGATAATTTTTGTTTAAGAATCGTGCGGACTCTCCTGATAGGCTTTCTCGTGTTTTTTATTTCCGGTATTGGATTTACACAATCTAAAATAGATAGCCTTACAAACGAGCTGCGCAAAACTTCTATTGCTGATACTTCAAGAATAGAGGTGTTATTATCGCTTGCAAAGGCTTATCAATATTCTGATTTTGAAAAAAGTAAAGGATATGCTGAGGAGGCTATTCAGCTTGCCGAATCGAAGGATCTGAAAAAAGATCGTGCGGAGGCTTATCAAACTATCGGCGCCCTTTATACTACCAGCGGAGATTATACTACTGCACTGAAGTACGATAACATGGCTTTACAGCTAAATCTTGCTTTTAAGGATAGTACAGCAATTGCTCGCAATTACAATGGTATAGGTAATGATTACTACGATCTGGGCGAGTACGACGAGGCCTATCACTTTTTTACTCAATCTTATAAAATGGCGAGAGCAATTAAAGATTCGTTGCGAATGATAGTTGCGCTTCATAATGTAGGAAGGGTTTTTAAAGAACTAGGGCAATATGACAGGGCCCAGAATTATTTTAAAGTATCTCAGGCAATGAGTGAAAGAACGGGTGATGCCGAAGGATTGCCTTATACTTTAAGTGAAATAGGTGATGTTCAACTCAGGAAGGGTGATTATGACTCGGCGTTGATCTCTTTGACTAACACTTTAAAGCTAACTAGGGAGCAGAATATTTTGGCTCTCGAGCCCAGAGCGTTGAACAGATTGGCTACCATCTACCTTCATAAGAAAGATTATAATAATGCACTTGCCTACTACGATACAACCAGAAATCTTCATGTGAAAACCAATAACCAGTTCGGTATAGCTGAAGTTGAATTGGGAAGGGGTAGCGTGCTGATGGCGCAGGGTAATTATGATGAGGCTATCAAAAATATCAGTAGTAGTCTTGAGATTGCACAGAAGTCGAACGCTAGAATATTAGAGAAGGAATGTTATGGACAGCTCTCCCGTATCTGGGAGTTGAAAGGAGATTACAAAAAATCACTTGAGTTTTACAAGAAGCATACCGAACTTCAGGATACGTTGTTTAGTCACGATATGCAGGAAAAGCTGTTTCGTGATCAGATAAGATTTGAGACTGAGGACAAGGATTCGTTAATAGCAGCGCTTAGTCGTGATAAAGATGAAAAAGAGGATCAGCTTAAGCGGCAGGAATTCATCCGAAATATTCTTGTCGTTGTAATGGCGTTGAGTGTGATACTACTGGCGACAGTTTACAGAAGCGGTCAGCGCAGGCGCGAGATCAACATGTTGTTACTGAAGCACCAGGAGGAGACGGAAAAAAGAAGTGAAGAGCTTGAAAGATTAAACCAGGTAAAAGACAAATTTTTCTCCATCATTTCTCATGATTTACGTTCACCGATCAATGCTTTAGCTGGCTTGCTTGATCTTTTGGATAAGGGAGCGGTAAAGCCGGAAGAGTTTCCTATTCACATTAGGGAATTAAAAACAAGGTTTAATCATACAAGAACATTATTGAATAACCTGCTCGACTGGACTTTGTTGCAAATGGATAAGTTAAACCTGCATGCAACGAAAATTGACATTCAGAAAATTGTAGACGAGAACATCCAGCTTTTAGGTGCTGTTCAAACAAAACAGATCCAGATGATAAACAATGTTCAGAGCCCAACCATTGCATTTGCAGATTCGAACACAGTTAATCTTGTAATCCGAAACTTAATGACGAATGCCATTAAGTTTACCAATGATGGAGGCTCAGTGGTTATAGCGTCTCAGGAAAAGGACAATGAGTGTATCATCTCCGTTACTGATAATGGTATTGGAATGAATCATGATGTACTCAGGATTCTTTTCGATAAAACTGCACCTTATACAACCAGAGGAACGGCAAATGAAAAAGGTACCGGCCTTGGACTTATTCTCTGTAAGGAATTTGTAGAAAAGAATGGAGGAAGAATTTGGGTGGAAAGTGAAGTTGGAAAGGGAAGTACTTTCTATTTCACATTGCCAAAAGGCTAATTAATTGAATTTTTTACGCGTAAGCCTATCTTTTTTATCCCTATTTTTGTTCAGTTGGTATGGCAAGTGAACAAAAGAAATATTGGTCAGATCTAGGAGAAGCTGTTAAGTCCCTTTCTCAGGGACTTAAGCTAACTTTTAACCATATTTTATCTTCAAGAAAAACACTTAAACCCCTATCAATTGCCGATAAGGATTATTTCAGGGAAACGGAAGGTATTGCTACGATACAGTATCCCCACCAGATAATACCTATTCCTGATAACGGTCGGTATAGATTGCATAATGAAATAGACGATTGCATTGTGTGTGACAAATGTGCTAAGATTTGTCCTGTCAACTGCATTACCATAGAACCAATAAAAGCGGTAGAAGAAATCGGAAAAACTTCGGATGGTACTTCTAAAAGAATATATGCAGCAAAGTTTGATATTGACATGGGGAAGTGCTGCTTCTGTGGTCTATGTACAACAGTATGTCCTACTGAATGTCTTACAATGACTAAAGTATTTGACTTTAGTGTTACTGATATTCGTGAGCATAATTTTGCTTTTGCAGAAATGACAGAAACGCAAATATCAGAAAAAAAGAAAATCCTTGAAGAGCATCAGAAAAGTAAAATAGTTGCTCAGGCCCCTTCAACCAATCCTTTAGAGGTAAAGAAAGGCGACGAGGGAGCAACAACTTCGACGCCTGCAGTGAAGCAACCAGGTGCTCCCAAGCCTGTATTCAAACCGAAGATGAAACCACCAGGCGCACCACCTTCTGCATGAGTAGTTATTCTATAATACTATACGGTTTTATATTGATAGCATTAATTTCTGCTATAGGTATTCTTGCTGTAAATAATGTTTTTAAGGCCGCTTTGTTTCTACTAACATGTCTTCTTTCTCTAGCGGCCATTTATGTATTATGTTTGGCAGAGTTTGTGGCTGTAACTCAAATTCTTGTATATGCAGGAGGAGTTGTGGTGGTTATAATCTTTGGGATTATGCTAACCACAAAATTAACAGGTAAACCTTTGGAAGTTAAAAATGGCAACCTGTTTCCCGGGTTGTTAGCCGCGCTTGCGTTTGCTTCAATGCTTGTAAAGTATCAGAGCATGATGGCAACTTCAACTGCTGAACTTTCTACTATGAGTGAAAATCTTGTATCGAAGACGGGGGTTGAGTTAATGACGAACTATGTTCTTCCTTTTGAATTAGCAGGGTTACTTTTGTTAATGGCTCTGATAGGTGCCGCAGTAACAACACGTTCAACTCCGGAATAAAAACATTATGATTGAAGCTCTTCCGCTCCATATTTTAAGTGCATTTCTTTTTGCAACAGGACTGGCCATTGTTATTATAAAACGCAATGCCATTGTGGTGCTTATGGGTATTGAGCTAATGCTAAATGCTTCGAATGTTAACCTGATAGTTTTTAATCGCATGCATCCATCAACTTTTGATGGACAAATGTTTGCCCTATTTGTTATTATTGTAGCTGTTTGTGAAACTGCTGTAGGGCTCGCAATAATATTAAGGGTTTACAGATTTTATAAGACATCTGTGCCTGATCATATACAAGAACTTAAAGGATAACATTGGAGGATAGCTTTCAACATGCGCACGGTTTTCTTCAAACGGTGGTACTGCTCACCTTGTTCTTACCATTAATATCCTTTGCTCTATCTATAATTATCTCGTACCGGTACGCCTGGATTGTTTCAATAAGTGCTCCCTTGTTTTTACTTGCCAGTGCTGTATGTGCTACAATAGCATTATTTAGCCAGTGGAATGCACCTGACGTGTTGATGAAGTTTAACTGGTTTACACTGGGGAAGGATGTCTTTTCAGCAGATCTGTTGATCTCTAATCTCGTTTTGCTGATGTTGTTTGTAGTCGCACTTATTTCTTTTCTGGTACATCTATATTCTGTAGGATACATGGCAGGTGATAAGAATATCAAAAGATACTTTGCCATGTTAGGGTTCTTTACTTTCTCTATGCAGGGGATTGTTCTTTCTGATAGTCTGCTTGTATTGTTTGTATTTTGGGAGCTTGTTGGATTCTCATCCTACCTTTTGATAGGACATTATAGTGAAAGTATAAATGCAGGACGTGCTTCAAAGAAAGCTTTTATACTAAACAGAATTGGGGATATAGGATTTCTTGTTTGCCTGATGTTGGTGTGGTCAAATCAACATTCGTTCAATATAATTGAGATAGTTGGAGGAGAGCCAAGTGAATGGAAGACTTACGCCTCACTGTGCCTTTTCTTTGGTGTGGTAGGTAAATCAGCACAATTTCCCTTGTTTACCTGGTTGCCTGATGCCATGGAAGGCCCCACTCCTGTATCCGCCCTAATGCACGCAGCTACGATGGTAGCTGCGGGCGTATATTTAGTTATAAAAGTGTTTCCTTTTTTTACCCCTGTAACATTAGAGGTTATTACTATTATAGGACTTGTCACTGCATTAATTGGTGGGTTTTCTGCCTTAGCTCAATTTGATATAAAGAAGATACTTGCTTATTCTACAATTTCACAGCTGGGATTAATGCTGATAGGGGCAGGCGCGAGCATGCCAGAAGCTGCGTTACTTCACTTATTAACGCATGCCTTTTTTAAGGCGTGTTTGTTTTTGGGAGCTGGTGCAGTGATACATTCATTACATCAAGCGCAACGACAAGCCCATGCTCATTTTGATGCTCAGGATATCCGTTGCATGGGGGGATTATCTAAAAAACTCCGATGGACATTTGCCACCTTTGTTGTTAGTGGTGCATCATTGGCAGGTATTCCATTTTTCTCCGGTTTTTTATCGAAGGAAGCGTTGCTTACTTCTGTCTGGATGCAACAAGGGTATTTCTCTGCGATTGTCTTCTTAGGCTTTGCAATTGTTTCTGTTCTTACCGTGCTGTACACCTATCGTCTAGTATATTTTGTGTTTTTAGGTGAGAGCAGGATGGTTAAGGAACTACCTGTTACGGAGATTCCTTTAATTATGAGAATTCCACTAACAATTCTTGCTGTAGGCTCGTTTTGGTTTGTTGTTTCATGGAGCCCTTTCGACTTTAGCGGTTGGCTTTTTGAGTATTCAAAGACACGCGCACCTATCGAACTAACAATAGGCTCTTCGGTAATTATTCTGGTTACACTTTTTTTCAGTACAAAGATTTACAGGTCGGGCGTTGCTCATACAAGTGATGTTCTCAGAAACGGTTTTTACGTTGATTCTTTTTATAACAAAGTGAGCTTATATGCGCTCACGCCAATTTATAGGGCTACACTTTTTTTGGACAGAAAAGTGATAGATGGAGGAATTCACTTTAGTGTATACGCACAAGTTACATTTGCACATGTGGTAGCCTGGGTAGACAGACAAATTGTTGATGGATTGGTTCACCTGGTAGCCGGCGTGGCTTCAGGCATTGGATCGTTAATAAGATCTTTTCAAGGTGGAAAAATTCAGCATTATGTGTATTGGGCAGTTTTTGCAATCATTATTTTTCTAATTTGCGTTTTAAAATAACGATTAAAGTAATCAGATAAAGTTCTTGTAAACTGAAATGCAGCAGTATCTACTCTCTCTTCTGATATTCATTCCACTCATTGCTGCGATTGTTGTTCTTTTTGTGCCGTCTGTCTTTCAGCGGAGCTTTCGCATGATCACATTGTCTGCTTCAATTTTACAAGCAATTATTTTTACAATTATTCTTAGTAGCTCTTCAGCAGATGCATCTTTTATAATAAAGGAACAAACGACATGGTTTTCTATTGATATCGGTTCATGGGGCATATTAAAGGCGGAGTACTTTGTATTACTTGATGGTTTAAATGTTTCTTTAGTGGCCTTATCTATTGGTGTGATGCTTATTGCAACCATAGCATCGTGGAAGGAAACAAAGAATCAAAAGGGATATTATGCTTTGCTTCTTATCCTGAATACGGCGATAGTAGGAAGCTTTACTGCACTTGATTTCTTGTTGTTCTATCTTTTTTTCGAGTTTATGTTGCTTCCTATGTTTTTCCTGATCGGGATTTGGGGAGGGCCAAGAAGAGAATATGCTTCGATTAAGTTCTTTTTATATACATTATTGGGATCAATTTTTATTCTGATAGCACTTATCGCTTTATATATCTCAGTTCATGACCCTTCTGCTGTACCTGGCAAACTTGTACATAGTTTCAATCTGCTGACCATGGCAGATCCGAAAAATTATATCTCGAACTCTATTCTTGATCCTAACAATTTATGGATGGTAGGGCCACTCAGCGCCCGCACGTGGATTTTTCTATTGATATTCTTCGGCTTTGCTATCAAACTTCCGATGGTGCCGGTTCACACGTGGTTGCCTGACGCACACGTTGAAGCATCAACTCCGATTTCGGTCATTCTTGCTGCATTGTTGTTAAAGATTGGAGGCTACGGAATATTGAGAATTGCTTATCCTATTTTGCCAGATGCGGCGGTTGAGCTCAGCTGGATTGTTGCAACATTTGGTGTGATCTCAATAATTTATGGTGCCCTCAATGCACTAGCGAGCAAAGATCTAAAAAGACTGATAGCCTATTCGTCGGTGTCCCATATGGGCTTTGTTATTCTTGGCATTTCATCAGTAACGAGTGAAGGCGTGACAGGAGCAATCTATCAGATGTTTAGCCATGGGATAATTTCTGCCATGTTATTTCTTATTGCTGGAGTTTTATATGATCGAACCCATGATCGTATAATCAATAATTATTCCGGGCTGGCTTCTAGAATGCCTGCTTATTTTGTAATGGTTTTAGTCGCATTTTTTGCGTCCCTGGGCTTACCTGGTTTTTCGGGTTTCATCGCTGAAATTATGGTTTTCCTCGGGGCATTTAGATCTGCTTCAGCTAATGGACTAATACATGAAAGCTTTGCTATAATTGCTACTAGTGGCCTTGTATTAGGGGCGGCATATTACCTTTGGACAATTCAAAGGATGTTCTTTGGTCCATTTGATTTAAAAGGCATTGCTTCTAAATCAGAATTATATGACTTAACACCCAGAGAATATATTCTTTTACTACCATTGGCATTTAGTGCATTAGCATTCGGTATTTTCCCTCAACTCATTTTAAATTGGATTAATCCTTTTGCACAGCAGTTTATAGAGGCTGTTCTAAGTAAAGGAGCTAGTTTAACTTCTAACCTTTGATTGTGAATTTACAGGAAGCGCTACATATTATTGAGAAGAGCCTTTCCTATCTCTATCCGGAGTTGATACTTACAGGAGGAATTCTTGTGCTAATAACAATTAGCCTTTTCAAACGGATAAGCTCTATTGTCTTTTCTGTTGTATCAATTAGTATATGTCTCGCAACAATTAGCTTATTAGTTGAAGAGGGCTTGCTCCGCGCATCATTATTTTCTGGGATAATTGTTAAAGAATCTTTTTCGACTTACCTAAAGATACTGGCAAACATCGGGAGTTTAGTAACGTGTGTAATGACCCTAAGTAGTAATAATCAGCGAATGAAAAGCGCTGAGTTCTATGCATTGCTTTTGACCATTGTTCTAGGGGGACATTTCCTTGTGATGAGTAATAATCTTCTTATGGTGTTTATCTCTATGGAGATTATATCAATATCATCATATGTGCTAGCTGGGCATGCAAACACAAAAGAAGCGAGTGAAGGAAGTTTAAAATATTTTTTATTTGGCTCTGTGGCATCTGCCATCATGCTCTACGGTTTTTCACTTCTCTATGGCGTAACAGGCACGCTGGATTTTGCAACAGAAGGATTTGTAAAAGGAATTACAGAATACAACAGCCCAATTCTATTGATAGCAGGTTTTATGGCACTTGCTGGTTTTTTATTTAAGGTAGGGGCAGCGCCAATGCATCCATGGGCACCTGACGTTTACCAGGGTGCCTCTGTTCCTGTAGTAGCTTTTTTGTCTGTCGTTCCTAAACTTGCAGGTATTGGCATTCTGATCAAATTCATTCTTGTTATAAGCGCGTACGGTCAATCCAAATATGATTGGCAGGCCATTATTTCTGTTGTGGCGATACTCACTTTAACCGTAGGGAATTTCTCTGCGTTAGCACAAAGAAATTTAAAACGAATGATGGCATATTCTTCCATTGCCCAAACCGGTTTTTTACTTGTTGGTATTGCAGCATATCTTCCGGAAGGGATTCAGTTTATGCTTTTTTATGCGACCGTATATGTTGCAATGAACTTTATTGTTTTCATTTCATTGCAGTTCTTTGAACAACGAAATATTTGGAATACAGAACATTTCGCGGGAACAGGTAGATTATTATTGTGGCCCTCCATATCCATGCTAATAGGTTTAATAGCTCTAACAGGACTACCACCTACGGCAGGATTTACCGGTAAACTTTTTATTTTTTCCTCTCTTTGGGAAGCATATCACCTTTCTGAAAAAAATATTCTTCTCTGGTTGTTCGTTTTTGGCTTATTAAACACGGTTGTTTCCCTGTTTTACTATTTGAAAATACCCTATTATGCTTTTTTAAAGGAAGGGCAATCGGTTGAGAAAGGAAATTTCAACTTGTGGGAAAATCTTTTGAGTTTAATTCTGGTTTTAGTTGTACTTGGGTTGTTCTTCGCTCCCGGACTGTTGATGTGTTGGATTAATAGCGTTAACTTTGTATTATAAAGTTCATAGTCGGAGCTGTGAACAAACCGAGCGGTGAACAGATAATAAACTACGAATGAGTGACCAGATTCTTCATGAGTGCGGAATAGCCATGATCCGCCTGCGTAAGCCTCTTTCTTATTACATCGAAAAATATGGTACTTCCTACGCCATGAATAAGATGTATATCCTGATGGAAAAACAACACAACAGGGGACAAGATGGGGCAGGTATCGCCAATATTAAAATAGACGTAGAGCCTGGACGCCGATATATCAGCAGATATCGTTCTATAAAAGCACAGCCAGTAGCTTCGCTGTTTAGAAAAATCGCCAAGAAATATAAGAAGGCTCAAAAGTACGGTAAGGATAAATTTAAGGATGCCCACTGGCTAAAGGAAAACGTTGCTTTTACTGGTGAACTTTGGTTAGGTCACTTAAGATATGGCACTCATGGTTTGAACAGCATTGAAAACGTTCACCCGTTTTTGCGTCAGAATAACTGGAGAAGTCGTAATCTGGTTATGGCTGGTAACTTCAACATGACAAATGTTGAAGAATTGTTTGACATCCTGGTTAACTTAGGCCAGCATCCAAAAGAGAAAGTAGACACCGTAACAGTAATGGAAAAAATCGGTCACTTTCTTGATGAGGAAGTCCAAACGCTTTTCGAAAAATATAAAGACAAATATTCTAACAGGGAGATTTCCGAAATCATTGAAGATGAACTGGATTTTCATCGAATTCTAAAACGTGCTTGTAAGGATTTTGACGGTGGTTACACTATGGCGGGCTTAACAGGCTCTGGTTCCGCTTTTGTAGTTCGCGATCCTAATGGCATTAGGCCGGCTTATTATTACGCTGATGACGAAGTAGTGGTAGTTGCTTCTGAAAAACCAGCTATTAAAACCGCTTTTAATATAAACTATAACCAGATAGATGAAATAAAGCCGGGCCATGCATTGGTAATTACGAAAAGTGGTGAGTATTCAATGCAGCAGGTAATTAAGTCGGGTGAGAAGAAACCGTGTAGTTTTGAAAGGATTTACTTCTCAAGAGGTAATGATCCCGATATTTATCAGGAGAGAAAACAACTTGGCCGCCTGCTTGTTCCCCAAGTGCTTAAATCGATCAACTTTGATTTAAAAAATACTGTATTCTCGTACATTCCTAATACCGCGGAAACTGCTTTTTATGGTATGATGGCTGGAATTGAAGATTATCTGATCAATAAACAGAAAGAAATTATTGTTGAAGGAAAACCTTCCGTTGACTCAGTAGAACAAATTATCTCCTTCCGACCACGTATTGAAAAGCTAGTTCTTAAAGACGTGAAGTTACGCACCTTCATTACTGATGATCAACATCGTGATGAAATGGTAGCTCATGTTTATGATACTACCTATGAAGTAATTAATCGGGGGAAAGATACAATTGTCGTAATAGATGATTCAATCGTAAGAGGAACTACATTAGAGAAGAGCATTCTTAAAATGCTTGATCGCCTCGGCCCTAAGAAAATAGTTGTTGTCTCATCTGCTCCGCAGATTCGATTCCCGGATTGCTATGGTATTGATATGAGTAAGATGGGCGACTTTGTTGCTTTCAGAGCAATGACAGCACTGTTAAAGGAGAGAGGGTTGGATTACCTGTTAGGAGAGGTTTATGAGCGTTGTGTGAGAGCAAGAGGACATCAAAGCCAGCAGAACTATGTGAAGCAGTTATATGAGCAATTTACAGATGAAGAAATCTCTGCAAAGATTTCGGAGATTGTTAAACCTGCTGATATGAATGCGGAACTTCAGGTTGTATTCCAAACAGTAGAAAACCTTCATAAGGCTTGTCCTAATCATAAAGGTGATTGGTACTTCACAGGTAATTACCCTACCCCTGGTGGCATGAAGGTAGTAAACCGCTCGTATGTTAATTACATGGAAGGAAAGCTGGTAAGAGCCTACTAAACTGCGGTTAATAAGGCGTTACCATTTTCTAATTATTCTTTTAGTATTGCCCTTTGTTATTGGTTTCCATATTTTCGGTAAACATTTACCGACAATATGAACTATTGGCTAGTTAAAACAGAACCAGATACTTTTTCGTGGGATGATCTTGTACGAGACAAGAAAACAGTATGGGACGGCGTCAGAAATTTTCAGGCTCGTAGTCATCTCAAAGCGATGGAACAAGGTGATCTTGTCTTCATTTATCATACAGGAGATGAAAAGGCTATAATAGGGATTAGTACGGTGTTAAAAGCAGGATATCCAGAGCCGGCTGATAACGAATGGATAGCTGTTGATCTTGCTCCTAAGCAAAAATTAAAAAATCCTGTTACTCTTGCACAAATAAAATCAGACAAGCGTTTAAGTAACATGGTGCTGGTACGTGCTTCCCGTCTCTCTGTTCAACCTGTAAGACCAGAAGAGTTCGATATCGTTGTTGCCCTTAGCGAAGAAAAATAACATGAGAAATTTGTTCCTTTATATTATTCGTAGAAATGCGGGTATTCTTTGTGCTTTACTTTTTGTGTTTGTATCCTTTTCATTAAAGGCTCAAATCTTTCAGACGCAACGCTATGAGAAAAAGCACAAAGGGAGTGATGAGTATTACCATTTAATATCACTGAAGGAAACAGGATTAGCGCTATTGCGTGAACGTGACAAATACGAAGGTAACAAAAGGTTATGGGAGATTACCATACTCGATACTGCTTTGCATGAAAAGAAAAGTGTTGAGTATTACATTGAAGAGCGATTTCCAATGGTAGGATATGAAGTTGCTCCCCAGCGGCTTTATATGTTGTATCGTACTGGAGAAAATTCGCGAAATAGCTTTCGGTTAATTGAAATAGACACAGATAATGGTGTTGAAATAAGCCGCCATGAAATTAAGCCTGAAGTTGATTTTAAAATAACTCATTTTATTAAGGTAGGCCTAAGTGTTGCGCTTGGGGGATACGTTAGCGATGAGCCGGCAATTCTGTTGTACCACCTCAATGATAAAAACATTAAAGTTGTTCCCGGATTTTTTCAGAAGGATAATCAGCTGGTGGATTTAAGAGCTAACCAGAATCAGACTTTTAACACTGTGCTTATTGATAGAATTTCCAGGGCTGAGCAGAAGGTGGTCTTCAAAACTTTTGATGAGTCAGGAAAGCTGCTGTTAGATGATGTTGTTGCTATTGATAATAATCATTCTTTACAAGCAAACATCAGTAGTACATTGCAACGTGAAGAATTAATGGTTTTTGGTACTTGGGGCGACAGGCAAGGAAAGCAATCCTCTGGCTTCTTTTCACTTCCTGTTGATCCGTTTAGTGATCAGAAGATAAAGTATTTTCATTTAGGATCATTAGAGCATTTTCTGGATTACTTAAATCCTAAAAAAGCACAAAGAATAAAGGAAAATACAAAGAATGATGTTGAGGCGGGCAAGAAGCCGTCGTACGCTGCATACGTAATGCCTTATAAAATAGAAGAGCATAAAGATGGTTATCTCTTACTTGCTGAAGTTTACAACCCTGTAAATAATTCTAATCCCTATTATTCAACACCATTTGGTAACTCATACAATACAAATCCTTTTTATTATTATAATCCTTTTTGGCCGGCATACTTTCCGGGTATGCGCACCTACCGACCTTATTACTTTAATAATAATAATGTCAAGAATTCAAATGAGGTAAAAACGCTATCAAGTGTTGTTTTGGCTTTTGATGGCAAAGGCGATCTTATTTGGGATCAAAGTATTAAATTAGATGATATAGAAAAGCCATCTTTAGAACAAGTTGCCGACTACTACTATGACGGATCTGCTTTATCTTTAGTATATAAAAAGGAATCGGAGTTGAAATTTAAATCAGTCAATTTCAGTGATGGAAGTGTTTCGGAGGCTGTAGAGAAAATCAAATTAAATGATCCATTGGATGAAATACGTAGTGAGAAGGAAAGTGAAGGCGGACTCATGCATTGGGTTAATAATACTTTCTTTATTTGGGGATATCAAACAATACGCAATCAAAGCAATAAAGATGACCGGGTTAGGGACGTCTTTTATATCAATAAAGTGGTTGTCAGATAGGGTAATCCTTTCTGTACTGCTCACACTTCTGCTTTTCTTATCTGCAGATGTGAGGGCACAAGTACTACAACCAAGAAGATTTGAAATACCTATCGGCCAAAATGAAACTAACTTTGAAATCATTCCCGCCCAAGACGAAGGTTTGTTTCTTTACAGGGCCTTTACTGGTACAAGAAGCGGTCAGTTGCATCTCATTCATTTGGATACTGCGTTTGCTGAAAAATGGAGTGGGTTCTTACCAGTTGAGAAGAACTATTTTGTAATTGGCAAGAAAGCCTATAATAGTCAACTCTATCTTCTGCTGCGCTATAAGGATTACAGTAAAAATGATTTCATACTTATAATCGTAGATGGGGCCACAGGGAATTATACAAGACGCATTATTAAAGGATATATTCCCTTTTCACCGACGGAATTTCAAGTGGCACGTGCAGCTGTTCTTATAGGAGGATATTATAATAAAGTACCAATTGTTCTTCACTTCTCTTTGGCTAATTTTCAATCAAGAGTGTTGCCAGGAATTTTTAATGAATCAGGAGAACTAAACCAAATACGCGTAAATGAAGATGGTAACTTTGATGTGCTTATCAGCGCACTTAATTTCCAGAAACAGCGAACACTTTGGGTTAAGAATTATGATGTACAGGGAAATCTGTTACGCAATTTTACATTAGATGTTCAGGACAACAGGCATTTGATCTTTGGACGATCGTTAAAAGCAACCAATGATATTCAGATCATTGCGGGAGTTTATGGAAGCCGGTCTGCTGAGTTTTCAAGAGGGATATTTATTGCAAGCATTGATCCTTCGGGTTTGCAGAAAATACGATATTATAATTTTGGCGACCTTGAGAACTTCTTTAAGTACATGAAGGCAAAGCGCGAAAAAAGAGTTAAAGACAGAATAGAAAGAAGAAAAATTAAGGGGAAGAAAATCAAGTTTAACTACCGGTTTCTGGTTCATGAATTAGTGTCCTATAAAGATCAATTTGTACTATTAGGAGAGGCGTTTTATCCTAAATATTCTAGTGTTTCGCCTTATGGTAGTTTCTTCTCTCCTATTGGCAGACCTGCCAATGGTATGATTCAAAATGGAAGAATCTTTGAAGGCTACTTTTATACTCATGCTGTTGTCATGGGCTTTACTCCAGAAGGCAACTTGTTATGGGATAATAGCTTTGAGATTAATGATGTACGAACATTTACCTTAGAGCAATTTGTTAAGCTGGATGTTGACAACGATGAAATAGCCTTGTTATATCTATATGAAAATCAGCTACGCACAAAACTCATTAGAGATAATGATGTAATTGAAGGAAAAACAACAGATCCTATTATAACAGGGTCAGTGAATGACGTTGTCAAGAAAAGTGGTTCTACCAACAAGCTGGAATATTGGTATAGTGAATACCTATATGCCTATGGCGTTCAGGAGATTGAAAGCCAGGTAAAGGGACAGCGAAACAAAAGAGTTTTTTATATTAATAAAGTCAAGCATGTTGATTAATCCTGTTTAAAATTCAGAATAAGCGGATATTAGCATTTTCAATGAATTGTCTCATTTTGAATTATTCCTATATTTGTGCCTGCAAAGTATGCAGAAGAAACTCATCTTAGATTCCGATCTCCTCAATATCACGATAAATCGCCTTTGCCAGCAATTAATTGAAAATCATGATGATTTCTCAGATACGGTTATAATTGGTATGCAGCCAAGGGGTATTCATCTTGCGGAAGCAATACATAAAACGCTGGAGAAGAATATAAAGCAGTCCATCCCATTGGGTTATTTAGATGCTACTTTTCACAGGGATGACTTTCGCAGAAGGGACGTGCCGGCAAAAGCTAGTGAAAGTAGGATTCCTTTTATTATTGAGGGTAAGCGTGTGGTTTTAGTAGATGACGTTCTTTTTACAGGAAGAACAATAAGAGCGGCATTAGATGCGCTTATTACGTTCGGAAGACCATCTAAAGTTGAGCTTCTGGTGCTTATAGATAGAAAGTACAATAGGGAGCTTCCAATTGAGGCCGATTACGTAGGAAAAGTAGTAAATACAATTGCTTCTCAGCGCATATTGGTTGAATTACAGGCTCAAGGACACAAACAAAATAAAATCTGGTTGATCAATAAGGATTAAGCTATGTCTAAATTAAGTCAAAAACACCTGCTTGGAATTAAAGACATCACCAGGGAAGACATAGAACTTATTTTTGAAACAGCTGATACTTTTAAAGAAGTAATAAACCGTCCGATAAAGAAGGTCCCATCTCTTCGCGATGTTACCATAGCCAACATATTTTTCGAAAATTCTACCAGAACGAGGCTTTCATTTGAGCTTGCTGAAAAAAGATTATCAGCCGATGTAGTAAACTTTTCAGCATCTAACAGTTCTGTTAAAAAAGGAGAAACACTTTTAGATACCGTTAACAATATCCTTGCAATGAAGGTAGATATGGTGGTGATGAGGCATGCTAGTCCTGGAGCACCATACTACTTGGCAAAGCACATTAATGCAAATATTGTAAACGCAGGTGATGGTACCCATGAACATCCAACGCAGGCATTACTCGATACTTTTTCTATTCGTGAAAAACTAGGCGATGTGGCAGGAAAAAAGGTTGCGATTATTGGAGATATCCTTCATTCGCGAGTGGCTTTGTCTAACATTTTCGCACTTCAAAAACTAGGGGCAAAGGTAATGGTGTGTGGTCCTCCAACGCTGCTTCCTAAATTTATAGGGCAACTTGGGGTGCAGGTTGAGCTTGATGTAATGAAAGCACTCCAATGGTGTGATGTTGCAAATGTTCTCAGAATTCAGCTTGAACGACAGCAAATAAAATACTTTCCCTCACTCAGAGAATATTCTCTGTATTACGGCATTAATAAAAAGATGCTTGATAATCTTAAAAAGCAGATCGTTATCATGCATCCCGGGCCAATAAACAGGGGTGTAGAACTAACAAGTGATGCTGCTGATTCATCTCACTCCATTATTCTTGATCAGGTTGAGAACGGAGTTGCGGTGAGGATGGCGGTATTATATCTCCTTGCAGGCGCAGCATAGTTACCTCTAATTATAATTTAAGGAGACCCTTTTCCTGATTGCCTCAAATTTTGGGCTCCTTTAGGTCAGATTTTCTTAATTTTAACTCTCAATAAACTGGTTATGATCTACGATTCGATAGTTGAAACTATAGGAAATACCCCTATAGTAAAATTAAACAACATTACCCGGGGGATAAGAGGTACAGTATTGGCAAAAGTAGAATACTTCAATCCTGGAAATTCTACCAAAGACCGAATGGCCTTAAAGATGATTGAGGATGCAGAGAAGCAAGGTAAATTAAAACCAGGCGGAACAATTATCGAAGGTACTTCTGGTAACACAGGTATGGGGCTGGCGTTAACGGCCATTGCGAAAGGCTATAAGTGTATCTTTACAATGGCAGATAAGCAGTCACAGGAGAAAATTAATATTCTTAAAGCCGTGGGCGCAGAAGTTATCGTTTGTCCAACGAACGTTGAGCCAGATGATCCAAGATCATATTATTCTGTAGCCAGAAAATTGAGCAAAGAGATTCCAAATTCTATTTATCCCAATCAGTACGACAATCCATCCAACGCACAGGCGCACTATGAAAGTACAGGGCCTGAAATTTGGAAACAGACGGAGGGAAGAATAACACATTATGTAGCAACAGTAGGAACAGGCGGGTCGATGTGTGGTACTGCTAAATACCTGAAGGAGCAGAACAAATCATTGATTACCGTTGGTATTGATACCTACGGATCTGTTTTTAAGAAGTATAAAGAGACCGGCATCTTTGATGAAAATGAGATATATCCTTATTTAACTGAAGGCTTTGGTGAAGATATCCTTCCTAAAAATGTTGACTTTGATACAATTGATTTATTTATCAAAGTGACAGACAAAGATGGAGCAATTATGGCCCGTAAACTTTCTCGTGAAGAGGGATTGTTTGTAGGTTGGTCGAGTGGCTCAGCAGTACATGGCGCTTTGGAATACGCACAAGATAATTTAAAGAAAGACGATGTAATGGTTATTCTGTTGCCAGACCATGGCACAAGGTATCTTGCTAAAGTATATAATGACCAATGGATGAAAGACCATGGTTTTCTTGAAACCCGCACTTTTGCTTCTGCGAGAGATATCATAACACAACGTAACGGTAAGGATAGCTTACATACTGTACAACAATCAGCAAAAATTAGTGAAGCAATACAAGTGCTTAACCGTGAAGGGATAGATCAGATTCCTGTTACTGAAAATGGTCATTTTGTCGGTAGTGTAAGCTCAGCATCACTACTCGAAAAAATTATCCAGGATCCTAATATTCAGAATAAGGCAGTCGGCGAAATTATGGATAAGCCAATGTTATTTGTAGCACCAGATAGTACCTTAGATGTACTTTCTTCGCTGTTGAATAGGGATAATAAAGCAGTGCTTGTTCGTGATACAGATGAAAAAGTTCACATTATTACACAGCATGATGTTTTAAAGGCAATGGCCGCTCAGTAAGGTTATTGCTTTGTATAATGTATAAGTTCGGGTTAGTAATAGTTGTTTTTTTATTGATTCAGGAGCTGACCGCCCAGGTTCTGCCCGACAGTATTGCTCAAAAATTTAAGGCATTTCCTGAAGACCGTACTTTAGTAGACAAATTGAATGAGGAAGCTTCTAATAGCCTAGGTGTTAACACCGATCTGTCAAGAACCATTTGCTCCTATTCAATGAATGTAGCAGGCAGAATTAAATACACAAAAGGATATGCTCGTGCGTTCACCGTAATGGGAAACTCCTATTGGTATGAAGGGGTTTATGAATTTGCTCAGAATTACTATTTGTTAGCAGTAAGACAGTATAAATCAATTTCTGATAGCGTTGGATTAGGTCAAACTTATAACAACATTGGCGAGGTCTACAAAAAATTATCTGAACCTCATAAAGCCCTTGAATACCTTATAAAATCAATTGAATATTTAAAGAGAGACTCTTTAGCGCAAGCCTTGGTGTTGTACAATATAGGAGAACTATATGTGAAGGTCGGTAATATTGAAAAAGCAAAGGAATACATTGATGCATCCTTCGAAATGGCTGCCAGGCATAAGGATGAAAAAGTGATTGCATATAATTACTGGACGTTAGCGGAGATTAAGATAGGGGAGAAAGACTATAATGTAGCTATTGATTATTTGAAAAGAGCTGAGATAATATGGTCTCAACTTGGAGAGGTAAGATCATTGGTGCAGACTTATCAGAATATCGCAGATGTGTATAGGCATCTTGAAAAATATAATGTTGCTGAGCAGCATCTTTTAAAAGCCATTGAACTTGCCGATAAAATTAAAGTAGCAGATTTACAGGTTAAGAATTATCTCGAGTTTGCACATCTCGATTCCGCGCGAGGCAACTATGAGAACGCATTTCAGCATCTTTCCCGACACAACAAACTAAAAGACAGCGTTTATAATCTACTAAAAGCTGAGCAAGTTGCAAGGCTTCAAACTATTTATGAAACAGAAACACGCGAGGAGGAGAACAGGCAGTTACGTACTGAGCGGGAATTTAAAGATGCTCAGTTGAAATCCCAACGCTTATCACTGGTAGCTATTTCGGTATGCCTGGGGGCAGTAGTAGTCTTGGCTTTGACGCTTTATAGGCAACGCAAAAAGATTTTGCTTCAAAAAAATGCTATTGAAATGCAGGCTACTGCATTAATAAAGCTCAACGAAGAGCTTCAGGAGTTTAATAAAAACCTGGAAGAAAGAATCAGAGAGCGAACGTCACAGCTCACGTTGCAAAATCAACGATTAGCAGAATACACTTTTATCAATGCGCATAAATTGAGGGCTCCTGTAGCAAGTATTTTAGGATTGATTAATCTGCTGAGTCATGCTGATCCTTCTGAGAAAGAAGATATATTGAAGCATCTTTATACTTGTAGCGTACAACTTGACAATGTAATACGTGAAGTAAGCAAAAATCTGGAGGCTGCAATAATCGTTACTGAAGTTGATTCGCACGGTAAAGAGCATTAGTCTTCACGAATTGATTTCTATCAAACAGCTTTGGCAGCCAAGCCTTGCATGAAGCAAAGTTCTGTTTAGTCGCCTACGCCCTTCGACAATACTTCAAATTCTCTTTTTAGCGACTCTCCATCCTCGTCCACCACAACAAGTGTGTGTTTCCCTTTTTTTGGATTAATGGGAAAATGATGTGTTTTTTTTGTTACACCTAAAAAATTACCATCCAGATGCCAGTATACAGTAGTGTTAGGGTTTCTGTGTGCTAATTCGAAAATGGAACTTCCTGCGTTGCCATCAATTTCTTTTGGGATGTAGATCTTTGTATTTTCTTTGGGGTAGATCATATCCATCGTGCTGTTTGCTTTACCTGTCTCGCAGCCTGTTCTAAAGGGAGGCAGCGCTTTGTACGAAATAGTGGCGGCTTTGTAATAATACTCCTGTATGGGAGGAAGAATAAACCAACTTAGATGTGTTATATTTTGAAGCGCCATGCATCCATCGTGAACCTGATATTTTTGGTCTTTGGTTAGGTGTACCATTTTATGATAGGGACAGGAAGACGATGAAAGTCCTTGTTTCACAACCCAGATGGTATCTGTCGGAGTACATAGAGGTGAAGCTCTAAAACCGCTTATTCCACAGGTAGTAACTTCATGCATTTCCGGTTTAGGGAAATCAAACCACTTGTTTTGCGGAAGCTGGGCGAAGATGTCAAACATTACTGGGGCTGCGGCATCGGTTCCTGTAAGTCCAGGTCTTCCTTCACCATCGGCGTTGCCTACCCATACACCCACCGTATAGCGAGGTGTAACTCCAACAGCCCATCCATCGCGAAAGCCAAAACTTGTGCCCGTCTTCCATGCAATTTTTTTAGCGTTATGAAAGTATCTCCATCCTGTTTCTTCACCTGGGCGATAAACTTCTTTTAAAGCCTCAAATGTTGAATAGATGGAGGCTGCGCTTAACCATGAAGTTAACTCAAGGTCTCTTTTAACGGAATCCTGTTGACTCTTTAAATAATAGGGGGCATGAAAATCCGACTTTAAGTATCGATGTGCTCCCGGGTGTTCAAAGTAATTGTTTAGTGTGCGCGCCATAGAAGCATATATCCCTGTAATATCCCAAAGCGTTCCTTCTGCGCCACCTAATATAAGGGACAGGCCATAGTGGTCAGGAGCCTTGGTAAGGGTGTTCATTCCCATGTTTTTCAAGAGCGTATGAAACTTCTCATAACGATAGTCTTTAAGCATGTTAACAGCGGGAATATTCAATGATCTGATCAATGCTTTATCCGCTGGTACTGCGCCATCATATGCATGTGAAAAGTTTTTAGGTGAAAAACCATTGATTAAAACAGGAATATCAGGAAGCAGTGATTTTGGTAGAATTTTACCTTCATCAAGCATGGCTGCGTACAAGAAAGGCTTTAAAATGCTTCCGGTACTTCTCGGCGAGTTAATAATATCAACATCATTTTCATGTCTTTGCTTGCCATCGATATTACCCACATATGCGAGAATTGATCCTGTATTAACATCAATAACAATGGCTGCGGCGTTATGAATTTCATTTGCTGATAAACGCTGATGGTGCAGTTGTAAAATTTCTTCAACACGAAGCTGCAAGCTGTAGTCAATGGTACTTGTTGTTTTCTTTTCTGCGAATTTATCTTTGGCTACTCGCGTTAATAAGTGTTTGGCAAATCGTGGTAGAGGATAAGGCGAATCAGGTAGTGGTTCATCTTTAGCAAGCGAACAGGTAAGTTTATCAATTTTATTAGCGCGTTCGAGTTTGTCAAGCAGTGTGTCTCGCTTTAACTTAAGAGTCTTCCTGTTCTTACCGGGATGAATCAATGATGGTGCATTGGGTAAAACAGCGAGTAGTGCGGCCTGAGACCACGATAAGTCATTTGGTGTAGTGCTGAAATAGCGCCAGCATGCAGCTTCAATGCCAACAACATTGCCTCCAAACGGTGCGTGAGAAGCATATAAGGCCAGAATCTCTTCTTTACTATATCGGATTTCAAGTCGTGTAGCAAGAATAATTTCAATAAGCTTCTCCATGACGTTACGTGATTGACCTTTACGGGAGAGCCTTATCACCTGCATGCTGATGGTGCTGCCACCACTTACAACTTTTCCTGCCTTTATATTCTGCTTAAACGCCCTTGCCAATGAAAGTAAGTCAATACCAGGATGGTTATAAAATCTTTTGTCTTCAAAAGTGATAAGGGCATCAATGAATTTTGAAGGCAAGGTGTCAGTTTCAGGAAAACGCCATTGGCCGTCTCGTGCAATGGAAGCACTTAAAAGCTGTCCGTCTTTTGATTGAAGTACGGTGGAGTAGGGGTCGTTAAAGAGTGTTTTACTTAAAGAGAACCAATAGAATATTATTAGAATTGAGGTAAGCAATATCCACTTTTTTATCCCGCTGATCGCGCCAATTATCGCAGATTGAATTCTATAAACCATTTACTTTTCTGATTATAGAATTTGAAATATTAGTCGTGTTAAAATTTACAAGTAAGGCTAATTTTTTATTGGAAAGTCTTAAATATGTCAATACTTGTTTGTGATGGACTTCGTGTAGCGATTCAATGGACTTTACTTCAATTATGACTAAGTCATTAATCAATATATCGATCCGAAACCCTAGATCCAGATACTCCGTCTCATATTGGACCGGAAGCGCTACCTGTGTCTTTACAATAAGCCCCTCCTTCTTTAACTCATACGCTAGAGCGGCAACATATACTGATTCAAGTAGGCCAGGGCCGAGGTGATTGTATACCCTGAATATGGCTCCTCGAATTTTATATGAAAGCTCGTTCTCCGTCATGTATTTAATTTGCGACTATCAGCGAAATCTGCGGGCAAACGCTTATTGTCCGCAGATTTCATACTGCTTATTATTGTGTTTGCTCTTTCACTACTTCAACTACCTGACCCTTCTTGCGCGCGTAAATGCTTCTGTCGTACATAGCCTCGCAGCTTAATGCCGGCAAATAATAACTTCCAGAATAGCTCGCCGTCAGCATTACTTTGAAGACTTTTCGTTGTCCTGATGCAAGGTCAAAGTAAGTATAAACACGATCATCGCGTATATCCTGATACGTTGGCTTGTCTCCGTTCAATCTTTCTTCAGCCTGGTCTAACCTTAAGTTGTTAATTTCCCAACCTGAAGGGAAAATCTGATTTAATGCCATGTTTTTATACTCTCCTCGCATTCCTGGATTTTGTATCGTTACCGAAGCTATAAATTCAGTTCCTTGTGTTAAGCGCGTAGGATCAACCGCATTTCCATCTGTATCGGTATAAGTTACAGAGAGATTTAAGTTATTGTTTTCTTCTTCTTCGGTGCCTCTTGCTGGTGTTCCTTCTGTAATAAGGCGTGCAAACAACGTACCTTTTGACTTACTTACTACTTTCAAAGAACGTGCACTTACACCATCTACGGGTAGTGATACCTGCGCTATTGGTAACTCCGTGCTTGCCTCAACTTCTTTTCCATTGTAGGTATATGTAAATGTAAGTGAGCCTCTCTTTTCTGTACTTGCAAAGGCTCCGGCTGATTTTAAACACCAGGCAGTAGTTTGCGTGCTCATCCAGTACCCTGAATTACTCAGCGATGCTGAAATGTCCTTTAACAATTCAAAACCTTTTGATTTTTCATTTAACAGGATTAGGGTTTCAAGAATGATGGCTTTGTCACGAAGATCAGAGCCATAAGAATATCCCATTTCCTGGTAAGGTTTCACATTCGTTGAGAGATTTGCTATAATCTTTTTCGCTGCCTCTGGTTGTCCGGCTTTTGCGTAAGCAGAAGCCAACATCCATGAAGCTGTTAATGATAGGTTTTGTTGTTCGCGCAGTCTGTTCATTCCACCAAGTTCGGCGTCTCCTGCTAGTGCCAGTGCGTATAATCTGTAGGCCTGGATCAATTCGCTGCTTTGATATTCCTGGTTCTTTCTCCATGATTGTGCTTTATTTTTCTGGAATTTTTTCCAGCGCCTGATCATGTCGTTAGGAATAAAATATCCTTTTGCTTCGGCTTCTATAAGAAAATGACCTGCATAAGTAGTAGACCAGCTATCAGCATTTTCAGCACCAGGCCAATATGAAAATCCGCCGTCGCGTTGTTGAAAAGATTTTAGTCTTTCAATTCCTGCACGAACATTTTTTTGAATCATGGCTTGCTCACCTTCTGTAATAACCTTTATCTGATCTACATATAGCTGAGGGAAAACCGCAGAGGTTGTTTGTTCAATGCAACCGTAAGGATATTGCAACAAGTACTTTAGTCTTTGTCCAAGGTTAATTGGAGGAATACTTGAGATTTCAAGAACAGCAGTATTCGTTCCTGCCATCCCTACGGGAGAAACATTAACGTTCCACGTTTTACCTGCTTCTACTATTGACTCCTGTGCACGGGTAACCGGAGGGTTCGGATTACGAACCTCAATCTCAATCTCATCTGTAGCCGTATAGCTTCCCGAAGTAGCGGTTACTTTTATTTTTCCTACACCTAACAAGCTCTTTACATCAAGATCGAAGTCAACTGTCATGTCATTGCCACTCATTGTAATGCGCTGGGAATTTTGTAATACAGTAAGCGGACCTGTGGCTTTTACCTCAATATTAATATCGCGGATATTTTTCTCCATCGTAAACAGCGTAACAGGTAGTTTAACTTTTTCCTCCGGACCAAGAACACGGGGTAATGTTGCCAATACCATTAAGGGCTTACGCACAGGTGTCGCCTTTTCTGCTGAACCATAAGCGCCTTCATATCCTGCCACCACCATTGTTTTTACTGATCCAATGTATTGAGGCATAATGAATTTGTGTTCGTCTCTTCCCCCATTAGTAGTAAATGGGCCAAAGAATTTTACAACAGGTTTAAAGCGATTTGATTTTGCATCGTCTTCTTTGCTGGCGGCTTCCATGTCTCCACCTATCGCTAACAACCTTTCAATCTTCGATCCGAAAGCTCCCATTACATTGTCATACAAGTCCCATGTTTTTACGCCTAGCGCTTCGCGAGCATAAAATCTATTCCATGGATCAGGAGTTTTAAATCTGGTTAAATCAAGAAGCCCTTCGTCTACCACTGCAATGGTATAGGTCATCTTTTTCTTTGATTTTTCAGATACACTGATTTTTACTTCCTTTCCTGGTTCAAGCACATCAGGCATTTCTATAACAGGTTCAAGATGTGTTTCTGGATTCTCGACCTGCAAAGGAATAACACCGTATAGCCTGATAGGTAAATCGTTTACCGTTTGCGAATGAGGTTGTACAAGTGTTATATGCACAAATACATTAGGCGTCATGTCTTTCGTGATATTGAAGCTGAAAGGAGTATCACCTTTTTGTGTTTGCACCCAGTTACTTTCAATAACGCGACTTCCGTTTTCAATGCTTACAAGAGCGCGACCTTCCCCGCTTCCAGGTATTATTACACTAGCCTTATCACCTATATTGTAGGCGGGTTTATCAGAAGAGAAAGATAACATGGTCGCACCTTCATTTCCTCCGCGCGATCTTCCTGCCCAACCTGGCCAATCAATATAAACTACTTTCGCGGTACTATGGCCAGATTGCGGATCAAGCGCTTTTACAAGATATCTTCCCCATTCAGGGTAATTGATCTTGAAACTCCATGAGCCCTTTCCGTTTGTTGTTCTTATCGTACCCTCACTTATTAACGTGGCGTAAGAGTCGCTTAAGTACGCAGCATTTTCTTCGCTGTTATCCCACCACCATTTCCATTGCAGTTTGTAGATAGACATTTCTATCTTATCCCGCGAAAGCGGTTTACCATCTGCGTCTATGGTTACTACATCAACCCGGTGTGTGGTATCGGTAAGAAGCATACCTCTTGCTTTATCACCTTCAGGTACCCTTATGCCGGTAAAGGATTCATACGGATAATACGGTAAGCTAAAACGATCGATAGAGAAATTGCCACTTTCTTCAAATACCTTTCCTCTGAACACAGCATTTAACATTCCTGGTGAATTCTCTGAAGCCTCTAAAGTAGCGTTGATAGTGGCTTTACCTTCTTCATTTGTGTAACCTTCAAAAATTGTTTGTGCTTCGCTTGAAAAAGTACGGGACGGATCTTCAAAAACATAGTCAGGGTAACGCGAAAATTTCGTTTCTCCCCGGGTGAGCAATACTTCAAACTCAGCCTTAAGGTTTCTTCCTACTGCACCGTGAAGCCAGTTCACCTGAAGTGTACCTGATACGTTATTGTTCTCTGCTGTGATCTTGTCTTTCCCAAAATCAAGATTGATTTTAAGCCTGTTCGGCTTTACAGTTTCTATTTTTATAGTTTGAGCGAACTCAGCCCCGCCTACTTTAACACGTGCCATCCAGTTTCCGGTAGGTGCATCGGTGGCAGTTGCTGTAGCAAAGTTGTAGAATCCATTCTCACCGTTGGCACGTACAATTCTATTTACTACCTGCCCTTGCGGATTTTGCAACTCCATCACCACAGGATGCGTTGACGGAAGCAGTTTAAGTTTATCTTCAAGTAGAAACGTAAGATATAAAGAATCGCCTGGCCTCCATACGCCTCTTTCTCCGTAAATCAAACCCTTAAGTCCTTTGCTTATTTGCTCGCCACCAATATCAAAATTACTTAGAGAGAGTGATTCTCCATCCTGGAGTTTAAGATAGCCGCGTTGCGTACCACTCTTTGCAATCAGAACAAACGGTTTTTCCTTACTCTCTATTACCGCCTTCCCATCTGCATCTGTTGTTGCATTGCCGATAAGTTGTTGCTGGAAATCATACAATTCAAGCATCACACTGCCTAAAGGCTGCGTTGTCTTTAAGTCGTTGATAAATACAATTGTCTTTCCGTCTCCACCGCGTTTAGCGATAATACCCAAGTCAGTTGCGAGTACGTTTTTCTTGATGTTTTTATTGCCGGTGTAGTAAGAGGAGTGGCATGGGTTGTCGCGTTGCTCCCAATCGTAATCTTCACTGTAATAGTACTCTTCATAAGAATCCCAATAACTCGATTCACCTTCACCCTCAACCCATTCTTCTGTTTCAAATGAAGTAAGGTCTGATTCACCTGCGGTTTCTTCACCACCTTCACATACCAGTGCTACATCTTTTCGCTTGAAACCTATACTTACCTGATAGATAGCACCTGGTTCTGTGCTGATCATTTTTGAAAGGTCTATTGTAAACCGGTTCCATTTTCCAAGATCAGTAACACCAGAAGTTTCAAGAGACACATTCTTTTTAAGAATTGGTTTTCCTACCCTGCGTAGTTCCGAACTTCCGTTGTAATCATTAACCTGTAAGAATTGTAGTACATTGCTTTCATAAACCTTAATGATTTTTACATCAACTGATTTAAGGTTCACTGCTTCAAAAGGAAGAATTAGCCCTTCAGATGAAGGAAGGATATTACCTTTTCCGGTAAAGCGCACCGCGGGGTTAAGCTGTTCAAAGACAATTTCAAGACTATTTCCTTCTTTCATCTTGTAGTCAAGAATATTTTTAATTCCTGCCTCTATGGTAAGTGTTTTAGATCCTGTTTGTCTAACAGGAGGATAAACCCATATTTCATTGTCATGAATATCAAAATCAAGATCAGTCAGTCCGCCTATATTAATTAAGCCCTGAAGGTTTTGTTTTGGTTTTAACGGATCCGTGAACTGAAGAACCACATATTGATTCGGATTCTGAACAACCTTTGTGTTCATGA
Organism: Chryseosolibacter indicum; assembly: GCF_018598585.1. Taxonomy (GTDB): domain Bacteria; phylum Bacteroidota; class Bacteroidia; order Cytophagales; family Cyclobacteriaceae; genus Chryseosolibacter; species Chryseosolibacter indicus. Next base: position 33,946 of record NZ_JAHESD010000008.1, read on the forward strand.
TCTTGAAATCACTAAGCGAAGGAATTTCAATCACCTGTTCTTCACTCCGTTCAATTCCAATAGATTTCCCGTTAATGGCAAGGTCTACTTTACTTGCTTGCTCCTTGCGTGCAACTTCCTCAATAATAAAATTATGTTCTTTGCCGTCACCCGCATGGGTCCATGAAATTTTTAACACCTTGCCTTCCTGAGACGCAGTAAACGACTTCTCAATCAACTCGTTCTCAGCAAAATCAGCAGTAGAAAAGATACCCTCTATTTTTTGTTTCTGTAATTCAGTGCTTACATAAGGTTTAATATTCTCAATGCTTACTTCAAAGTTTTGTGGTATTACCTGGAAGGTGTAAGAAAACGTTTTTAATTCTGAGGGCAGGTTTTCGACAAGTTTTGATAAAGAGAAATTGACTTCGTATACGTGGCCGGAAGTTAATTTCTTCTCGGGTCTGAACTCAACCGTTTTTCTGTCTAGCCAAATGGTTTTTCCGTTAACGCCCGGATTAAAGTTGAAAAGCTTAACTGATGATTCTGTGCCAACCTGGGAGGAGTCTACCGCTTCCGTTGATAGAACAATGCGTATGGTTGAACCGGAAGAAACAATTCCTGCGGTGTACGACGAAATGTACTCGCCAAAAGCAGGGTTGATAAAGGCTTGTGTTTGTTTTTTGCCGATACTATTCGTGAAGTAGAATACTCCGGTCACAACTATTCCAAGTGCTATGGCTGCGATAGCAATTCTTTTCCAGGGCAGCGTTTTCATATGTGATTTTGGGGTTTATAAAGAGAGAAACCAATTGCAATATCCATTAATTGGTATGGTTTTTTAAATGATTTTGCCGAAAAAATTGCATCCTCGCAAATTCGCATCATATTCTATTAAAATTAGGTCTAACTCCGACTTTTACTTATGAACTCAATTTTAGAGCAAGTTTACTTCCATAATTCTGTGCGAGACTACCTCGTTGCTCTCGCAACCATTCTTCTGGGTTCACTTATTTTGGCTATTATTAGAAATGTTGTATTAAAACAACTGAAAATTTGGGCAGAGCATACGCCAGGCACTAATGACGATATAGTGATAAGAAGTATTGGACGTTTTGGATTTGCTGCATTACAATACGCTATTATTTATTGGGGAATCTCTACGCTACAGTTATCGCATAAAGCAGAACGGGTAGTAGAGGTTGTCATATCTGTAGTAATCACATTTTTTATAGTCCGTCTGTTTTCCAAGTTAATCCTGCTTTTTCTTAATAATAGAATCCGAAAGCAGGAGCGGGGTGAAGAAAAAATCAAGCAGCTTGGTGGATTAATGCTTATCATTAACATGATTATCTGGATTTTAGGAATTGTATTCTTGATCGATAATCTTGGTGGTGATGTTACCGCTATTGTCACTGGTCTGGGAATTGGTGGTATTGCCATTGCGTTAGCAGCTCAGAATATTTTAGGTGACTTATTTAACTACTTTGTTATATTTTTTGATCGCCCCTTTGAAGTAGGTGATTTTATTATTGTTGATGATAAACTGGGCACCGTAGAATATATCGGAATTAAAACCACACGCATCAGAAGCCTTTCCGGCGAGCAACTCATTATGGGTAATAGTAATCTTACAACAGCGCGTATCCATAACTACAAGAGAATGGCTACCCGTAGGATAGTTTTTACCATTGATGTTGAGTATGGAACGCCTCTTGATACGTTAAAGGAGATATCTGTATTATTGAAATCTATTGTATTGGAGCAAAAAAATGTTACTTTCGATCGTGCGCATTTTGCTGTTTACAAAGATTGGAGCCTTCGTTATGAAGTTGTTTATATTGTCGGAAGTCCTGACTTTAATATCTACATGGACATCCAACAGGCTATCAATTTCAGGATCTATGAAGAATTCACTAAACGAAAAATAAACTTTGCCTTCCCTACACAAACTTCTGTTTTTAAAAATCCTGATGATTTCAAAAGAGAACTTGAGGGAATTTCAGACGGAAGTACAAGATAAATTTGTGAATACTTATTTTTAAATTGAGGCATGTATATAGCATGTCTCATTGGTTTGATGATGTTGATTCCACCATCCTTTAAAGAAATACAGCTTAAAAATAGCCGCGTAAAAGTAGCTTATGATGAAAAGGAAGAAGTTGTTAAAAAACACTTTAAAGATCGTAATCTGAAATACAAAGGTTTCAACCTCTTTGTAAGAGCTTTTAAAAAAGAGAAGAAGCTTGAAATCTGGATAAAGGAAAAAGGAAGAGAAACATATTCTCTCCTGCATACCTACAACTTCTGTTCAAGTTCAGGAACTTTAGGTCCTAAAAGAAAAGAAGGTGATCTGCAGATCCCGGAAGGCATATACTACATCAATCACTTCAATCCACAAAGTAACTTTTACCTATCTCTTGGTATTAATTATCCTAACGCATCAGATAAGGTTTTAAGCGATCCTAAACATCCAGGCGGTTTGATCTATATTCATGGCAACTGTGTTACCGTTGGATGTATTCCCATCACAGACGATAAGATAAAAGAGCTCTATGTACTTGCTGTAGAAGCAAGAAATAACGGGCAAACTGAAATTCCAGTTCATATTTTTCCATCAAAGCTCAATGATAAACAACTGACAGAGCTAGAAGAGAAGTACGGAACAGAACATAAGGATTTTTGGTTAAGTCTGCGGCCTATCTACAACGCCTTTGAAACATCAAAAAAGCTTCCGGAAATAACCGTCACAGGTAAAGGCAGATATCAATTGCACTAAGTATTATCCCGGGCTTTTTTTTACTACCTGACTTTCTACTAATAATCTTTATCATTCAAAATAATCTTTTTTCTTCAGTAGCCTTTTAAGTTAAATAACCGAAACTATCAGAGATTCAATAGAATAGCATAAGAGTGATTAGGGGCTGACTATGGGGTGGCTCCGGTGGCATTTGGTTAGAAACGTTTTGACCGAAGGACACCGGGAGACATCAATACGCACTTCCCAGTCACTCTGATGCTATTCTAAAGGAATGCTTATTGGCTACAATGAAGTCCCCAGGGCTCCTTAGACCACCAGGAGGGGAATTCAACCGGCTGATTTGATTATTATTGAGTTAAAGACTACACCTATCGTTTATTTTATCTTCTGAAAATAGTGTTTAAACATTAGGTAAGAATAGCTAGGCTGAAAGACATAAAAGCTATTGTGTTTAGATAGCTTAACTATTTAGAGCGCTGTGAACTTTGTAAATGGCCGTGAAAACTTTGTAAAAGGAGTTGTTTGATAAAAGATTTTAATAACAGGTAGGGTTAGACTTGAAAAACGTCTACTTGAGTTAGCGTAAGGATTAAGCCAAAAATACAGTATCCGTTTTACATGCCCTTAGTACCTTGCATGAGTATTATTTGACCTATGCACCCCACTCTATTAAAGATTATACTCTTGTCAGTATTATCTTGCCTTACCGGACTTCTATTTGGCCAGAACCTGGCTTCAATAGGTAAGGAAAAACCGCTTCAGGTTAGCGGCGGGCTTTCTCTCAATCAAATATTTTATTCTGTTAATGGCATAGAGTCGAGAAGGGATCCTTATACTTACTATGCTTCTGGTAACATAAATTTCTCACTCTATGGTTGGAGTGTTCCCCTAAGTTTTAGTGTATCTAACCAAAACACCTCTTTTCAACAACCTTTTAATCAATATAGTCTTCATCCCACCTATAAATGGGTTACTGGTCATTTCGGATATACCAGTATGTCTTTTTCTCCGTATACAGTAAATGGTCATATTTTTCTTGGTGGAGGGGTTGATGTGGCACCAGAAGGAAAGTTTAAGATAAGCGCATTATATGGAAGGTTTCTTAAGGCAGTAGAGCCAGATACGTCAAATCAGAATGCGATGCCTTCTTATAAACGCATGGGCTATGGCTTTAAGGCCAGCTATGGTGAAGGGGGCGACTTTGTAGATCTTATTGTATTTCATGCACATGATGACATTAACTCTGTAAGTTTTATTCCTGATAGTCTTGATGTGCTGCCCGAGGAAAACCTGGTAATGAGTATTAGCGCAGGAAAAACGGTATTAAAGAATTTTCTCTTAAAAGCAGAGCTCGCTGGAAGTGCGCTTTCGCGTGATACAAGAGCTGAGGAGGCTAATCACGGCAGTATATTAGCAAAGCCTAAATTTATATATATACCACGTTTATCCTCCTCCTACTATAAAGCATTTAAGACCTCCTTCAATTACCAGCAAAGTTTTTATACCCTTGGCGTGGCCTATGAAAGGATTGATCCCCTATATAGAACGTTAGGCTCTTACTACTTTAACAATGACCTTGAAAACATTACTGCCAACGCAGCAGTAGCAATCTTAAAAGGCAAGGTAAATGTAGCGGCAAGTGGTGGTACGCAGCGTGATAATCTTGATAGGAGTAAAGTGAGTACGATGAGAAGAATGGTTGGATCTCTAAACCTTGCGTATGCTCCGACTCAGAAATTAAACTTCTCCGCTTCCTATTCTAATTTTCAAACCTATACCAATATTCGTTCTCAATTTGTTGATATCAATCAGCTCACACCTTACGACAATCTTGATACATTAAACTTTACGCAGATTTCGCAAAACGCAACACTTACTACCATGTATATGTTTGGCGGAAATGAGAAGAAACGCCAGTCTGTAAATCTCAATCTTACTTTTCAGGATGCAGCGGATAAACAAGGAGACGTGGAACAAAACTCGGGGGTTCAATTCTATAGTGTGAACGCTGCCTATGCATTGAACATCGTTCCTCAGAACTTAATGCTCTCGGTGTCATTCAATGCAACGCTTAATGAAGCTCCAGGAAACACATCACGTACAACGGGGCCAACAGCTTCAGTAAGTAAATCATTTTTCCAGAAGAAGCTGCGTGCAACACTCTCATCGTCCTATAACAATACTTACGCCAACTCTGTAAAGGTTAATTCAATTATTAATGGGCGATTGAATACAAGTGTGACTTTACAGAAGAAACATAACATCAATTTTAGCCTTGTAGCAGTAAACCGGTCGAGCAACAGAGAAGGCTCGGCTCAGGCCTTTACAGAATTTACCGGAACATTAGGGTATAGTTATTCATTCAATTATTAATACGAATGCTCAACAGCTGGATATCGATTGTTAATATGATCAGTAAACTGAAAGGAAGCATAGTAATGAGAAATGTTATCTCATTACTATGCTTGCTATTTGTGTTTTCTGAAAATTTATATTCTCAGGTGTATCCTGTACAGGCTACTGTACAAATTTCACCGCCGTACTCACTGTATCTGGCAGATTATGTCGAGTCAGGTTCGGAAAGAGTGGCACTGAATGTCTTCCTTACCGACATCGCTAAGCCTGAATTGAATGTAAGATTCAAATTGAGGATCGTTGGCCAGGGTATTACACTGGAAACAAAACCCGGTTATATACCAGCACCTGTTGCCATTCAAAGTGGTGTTCCGTTACGTTTGATCAGTACTGACCTGGCTGAATATTTCAATCCTAAAAATCTCAACTTTCAGGGGATTTCCCAACGCCAGTATGAGCAGCGTGGTATGCTTCCCGAAGGAGTATATCAGTTCTGTTTTGAAGTTCTTGAATATAACCGCGGTATTAAGATCTCAAACGTGGGATGTGCAACAGCATGGCTGATCTTAAATGATCCTCCTATTATCAATATCCCACGCCAGAACGAAAAGATTAAAGCGCAAAGCCCACAAAATGTTTTGTTCCAGTGGACGCCCAGGCATACTGCATCTCCTAATTCTGCTTTTACCACTGAGTATGAAATTAAGATGGTCGAAGTTTGGCCTGAAACACGCAACCCCAATGATGCGATACTTACTTCGCCACCCATACTTGAAGAGACAACACAAAATACAACGTATGTCTACGGCCCGTCTGAAACACCGCTTGAACCTGGTAGGCGGTATGCTTTCAGGGTAAGGGCTAAGAGCATCGCTGGAGTTGACGAGATGGATCTGTTTAAGAATAACGGATACAGTGAAGTGTTTACTTTTGTGTATGGTGACGCCTGTGACCTTCCAACAGGAATATCAATATCCTCCGTTAGTAGTTCACGCTTTAATCTTTCCTGGGATCCACAATTCAATCACACTGCTTTTAAGGTACGCTATCGCGAAGCCGGTACAACTAACTGGTATGAGAATACTTCTACAATACCAGAAACACAGTTTAATTCACTTAAGCCAAGCACAACTTATGAGTACCAGGTAGCAGCAACCTGTGGTTTTTTTGATGGAGCTTATTCAACCATTGCTAAGGTAACAACGAATGAAGAACCACAGGATGATTATTCCTGCGGTGTACCTCTTTCACCGTTTAACCTTGATCCCTCTGAGCTTGTTGGTTCTCTTAAACCCGGTGATGTCATTCAGGCTGGAGATTTCCAGTTAAAGCTTGCCTCTGTAACAGGAAGCAACGGCATCTTTAGTGGTGAGGGTATTATTGAAGTTCCTTATCTCAATAATGCGAAAGTTAAAACGTCATTCACCAACATTAAGGTTAATAAAGAACTTCGTCTTGTTGACGGTTTTATGAATGTGACTGGTGCCGGAATTGATGTTATTCCCCAAGGTGTAATGGATTTAATGGACGACCTGACAGAGACATTAAACACCATTGACTCAGCACTTACTACTATTGAAGAAAACATTCCTGAACAGGTTGACTGGACTTCTTTCGTTCCGGATAGCTCAATCAATTCACCACTTGAAATAGTTACCGTATATCCGGCTACAGATGGCGGTGGGGGAGTAGTAATTGTAACAAGTGATGGGAAAGAGCAGAGGCTGCCGGAAGGAAAGAACTATGCAGTAAAAGACGATGCTGGTAATGGGTACTTGATCGACAAAAAAGGAAATATTCACAAGACAACGGCAGAGGCGGTAGCCAAAGTTGCTAACCGTGAATATAACTTGGTGCTTACCTTCAAAGATAATGCACAATCGAAAGGAGGGTTTGATGCAAGTAAGTTCAATCCGCCTTCTGATACAGAGGTATTGAAGGGCTCTTATAAGGTAGCATGGAAATCAGTAGAGAGTGCTTCGTCAGACCCCGTTGATGCAGTACTGCAACAAACAGATATCGATAAAAGCAAGCTTCGTTTTGAAATAGGAGGAAGACCGATACAGGTGCCTGCGATGGGCAGTGGGCAGACAGCCAAGGTGTTGGTTCCAGGTCAGGCTGACGGTATTGCAGAAGACCTTCTAGTACTTTATACACCTTCAGATACAAGTAAAGATCAGGTGCTGGGAAAGTTAAAGGTTGCAAGCTATAGTAAGATAAACCGTACACTTGTTGTTGTACCTGTTAATGAAGCTGCACCACAAGGGCTATCAGCAACATTAATAGCTGACTCCATTAATGCCATCTACAACCAGGCCATTGTTAACTGGGCCGTAAGCATTCATCCAACTCCCATTACTGTAGCACTAGACGCGCAGTTCGATGATGGGGAAAGTGGTCTGCTCACCAACTATACCGGTGACATGAAGAAGGTCATCAAAGCTTTCGGAAAGTTGCAGGATGACACCTATTATTTATTTCTTGTAAAAAATCCCAAGAGTGGTAATGCGTTAGGCTATATGCCACGCGGCAAACAAGCCGGATTTATTTTTGCTGACAAGCATAGCTCAAACCAAACGCTCATTAGAACAATGGCCCATGAGCTTGGTCACGGTGCTTTCAACCTCCACCATACATTTAAAGAACCAAACTTCCCTATAGCAGAAGGCACAACAGATAACCTGATGGATTATCCATCTGGCAATAAGCTATACAAATATCAATGGGATAAGATAAGGTATCCTGATATAGTGATTGGGTTGTTTGAAGAGGATGAGGAGGGAGAGAGCGTAATAGCAATATTGGATAGTAAATCTTCTATTAAAGAAGAAGGTAACTACTTTGGGTTCATGACACCAGGGGGACAAAGAATTATTCTCTCTAAGGATCAGCATCCCATCTTTTACCATGGAATAATTGATGATAAGTATAATGATGTTATTCCAGGTGTTCTTATAGGTTTCAGAGATAAGGCGGCTCCTGGAGAACCTGTTTTTAGCGGGAAACAGTATTGGGCTGAATTTGAAGGTGGTACTTTCGTAGGGTACAAGGGTTATGAATATAAAAAGCCGACGATAGCAAGTGACGATAACAGCGTTCTTTTAGGTTTACCCAATGCAAGGAATGATGGTAAAAATTTCGCGATTTACAAATTTAAGAATCAATCCATTGAGGATTTTAGTAATAAGTCAATACCAGTTTTACCTGTAATCTCAGATAAGTTTAAAAGACTCGGATTCTTTACTTCTGCAAACCAATATGAGCAATCGAGTGTACATTATCGAGATGCAGGTAATTTAATAGGAGATGGGCAATTGCAGATAACTGACTTTGAGTTAGAAATGCTCAAAGGTAAGTATGTTAATATAGAAGAGTTTTTTGGTAATAGAATTTCCCTTCCAGGTTTCACCAGTATTCCTCACGATGAATACCCAGAAATTTTTCAAATTGTTAAAATATCTGAATATTATAATCGTTACTCAGTCTTTTTCAAAGAATACAGCACTTGGTTTGATAAGTGGAATGTGCTGGCACTACTCACTAGGGTTTCTAATACTGCAGCTATAGTTGTTCCAGAAGATTTAGTTAGAGAAGCATTAAATAACTTTGGTAATAGTGGCGAGTGGGAAAAATTGAATATAACATATGGGTATGTTAATAGTTCCTCCAGCGAATTTACTAAATGGAACAACAATCTTATAAAGCATAATGAGGAATTAGTTGACTTTTATAATCAGTTTTTAATTGGTCTTCAGATTTCCGCTGCGGGAAAGGCAAAAGATAATATCGATTGCTTAAAAAACATTTCACTAAAATCAGATGACGAAATCTATCAATGCCTTATCAGGGCCAGCGAAGATGAATTAGCAAGAAGCGGGGTGTTATCTGACGAAGACCGATTGGTAGCCATTAAATCTGTATTAAAGAAATTTTGGGTAAATGGGGAAAGTGAAAAGGTACTGGTTAAATTAATAAAATTTACTCCTCCCGATTTTGATTCAGATAATTTCGTTACGCAACTAGAGAGTGACTGCTTCGAGATTACTGTTTATACTGGTGATGAAGTCTCTCCTGATTCCTATAAGAAGACAATTTGCTTATGGGAAATGCTGTTCACTAAAATAAATGATGGCAGCTTCCTTTTTAGTGGTGATAACAGAAAGGATCTGATGCTTGCTTTTTTGAAGCACTTTTATAGATCAGAAAAGTTTAAGACGCAACTTGCGGAGTACAAAACTAGCCTTGAAGCCTTTGATTTAGACGTCACAGAGACAAAGCGATTTGAGTTTGATTATAATTATCAAGGGATATTCAGAAGATTATGGACTGAGATTAAGCAATCTTATTCTCCAATCTATTTTGGAAATCCTAATGATTATTATGTTACGCTAAATACAACAGTTTTAAATGAGGATATTGGTGGTGTCGCGTCCAAGATAAAAATCAATCAGGATCTTCAAAAGGGCTTTTTCCTTTCAGAAACTAAGTACACGCAAAACCTGTATCCTTTTGACTTGGTAATATTTACAAATAAATCAAACCAGGATCTACTCAAAGATTTTAGCTTAAAAGATGAGAATGGGAAACTGCTTGCCCTACCAGTTCCTGCTTTAGCATTGCACTACTCAAGTGTAGTAGGAAATAATGAAACAACAAGTCAATTAATACAAACCGGTTTTGATGTTGGTACCCTTTTAATTCCTGGTGGACAGTTAGCGCAACTTACTAAGTTAGGAAAAGTGATTTACTATGCTGATAAAATAAGTTCCATTGCTAGCATAGGAGGAACAGCGTTTAAGGATGATAATCCAAAACTTGCAAAATTATTCAATTACACTAGCATTGCTACAGGTGTTGGAAGCTTAGCCAGTATTGTAATAGGATCAAAAGTCAAAGATGTAAATAAAGTTGAAGCCTTGCTTAATAATACTTCTAGACAAATTGTAAATAATTCTTTAGATGTGGTAGGGGAGATAAATAGATTAGATGGCGTTGGTGAATTATCTGAGCTTTCTTCCAGACAAGCAGATCAATTGAAGCAAATACTTGATAAGGATAGAAAGGTTCTTTCAGAAATGGGACACCTGGATGAAGCTGCAAAAGTTAGGTTTGATGATGCCATAAAATTACTTAGTCGTGTATCTGTCACTGTTAAAGAGATTGAGAATTCAATAAGGGCAAGTCTTATTGCAAGAGGATTTTCAAATTCACTTATTGATGATATAATCATACGAGCGTTGTACATAGATGATGTTCTCAAGGACAATACAATGCTCAAAATGGTCGACCGACTTACTGGAAATCCTAAATTCTCTAATGCTGATGATTTATTTAGTAATTTGGATAACTGCTTTACTAAACCAAAGCTTGCAGGAGAGGTTGATAGGTTAAAAGCAAAAACATTGTTGAACGAATTAGAAGAGGGAGAATATTGGATTAATCGTGGAGAAGATGTCTATATATCAAAGAAATTTACTCCTGGTAAAAAACCAGAAAACGAAGTGGATGTTGTTTTAACTACTGGCCAAAATAAGGGTATTGTTGAATGTAAATTTGCTGGCGTGGAAGGTGCAAATGCGCAAAACAACGTATATGCTAATTTAAAAGAGATTGTTTTGAAGTTTAAAAGCGATAGCAAATTAGAATCGATTTGGAAAAACCAGTACCCAAAAAGATACGGTCAGATTAACATAAGTAATGGTGCTTTTCCTAATCTCAATACTCCTCAACAATTTGTTGAAGCGGCAAGAAAAGCTTCTATTATAGGGGATGAGGTTGGTGTAAGCCTATTCTCATTAGAGGAACTTAAAGGATTAGATGAGTTGCATCTATTAATTGGGAACAAAAGGATTATTATTAAATCTAGTGATTGGTAATTCAAATGATAAGTGTTTTAGAATCGAATTTGTATTGGACAGCTCAACATGCAGCCGTGTGGGGTTTCTATTGGTCTGCAGAATCAAGCCAACTGTTACTTAATAATAGAAGTGAGTTTATTAATAAATATATAAAGATTTGTGTCAGGTATGGCATCTGCGTACCAATTGATTATTTATTAGGTATGTCAATTGAAGAGCTAGTGATTTCTTGTTTGAAAAAGCAAGTAGACCCGTCTCGATGGTATATTCTCCATAGCCTTTACACAAAAAGTGAATTTAAGACGTCTTTGTTTCCTTGTAGGATGTATATAAAGCAAAATAACGATTTAGTAGGTGATTTTTACTTCAGTGTTTCTCCATTAATAAAGATGCAAAGAGAATCAGAATTGATACTTGATGATGATGTTAACTCTCTTGTAAAGGTTTGGTCTTATAGCAATATTGATGGCAGTAGAAAATCAATTTTGTTCTATTTAGACACGGATGCTTTTTTTAGTGCATTATCAAATCATTCACTTGAAGATAATATAGATAATTCAAAATTGGCTTTCCTGAATGCTACAAGATTGAATAGCTTTATCAGGGATATCGCTGCAGTGATGTTTGAGTTTGGTGCCAATGAGATGGCGTTCAATAATTTATGCGAAGCAGACGAGGATGAACATAAGTCTAGATATTTTTCTAATTATTTTTTACAAGTTGATGGTGAGATTCTTTTCTATGAAGATGTGTATAGTTTGCTGCCAGTAAAGGATAAGCACAAGGACTTTGAAGTAATACAAGTGGGAATTGATCATACTAGGTATAAAAAGTACTTACATAGTAAAGAGAGTAATTTGTGACTTATGAATAAATTAATGTTTAAGTCCCAGTGCATTTTAGTTCTATTGCTGGCCAATTTTACTATTACCCAAAGCCAGGATAAGGATAGAGCATTAAGTATTTATTTTGAGACGGTGAGAAAGTATAAAGATCAGCCTATACCTCAACATATATTTTATGCTGGAAATATAAAAAATACATTGCTTGAGGTAATGTTATATCTAGAGGATACATCTGTCGTTGTTCGTTCTAAGGCATATGGTGTAGTACGAACCGTGGGCGTTAGTGGTCTTAATGTGTCTACACGTGGTGAGGCTACATCAAAGCTTGTTATGGGAATAAGAGACAAAGACTCAGGCAACGTAGGACTAGTATTAGACTACCTAACTGATTTCTCTTCATCTGATTTTTCGCAAGTAGCAAAAGATACACTTGTTGTAATCTTCAAAAGAAGATCTGCCCATTATGAAAGGCTTATTCGCTTAATTGGCTATGTTCAACTTACACAACTCCGTGATGATTTAAGAGCGTTATCTCAAAGTCCTACAGAACCAAAATCAAATCGTTGGGCGGCTCTGCTTGCCTTAGCTCGTATGGGCGATAGCTATGCTATAGAAAGCATCATGTCTCGTGTTCCAAGGTTACCGGTTAATGACGATGTCGTGTATCAAATCTTTCCTGATCTTGTTTATACCAGGCAGCGTCCTGCTTTTGATTTGCTATTGAAAGCATTGAATAGCGATGAGAAGAATTGCGAGTCTGCGAATGCTGAAAGCGCTGCTAAAATTCCTTGTGCTTATAGAGTAATGGAGATGCTTGCGCCTGCGGTAGCTTCGTATCCGTTAAAACTAGATGACACAGGTGATATAGATGCAAAGAACTATCCTGAAGCTTTACAACTGGTACGTGACTGGTTTAAAGCGAATAAGGATTATACGATAATAACAGACAAGTACTGACGATTTAGAAAACCACATACCCCACAATCATGGTTTCTTTTAATACAGTAAGGAATTATATTATACTGATCTCACTACTTCTCGTTTCAATACAGGGATGGAGTAATAACTTGCGGGACAGTATTTTTACAGCTAGGAAGGACTCCCTATTTATCGTAACATCAGAAGTAAATAATGAGGAGTTCTATTTTGAAGAGCCTGCTGATATCCTTGAAGAAGGAGCTTTTCCTTCTACCGTAAATAATGATTCTATCCAACGTTATATAGACCTCGCAAGAACAGTACTTGATAAAGTTAGGGCAACACAAAATTTTATTACCAATATCGATGAAGCCACTAAGTTTGAGTTGCCGGTAGGTATTACAAAAACAATTGGTGGTGTTACGTATGACATTGCTATTCATGCTATCCGCTTTAAACCGGCGTATGCAGAAATCGATGTGTTCATGGAATTTGAGGTTCCTCAAAATGGTCAGAAGCTTACATTCATGGCAAGAGGTATCAAATTCACAAAGAAGGGCGGTATTGTAGGTGATGCAAAGCTCGAACTTCTTGGCGACTATGGGATCAACTTTAATGGTGATAAAGTACAGTTGATCTTAAAGGGAACAACGTCAGGTCAGGGTACTTATGCCGTTATGGATTGCGATGGCTTTCGTGAATTGTCAATAGATGCCTCTGTGAAATTCTCTCGGGATCTCTTAGTACCTGAGAACGCGGACGGAAGTATAGGGCAAGGCAATGTGATGACGAATTTCAAAACAGTCATGAGTAACTGGAATGACCTTGTCGTCCAGCTTGATCTCCCAAACTTCCAGGTTAATGGTTTAAAAGGTGTTGGCTTCAGTGTAAGAGATGCCGTCTTCGACTTCAGTGATCTGCGCAACGCTCCTGCTGTTGTTTTTCCTGCTGGTTATCAGTCAACCCAAATGTTACCGGATAACCCAAATTTATGGAGAGGTTTCTACTTGCGTCAGCTTACAATTAGCCTTCCTCCGGAATTTCAAAAGAAGGGGACAACAACAAGAACTTCTTTTGCAGCAGAAAGCGTGTTGATCGATAATATGGGTGTATCCGGGAAGTTCAGAGGAACTGACCTTATCCCATTGAACCAGGGAGATATGAATGGATGGGCTTTCTCACTTGACTCTCTAGGCATAGAGTTGCAAGCCAATCAGCTAGTTGAGGCTGGTTTTTCAGGTGGTATTGTCATCCCGGTAGGGAAAGAAGATAAACCATTTGAATACAGTGCTATTATAAATACAGGAGGCAATTACCTTTTCAATGTTTCTCCTTCTAGCGATATGCAGTTTCCATTATGGGGCGCTGGTAAGGTTGAAATCTACGAGGCATCTTATCTTGATATAAAAATTCAAAATGGAAAGTTTCTTCCTAAAGCGAATCTACATGGAAGAATGGCGATTAATGCCAAGTTAAGTGAAGGAGGTCAGGGGGTAGAACTTGCTGACATCAGTTTCGAAAACCTGGAAATACAATCTGTAAAGCCATTCATTAAAGTAGGAAGTTTCTCATTTGGCTCCGAAGCGCTTCAGCAAAAGATGGCCGGCTTTCCGATCAGCATCCAGGATATAGGTTTAAGAAATTTGTCTGATACACAAGTAGGCCTTGACTTTACACTAAAACTTAACCTGGTAGGCGAGAACTCAGGTGGTTTTGCAGCGGATGCAGGTCTTACCGTTATAGGAGCAATAGATCCCAGTAAGGGAATGCAAAGCTGGCGATATAAAGACATTAATGTAAAGGAGATCGGCGTAGACATTGATGGTGGTGCCTTTAAAATGAATGGAAGGCTCATCTTCTATAAGAATGACGCAATGTACGGAGATGGCTTTAACGGTACAGTAAAAGCTGAATTTACACCAGGCATCAAGGTGACCGCTACCGCTATTTTTGGTAATGTTACAGGTATGCGCTATTGGTATGCAGACGCAATGGTTAATTTCCCTTCTGGCATACCGGTGTTTACAGGTATAGGTATCTATGGTTTCGGTGGTGGGGCATATTATGCAATGAAGATGGATAACCAAGGCGTTGGTAGCGCATTGGGAAAAACTGCTTCTGGTGTAGTCTACGTTCCAGATACAAAAGCAGGGCTTGGGCTAAAGGCTATTGTAAGTCTTGGATCTCATCCTAAACCTGAGGCATTCAACGCAGATGTAACTTTTGAGATATCATTCTTTAAAGGAGGGGGTGTCAGACATATAGCGTTTGGCGGTAATGGTTATATGGTTACACCCGGCCTTGATGTAAACCTTGACAAGCTGAAAGCCGCAACTGGTAAAATGGCTGGTGTTGTTAAGAAAATGGAAAGCAAGATGTCTGATGTTTCCATGGGCTTGGTAAAGAGTGGTGGAAGCGAAAATTCAATGACAGAAATATTTGGTGAGATCGGAGACAAGGCGGGTCAGAAGGGACAGATCTCAGCAAAGGTGATGATCGATTATGATTTTGAGAACCGTGTGCTTCATGGAAATTTTGAAGTGTTTGTAAATGTAGCTGGGGGAATTATCAAAGGCATTGGCGCTGGTGGAAGAGCTGGCTGGGCGGTACTGCACTTTGCACCCAAGGAATGGTATGTGTACGTTGGAACCCCCGATGATCGTGTTGGTATTAGTCTGGGGATTGGTCCTATAAGGGCCAGTGCTACTAGTTATTTTATGGTTGGAACTAAGATTCTTGACAGCCCTCCACCTCCCTCAGAAGTATCAAGAATTCTACGAGGAGCAGATGTGGATTACATGAAAGATCTTAATTCAATTGGAACTGGTGGCGGTTTCGCTTTTGGAGCTGGCTTAAGTATTAGTACAGGAGACTTAAGCTTCCTAATGTTTTATGCTCGTTTTGATGCAGGAGCAGGTTTTGATATTATGTTAAAGGATTACGGTGATCTGCGTTGTAAAGGAAGTAGTAAGCGAATTGGTATTAACGGATGGTACGCAAACGGCCAAGCCTATGCGTACTTTGATGGAACAATTGGAATTCGGGTGAAGGTTTTTGGGAGAAAGAGAAATGTAGAGATATTAAATATAGCGGCTGCAGCACTGCTACAAGCACAGTTACCTAATCCTTTTTGGTTACAAGGAACTGTTGGCGGAAGGTTCAGAGTTTTAGGAGGCTTAGTTAAAGGTGATTGTAAATTCCAGGTTACACTAGGGGAAAAATGTGAAATAGAAAAAGATCAAAATGCAATTCTTGATGATATTAAAGTAATAGCAGAGCTTACTCCTTCTAATGGAGAGCAAAACATCAATGTGTTTAATAATCCGCAAGCCGTGTTTAATATGCCCGTCGACAAGGAATTTGAACTTGTAGATGAGGGCGATGTGCGAAGAACATTTCGCATAAAGCTTGACCACTTTAAATTGTTAGACGGTAAGACATCAATTGTTGGGAGTCTTGAGTGGAATGACAACCATGATGTTCTTGCTTTTAATTCATATGAGATTCTTCCCCCTAAGAAGGAAATTAAAATGTTAGCGCAGGTATCTTTTGAAGAGCTCAAAAATGATTCTTGGTCTGCTGTTGTTTCCGATGGACAGCGCGTGACAGAGAAAGTTGAACAATCTTTTATTACTGGAGAAGCTCCTGACTTTATTCCACACGAAAATGTAGAATATAGTTATCCTGTAATAAGCCAAACTAATTTTTATAAAAATGAGAGTAATGAAGGTTACATAAAATTGAAAAAGGCGCAGCCTTACTTGTTTCAAGTTGGTCCTGAGTGGAAGCAAAAGGGGAGATTTAAGGCTGCCGATGGAACCATATCTTTCTTTGATTTTATTTATACTTATTCAAGCAACACGGTAAATTTTGTAATTCCTGAATTAAAAACCAGCCAGGCATATGTGTACGAATTGCTAAACCTTCCAGCACAAAATGCACTAGCGATCGATAGGAATGTGAGTGAGGAGACTAACAAGGTGAAAGGTGAAAATGAAATGTTGAATACAGAGATTACAACGAAGAAAGCTGAAGGTACAATAGAATCATTGCAGGAGAAATCAATATTCAGCGTTGATTTTAAATCAAGTGATTACTCTACTTTTTCACAGAAACTTGATCACTTTAGTTATTCACCGGGATGGACATGGGCGGTTCAAACAGGAGTAAATGAATTAGGTACGACATTGAATGGAAGTGAATATTTTGAAAAGATTGAAATTCATAGAGAAATATTAAATAGTAGTCTAATACAATTTGAAGCTGACCTTTCAGATAATTACTGGTTTCAATCGCTAGTCTATCCGTTGGTATACGAGGGATATCCAATTAGTGGTTCTGTAAAGCTTGAACGCGATCATCAGATCTTAGGATTGATTCCAGCAAAATCAATTCACATCCGTCAGACTCCGGCAGATATAGTTTATAGAAGGGATGCTACCATCTCCCAACCCTCAGTCTCAGCGATAGTTTATAATCTTCCTTTGGAAATGTATCGCGATTATCTGGATATACAATCTAAGTGTGCCAACTTGTCGATAAATACAGGTAGTGAACGTATCAATAAAATTATAACGACACCATTCCCTGTATTAAGGCAAGGCGACTACAAGATCTCGATTCGGTATTCGCTTCCCGGATTGAATAAGATCACTACGAATAAAAATAAGACAATCAATTACAGTGTGACACATATTAAATAGGAGTAAGATGAAATTGAGATGGATTTTTGCACTGTGCGCTATACTTATAGTTGCCGAGCATAATGATGTTAAGGCACAATCGCACCCTTCGATAAAGGTAAAGGCCAGTGTTTATGAGGACTCTATAATATTAAGATGGGCACCTTCTTCAGCACTGGCTTGGCAACTTTTAAATAAATATGGATATAGAATTGAACGTTACACCATCGTTAGAGATTCTTCTGTTTTAGCAGATAAACCAATAAAAAACTTGACGGAAATTCCCTTGAAACCTCACAATCCGACCGAGTGGGAAAAGTATGTTGATACGGACGATTATGTCGCTATTGCTGCACAGGCAATTTTTGGAGAAACATTTGATTTGTCTAACAATGCTTCCCAAGATATCGCTCAAATAGTGCAAAAGTCAAAGGAGCTTGACCTACGTTTTTCCTTTACTTCTCTGGCTGCAGATTTATCTCCAAATGCTGCTCATCTGTCTGCTCTTCGATTCGTCGACAGGGATGTAAAGCATAATGAGAAGTATTTATATAGAGTTTATTCGATGGTTCCTGAAAAAATATTAAATGTTGACTTTGGCTTTGTATACAAAGGCGGTGACGAAAGGAATGTACTGCCAGTTCCTGCCGCACCTCAAGTGCAATTAGGAAATGAGGTGGCGCTGGTAAAATGGAGTAATGCGAATCTAAAAGATGTTTACACGGGGTATTATGTTGAGCGATCCATTGATGGAGGACAATCTTTTAAACGACTTACCAAGTCTCCTGTTGTTGCCACTAGTATGGAAAGTGACGTAAATGATGACTTCGAGTTTACAAAGATCGATTCTACATTAACAGGTATTCTCTACTATTATCGAATTATTGGGATTACTTCTTTTGGTGAACATGGACCTCCATCAGGTAACGCAACGTGGCTTAATGAAAAACCGCTAAAACCGGTTCCAGCAATTATAAGTACAGTGGTAATTGATAATGCGTCGGTGAAAATTTCTTGGAGCTTCTCAAATGCAGCAGAAAATGAAATAGAAGGTTTTGAGATACAAAGAAAAAATAAAGTCGAAGCTGACTTTGATGTTATTAATAAAGTACCAGTCTTTGCTTCAGTTCGTGAATTTATTGATGATAATCCAAAGTCAACAAATTATTATCGATTAGCTGCCTTTACTAAAGGAGGGCAAAGAACATATTCATTTCCTCAATTAGTACAGTTAGTAGACAGTATACCGCCTGCCGCACCCTTAGGATTAAAGGCAATTACTGATTCTACTGGTATAATTAAACTGCAATGGGAAAAGAATCTTGAAAGTGATCTACTAGGGTATAGGGTGTACAGGTCGAACTTTAAGAACTCAGAATTTAGCCAAATAACAATTAGCCCAATTATATTCAATAATTTTATAGATACCATTAATATAAAATCGCTATCCACACATATGTGGTATAAAGTGGTTGCGATTGATAATCGTTTTAATACATCTTTATTTTCTGATGTAATTCAGGTAGAAAGGCCGGATATTATTCCTCCCGTTGCTCCTGTTATTAAAGGTGTTAAAGCAAAGGATGGTGGTGTTGAGATAAAATGGATTAAAAGTAGCAGTAGCGATGTGGTTGAACATCAGATTTATAGAAAACATCAATACTCGTCGTCCTGGAACATATTAAAGCGAATTCCCGTAAGCGATACCACATCTGTTTTTTTTGATGCTATAAATGGGAAGCACACATACCAATATTCGATATTAGCAGTCGATAAAACATTCTTGAAATCCTTAATGTGTAAGCCAGTATGGGGAACGCCACTTGTTAATAGCAAAAAAGCAATTATCGAGAAGTTTACAGGGGTACCAGATCGTGCTAACAAACGGGTTGTTCTTTCTTGGTCTTATAAGGAACCTAAGGTTACTAAGTTTTCTATATATCGCATTGCAAATGGTGAAAGTTTGATGCTTTATAAAACGGTAAATGGAAGTACTACTAGCTTCACTGACTCTAATATAGCTATCAATAGTAGTTATGGTTACAGAGTTAAAGCCATATTTATCGATGGAAATGAATCAGAATTTTCGAATGAAGTGATTATAAATTATTAATATATGAAGTTCTTAGGATATTTGACTTGTGCATTCATTCTTACCTCAACAATTGCATTGCGAGCTCAAGTAGCTCCTTCTATATCAAGTACCTACGGAAAGACTGTTTGTCCTGGCGAGTCATACAATTATGGTCTGATTAATATTCCGTATTGTACATCATCCATCTCGTGGTCGATCTCGGGTGGCGGTACTATAGTTGGATCTGCTACGGGTGGTAGTATAAATGTTATATGGAATCATAGCGCCTCCGTCGGATGGGTGTATTGTAATGTTTCAGTTAATTCTTCTATACCTAATGCTACATTTCCATGTACGTATAGTCATTCCTTAAGTTATAGTGTGTCTTTAAAAATTCCATCAACTACTCCTGTTTCTCCCACATCCATTACTTTTCCTTCCGG
Organism: Chryseosolibacter indicum; assembly: GCF_018598585.1. Taxonomy (GTDB): domain Bacteria; phylum Bacteroidota; class Bacteroidia; order Cytophagales; family Cyclobacteriaceae; genus Chryseosolibacter; species Chryseosolibacter indicus. Next base: position 53,861 of record NZ_JAHESD010000008.1, read on the forward strand.
CAATCTTTGTCCAGATGAACAGATAACACTAACTACAAACTCACTTAATGCTTCTCATAATTATGTTTGGCAATATAATATTAATAATACAGGATGGAGCGGTATAGGAGTAACGTCATCAAATACGACAACTTTTACAGTTCCAAAAATTAATGCCTTTACAAGCAACTATCATAGAATAAAATTCAGGGTATATTCAGTTTATTCAGCTTGTTCTAACATTAGATCTTCCTCCGAAGCTGTCTCAGGAGATCTTTTTGTCTATCCACCAAGTCCGGTAATTACTTTAGTGCCTAAAGGTAAAGTCTGTACTGCTTCTGGAGGAGTTACAATTTCCGGCGTAACCAGTTATTATCCTGAATTTAAAGTGAATATTAAAAATACCGATACTAATATACCTGTTGTTTCAAATCAAATATACACCACTGCTACTGCCTCCAATAAAGTAATTGACTTGCCTCCTGGTAATTATAGTTTCCAAGTGGTTAATTTTAGCTCGTCCGATCCCGAGGTCGAGCAATGTTTTCAGAATAGTCAATCTTTTACTGTAGCTTATTCAAATCCTGTCATTAATATAACAGAAAATGTTCAGCATGAAGCTTGTTATAACCCCAATGTCGGAACGGGAGCTATATCACTCACTGTGTCCGGGGGATCCAATTCATCTTACAGTTATTTGTGGTCGGCGGCAAACTGGACTACTTCAGGTACTTGGACTTCAAATACAAAAGACATCTCTGGGTTACAGGGTGGAAGGACATTTAATGTAAAAGTAAACGATACGAATGGATGTACCGGAGAAAAAAATATTATAGTAAATGAAGAAGATGAGATAGTTGTTAGTGCATATGTATCATCTAATTATAATGATGAGGATGTTAGCTGTCCAGGTGCAGCAGACGGTAAAATAACGGTCATTGCGTCCGGCGGTAGCGACTCTTTTACATACAGCACAGATGGTTCCAGTTTTCAATCAAGCAATATATTAACTGGGCTTTCTGCCAAAACATATAATAGCATTACCGTAAAAGATAATAATAACTGTTTGAAGGTTGGAAATTCAGTAACCATTAATCCAGCTCCTTCTATACTACCAGGTACAGTCGCAGTAACTGACCTTACTTGCTATAATACGCCTACAGGTAAGATTGCAGTCTCTGGATTTTCAGGGGGTACAAAAAACTTAGCGTACTCAATTGATGGAATTAATTATCAGTCTGGCACTACTTTTTCATCCTTGTACGCTGGTAATTATTCATTGATAGTAAAAGATGCTAACAGTTGTACAACAGCTATTCCTTTAATTGAAGTAGATCAGCCAACAGCTATTACATTTTCAGCAATTGAATTACTCCCTCAAAGCTGCGATGGTAAAACAGATGGGGTTATTAAATTCAAAGGTGTTGGCGGTATGGGGTTGTTAAATTACTCTATTGATGGGATAAATTATGTCTCAGGTGATCCTGCTGTCTTTACTAATCTTCAAACAGGTAATTTTACCCTTTCCATTAAAGATACAAGTGTTCCAAATTGTATCGTTACTACCTCTAGGACTCTTCCTATTCAACCAGTGATCACAGGAAACATTGTTGAAAACCAACCCATTAGTTGCAATTCAAGTAAAGATGGCGCATTAAATCTTACTCCTGGCGGAGGTACAGCACCTTACACATTTACATGGAGTAATAGTTCGTTAAATGAAGATATTTCCGACTTGGCGGTAGGTCTTTATGAAGTAACAATTAAAGACAGTAAGGGCTGCGAGAAAAAATTCAATTATAATCTACAGGAACCTGACGTATTAACACTCAGTAGCTTAATTAAGGATTATCATGGTTTTGGTGTCTCTTGTATTAATGAATCTGATGGTGAAATTGATATTACGCCACATGGGGGAACAGGGCCGTTTACCTATGTATGGTCGGATGGGGGTGATTTAGAAGATAATTCTGGATTATCTCCCGGAGCATATAGGGTGGATGTTAATGATAGTCATGGTTGTAAAGCTTTTCTTGATGGTCTTACGATTACGAGCCCTACGGAGTTAAACTTAGCTGTAGATAGATTTAAGAACATCTCTTGCCACCAAGGTAATGATGGTGAAATTGAATTAGGAATTTCAGGAGGAGCGGGAGAGTACAGGTTTTCTAAAAATAATATTGACTGGCAGCAGGAGAAGATTATTAAAGGTTTAACTGCTGGTGTTTATACTGTTTATCTTGAGGATGCAAATGGTTGTCAAAAGCAAGTCAGTAAAGAGTTAACAGAACCGTCTGCACTTACATTAAATCTTGTTGACAAGGTTGAGACCATATGTGGAGAAGCTAACGGAAGCGCTGAAGTAGTCGCCGCCGGAGGTGTAGGAAATTACAGGTATGAGTGGTATGATGGTAACAATCAACTCATTGCTAATACTGCAAAGGCTATTAGCTTAGGCAGTGGTGACTATACTGTAGTGAGCGTTGATGGTAATAATTGTACCATTTCAGATGAGATTAGTATTAACGATTCGAATGGTCCTAAAATTACACAAGAGCTTCTTCAAGGGTTGACCTGTTATGAAAGTAATGATGGTAAGATAGGTATAAGCATTACACAAGGCGCCCCACCTTATAAAATTACATGGGATATAGCAGGTGAACAATCAACTCAAGTTGCTAATGTAACAGGAGGAGAACATTGGGTGGAGGTACGTGATAAGGATGGCTGTCGTGATAAGGAAGTCTACAACATTCCGTACCCTGCTCCACTTAAAATTAACTTTAACCATACGCTTCCATTATGTAAGGGGAATGCTGATGGTCAGATATCGTCAGTTGTTACAGGCGGAAATCCCGGTAATTACTCTTACGTATGGAGTACAGGTTCTACAGAATCTTTCTTGAAGAATATCCATGCAGGCACTTATACGCTTACAGTTAAAGATGTAAGAGAATGTTCGTTAGCACAGGAGGTTAAATTAGATGACCCAGCACTGTTTACCATTGATCTCGGAGGCGACAGAGTAATCTGTGTTGGTCAAAAGGTACCTGTTTCAGTAAAGGAGGAGGGAACCTATAAATGGACGTCAGACAAAGGTTTTACGAGCGCGGATCGAAATGTTGTGTTATCTGTGCCTGCTATATATAAACTAGAAGTAGTAAGTCCTTATGGATGTTTTGCTGAAGATCAATTTGAGATAAGGACGTCAAGCGATCTGTTACAAGCCGACTTCTTAATGGCACCTGAAGCATTTGCAAGTGATACCGTGGTTGTAATCGACATTAGCTGGCCGGTGCCAGATCGTATTGGTTGGAGCTTTCCTCCTTCTGTAAAGGTTTTAAATCAAACTGACATCTATGCGGAAGTTGTGTTTAGTGCTGCAGGCCAATATGATGTGTTGCTTAATACCTATCTGGGAGAATGTATAGATTCTCTTTCAAAGATGATTGTAATTAAAGGTGATGCAATTGATGATGCAGGTGGAAGGGTTAAAAGTTCTTCTATCATTTCAATGTTTGAAATCTATCCTAATCCCAGCAGCGGCGACTTCAATTTATTCATTGATTTAAGTGAAAATGCTCCTGTTTCAGTAAAAATCTTTAACACTTTTGGCGGAAAGAAAGTGTTTGATTTAATGTTAGATGGTAGTTCGCAGTATGACTATCAGGCAACTTTAAAGAACCTTACAAGCGGTTTATACTTTATAGTGCTTGAAACAAAGCGAGAAAGAGTGTTGAAGAGGTTAGTGATTAAATGATGATTATAACCTTTAGATAAATAAAAGAGCCTGGTAGAGTAAGCCAGGCTCTTTTTATCTTGAGCAATTGATTAATTATTAAACTCGCTCTTCGACCTTGTTCATTATCTTTGTTTGAACCTGGATTGATTCGTGGTGGATAAGCTTTAATAGTTCATTAGTAAATTCAGGGTTTAATCCCATTGCTTTTCCTAAGTTAATACGCGTCTCAACAATTTCTTCCCAACGGTTTACCTGTAAGATAGTAACGTTGTTCTCTTTCTTGTACTGACCAATTTTTTCTGAGATCTTCATCCTCTGTGAAAGTTTCTGCATAATCTCATCGTCCAGTTGGTCGATCTGTTCCCGTAAGATGCTGAGCGTATCTTTGAAGGTTTTGTTATCAGAAGAAGGCGTGCGTACCACAAGGCCATCAATGATTTTTGAAAGTGCTGCAGGAGTAACCTGTTGTTTTGCATCGCTCCATGCAGCATCAGGGTTGATATGACTTTCAATCATCAATCCCACCATATCAAGGTCTAATGCCTTCTGAGATATTAAGGCAATCAATTCTCTGTTACCAGCAATGTGGCTAGGGTCACAAATAATATCAAGTTCCGGAATTCTTGTTTTCAATTCTATTCCCATATCCCACATGGGCGCATTGCGGAAAGGTCCTTTTTCGAATGCAGAAAACCCACGGTGAATGGCAGCAAGCTTTGTGATGCCCGCTTTGTTTAAACGTTCCAGCGCACCGATCCAGAGTTCAAGATCGGGGTTTACGGGGTTCTTTACCATTACTGGAATATCCACACCTTTAAGCGCATCCGCAATCTCCTGTACAGAGAAAGGGTTTACTGTAGTACGTGCACCAACCCATAGTATATCTACTCCAGCCTTTAAGCATGCCTCTACGTGTGCTGCATTGGCAACTTCTGTGGTAACAGGAAGTTTTGTTTCCTTCTTCGCCTGAATGAGCCATTTCAATCCTTCTTCACCTGCACCTTCATACTGACCAGGGCGTGTGCGTGGTTTCCAGATACCAGCACGTAATGCGTGTACTTTACCCGTTGCTGCAATTTGTTTTGCTGTAGCGATCATTTGATCTTCTGTTTCAGCGCTGCATGGACCGCTGATAATAACTGGTTTGCTTGCTGTTGGTAACCAGGTAGAGATAGACTGTAATTGCAATGCCTTCTTCATATGGATTGGTTTTATTTTGCTACTAATTGATTTTGTTGTTGTTTATGTTCAATGCCTTCAAGTACTTTTCTGATTCTGTTTGCATCTGTCATGATGCGATGCAGTTCTTTTACGTCGCGTTTCATCAGGTAGTATTGAAACTTCTGTAAATGCATGATGTATTCCAATAATGCCTGGCTAAGATATTCTGCATTCTGTTCGAATATAGGAGCCCACATTTCAGGAGAACTCTTTGCCAAGCGAACCGTTGACGCAAAACCACTGCCTGCCAGGTTGAAAATATTCTTTTCGTCCTTCTCGATATCAAGAACGGTTTGTCCGAGAAGGAAAGCACTTACGTGAGATAAATGTGATACGTAAGCTACATGTTTGTCATGTTCAACAGGATCCATAAAAATGGTTCTCATACCCAATACTTCAAAAACACGGTTTGCTACCTCAAGGGCTTCTGCTGATGACTTCTCCTGTTCGCAGATAATATTTGTCTTTTGTGTAAATAAACCACTAAAGGCTGCCTCTGGTCCCGAATTTTCTGTGCCTGCAATAGGATGCGCAGCAACAAACTGTTTACGTTTGGCATTGCCTTCTATAGCTTTGCAGATTTGTGATTTCGTTGATCCTGTGTCGATAACTACTGCTCTGGGTTTAATGCGTTCAAGGACTTTTATAATAACAGAACGTATCGCGTTTACAGGAATTGCCGTGATAATGATGTCAGCATCAGCTATAGCTTCTTCTAGCGTAGTAGTTTCATCTACTAATCCTAATTCAACCGCTTTAGTTGCATGAGCTGGATTTTGGTCTACGCCCACAAGTTTTGTTGCAAGGCCCGATTTACGCAAATCAATAGCTATACAACCTCCAATTAATCCAACTCCAATTACTGTTGTTTTCATGTTAAGCGGTAACTGTTTTGGATTGATTTAATTGTTTGCTGGCAGTAAACTTTTGAATTCTGTCCAAAGCTTCCTGCAGCATTTCTACCGTACAGCATAGGGAGATACGGATATATCTTCTGCCTGCCTCCCCAAAGATGAATCCGGGTGTGATGAAGACTTTTGTGCCGTAGAGGATTTCGTCAATCCACTTCTCGATGTCTTTAATGGTGTCGGGAGCTTTTGCCCATACAAACAAACCCGATTGGTTTTCGGCGTATGAACACCCTAGAAGATCCAAAAGTTGTTTTGCTGCTTTCTTTCTATTAGCATACATCTTGTTCAATGATGTGAACCATTCTTTTCCATTTTTCAAAGCTTCAACAGCTGCGTGCTGAAGACCTAAAAACATTCCGGAATCCATGTTGCTTTTAACCTTCAAAACCGCATCGATATATTCTTTCTTACCCGCAATCCATCCTATTCGCCAGCCTGCCATATTGTGTGATTTAGAAAGAGAGTTTAATTCAAGTGCAATATCCTCAGCTCCCTCAATGGAGAGTATACTCATAGGCACATCGTTAAGAATCATGCTATAAGGATTATCATTAACAATGAGGAACTGGTGCTTTCTTGCAAGGTCTACCAGTTCTTTCAATTCAGCCCTTGAAGCCGTTCTGCCAGTAGGCATATGGGGGAAGTTCACCCACATAAGCTTCACTTTAGATAAGTCACTTTTCTTTAACGCTTCTATATCAACACCCCAGTTCAATTCTTCTTTCAAGTCGTAGGTACGAAGCTTTGCGCCAACGAGGTTTGCCACTGATGAATAAGTAGGATATCCTGGATTAGGAATCAATACTTCTTCTCCTTCATTAACAAAAGCCATGCAGATGTGCATAATCCCTTCTTTCGATCCCATGAGGGGTAAGATCATAGACTCAGGATCAAGTTGGGTGTCGTAAATATTTTTATAAAGATCAGCAATGCCTTTTCTTAATGCAGGAATACCCTTGTAGTTCTGATAACCATGATTTGCAGGATTTTTGGCAGAGGTTATCAACGCTTCAATAGCATTTGATGAGGGAGCCTGATCCGGACTTCCTATACCAAGATTTATCACTCGTAACTCTGGCGTGTCAAGGCCCCTTACTTCGGCAAGCTTTCTGCTGAAGTAATATTCCTCTACGCTGGCAATTCTATTGGCTGTCTGTATCATAGTAGTCACTGTCATTAGGCATTAGTCAATGGTCATTAGTATCGGCATTTGGTGTTGCTATTTATTGCCTTCTGCTTCTGCTTACTGCCTATTGTTTTTATCTGTATTCAATTTTTGCTTTCTTGTATTCTCCTAACACATTCAGGTTTTTTACTTGTCTTAGCACCTCGCGCATCGCTTCATCGTAGTTCTTTCTTCGTTTCCATTCTACATCAATATGAATGGAGTACTCGCTGGGCTTACCTATAATAGGTATTGATTGTATTTTACTTAGGTTAATATTGTTGTTCTTGAAAGTCATTAATGCATCAGCCAGGCTTCCTACTTCGTTGGCTACTTCAAAGCTTAGTGAAGCTTTATTGCTTTCAATCTTTCCATTGCTCTTTTTTGAAAGAACTAAGAACCTTGTAAAGTTCTTTTTGTTTGTTTCAATCCTCTTCTCAAGAATTTGTAATCCATATTTCTTCGCTGCAAATTCATTGGCAATAGCCGCAGTGTTCTTTAGCTTTAGTTCTTTTACACGTTTTGCTGATAAGGCGGTGTCATCACTTTCGCGAACCTCAACGCCATTCAGTGTATGAATAAACTCAGTGCATTGCCGTATAGCCATTGGGTGAGATTCGATGGTCTTAATATCCGCCAGCTTTACATCAGGCAACGCTAGCAGGTGCATGTGTATGGGTAAATAGAGCTCTCCAATAATATTAAAGTGATAACTCTGTAATAAGAAGTAGTTTGGAAGAATACTTCCTGCTATAGAATTCTCAATAGCCATCACTGCAAAATCAGAAGTGCCATTCTTCAGGCTCTCGCAGAGATCATGAAAGGAGAGGCATTCTACTGTTTCAATAGCTTCATTAAAATACGTAAGCGCAGCTATCTCGTGAAAACTTGTAGCTATACCTTGAATTGCAACTTTTGTTTTTTTCTTCTTTGCCATAAAACAAAAAGTCCCGGTTTTGCCGGGACTTCTCTGAGTTTATTTGTTATTTTTTAACAACACGCTACTCTTAAAGTCCCGTCTGGGCTCCAAAAAAGTAGTAATAAAAGTAAAAAGTGTTGTTAAGATTCATTTCTCGTAGTCTTGATGATATAAAGATAAAGTGATTTTGTTGTCACTTGCAAGAAGTGATAATAAACTTTGTAAACTTTTTTACAGTTTAGGTGTGTAACTAATGTGTGTTAGCCGAATAACTTAAAGATTAGAGCCAGGCTTATGAAACATCATAAGGCTAAGGTATTACCTGGTTCCCCTGCAGCTTTTACGCGCCAAGACCGGCTCGGGTAGGGCGCATTCGATTTAAAAGGTCGGAAACGAGGATGCGATTTCCGGATATAGTCTGGTCATTTGTCTGGCTGGTCGCTATTAATAATATATTAGTCAGTCCTTCTAACGAATTAAACTTTTGTTCATCCTTTTGATAAAGGAATTTATTACAGCTGGCATGTACTTATTATGGGTATCCTAAAGAATCATTGTATGAGAATAGCATCATTAATAATAACGTCATTATTTATAGTAATAATAACGTTCACCGAAAGTATTGCTCAGGATGATACTTTGCTTAAGAACAACAAAGGGAAATTGAATCATAGTAAGAAAGGCGTTGTAGCTGTTGAGCCTGAGGAGATTCCAGTAGATGTAAGGAGAACGTTAAGTGAAAGTGAACAGTATGAAGGATGGGAGGAAGCTGATTTTTATTATGAGAAGCGCAAGAAAATATATATAGTTTATGTTGGTGATGGTAATGAAGAGCGAGTTTTTCGATTTGATAAAAAGGGAAATCCCATAACAGATCATACGTCTGCGAGGAGAAAGAAGGATGAATATTAAAACGAAATATTTAATTTAGAAAGATTGAGGAAGCCGGAGTGCAACTACTACTCCGGCTTTTATAATTATAACTATTCAGATTTTAATATTTCAGCAGGATTCGTTCTCGCTACTTTAAATGTTTGAGTTCCAATTATGACAAGGGCAAGTAAGAGTACTGCTATAACACCAACGAAAAGCTCGCTGAGATTTAGTGGAGCATGATTGGCAATTTCTGGAAATAATACTTGTTGAAAGAAGAAGTAGATTAGCGGAAGAGCGATAGACGCTGCAATGAGTAGCAATGTTAAAAAACTCTTGCTAAGTAAATAAAGTAGTCCTCTTTCGCTTGCACCCATCACCTTACGGATACTGATTTCTTTCAGGCGTGTTTCTGTTGTAAAAATTACCATTCCAAGTAAACCCACTGAAGCAATACAAATTACCAGCACAGCGAGAAAACCTCCTAATTTCATTGCAGCTTTTAATCCATTGAATGCCTCTTCAATTTGATCATCATAAAACTTTGCTTCGAAGGGATGTACAGGATCTATTTTCTTCCAGATGGCTTCCAGCTCGGCATACGTTGCGGGCCAATCAGCTGATAATATCTTTACATTCAAATGACGTGGCTTTTCTTTCAGGTAGCGTATAATAACTTCCTTGCCTGAGTTATTATTAACCTTGCCATATTCAAAATTCTTTATTACACCAATGATGCGTAAATCTTTTCCGTCAACTTTTACTACCTCGCCAATTGCTTTTGCAGGATTTTGTTCTGCAATATTAAATCGCTTTAATACATGTTGGTTTACGATTACTTCGGTTTCTATTGAGTCCTGCGTGTTCGCGGTAAAATTATTTCCTGCTATTAATTCATGATTATGAAGAGGCAGGTAGTTTTCATCAACACTGTTATAGTATACACCAGCAGAGTCTGTTGGATTATTTGGGTTTTTCATGTGAACACCCCAATAATTACCAACACTGGTAACAAGCAATGATTGAGAAATGCCTTTTACTTCCGGTAGTTCTGAAAGCTCCTTTATCAGCAATTCTGCTTTATTGTCCTTAAGCGAAATGTTAAGGATGTTGGCTGTTGAAAAGCCAAGATCAAATGAAATAAAGTGTTTGTACTGTTTGTAAATGATAAGGGTAGCAGTAATAGCTATGATGGAAAGACTGTATTGAAATACAATAAGTACTTTACGAAGGGTTAGTCCTTTCAATACAGGCACAGATCCTAAATTCTTTAATACCTGCACGGCATTTATGCGCGAGAAGAACAATGCAGGGAACAACCCAGCCAAAACGCCCACCATTATCGCAAATAAAATGAAAAGAAGCACCAATGCAGGAGTAAGTTGTAACTTCAGCATTTGCAGTGATGATTCGAGACTGATAAAATGAGGTCTGATAACTAAAAATAGTCCGAATGCAACGAGCAATGCCAACAAAGAAATGAATACGGATTCGACAATAAATTGAGATACAACATGACTCTTCAGTGCTCCAATTGATTTTCTTATTCCTACTTCTCTGGATCTGCGCAACGACCTTGCAATCGAAAGATTGGTATAATTAAAACACGCTGATAATATAACGATAAACGAAAGGCTGCCTAATATCCATACCACGGTACTCCCTATTGTTGTTCCAATCTGGTTATTCAGGTTTTCGCCAGCCATAATGTTGGTTAAGGGCTGCAGTGCCAGTTGGATATGTGTATGCTTTATAGTTTTGTCTTCCCGTTCACTTAGTTTATTTAACTCTTGTTGAAAAGTGTTTAGGTCGGCACGCGGTGGCATTAATACGTATGCCCATGTACTCCATATGTTATTCCAGGCCATCTCATGCTTGTTGTTTTTTTCCAGTACTTCACGTGTGCTAAGCGAGGTCAGCATATCAAACTTGATGTGGGAAAAAGTAGGAACATCTTTTACAATGCCGGTAATGGTGTATTGCTTGTCTTTGAGGTTGATGGTTTTGCCCAGCGCATCAACATCACCAAACATCTTCTTTGCCGATTTTTCGGTAAGAACTATGGCAAAGGGTTGCTTCAGTGCTGTTGCAGGATTACCCTGAAGCAATTCAAAAGAGAATACTTTAAATACGGCTTCATTTGCCCAAAAGCCTGATAAAGGAATAGTCTTATCATTATAAGAAACATCACCGTTAAATGCCCAGCCAAATATGGCCACGTCTTCTATTCCGGAAAATTCTTCTTTAATTGCCTTTGCAGCTTTCAACGATGTTGTTGCCATAAAGCTATTGTCTTTATGGTCGAGGAATTGATATTTTGAAATAATCCTGTAAATGCGATCGTGGTTCTCGTGAAAACGGTCATACGAAAACAGATCCCACAACATGCTAATCATAATAAGACCCACCGACATACTTATGGATAAACCAACGATGTTGATACTTGAGAACAACTTGTTACGAACGATATTTCGTCCTGATGTTTTGATGTAGCTAACTAGCATGATGAAATGAATTAAAAGGTTGATGAACTCGGGTTTGCGGATAGTATATAGTCTGAAGAATTTTAAGACATCAATAACATAAATGATCCTGGCACGTGCGATACTCTTGTTTTTTAGATTCCTTCTGAAATATTCATTCAAGTCGCCTTCCAGGTCTTCAAGCAGTTCTGGTTTGCAATACCAGGCCAACAAGCGCTGTGCCCAACGGGGAGGATGAGGGTCTTTTTGCTTTTTCATCAGATGGCTTTAAAACCGAAATCAGGAATAAGACTCCAAAGTTGATCACGCACTTCTTTTGCTTTTAGAAGCGATGCCTTGCCCGCATTGGTAACTGTGTAGTATCTTTTTCTTTTGCCTCCCCTTACATTGGTAGCTTCGCCGAGTGAACTTTTCACAAGTCCTTTATCTTCAAGTCTGTTCAATACAGCATGAACTACACCCAACTTCACTTCGCGGCCTGTGTACTTTGTCAATTCATCGCAGATGCCTACGCTATAAGCATCATTAACAAGTGCGGCTACCGTAAGCAATACAAGTTCTTCAAACTCACCCAGGTTTGAACCTTTCATACGTGTTCTTTTTATTAATTACGTAAATGTATGTAAAATGGTTGATATTAATTCTATATTTGTATGTAATATTGTGGATGCTGGGAATTGGATGCTGGATTCTTGATACCGGATTCTTGAATCTGGAAACTTGATGCTGGGAACAACCTTAAGCCTTTAGCTTTAAACAATCGAACTGAGTTGTTGCAAGTTTTGAGGTTTCAGGTTACACGTTGTTAAAAGGTTAAAAACCTGAAACCTGTAACAACCTAACCCTGAACCCCGAACTCAGAACCGACTTTCCCCCTTCGCCATTTCCCAGCCTATCATGCTCTTCTTGCGTGCTGATGCCCACCGGTATTCACCGAGGATGCCATCCTTGCGTATCACGCGGTGGCAGGGGATGAGGTAGGCAATGTGGTTAGAGCCAACGGCTGAGCCCACGGCCTGCATCGCTTTTGGTTTTTCAATAAGCTGTGCAATGTCTTTATACGTTGTTATGTGGCCTGATGGAATGCGGAGTAATGCCTCCCAGACTTTTACCTGGAAGTTGGTACCCTTTACAAATACATGAAGTTTCTTGGTGGTGTTGGCCTGAAGAAATATCTGGTTGATAAACTCTTGTGTAAGTTGCTGGTTCTGATGGAAGACAGAGTTATGCCAATATGCTTTCATCTCTTCCAATGATGTACGCTGATCTTCGTCCGATAATAAAAACGACATCCAGCATATTCCTCTTTCGGTAACACCAATAAGACAAATACCAAATGGGGTAGGATGAAAGCCATACTCGATTTGAATACCGGAACCATGAAGTTTATATTCATGTGGTGTTACAGCTTCAAGGGTGGTAAACAGGTCGAACACGCGCGATTGGCTGGAAAGCCCTGCTGATTCAGCTGCTTCCAAAATGTTTTTAGATGCCAGAAGTTTATCTTTCAGGTAATCAACGGTAAGGTATTGAAGAAACCGCTTGGGACTGATGCCGGCCCATTCGGTGAAGATGCGCTGAAAGTGAAAAGGACTCAGGTGTACTTTCTCTGCTACCTCATCAAGGTCAGGCTGGCTCATAAAATTCGCTTCAAGGTATTTTATCGCCTGCTCTATGCGTAGGTAATTGATATGGTGCTGTTCAGATGTCAATGGCATACAAAGATAATTTAGATTCTGAATACTCGATTCTCGATGCTGGTTTCTTGATTCTTGGTCTTGTAAAGATGTGGTACGTGTTATTGAAGTGAAACCCGTTTCTTGTGATTCTTCCCTTACGGGGAACATCTTTTACACGCCCTGAATCCTTGCTGCAATGCTTCTTCAACAGAGGTGAAAAAGATTCGGTTTTGCTTTTTCATTCGCTTACCCGATGAACAGTTGAGCTTGCCATATATTTTCAACTTGATGTTGCCGGCTATGGCAATTTTACCCGATCGTATCAATCGCCATACTTCTTTCTCGGTAAGATGTTGATGGAGGTACATGTTATTGGGCATCATGAAAAATAATTCCAAGGGCATAACGCCTTCCGGATGTTACGGTACTCACACCGTGTTTCATGTTTGCGCGGTAGTATCCTTTGCTGCCCTTTGCAGGACGGAAATTTGTTGTGAAGATCAGCGCATCTCCCGCATCTAATTTCAATACATGCGCCCTCGACTGCGCTCTCGGTATTTGTTCTGTCATCACAAACTCGCCGCCTTCATAATCCTTTCCTTCCTGGTTAAGAACAAAGAGTATCTGAAAAGGAAAATACAACACTCCGTACAGATCCTGATGTAATGTATTGTACCCGCCTGCCTCATAGGTTAAGATCAAAGGTGTTGGTCGCAATTGATTTACCGCATGACAGCTCTTTATAAAAGTATCATGATCCAACGGGTATTGATTGTCGATTTGTAAATGCTGCATCCATGCATTAGCCAGCGTTGCAAGGGGAGTATAGAGTTCGTTTCGCAGTTGTTGAATAAGCGCAGGAAGCGGATAACTGAAATATTTATATTCTCCCTTACCAAAACGATAGCGTTCCATTACAATGGTATTGCGGTAGCGAGCCGTTGCGTGATAACCCTCAATAAGACTACCACAATCTTCTTTTGAGAGCGCGTTTTTTATTTTTGCAAAACCATGTTCATTCAAATCCTGATAAAGCAATTTCCAATCAAGTAATTCCAGGTTTGTCATCGCTATAATTTTTAAGTAAAGATGGAAGTGGCTAACGCGTTTCTCAACCCGAATCTTGCTAACCTTTAGTCTGTATTTGTATTTACCTAAAGAAACCAGCTACTTTGCTGTATGTCGAAAATGCAACTGTCACTGCCGGAAGAATTTGATTTTAATCTTAACCTGGAGTTTCTGAAGCGCTCGCCTCGCGAACTGCTGCATCAGGTTGAGAACGACACGGTACTTAAAGCGTTAAAGTTTAATGATGAAAAAATGCTTTGCAGAATCCGCTGTAGCGGGAAGACATTGATTGTTGAATTTCTTAATGGCGAGCCAACATCATCAGCGAAAGATTGGATCAGAGCCTATGTTCAGGAATGGTTTGACCTGGAGACGGACTTAAAACCGTTTTATGCATTGGCAGCAAAAGATAAATTACTCCAACCACTTGTCGATAAATTTTATGGTTACAGAATTATGGGCCAGCCCGATCTTTTCGAATCGCTTGTATGGGCTGTATTGGGTCAGCAGATTAACTTACAATTTGCCTACACGCTGAAAGCAAGATTTGTTGAGAAGTTTGGCGAACGCTTATTCTGGAATAATGAATCGTTCTATCTCTTTCCAACAGCCAAGCTGGTAACCACACTTAATGATGACGTACTGTTACCCCTTCAGTTCTCACGACAAAAAAGTAAGTATACCATTACCATTGCCGAAGCTTTTGCATCCGGCGAAATCTCCAAAGAAAAGCTGGCAGGGCTTCCGTTGGTGGAAGCCAAAGAACAGCTAATAAAGATCAAAGGTGTCGGCAACTGGACCGCCAACTATGCCTTAATGAAAACCTTTCGCTATCCTGATGCCTTCCCCCTGGAAGATGCGGGCATCCATAACGCCATCAAAAATCTCAAGAAGATGGACCGCAAACCAACCCTCGACGAGGTGAAGAAGATATTCAAGAAATACAAGGGCTGGGAGGCGTATGCTACGCTGTATCTATGGAAAAGCCTTTGATGCTCGATTCCGATGACTGGATTCTTGCATCTTAAACTGCTCGCCCTCCTTAAGATTGCTTGTAGGTACGGGAGTGCCTCTAAATTGAGAACCATGGTGATAGGGTGGTGATAGGGTCTTGGTTCGGATAACATAGGGAAAAACCGCCTTTTTACCGATAAAACACCCTATTTTCCCTGTTTTTGCCCTATTTCACCATGAAATCCGAACCGAAGGTACTCTGATGGCGGTTGGTACCTGCTTCTATCCGACAATTTGATGAATCCTGACCGAAGGCGGTCGTCCTGGTCCGGCATTGGACATCAGTACTTTTAGATAACGTGTAATGCGCTCTATCTGGCGTGCAAGTACGTGGCATACTTGTTGGATTGGGGGGTGATAAAATAAATAGACTCCTATGCTTATCAACTTTCTCCGGGTGGCCATTCGTAACCTACAGCGCAATCGCGGATATGCTTCTATTAATATAGCAGGCCTAGCCATCGGAATGGCCGTTGTCATCCTTATCGGGATGTGGATGTTCGACGAGTTGTCGTTCAATAAAAATCATAAGAACTACGATCGGATTGCTCAGGTCTATATGAATCAGACAGTAAACGATCAGGTTACGACACGTGCTGAGTGTCCTATGCCTACGCATCAGGAGTTGAAAACTACTTACGGCAACTATTTTAAGCATGTAGTTACGGCGTGGTGGGAGAACAATCACTTGTTGCAAGTAGGTGAAAAGAAACTCATGCAGAACGGAACATTCATAGAGCCTGCAGCGCTGGAAATGTTTAGTTACAACATCAAACTGGGTTCGCTGGCAAGTTTACAGGATCAGTCGTCCATCGTTCTTTCAGAGCCTGCTGCAAAAGCTTTGTTTGGTGACAAGAATCCTTTGAATCAGACTATCAGAATTGATAATAATATTGATGTGAAAGTGACTGGCGTCTTTGAACAAATGCCTTACAATTCCCGCTTTCATGATATACAATTCCTGGCAAGCTGGGACATGTGGGTAGCACGCAATGCGTGGCTGGAAGCAGATACTCACAATTGGAGCAAAACGGTTTCAACATTTGTAGAGCTGAAGCCTGGCTTATCGCTTGATGAAGTCAATCAAGCCATCGGCGATCTGAAGAAGAAAAATATTTCGGAAGAGCAAGCCGGGGCAGAGAAGCCCGAGCTGTTTCTCGAGCCCATGTCGAGATGGCACCTGTATTCGGTATTTAAAGATGGAAAATCTATTGGTGGCAGAATTCAGTTTGTGTGGTTGTTTGGTATTATTGGTGCGTTTGTTTTGTTCCTGGCGTGTATCAACTTCATGAACCTGAGCACAGCGCAGTCGGAGAAACGCGCCAAAGAGGTGGGCATACGAAAGTCGATCGGCTCCATGCGATCGCAGCTTATCCAGCAATTCCTTTCCGAGTCATTCGCTGTAGTAGTGTGTGCTTATTGCATAGCACTTACGTTGGTTACAGCCCTATTGCCTGTATTTAATGAGCTTACTGATAAACGGATGACATGGCCGTGGGATAATCTGTACTTCTGGGGAGCCAGTTTGATATTTATTTTGTTCACCAGTTTCATTTCAGGAAGTTATCCTGCGTTATATCTCTCATCATTTCAACCGGTGAAGGTGTTGAAAGGTACATTCAGAACAAGTAGGTTTTCAGCCACTCCACGCAAGGTTCTGGTTATCGTTCAATTTACAGTTTCCATTGCATTGATTATAGGAACGGTTGTCATTTGGCAACAGGTTCAGTATGCCAAGAACCGCCCCGTTGGCTATACGCGTGATGGACTTATTATGGTGCGAAAGACGCTCGACGAATTCTTTAGCAATAACAACTCTGAGACATTGCGAAATGAGCTCATGCGGTCATCAGCTGTTGAAGGTATGGCGGAGTCATCTAATCCTGCAACTGAAGTATGGTTTAATTCCAGTTCGCTTGCCTGGCGCGGAAAAGATCCGAATGTTCAGGCAGACTTTGTAACCATGGCTGTGACACACGATTTTGGAAAAACCATTGGTTGGAAATTTGTGCAAGGCCGCGACTTTTCCCGAGAACACTCCACGGATTCAACTGCAGTTGTGCTGAATGAAACAGCAGCACGACTTATGAACTTTGAAAACCCGCTCGATGAGGAGATCGTTTGGGATGGAAAAAAACGTAAGGTAATTGGTGTCATCAAAGATATGGTAATGACTTCTCCATATGACCCTGTAAAACCTACCGCTTACAAACTAAGCTATGAAGAAGCTTACATGATTACAATACGGGTCAATCCCGCGATGAGCATGAGTGAAGCGTTATCAAAAATAGAGAAGGTGTTTCAGGCTGTTATCCCATCAGCCATGTTCGACTATAAGTTTGTGGATGAGGAATATGCCCGCAAGTTTGCCAGTGAAGAACGTGTTGGAAAGCTTGCCAGTACCTTTGCAGTGCTGGCCATATTCATCAGTTGTATGGGCTTGTTTGGAATGGCCTCTTTTGTTGCCGAACAACGAAGAAAGGAGATTGGTATTCGCAAGATTCTGGGCGCATCGGTTGGTAACTTATGGACAATGTTGTCTGTTGAATTTGTGCAAACT
Organism: Chryseosolibacter indicum; assembly: GCF_018598585.1. GTDB lineage: Bacteria > Bacteroidota > Bacteroidia > Cytophagales > Cyclobacteriaceae > Chryseosolibacter > Chryseosolibacter indicus. Next base: position 71,475 of record NZ_JAHESD010000008.1, read on the forward strand.
GTTTTGATAGCATGTGTGATCGGAATACCTGTTGCGTGGTTATACCTGGACGAATGGTTGCAACAATTCACATATCGGGTAAGTGTATCTGTATGGGTTATCATACTTTCCGCGGCATGTGCCTTGATCATCACCATTATTACCGTAAGCTTTCAAACAATCAGGGCATCAATGGGAAATCCGGTGCATTCGTTGCGATCTGAATAGATTATATTAAATTATAGGTAAAGCAAGTTCTTTTTTATCGTTACGAGATAAGTAGGAAGTATGCTGTTAGGTTAAGATCAATTTTACAATTTTATCCGTAATGCATACCTTACTTCAATTATTAACCTGAAAAGACATGATACCGAAAAAGATTATTAGAGGCATACTGGTTTCTCTGCTAGCAATGCCGTCTCTTGCTCAACAAAACATACCCGTTCCTGACAATCTTGTTACCGAAGGAATACCTGCATTGCCTGTTACGCTTGTGAGTGATGTTAAAAGTTACACAGAGTCACGTGGTGCATCGCTTGTAGAATGGCATCCTTTAAAAAAGGAAATGCTCATCGGTACACGTTTTGGAAACAGTAATCAGATACACCATGTGGCGTTTCCTGGTGGTGACAGGAAGCAGCTTACCTTTTTTGATGAGCCTGTTGGTTCAGCAACGTTCGACCCTGTAGCAGGTTCTTACTTTCTTTTTCTTAAAGATATTGGTGGTAATGAGTTCTCGCAGATCTATCGCTACGACTTTTCGAATAAGAAGATCACGCTATTGACCAATGGAAAACGCAGCCAAAATGGAGGAATCAGGTGGAGCGAAAAAGGCGACCGGATTGCATACGGATCTACACAACGAAACGGAAAAGACAGGGATATCTTTGTTATGAATCCGCTTGATTCTGCCTCTAAAAAGCTGGTAGCTCAAAATACTGGTGGCGGATGGGGTGTTGTTGATTGGTCTGTAGATGATAGCAAGCTTCTGATCAGCGAAGGTATTTCTGTTAATGAGTCACGGTTGTATATGCTTGATTTAGCTACGGGAAATAAAACCAGGTTATTGCCTGAGAAAGATGAGCGATCTTCATTTTCTGGTATAGCGCTAACTGAAGATGGTAAGGGCCTTTACCTGATCACCAATAAAGACAATGAGTTTAACAGACTTGCTTATTATGAACTGGCGAATAAAAAGATCAATTATATTACCAATATACCCTGGGATGTAGAGGATGCTGAATTATCGAAGGACGGCAAGCAATTGGCTTTTATTACCAATGAAAATGGTGTCTCCAAATTATACATACTGTCAACAGCTAATAATCAATACAGTGCCATAGCTAATTTGCCAACTGGAGTAATGGGAGGTGTTAGCTGGTCTGGAGATTCGAAATCAGTAGGGATTACGTATGTAACATACAACTCGTCGTCAGATGTCTATGAATACAACACGGATACAAAAGCTTTGACACGCTGGACGGAAAGTGAGCTTGGCGGAATGGATATATCTACACTACAGGAGCCAAAATTAATCACATGGAAAACGTTCGATGGAAAAAACATCTCTGGCTTTCTGTATAAGGCTTCATCTAAGTTTACAGGAAAACGACCTGTCGTTATTAATATTCACGGTGGCCCGGAAGGCCAATCATTACCTGTATTTCAAGGTCGATCTAATTACTTCCTCAATGAGCTTGGCGTCTCTATTATTTATCCTAACGTGAGAGGTTCTACCGGTTATGGTAAAACTTTTGTAGACCTTGATAATGGTGTGAAGCGCGAAGAGTCAGTAAAAGACATTGGTGCCTTAATAGATTGGATAGCACAACAACCCGATCTTGATAAAGACAGAATTATGATTACCGGCGGAAGCTATGGCGGGTACATGACGTTGGCTGTTGCTTATTTGTATAGCGATAAAATACGGTGTTCGCTTGATGTTGTTGGGATTTCAAACTTCAACACGTTTATGAAGAACACAGAAGCCTATAGAAGAGATTTGAGAAGAGTTGAATATGGCGATGAGCGCGATCCGAAGATGGCTGAGTTCTTTGAGAAGATTGCACCGCTTAACCACACGGATAAAATAAAGAAACCTTTATTTATTGTACAGGGCGGAAATGACCCTCGTGTACCTTACACAGAATCGATACAGATGAAAGATAAAATAAAACAAAATGGTGGAACTGTATGGTTTCTAATGGCAAAAGATGAAGGTCATGGTTTCAGGAAGAAGAACAATGCCGACTTCCAGTTTTACGCTACCATAGCCTTTGTAAAGCAATTTCTCCTTAATTAATTTTTGTTAAGTTTTATAATTGTTAACGCCTGGATGTATAAATGCATACCAGGCGTTTTGCATACTACACCGATGCAAGATCTGAGCGCTCTCTTCTCTTTAATACTCGTTCAAGTACAGCATCCAGAGAATAAGCTCCACTGCCTTGTAATAGCAGGGGTATGCTTAATCCGAATGTTAAGAGATCAAACTCATAACCTTCGCCTTTCTGGTTGCCAAACCAGTTCATGAAGAAACCGTGCTGTGCATGATCAAAATAAAGTGCCCCGAGTATGATGATGAAAAGACTTGCAGCAGAAAATCTTCCGAATAGTCCAAGTATAATGGCAATGGCCCCAAAGCTTTCGCCGATAATAACCAGTAACCCGATTATATAAGGTATACCCACAGAAGAGGTAAAGTAATTCATGGTGCCGTCAAAGCCATATCCTCCAAACCACCCGAGAAGCTTTTGAGCGCCATGCGGAAAGATTACGATGCCCAGTGCTAGCCTCATAATTAGTAATGAAATATTCTTGAATGTATTTTGATTCGTTGTCATTGTTGTAAATTTTTAGTTTCCGTAGAAGAATTGTTCTTTGATGATGAGGCCGTCTTTCCAATGTTGAACAGACGCCTGCGTATATTTCCTGGTGCCCCATTCTTTATGCGTGTAGTCATAGTGCCAGATAACTGTTGAAAAGTTATCGCCTGTGGCAATACCTTTTACTTCCGCATTTCTGAATTCTGTAATTGCCGAGAAGAATTAAATCTCACGTGCACGGTTGGCTTCTTTGCCTATGGTAGGTGCGTTTTCATTTTCCTGCATCACAACATCAGGATGGTAAAACTTTTCAAAAGCTTCGAGTGCGTTGCCACGAAGAACCAGATCATTTAGTTCTTCGAGTTTTTGTTTTAGTGTAGTCATAACTTTGTGTTTGTTTTTGTACAGCAAAGTTGACATGACTATACCGCTGCGGCATTGATGTAGCGCAGGAAATGATCTTGATGTAGATCAATAAAGTAAAAATGGCTCGCGTTTTTAACGCAGTTTTCTGATCCTGCTGATGGTTTCAGGGGTTATTCCGAGGTAGGAAGCAATCTGGTGTTGAGGTACACGTTGCTCGATAGTTGGATATTTTCCTATAAAGGATTTGTAACGTTCTTCAGCGGTCTGGCTTATCCCTGCTAGGATGCGTTGCTGATGGGCAACAAAGGCATTTTGCAGGAGGATTCTGAAGAGACGTTCAAACTTGGGTACCTGGAGGTAGAGGTTTTCAAGGTCTGTTTTCTCAATACAAAATACCTCGCTATCCTCCAGCGCATCAATATTCTGTGAGGCTTCGCTGCCGGTTAGCAAACTGTAGAAGTCAGAGATCCACCATCCTTCAATGGCAAACATGGCAATGTGCTCATGACCTTTATCATCAACGGTATAAGCACGAAGACATCCTTTTATAACAAATGTTTCTACTTTACAAACATCGCCGGCCTGTAAAAGGTATTGTCTTTTTCTCAACTTCTTATGCCTGAGTACGGGTTTGGTTAATTCAATTTCTTCATCCGTAAGCTTTATGTGCCTGGATATGCTTTTAAAGAAAAAATCGAAAACCATGATATGTTGGATACTTAGTGTGACATTACTTCAGTGTTGACAACAGGTTGTGAAGGAATGGCATTTTTAAGATTCTTCTTCAATGTATTACGCGCCATAATGGTAGCAACAATCGTCAACACGGCGCCAAGTAACATGGGAGCTCCAGGTAAGTAAATGGGTGCATCCTTTTCAATAAAGTATGCGAATGTGGTTGTCATTAACGGAGGACCAACAACAGAGGTAATGCTCATGAGACTTGTCAAAGCACCTTGTAATTCGCCTTGTTCATTGGGCGGCACTACCGTTGATATAATACCTTGCAATGCCGGGCCAGCAATAGCACCGAGACAATATACGATGGTAAAGGCAAACATCATCCAGCTTTCAGTTGCTAGCGCATAACAAACAAAGCCAGCAGCACTTAATCCTAACCCTACGTATACGCTTTTTTCCTGACCTAACTTGGGGATGATAAAACGGATTAAGCCACCCTGCACCACCGCAAATACAAATCCTACTACAGTTAATGAAATTCCGATCATTTTGCTATCCCAGTGGAATTTTTCTATTGTATAGTAAGGCCAATTGGTTTGTACGGCATGTGCAGCAATGTAGACGAGCACAAGTGAGGCAACGAGCCCCGTAATAACAGGATACCTTTTTAGATTCATTAATGATCCAATAGGGTTCGCTCTCTTCCATTCAAATTTTCTTCTATGATCTTTTGATAAAGACTCAGGTAAGATAAAGAATCCATAGAGCCAGTTAAGTAATGTTAATGCAGCAGCAACAATAAAAGGAACACGTGCACCATAAGGTCCTAACAGTCCACCAATGAGTGGTCCTACAATAAACCCTAATCCAAAGGCTGCACCTATTAATCCAAAGTTCTGTGCTCTTTTCTCAGGTGTACTTATGTCTGCAATGTATGCTGAAGCTGTTGTGAAACTGGCACCCATCATGCCGGCAATGAGACGCCCCAGGAATAACTAGGCTATGGTAGGAGCGAAAGCCATCAGGATATAATCTAACCCAAATCCAAAAAGAGAAGCAAGCAAGACCGGTCTTCTTCCAAAGCGATCACTTAGTCCTCCCATTATAGGAGCACATAAGAACTGCATTGCAGAATAAGCAAACAACATCCATCCTCCATATTGAGAGGCTTCACTAAGCGTTCCACCAGTTAATTCCTGGATCAGTTGAGGTAGTACCGGGATAATAATGCCAAGTCCAATAACATCAATGAGAAGCGTAATAAAAATGAAGACTAGTGCTGGTTGTTTATTAGCCATAAGGATACTTTTAGGGGGTGTGAAAATAACTAATTCTTTTTATTTGAGACTAAAGTCCTAACACTGTTTTTAATTTGGCGTACCCGGTTTTGCTCAGCGGGATGCGCGCTCCGCTTTTTAACAGTGCTACGTGTGTGTCTTTTTCCAGCGGTTCGACTCTTGTTAAATGGCTAAGTTGTATTAAGTACGATCGGTGAACACGTATAAATTCTTTGTCGTCAAGAGTGTTTTCGTAGAAGCTCATGGTTTTCTTTTTCAGAAACATTTCCTTTGTTGTGTAGATCTTTACGTAGTCGTCATAGGCTTCAAGATATTGAATGTCCTGTACAGGAATTATCCTGATGTTGCCTCCTTCCTTCACAACAATTCTATTGCTCTCTTCTGGTTGCCTGATTTGCTCGGGAAGTGGTGGGGTTAATTTTACTTCTGTTTGTTTATACTTAATAAGCCATTTTTGAACGGCTTTGTCGAATCGCTCTTTGCCGAAAGGTTTTAACAGGTAGTCTATGGCATGTGCTTCAAAAGCCTTGAGTGCGTACTCGTCATACGCTGTCGTAAAGATTACAGCCGGAGGTTGTTCAATAAGCTCAAGCATTTCAAATCCATTGATTTTTGGCATTTGTATATCCAGGAAGATAAGATCGGGCTTGTGTTGTGTTATTGCTTTTACACCTTCAAAACCATCGTTACATTCCTGAATTATTTCAAGCTCAGGATATGTTTGTAAGTACTCTGCTATTACGCTTCGTGCAAGCGGTTCATCATCAATGAGAATAGTTTTGATCATTATTGAGGTATTCTTATTTGTGTTGAAAATGTAACTTCGTCCTGCATAGTGGTTAGTAGGTCTTGTCTTGCATATAGTAGGTATAGCCTGCGTTGTATGGCATTTAGGCCAAAGCCTGTACCTTGCTTTGGCTTGGAGGTTTCGGGGTCATAAGGATTTTCGACCGTCACAACAAGAAAGTTGTTTTCGGTGCGTGCTTTGATTCTTATTATTATCTCGCCCGTGGTGTCGTATAGCCCAAACTTAATTGCGTTTTCTACAACAGGTTGCAATAACAACGCAGGAAGTACTAAGCCCAATGCGTCATCATCATGTTCAATATGTGTTTTAAGGCGATGACCAAAACGTACTTTTTCAATATCAAGATATAATTCAAGATGTTGAAGTTCTTCAGAGAAGGGAACAAGCTGTTGGTCATCTTTCTTTAATGTACTTCTGAAAAAATCAGAGAGCTGTTGTACCATCTTTCGGGCTTCCTCTGGCCGTGAGCCGATAAGCGCATTAATTGAGTTTAAACTATTGAAAAGAAAATGTGGTTGTAATTTTTGGCGTAGGCTCGCCAGCTCCGCTTCGCGGGCAAGTTTCTCAGTAGTGAGTTTTCGTAGCTCTGACTCTTTTTGTTCTTTTATATTAAACCATAACCAGCTAAGAACAGTAACCACAGCAAGCATTAGCCAGTTTATAATCCCCCTTATGATAATCCAGTTGTTTACAAAATTCAGGTAGTCTTCATTATCAGGAAAGATCTGAGTGGTGGCGAGCTGAAATAACAACACCGCGAAAGCAGTAAGCACTGTTGCTGCTATTAACTGGTAGGTAAGGCCGGGATGATAATACTTTAAACCTTGAAACATGGCGTATCCGGCCATTGCGAGTAAGATGTTGTTTACAAGGGCATCCGTAACCGACAGATATAAATTAAGTCCTACTACTATGTAAAGTATGAGTGCCTGGATAACAGTCCATCCTGCTATCCATGAGACATTAGCAATAACAGTTGTTCTGTATGAAAGATTTTTGATCATGTTAGAATACTGGCTTCTCACTCATTCTAATAAAAATAGCTTTTTGATGTGCATTATGTATGTAAGCTTTGGCTTCGTCGGTTTCATAGATCTGAGAATAAAGTTCAATACCATCTTCAAGGTTTTTCACAGGAACGATTTCTGTTACGTTAATAAACTCCCACTTCACTTTGTTATGGTTATCATTTAAAAATGTATCTTCTTCTCTCAGTCCCAATGTCCGTGCTTTATAAAAAGCTTCTTCTCTGCTTTCAGCTGCAATAAGCCTGAGTTGTTCATCAAACTGCGGTTTATGCGTTGTGTTTTCTGCTGAAATGTTAAATACGATTTTTGCAATGTACCAATTCATAATCAGTGCCTGAATAAAGATTATTAAAAGAGGCATTATTAAAAACTTTTGATATCAATGCCACCGAAGATACAAGTGCCCTTGATAACTAGTACCTTATTGTGGTCAGTGTTAGGTTCTGGCATCACAGGGCGTTTATCATCAAGACCACCAAAGATGTTTACAAGATCGTCCGATTGTATTTTCCAATGTGCAGGTACTATAAGTTTTGCGCCTCCAAATACCTGCGTGATATCCAGCACAATTTTTCCCTGGACATCAGCTTGAGTTAGGTTCAAATCAGTGCCGCCAAATATTGTTGTAATTTCTCCTCCTTTAAACGTTTTAGAGATTATGTTCTTTTTTACGCCGCCAAAAATTACGACAGAATCAATAACATCATTGTCTGATTGTATGCCTGAATCAACAACAGCACCTTCCCAGTTCTTCCATCCTTCTGCTGATCGTGGTCTTCTTGAGCGGAACATAACTGCGAGCCCGATACCAATAATCACAATAGGCCAAATGTATTCTTTAATATGAATACTGGGATCAATATCATCAAGCATGAAGAGGGATCCAATAAGAATCAGGACAATCCATACTGGCCCTCTGAAAGAATGGCGAACACCAACATAAAATCCTAATAGGATCAGAAGCATTTCCCATGACAACATCCAGTGTGGTATACCGATATCCATCTTTCTTGCGAGCAGAAGAACGCCAGCCGTTATTATTAACAAACCACTAAAAATGCGTCCCGAACGTGCTCCTCTAGATTCACCAAAGCCTCTGTTTTCTGTTGGACCTGATGATGTGTTATACTGTGCTTCCATAATTGCTATTTTTATTCAAATGTACGCGTAGCTTCTAATCACAGCCATGGTAGTTAGGCAGGTAAAGGAACAAAGTAGGTGAATGAAGGATTGGGGGCGGTGAAAACAACTTCGGTTAAAGGTTAAATGTTAATTAGTTTTATGTTCTGAGTTATGGGTTGTTAAAAATTCGATGTTCGCTGTTCTGTGTTCAGGAAATAGAAGTTAAGGTTTACATGTTTAATGTTTTTAGGGTTTGTATTATATTAAGGGATGGTTTCTTCTAAACTACAGCGTGCTTTTGAGTCGTTTGATGCTTATAATTCAAACGACCCGCACCAGGAGGTTGTAAACGGCAAGTCGTATCCCAAAGAATATTTATATGGTGTAAGAATGACGGAAAGGCTTAATGCCTACGCACCTGATGCAAACGAACATGTTCAGCTGGCAGCACGTTGTCAGCATATCGGAAGGTGGGAGATTCCCCGTAATTCTTTTCCAATGGACAGAAAAGGATATTTGCAGTGGCGTAGCAGGTTGGCCCTTCACCATGCGCGTATCGCCTCTACTATTCTTGCTACCTGTGGCTATGATGAAGAGATGATTGAAAAGGTGAAGTTTCTTTTGCAGAAGAAAGAGCTTCATCAACATCATCCCGAAACTCAGCTTCTTGAAGATGTAGTTTGTCTAGTGTTTATAGAGTTTTATCTAGCTGACTTCGCGCAGCAACATGAGGATGATAAAGTGGTTGACATCCTAAAGAAGACAATAAAAAAAATGTCTTCTAATGCCTTGAATGTGGCAACAACAATAAGCATGTCGCCGAAGATAAGTCAGTTAGTTGCCCGGGCGTTAAATTAGTTTTTACTGTATTGCCCTTGCAAATGGTTTATCAGGTTTTCCATTGATCTGTCAAGAATATCAAAAACTTCCTGGAAACCTGTTTCACCACCAAAGTATGGGTCAGGTACGTCTCCTTCCCCAAAAGGGTCAAAGTCCCGCATCATCTTAACCTTATGTTGAAGATTTTTGCTGTTAGGGAGTCTTAAAATATTTTGAAAGTTGCTGCTGTCCATGGCGAGTATCAGATCAAACTTTTCCAGGTCTGCTTCACAAAGCTGCCGGCCGCAATGTTCTATAATAATGCTGTTTTTAGTTGCGTTTGCGATGGTTCTTGGATCAGGAGAATCGCCAATGTGATAATTTGAAGTGCCGCAGGAATCAGAGAATATATGTTGTTCTAATCCTTTTTGTTTGATCTTATTTTTAAAAATCGCCTCCGCAAGAGGTGATCTGCATATGTTACCCAGGCATACGAATAAAACGTGTATTTCCTTCATGTTTGGCTGAAGCGTCAATTATGGCTTTAAATAAACCGCAAAGAAAGTTAAAATATATGATAGAAAATGGTTACTTATCTTACACGAAACCTATTTATAGACATAGGACACTAAACCATATGGTTTAGAAGGGCCCATCTCACCGCCTAAGAGGGCCCTTCTTTTTTTAATCACGCACTATCAGTCCTGCCAGGATATCTGATCCAGCACTTTATAAACATCCAAAACCTTCAAATTTTTAGAATTAGAGGGTTGCAAAATTTTAGTCAATTTACTTAGGCTCTTAGCTTTCTAAGTGCAAAGGGGTCATCTACTCAGGAGTTTTGAAGGGGATATTCTATTGGATTGTGTAAGAAGTTAAAAGAAGGACGAAGGCATGGAGAAGAGAAAGTCCTGTCAAACAAATAAAAAGGGTATGGATAACAACCATACCCTTTTAATATTTAAGTTTTTCAGGATACTATCGGATACTAAGACCAACCCCTACAGTTAAGCAATTATATTTTTGAAGTGTATAATCTGCATGAAGGGTCAGAACTGCAAGTTTTAATCTGAACCCTGCTGTCATTCGTGGTCCTGATGATCCAAATTTCAGGTCGAATGGGTTTTTCTCTCTGGCATCGTTAAAATCACCATCGTCATTAATATCGTATTCACCCTGAAGCGCCAGCTTTGATTTGGCAATGTTGTAACCCAAGCCCCCATATACTGTAAGAACAGAGATTTTTTTTGAGATTAGCGCCTGGATGGTGGTAGCATTCATTTCGAATACACCCTTGGCGTTGCGGGTTCCTTCATCATCAAACTCAGTAGAAAGTTCAAATTTGGTATAAGCCACAAAAGCTGAGAGATCAAATGGTAATGCTCTTACACCGGGGATCCATTGTTTTACATCGTGCATAAGACCAAACCCGATCATCTTTAGTTGCCCTTCATCACCTAGATCTACGGTAGGTACAAACCTTATTTTAAGATCAGTTCCTTTTGGCAAGCCAATACCCAGGTGGGCGATGGGTACAGGCATAGAATTCATTTTAATATTTTTCTTCAGATCAATACCTCCAGGTCCATTAAAGGTATCACCGTAATCACCGTTAGTTGGGTCGTTAACAACAAAAACTGGCTCATCTTCAGATCCAAAAATGGTCGGTGCTAACTTCTGGGACGGGCTTTTATAATGAGGGGAAGATGGATCAAGATCTACAACCTGAAGGTCAAGGTCTGCCACATTGTAAAACATTTCCTTTTTAGGGATGTTCATTAAGTTAGCTGTTACGGTAATGTCAATTCCTGCAACTTTGTGTGGCTTAGCGGTATTATACCAACCCTGATTTAGTCCAGAGCTTACGCTTTTCATCAGCGGAGCGGCATAGGCGCTTACAAGCTTTTCAGCGTCATCCGCACTTTGATTTAGAAGTTTGTCAATGTCATCCTGCGCAATTACTTGTGAGAAGGATAGAAGCACAGAAAACAGGAGTAAGGGAAACTGTTTTAGTAATTTCATGATTATGTGGGGTTTATCAACTTTAAAGTTAGTTATTTTAAATCATTCGAAGTTTAGGGAGGTAATAATATTTTGAGAAGACTGATGTATTTTTGTAACCGTAATGACCATAATCTATAGCCTTTCAATATATATCGTTCAGCTTCTAATCAAGGTGGCCAGTCTCTTTAATACAAAAGCAAAGGCGTTTGTGACCGGCCGCAGACAATGGGCAAATAAGTTAAAGGATAAGTTTGCCGTCAATACATTTCCGGTTGTTTGGGTGCATTGCGCTTCATTGGGTGAGTTTGAACAGGGTAGACCAATAATTGAAGCAATACGGAAACAATACCCGCAACATAAAATTTTACTTACATTCTTCTCACCTTCCGGCTATGAAGTAAGGAAAAATTATGAGTTAGCAGATTATGTATGCTATCTTCCCTGGGATACAGCAAAGAATGCAAAGTTGTTTATCGAAACAGTAAAACCAGTACTCGCAATATTTGTGAAGTATGAGTTCTGGTATCATTACGCTGTTGGACTAAAAAAGTACAATGTTCCGTTGATATCAATATCTTCTATTTTCAGAAGTGATCAATTTTTCTTCCATTCACTTGGTGGTTTTTACAGACGTATTCTTAAAAACTTTTCCTACTTCTTTGTTCAAAATAGCGAATCGGTAAAGTTACTTCAATCAATAGGAATTAATAGTGTAGCACAGACAGGCGACACGCGTTTTGATCGGGTATATCAGGTAGTAAAGCAGGCAGATGAGATTGAGATCGTAAGAAATTTTAAGGGAGATCAGCGTGTTTTTGTTATAGGAAGTTCATGGCCTGAAGATATGGATATACTTATACCTTTTATTAATGAAAACAGGCTTAAGTTTATCGTTGCGCCTCATGAGATTTCGGAGGTGTCAATCACAAACCTTGAGAAGGCACTGCGTGTAAAATCGATTCGATACTCGCAGGCCTCCGGACTAAATCTTGATGACTATACTGTTCTTATTATAGACAATATAGGTATGCTGTCAAAGCTTTACCGGTATGGAGAGTTTGCATATATAGGTGGTGGTTTTGGAAAAGGACTTCACAACATTCTTGAAGCTGCGTGTTATGGTGTTCCTGTATTGTTTGGTAACAAAAATTATGAGCGGTTTCAGGAAGCTGTTGATTTGATTAACAGGGGAGGAGCTTTTGAGATAAGAGATTACCCCGACTTAAAAGCCAAGTATGAGATGTTAAATGTTCCTTCTAGCTTTCTGCTGGCTTGTGAGGTGACCAAGCAATATGTTGAGGAGAATCTCGGAGCGACAGAAAAGATAATGCAATACTGTAACAAGGTTTTGGCACGCTAATTCCTGCTCATAATCCGAATTATAAAAAACTAGAGTATGAAGGGACAAGTATTACGTTCTACTGGATCGTTTTATGACATTCTGGCTGAAGACGGCAATACTTATGTATGTAAAGTAAGAGGCAAGATTCGGCTTGAAGGAATAAAGGAAACAAATCCAGTTGCCGTTGGCGACAGGGTTGTGTTTGAAAACTCCCGCGATGTAGGAGCAATAACAGAAATTCTGCCGCGCGACAATCACATACTGCGGCAGTCGATAAAAAAATCTGCTCATGCCCATGTGCTTGCCGCTAATGTTGATCAGGTAATGCTTGTTGCAACAATAGCGTTACCAAGAACATCGTTTGGATTTATAGACCGCTTTCTGGTGTCAGCAGAGTCATTCCGTATTCCACAAATCATCATATTCAATAAACAAGATTTATTAGATGAAGATAGCCTTGCCATACAGAAGGAAGCTATCGCGATCTATGAAAATATTGGTGTTACGTGTATGGCTATTACGGCAACGCAGGATGACGTGCCTGATTTAAAGGAGGTGTTAAGAGGGAAGACAACACTTATTGCGGGACACTCAGGTGTAGGTAAATCAACGCTGCTTAATAAACTTGCTCCTCATGTAAACCAGAAAGTGGGTGAGATTTCGGAGTTCTCGTCTAAAGGAATGCATACCACAACCTTTGCTGAAATGTTTTTATTAGAAGATAAAACATTTGTTGTAGATACACCGGGTATTAAGGAATGGGGACTTATAGACATGGAGGAGCAGGAGATCTCTGATTACTTTCCGGAGATGAGAGAGCTACGTCTTGACTGTAAGTTTGGATCAAAATGTTTGCATATCAATGAACCAAAATGTGCTGTGATAAAAGCAGTAGAAGAGGGTAAAATTGCAATCAGCCGATACGAGAGTTATTATAGTATTGTGTTGGGAGAAGACAATAGAAAATGAAGTATACCGTCAATAATATTTCTATATCTTATAATGCAGAGGGCACTAAAGCGTATGGGGAAGATGTAGTATTACTAAGACAAGCATTGGATTTAACAGCACAAAAGCCATGGGGCAATGAAGGCTATACCGTTGAAAAGCTTTTTAACGATGATATCGAATATAGATTATTTGAAAGGAGTGTAGCGGAGCTTTTATATAGTTGCTGGCGAAAGGCCGGCCTTTTGGTGCCTGCTGACTTTCAATTGGACCAATATCACGCGTTAATTAAAGATCGTGTACAGCATTTAGCCGCAGTGGATCAAACGAAGTTGCTTTCAGTGGATGACTTTCCTTTAGGCATAGAGAGAATTGAAAAGCGGATCTCCGAAATTAGTGGTGTCGCCTTGCGGGCTCATAACCCTTATGATGAGCAACGCGTATTTCACTTTCGTGTGATTCGTCCCGAAAGCAGAGATAATAATCCATTGCATCGAGATGTATGGCTTGAAGATTACGAAAGTTGCATTAACTTGTATATCCCAATAGCAGCTAGCAATGAAAACTCTTCCCTCATTATCTTTCCTGGAAGTCACTTGTGGCCAGAATCAAGAATAGAGCGAACTACAAAGGGGGCATTAATAGATGGAGTTAAATTTAATGTGCCAGCTGTAACAAATATTAAAGGAGAATATGTAGTTAAAAGACCTGATCCAAAACCAAATCAGGTTCTTGTCTTTTCCCCTTACATCATTCATGGTGGTTCTGTTAACTTTAACAGTGACAAGACAAGGATTTCTATAGAACTTCGGTTATGGAAAGTATAGTTTCACTTCCCATATTTTAATTTGTGATATAACCTTCGGATTCCTGATAGCGGTAACTTTAACCTGTTAAGTAACATAACAAAAGTACTCATTACATCGTCCCGATTTATCTCGTGAAGTAAAGCATAAAAGTTCTCTGCTTCTTTCCTGTTCTCTGAAAATACTGATTGTCTTATTTCATAACGCAAGCGTTTTGCCAGCGCTTCGTGATCTTGATTGTTCTTGTTTAATACTTGTGCTTTTTTGCAAACCAGGTAAGTTGAGTATAATTGTTTGTCTCCTGGAATGTACCACCCTCGTGACATGGACCTGACGCTTATCCTCACTTTCGTTGTGATCTCATTAAGAAATGAATACTTGAACTTTCGGGATGAACGTACCCAGAAATCAAAATCTTCATAGGAGAGCCGTTCATCGTAACCCTGGAGGCAGTCAAATACTTCCTTGCGGGAAATCATTGTGGGTGAAGAAATAAAGTAAGTAGATAATATCTGTTGATATACATCTCCTTCTGGTACTGTATGTAGTAATCCCTTATCTTTTAAATACGTGTAGTGAGATCTTATATAGTTTCCTTTCTCATCAATGTAAATGGAATCGGTAAAAACCACACCATACGATTTATCCAGTAATGAAAAATGCTTTACCTGCTGTTCAATGCGTTGGCGGAGCATAACATCATCTGTAGCAAAGTCAATAACGAAATCTCCTTTAATATAAGGTAAACTTCTGTTAAAGGCCCTGCAATTTCCTATATTCTCATTCAACTGGATAAACTGAATAGTAGGATGGTTGTTAATAATTTGTTTTATAATAGCTGCGCTGCCATCTATACTGGCATCGTCAATAATGATAACCTGTATATTCTTATAAGTCTGATCTATTACAGAATGGATCGCTTCTTTAACAAACTTCTCGTGGTTATAGCAAAGACAAACAACTGTAACAAGAGGACTCACGCTACGCTAATGTTTTTTCAAAGGTGAATTTAGTTGAAGGAGTGGCTCCCAGTTTAAGTTTGAAGTTCAACAGTGAAACATTTGTGCTGTTGTTAATTGAAGATGTTCCAAGGTCGAGTAGTTTTATATCCTCCATATAACAATATTCAGCTATTCCATTTATAAGCATTACAACGGGACTAAAGTAGTTGAAATCTTTGTGATGATCGTGGTAAAAATCATATAGTACATTACGTTTTACCCGAATAGAAATTGACGCGGCCGCTATTCTATCGTTGTAAAACACAGCGAATAACAGAAAGTCATGGGGAAATGTTTGAACCGTTTTTTCAAGGTCTCTGAACTCCATCGAAAGTTTATAGCCTTTGCTGCTTCGGCATTCCTCGATGAATGTGTAAACGTCTCTAAGGTGATCAATATTTAATTTCTGAAAAGTTAACCCTGCTTCTCTTGATTTTAAAAGTCTTCTCTTATCTGAATGCCTTAATGAAGATTCAATGTTTGGCGCATTAATTTCAATAATTGCACTTATGTCTTCCATTTTGTTGTAACCGTGGTCAATTAACATAGTTGTTACAGCGGGCAACAAGTTATTATACTTTTCCGGCGGATTCTTCAAGATGACTTTAGTGACTTTGTTTCTATGAAGTATTTCCTCGACAAAAAGCAGAAAGTTAAAAAGTATCGGGTTAGGTACGTCTTCGCAGAAGTCAATACCTCCAAAAGGACTTTTGAAAGGGCTTATGGCTACTCGATCTTTAGTGTTGAAGAATATAGCTGCAACAATGCTTCTTTCTTTTTTATTTATGATATAGAATGAAGACCATCCCGTTAATGACTGAAGAAGTAAATGCTCTCGCCTGTTGAAGATAGCTAGTTCAAAGGCCAACTTATAATCAGGTGTAAGCTCACCTTCATAAAAAGAATATTCTTCCAACTAATATGGTATTCCTAATCTTTTATAAATGAAATGCATAAGCCAGGCAGGGCCTATCAGCAGGAATTGTATATCTTTAAAGAACGACGGTTTCTTTCCCTCGACCTTATGCCCATAGAACTGGCCGATCCATGCCACTACAAAAATAACAATAGAAGTGAGCCATAAAGGGGCTACTCCTGATTCGCTGATAACTCTTGCCATAAACAGACACATAATAGCAAACAGCAACATGCCAATACTTAGCGAGATAGAAAGAGAAACATAGTATACGAGCACAAGAATAAGTATAACGGCTGCCCAGTTTGCGTAAGGGTTGCCCTCTCCGAGAAAGCGCTCGATTACTCCAGAGGGTATAGAAGCAATTAAACCAACAATACTGAAAAATATAAGGGGCACGCAAATCCAGTGAATTGCTTTATTGGTGGCGTTTCGGTGACTTTCACCATACTCCGCTAAAAGTTCATCTATCCTGCGCATGTGGATTAGTTTAAAGTAAGTTAACGATAATGGGCAAATGGGTCAATAGCAACTTGCTAAACATTCAACTACTTTACTTTTGTTTTAACTTTGCTCCAATCCTTTACCTGCCAGAAAACCTTTCCCGTAGTTAAATGATTTCCTTTCTCATCATGTATCTTCACTTCACAGGTCAGGTTTACAGCATCCTGACTTTGCAGAGGTTTGTAAATATTCTGCTCAAGCCAGTCCTGAGAAATCGAAAAGTGTGCATATGAATCTGTTTTTCCCTGGTAATGATAGTCCATTTCAAGGCGTTGCATGATTATTCTGTACTTCTTGCCGTCAAGTTTTGTGATGAGAAGAAAACCAGTGGTAAATTCAGAAAGGGTAGCAAGAGCACAGGCATGGAGTCCGCGAATGTGATTAAAGTTTTTCTTTTTATAAGGGATGAAAGTTTTAAGGGAGTAGTCGCCTATCTCAATGATCTTAAATCCGTGAGGTTTATTAAAGGGAATCATCCTATCAAGTGCCCAGTTAAGAAGCGTTCTGTAAAAGGATGAGTGCTTGGCTTTTTCAGTAATAACAAAGGGATTGATCATAGAAAGTACAATAAAATGCATGGTAAGTTAACAAAGGATTTGTAATAACGTAATTACCATTTTTATGTACATTGTTTTTCCAATATTCGTCAAAGGGTAGAGACCATCGCTACATGCCTGTGCTTAGCTACATGCAGGATGGTGGTCTTTTTATTAACTAGATAAATTTCTAGTTTGTAGCTTCTTTTACGTTCTCTCGTGCCTCTTTAAGATCTTTTAATGTTCCTGTGGTCTTCATGGCAATTTTGCTGTCGTCAAACATCTCATTCTTACTTACAATTTTGCACGAAAAGTTTACAGCAAAGGGAGTGTCATCTTTGTTAAACAATGTATTCCATGCCAGCTTCGCTATTTTTTGTGTTTGAATGTCAAGCTGCACCGGAACTGTAGCGGAAGATTTAGCAGGTATATTGGTTATGCCTGGAATTGTCCCATTCATTTCAAGGTCTTTGCCTACTACTACATCGTAGTTCGCATCCTCCATTATTAAAGGATATGTATTTGGGTTCTCAACCACCACGTCCATCTTTAGAGAAGATTCTTTAAACTTTAACTTCTTTATATCAAGATCTTCTGTTTTAATTTTAGGAAGAAGGAATGAAGGGAGCTTTTTTGTTTCATCAAAATCAAAAGTACGCTTGCCCGCTATAGGAACGTCAATATCCATTGATGCCTGCAGTGTATAAACAGCACTGTCTATTTTTTGATCCTTAAGCTGGTCAAGTATAGATATCAATGGCTTTGCAAGAATTTCCATCGGCATTTCAATAGATGAGCTGTCATTCGACTTAACGCTGATCGGCTTATTGTATGAACTTTCAAGAACTTTTGTTCCGTTAATTAGTAACCGGTAATTCAGTTTCTGCGATTTTAACTCTACAGGTAACGGATTTTTTAAATTCATCTTTGCGTTCATGTCAATTTTTTCATCGTCGATATTGTTAATCGATACCGATGCTACTGATAACTCGGGCTGCAACATTGAATTGTTTTTGTTGTTTATTTTTGCTGCTCTCCACCATATTAATGCAATGGCAACAAATACCATTGCAATTGCTACTACCCATATTCTCGATCTCATGCTGTTCAAGTTTAAATTGGTAGCTGTGTCGTAATAATTCGTACCCCTAACTATATCGTTATAAGCAGGTGGTTTGCGTAGATGAAAATTCTCAAAAGGATATACTCCTTCCATCAATATGGGTATTACTTAATGGGTACACGCACTACCGTGCAGATTGCGGGGGATGACGAAGTAATAAATTCTTATTTATATCCTTCTAACGGCCAGTCTGCTTTTCCAGTAGCCGTAACTAAAATAGATGACAAGACCAAAAGCCATCCAGCCGAAGAAAACAACCCAGCTACGCGCAGGTATTTCAATCATCAGGTAGAGGCAGCACAACATGCCAAGCACAGGAATGAGAGAAAACTTTTTGATGAAAGTAACAACAGCGATTGCAATTGCAATCCCAATAAATATGAGGAACAGTAATTCCTGACGTGAGTCATGACTTAAATTTAATGCTGCATCACTTATGCGATCCTGAAAAGAGTAGAGAAATATGATGAGCAACACCGGAATGATGAACTGCCCGTTAATGTAGGGGAGCCTGAACCGCTTAACACCGGGATTAGATTCTTTAGGGAGTACGAGTACACCACCACATACGAGAACAAAGGCAAACAATGTCCCTATGCTGGTAAGGTCTGTCATCAATGCACTTTCTACAAAAAGTGATGGTATACCAACGATAATACCTGTAATGATGGTAGAGAAAGCAGGCGTATGATGCTTTGGGTGAATACTGGCAAATCTACCGGGCAACAAGCCATCTCTGCTCATGCTCATCCAGATTCTCGGTTGCCCAATTTGAAAAACAAGAAGAACGCTTGTTGCAGCAACTACTGCGCTTACAGAAATGAAGAATCCTACTTTGCTTAGATTAATTTTTTCAAATACATAAGCCAGCGGATCAGACACATTGTTGAACTCGCCGTAGTGTACCATACCTGTTATTACCAGCGTAACCACAACGTATATAAGCGTACAGATAATAAGTGAGTATATCATTCCTTTAGGCATGTCACGCTGCGGATTTGCACATTCTTCAGCTGTAGTTGAAATGGCATCGAAGCCAATGTAAGCAAAGAATACTGCAGAGACGCCTTTCAATACACCGCTAAAACCATTTGGAAGAAAAGGGGTCCAGTTATCTGTATCAATGTAAAATAAGCCGATGATCACAATGATGGCCAGTACAACAAGCTTGAGGGCCACCATGAAGTTTGCGCTCTTTTTACTTTCTTTAATGCCGATATAGGCGAGGATGGTGATAATTAAAATGATTAGGGCTGCTGGCAGGTTTGCGATAAACTTGAAGCCTATTATTGTAGGCGCTGTTGTCCAGGCCATACCAATAGTAGTTTCACCTGCTTCCTGTGCGCGTAAAAAAGCCTGATGCGCCGTCTCCGGATCAGTTGCCAACCATGGCGGCAAGTGTAGGCCCAGGCCTTCCAATAAGTTAACAAAGTAGCTGCTCCATGAAATAGACACAACAACATTTCCGATACCATATTCGAGAATCAGGGCCCAACCAATAATCCAGGCTGTTACTTCGCCAAAGGTTACGTACGAGTATGTATAGGCACTTCCAGCAACAGGTATTCGCGACGCAAATTCGGCATAACACAAGGCGGTAAAACCACACGTAATAGCGGTAATAATAAATAGGAAAATAACACCAGGGCCCCCATTGTAGGCTGCTTGACCAATTGTTGAAAAGATTCCAGCTCCAATAACAGCGGCAATACCCATTGAAGTAAGGTCACGTACTCCTAAAACTTTCCGTAGTTCACTTCCATGGCCGTCACCACCATGCCTTGCATCTTCTATTGTACTTTCGAGCGGTTTCTTTCTGAAAAGAGAATTCAACATTTAGCAGCGTTTAGGTGCCCCGAAAATAGTAAAATAAACCAGTTCAATAAATTCCGTGTTGTAAGTGGCATAGTTTAAATCCGAAAGGAGCATGAAAGTACTACTTCTTGCGGGAGCATATAAACATTTTGTCAGTTGCTTGCGATTGAACCGAAATAACTCCACAAGAACTTACTGAAGTTAACGGATTTACTTAAATTAATGGCGCCTTAAAAACTAAGGTGTGCTAATTTTTTAAACTTACTTAAATTTTTTTATGGACGTGGCACCTATTGAAAATGAAGCTTTACAATCAAGTTCAGATGAGGTAAGGGTTACCATTACGCAGGAGGAAATCAATATCCTCCCCTTAAAAACTTTTGATGGGAAAACTTCGGTAGTTAGTGAAGCCGATAAACTCCCGAAGATTGTTAAGGAGATTGAGAAATACGATGTGGTTGGGTTTGATACGGAGACGCGTCCGAGTTTTAAGAAAGGTCAACTATATCAGGTCTCATTGTTGCAGCTTGCTATACCGGAAAAGGTTTTTCTGATCAGGGTAAACCATACGGGCGTAACAGACGAAATAGCGCAACTTTTTGAAAATGAAAAAATTGTAAAGGCAGGTGTAGGTATCCGTGATGACCTGAAGGCACTGCAGAAGCTTAGGGCTTTTGAGCCGAAGAACTGTTTCGACTTGCAGACGTTGGCTAAACAAGCAGGTCTGCAGGTTGAAAGCGTAAAGAAATTGTCGGCTTTACTGTTAGGTTTCCGGATATCGAAGGGAGCCCAAACTTCCAACTGGGAAGCTCCGACCTTAACGCAGAAGCAAATTGAGTACGCAGCTACAGATGCCTGGGTGTGTTTGGAGTTGTATAAGAAGCTTAGACACAACTAAATTTTCTATGTCTCGTATTGTGAATTTAAAAAGCTATGGCTGACGTAAAGATCGTAGAGAAAAAACTCTTATCCGATAATTGGTATAAACTCTATAAGTATACTTTCGAGATCAAGGACAAGAAGGGGAATACCCAAACCCAAAGCCGTGAGGCGTATGACAGGGGAAATGGGGCTACCATTCTTTTATACAATGTTCAACAGAAAACAGTGGTGCTTACCAAGCAATTCCGACTTCCCTCGTTTGTTAATGGAAATGCTGACGGGATGATGATTGAGGCTATTGCCGGATTACTGGATGAGGATAGTCCTGAAGAATGTATTAAACGCGAAACTGAAGAAGAAACAGGCTATCGTATTTCGCGTGTCGAGAAGATCTATGAAGCCTACATGTCGCCCGGCTCGGTAACAGAGATATTATACTTCTTTATTGGCGAGTATACCAAAGATCAAAAAGTAAATGAAGGTGGCGGTGTAGATGAAGGTGAGGATATTGAAGTACTTGAAGTTAAGGCGGACGATGCCTTTAAAATGATAGCAACGGGCGAGATCCGTGATGCAAAAACCATCATGCTCCTCCAGTATATCAAATTAAAAGGTATCCTGTAACCTTTAACTTAACGGAAGACTGTTAAAAGCTATCCACCTTTTAATGATTCCCAGAAATCGCTTTAAATGATCTTTGTTAAGAAAGATGTTCGACCACGTGTCAAACTTCTCGCATTGAATTCTTAAGTAGAAGAACCAGATGCTGATGGCAATAAAAGACATAATGCGCTTTTCTTCGTCAGAGATGCGTATCATGCTCTCATATCCTTTTAAAAAGCTTTCTGCTTTCGGTTGATAATCACTTGTATTGGCGTTGGTGTTGAAAAGTTGTATCAGAAAATAACTTATATCATAACAAAGCCATCCATTACCACAGAAGTCGAAATCGAAAATGGTGATCGTTCCATCATCCTGAATATGCATATTATCAAACCAGATATCCAGGTGGATGGCACCTGTACGTACATCGCCTGAATTTATTTGCTCATAGAAATCCAGCAATTGATGCGTGGTTCGCTCAATAAAATGTATTTCGTCTGAAGATTCTTTAAAGAATGACTTAATGGTTGCTAATGAGTCTGTTAATAGCACCTTTGGCGTATACGATACCCGTTCTAGCCTCAGGTGTTGCGTTGCCTGATGCATTTTTGCCATGGCAACGCCTATGGTATAACTTATCTCTGGTGTAAAGTTGCTTACCTTTCCACCTTCGGCGTAAGAAAAAAGTACACCATAACGTTTTCCTTCAGGAGCATGTACCTCGTGGATATAACTATCTTCTTTATCAGGTAGGGGATAGGAAACAGGTATATTGTTGTCTTTAAGATGTAGAAGAAGTCTTACCTCTTCCAAAATCTCAAGTTTTGTTCGCCAGTTAAATGTATAAATCCTGAATACATATTTTTTGTCGGCGTCGTTTACAAAATAAAGGTGATTAATGCCCGTGCGAAACAGACGGCACGTAACGCTTTCACTAAAGGTATATTTTTCTTTCAGATATTGGGCGAGATGTGTGGCAGAGAGGGTTGACGCTGTAACAGGGAAGACGGACGTGTGCATAAAGGTGCTTGAAGGCCACAATTTAACCAATATCATTGAACCCAAAATTGTCATTAGAAAGAAGGAAGTAAACTTCTGGTATCCATGGCTCTGTAAGCAGTGATGAGCCGCCAATCAGCTATTAGTAACCCATCAGAGTGCCTGGGAAGTGCCTGCGGTTAATCTCGGGTATCCTTCGGTCAAAATGCTCCTGACCGAACACCACCGTAGGCACCCAAGGGGCATCCAGGAAGCACTCTACCGCTATTCTCTATCGTTATTCTATTATTAGTCAATATTAATGAATAAGCAAGGAAGCTATTCGCTTCCCTTTCCTGTTTCCCTTTGCCTTTCCATATTTGCTCGCCCTCGCGACTGCCGTTTTTCTTCTTGCTGCAACGGGGGTGTTCGCTTCCGGGATAGATCTCTCATGGCAGGCGATGTTTTCTGAAGCTCAACGGTTCTGTGTTGTTGTGGGATAACAGTACGTTGTTGAAAATCTGTATTTATGTTAGACTCTCGTTTTAAATCCTGTTGTCTGAATTGTTTTGTATCGCGATTATTACTCATATCTGGTTTGCTGAAATGATCACTTTCTCTTGGTGTTAGGCTGCGCTGACGATCATTTCTTTCTGGCTCAGAGAAATGCCTGCGCGATGACATATCTCTCTCCTTTGTGTTGGTTCTTCTGTCATTAAAATCTTCTCTGCGTCGCTCTTTTCCATATTCTCTCCTTGCGTTGTAATCATGGCTGTGTGAAGGCCTTGTGTCACGTCTGTCTCTTCTGGCGTATTCGTGATGATGTTCTTTTCTAAAGTGTTCAACCTTACTATGATGCATGTTATATACTATCACAGAAGTTGTTCTGTGTGGTCGATAAATAGGTTGAGCATAAACAATGCGCCTTGTGCTGCAAACAACATAATGAGGTCGGTAAGGGCGCCATACAGGATAATAATGCACATAAGCAACAGGCCTCCAGGTCCGCCACCATACCGGGCGTGAATACCATCCCCAGGGTGAAATCCAGGCGGTATAACGTGGTGCATACACATATTGAACAGCAGGCCATGCCCACACATTTACAACGGTATTTGTTGTTGTAGCACCTGCGTATGTTCGCACTTCCTGTGTTGGTTCTATGATGGTTTCAATACCATAAATATCTTCATCACCGATGATCTGAAGTACAGCTTTTCCATTCGCTAGCTTTTCAAGTTCAATTACTGCTATGTCCTGGTTTTCGTTGTCAGAAATTACAGCTTGCATAATAAAGGCATGTATGTTTCCCTCATAGCGGTCGAATACTCTGATGTAATCAATATAACCATCACCATTCAGGTCCAGGTTGTTTACTTTCAAATCGGATGAGTTAAGCAGTCTTTCAAATTCTTCAGGAGATGCGGATTTCTTAAATAACTCAAGAGCACCTTCAAGGCTAAACTGATCACCCGGCACTTCAGGTTCAACAGCTTGCGAATACTGTGAATAAGATGTCACCCATCCCAACACCAATATCGCCGTCACCAATAACATTCTAATCGGTTTCATACTTTACAACGTTTGCGTTGGTACTTAAAATGCAAAGAGCAAGCCAGAAAGATGCTGTGTTTTAGAGGGCCGTGTTGTTATAGCTGGTTGAGTGGACCAAACCAGGAACTTTCTTTACTTAATGTCGGTTGAAGGAGACATAAATGCATTCCATTTTTAAGTCCCAATATGAAACTAGCCAACAAACAACAAGCACCTGACTTTACAGTAACCGATATCAGTGGTAAGACCTTGAAGCTTTCTGATTTTAAAGGTAAGAAAGTACACCTCGGCTTTTTCAGGAATGTGAGTTGTCCTTTTTGTAACCTGCGTGTCCATCAGCTCAGTAAGCTTGCTGCGAGCATGAAAGATAAAGGACTCGAGTCTATCTACTTCTTTGAAAGCAAACCGGATGTCATACGCAGAAGCAGTTTTCACCAGGGTGTATCGCCCATACCACTCGTTGGCGATCCGGAAAGAAAAATATATACACAATACGGCATAGAGGCATCTGTTACTAAAATGTTGAGTACACTATTTTCAAAAGGTGTAGCTAAAGACTTTAAGGAAGGCAGGGCACTAGACCTTCCGCAGGATAAGGAGGCAACACAATCGCTTATTCCTGCCGACTTCTTAATCGATGAAAATGGAGTAATCGTGAAAGCGTACTATGGAAGTAATCTTAACGATCACATTTCGATTGATGAAGTAAAAGCTTTCGCAGGCATATAAGCAATCTCTTCAATCATAGAACTAGTAGTATTACCCGAATCAACGGGTAGTACGCTCGTATTTATCATTACTTTAGCATATTCTTGTCTAAATAAGTGATAATGAAATCAGACACGATCAAAACGTTTAATCAGAAGGAATTCCTGAGCAAGTTTATGGGGCCTGCTCCTAAGCTCAGGAAGATGATTAAAGATGATCAGGGTCGTTTCTTTATGGTGCCGGTGCAGGATATGATCAAAATATCGCAGGTGCCCGTGCCTCCTACAAGAGCCACAACGCATACCCTGATTTATTTAACAGAGGGTGTCGCCAGCATGACAATTGGTTTTCAAAAGGTGAGGATCAGAAAAGATGAATGTCTTGTTGTGGCTGCAGGGCAGGTGTTCAGCTACGATAAACATGAGGTAAACAGAGGTTTCATTTCCAACTTTGATGATGATTTTCTGATCAGTCGTATTTCTGGTAAAGAGTTACTAAAGGAATTTGATTTTTTAAACATCTGGGGCAACCCTGTTATTAAACCAAAAGGCAATACTGTAAATTATATAAGGCAGACTCTGCAACGCGTGCTGGATGAATATCAGCATAACGGATTAACCAATGTTGCTCTTATTAAATCGTATTTTATTGCTGCGTTATGCGAGCTGAATACAGCCTATCAGCCTATAGCAAAATCAGGAAGCCAGGTAGCTCTTACATTGGTGAACGGGTTTAAAGAAGCGATCCATAAGTATATTAAAGAAAAACATCATGTTGCTGATTACGCATCGCTACTCCATGTTAGTCCGAATCATTTAAACAAAACTGTCAAGTCAGTAACAGGTAAGCCCGCATCAGCATGGATCAGTGAAACGTTAATTACAGAGGCTAAAGTAATGCTTGTGCACACAGATCATTCTATTAGTGAGATTGCAACAGCACTTGGTGTTTATGATCAATCTTATTTCAGCAGGCTCTTTAAGAAATACGAAAAAGTTACACCACTTGAATACCGGAAAATGATTGATTTATCCTAATTATTGAATTATCCATCCTAATACCTGCATGAACAGTTTCAGCACTTTTGCAGGAATTGTAATTCAATATGTATCTAACCTTACTGGCATTTCATTCTGCTTTCCGATGGCTTGTTTTGCTTTCACTATGCGTGTCCATCTACCAGGCCTTTAAAGGTGTAAGAAACAACAAACTGTTTTCAAAAAACGATAATGCATTAAGGCATTGGACAGCCACCATCGCACACATCCAACTTATCATCGGCATCTTGTTGTATACACAAAGTCCGATTGTAAAATACTTCTACAGCAACTGGCACGAAGCAGTAAATAACATCGACATGCTTTTCTTTTCTATCATCCATTTCCTGTTAATGATATGTGCCATTGTTGTCGTTACCATTGGTTCAGCTTCTGCCAAACGAAAAGAAACCGATCACGAGAAATTCAAAACAATGCTTACGTGGTTCAGCGTAGCGCTTGTACTTATTATCATAGCAATACCCTGGCCGTTTTCACCATTGGCAAACAGACCTTATTTAAGACCACTATAACATGATACAACTTTTAACAACCAACATTGGCCGTCTACGCCTTCTCGCCATGCTCGAAGGCATATCACTTCTTGTACTGATTTTTATCGCCGTGCCCATAAAGCATTTTTACGACAACCCGGCTTTGGTAAAAATGATAGGCCCCATTCACGGCGCCCTGTTCCTGCTTTTTGTTTTTAATACCTTGCACGTAGGTGTTGAACAACGTTGGCGGTTCGCCCAAACCACCTGGAAAGTTTTGCTCGCATGCTTTATCCCTTTCGGTACATTTTACATTGATTATAGGGTTTTAAGGAATTTGCGGTAGCACCGCTCCAGAGTAGCTACCGAGTGGCTTTAGATAAGCTATAGATGATCTCTCATATTCTCTCATTGTTTCCAGATGGTGTCTTATTAAGCACCCTTTTTCTCCCATGGTTCTCCCATTACCCTTCAGATAAGGCCAGTGTTTTATGAGATACCGTGCGATAAAATACACCGTTATGGAACAATCACTAGGGCCACCCTCCACCTACTCTGCGGCTACACTAACCTCATTGCTTATACGATTCAAGGATGGGCATTCGTGATCGGGCTTTCACTTTTGGGAAATATCCGGGCAAAGTTAATTTCAGCTTTCAATATCAAACATCTGCTACACTAAAGTTTTACAAGCACCTGCAATGTAGAGCGTGAGACTTGCTCCATTAGCGCTCCTTTCATGTGGTGGTATTTTTCGAAGGTTTTGGCGTCGTAGTTTTTTACTGTAATCAGTGTAAGGCCAGTGTTGTAGTACACTTCAAAATGCTCATGTAATCTTTTGATCAAGGCCGCTATCTTATCCTGCCTGAAGTCAATACAAAACGAGAATGAGATAGCCGAGTTTTGCATTACATTGATCCTTAGGTTCAATTCCGATAAGGTAGAGAAGATACTTCGCATCTGATCTTCCGATACAAAAGTGTAGTCGGTGACCTTACAGGATACCAGGCACTGGTTGTCCTTAAAAACAATGAGGGGGGGAAGGTGATCTATTTTGCATTCATGAATTTTTGTGCCAGGAAGGGAAGGGTCATCGAAGTTCTTTACATAGAGCGGAATACCTTTATTTGCTAGGGGTTTAATTGTTTTGGGATGTATTACAGACGCGCCATAATAGGTCATTTCGGCTGCCTCTTTAAAAGGCAGTTCATCAAATACAATTGCAGCGTCCGGAACTCTTTTAGGGTCAACGTTCATCACACCCGGCACATCTTTCCAAATGGTTACAGATTGAGCATGAAGGCATGATGCAAAGATGGCTGCGGTAAAGTCAGACCCGTCTCTTCCCAACGTGGTTGTAAGTCCTTCTCTGCTTCTGCCAATGAAACCTTGTGTTAATATGATTTTCTTTCGTTGCAGAATCGTAGGAATCTGCTGCATCTTTTCTTCTGTGGCTTCCCAATCTATTTTGCCTTCGCGATAGGTGCTATCAGTAACAATAAAATTTCTGGCGTCAAGCCATTCAGCAATAAGTTGCTGGTTAAGGAGGTAGCGGTGAACAATAATGGTAGAGATTACTTCGCCCAGTGAGACGACCTGGTCATATTGCTGATCGTCTGCCCGTTTCTTCTTTAGCTCATTTATAAGCGTAGCAAATACATCGTCAATATCTTTCCATACCGGGTGCAGCTCCAGGAAGAGCTCGCGCATAATATCGTAATGATACTTTTTCAGCTTGTCAATTTCAGCGAGGTAATTCTGATTGGCGTAATAAAGGCTTAATATTTTCTCAAGAGCATTTGTGGTTTTGCCCATTGCCGAAACAACAATAATAAGGGGATGTTGGGTGTAAGTATGTAGAATAGCCGCTACATTCTTAACGCCTTCTGCATCTTTAACAGAAGCTCCTCCAAACTTAAAAACTTTCATTTATAGTGTTCTAAATCGATTGCATCTTAACTTTACAACATAATCCTAAGACCATGATGAAGACAAATTCAACCAGTATTGAAACCTCGCGCATAGCTCAACCCATAGGTTCAGCGCTTGATCGTTTCATAAAAAACAATCAGAACCAGTTTCAGTATGCCAGTGGTGAGTTGTCGCAGATCTTAAGAGACATTGCACTCGCCTCGAAGGTAGTAAATCGTGAGGTAAACAAAGCAGGACTTATCGATATTATGGGAGCTGTAGGATCTACAAATATGGCAGGCGATCAACAGCAGAAGCTCGACGTGCTCGCTAACATTCGCTTTACAAGAGCACTAGCAAAAGGAGGCGAAGTAGCCGCTCTGATCTCAGAAGAATCAGAGACTTATGTAGATTTGAATAACGATGGCAAATATGTAATTGCTATCGATCCCCTGGACGGATCGTCCAATATCGATGTTAATGTTTCGATAGGTACAATTTTCTCGGTGTACAGAAGGAAGAGCCCTGCAGGCCTACCTATCCAGGAGGAGGATATTTTACAGAAAGGATCAGAACAGGTTGCGGCGGGTTATATTCTGTATGGATCATCAACTATGCTTGTATACACAACAGGTTATGGCGTTAATGGTTTTACTTATGAGCCAAGTCTGGGTGAATATTTTCTATCGCACCCGGATATGCAGATGCCTGATAATGGAAAGATTTACTCTATTAATGAAGGATTATCAAACTCCTTTGATACTTCTGTGAAGGAATATCTAAACGATTGTAAAGAAAAAGCTTTTACTGCGAGGTATATCGGTTCTTTGGTAGCAGACTTCCATCGAAACTTATTAAAAGGAGGCATTTATATTTATCCGCCTACAGCTAAAGATCCTAAAGGAAAACTGCGTCTTATGTATGAGTGTAATGCGTTGGCTTTTGTTGCAGAGCAGGCAGGGGGCAAAGCATCAGACGGAAGAGGCGGAAGGATATTGGATATTCAACCTACAGGGTTACATCAGCGAACACCATTCTTTGTGGGCTCTAAGCACATGGTCGAGCATGCTGAGCGCTTTGCTTAATTTTGATAAATTTAAGAGAAGAGTTAACGAAAATTAACTCTTCTCTTCTTTTGTTCCTTCTTTTTCGGTTGTTTCTGCTTCCTCGTTATCAGTAATAACTTCAGGGGCAAATTTGAGAATGAGCTCGTACCATTTTACAAGCTTCTTCATGTCTGAAGTGTAAACACGGCTTTCGTCAAAATCTGGTAACACTGATTTGAGAAATGCTTTTAATTCAGAAGCATCAGAATTAGTGTCAACACCAAGGTCATTGTTATATTCCTTGTGAATTCTTTTCAAAATCTCCAATAAGGAAACAGTACCTTCTTTCGAAGTAGTGTAGATTGAAATCTCATTTAACAAGGATAATCTATGGCTGCTGGTAGCTACCATTTTGGTTTTAGTATCATCCAGAGATTCTAGTATTACACCAGATTTTGTTGGAGCTACTACTTTAAACAATCCTCCTTTACCACTTACAGTTGCTATTTCAGATAACTTCATAATCGTTGTTTGGGGCGGCAAACTAAAACATTTTAAGCATTATCTGCTAATGCATTTTCGATAAATAACAGTAAGTCGTCTTTGCCGGTTTTCTCTGTTGCGGAGGTGACCAGGAGTGATGGCAACTCAGACCAGGTGCGTTTTAACGTAGCCGAATAAACACTTATATTTTTGTTAAGTTGATTTCGGGTAAGCTTATCGGCTTTTGTAAAAACAAGGCAGAGTGGAATTTCTTTTGAGCCGCACCACTGAATAAACTCAAGGTCTATTTTCTGTGGTTCAAGTCTTACATCAATAAGAATGAACAGGCAATAGAGGTTTTCTCTTTTTAGAATATACTGTTCAATCATTTTTCCGAAACCTTGTCTTTTGTCACGGCTAACACTTGCATATCCATAACCAGGCAAATCTACCAGATACCAATTACTGTTTATTATAAAGTGATTAATTGTTTGGGTCTTACCAGGCTTGCCCGATGTTTTGGCAAGGTTTCTGCGGCTTGTAAGCATATTGATAAGCGACGACTTGCCTACATTAGACCTTCCAATAAATGCAAATTCCGGTTTATCGGGCGGCGGACATTTACTTACATCTGCATGACTAGATACAAACTCGGCATTTTTAATTTCCATAAAGCAGATAGCTTAAAGTAAAGATTGAAGGGCAAAATACTAATAATGTAAGGTTCGTGTAGCTTATGCAGACAATTTTAACGTGTGAGTGCTGCTTTTTTCGTATATTGCTAATATTTTTTGATTTCTAACTTTTATTGTTAATTTTTTAAGCGATGTCCAGTATCCGTGTACTGATTTTTTCAGCTTTTACACTGGCGCTCCTAAACCCCGCATTTGGTCAGCAAGACAACAAAGAACTGGCTAAACAATATATGGAGCAGGCAGAATTGATTCTCGAAGCAACGAAAGCTTTGGATGACGCGCGGGATAATATGGTAACAGCAGCTGACCTTGATACAACGTTGTTGAAGGCAAACTACGGTGCGGCCCATCTCCATTTAATTACGATTAATAAGAATCTTGCAGTAAAATACCTGATGCGTGTTTATCGCCAAGACCCAAACTACAGGTTTGATCTGGAGTACTGGATCGGGAAGAGCTATCAATATGGTCTGGAGTTCGACAAGGCAATTGATTTTTATAATCGTTATAAACGTAAATTACAACAAAAGTCCAATTACCAGGGTAAGGATAAAGTTGCAGTAACTACCGTTGACCGCGCTATTTTTGAATGTGAGAACGGGAAGAACTTCGTATCTAATCCAAAAAACTTTTCTATAGTTAATATAGGAAGAGAAATCAATTCTGAATACGATGATTATGCTCCTGTGTTTAATGAAGCAGGAACTGAAATAGTTTTTACAACCAGAAGAAAAGACGGCAACTTGAATGAAAACGTGGCGGATGACAACAAGCCGTGGGAAGATATTTTTTACGCAACAAAGTCAGGCAAAAATTGGAATTATGCGAAGAATATTGCTGCGCCAGTAAACAGCCCTACACATGACTCGAACCTAGCAATGTCAGCTGACGGTAGTTTACTATTTAAATATACCGATAATAATGGGGGAGATATTTACTACTCAGAAAGACAAGCGGATGGAACGTGGAGTATGCCAATTCCCCTTCCTGGGATTATCAATTCCAGTTATGAAGAGAAATCAATTTCTATTTCCAAGGATGAAAAGACTTTATACTTCTCAAGTAACAGACCTGGCGGATTTGGAGGTTTAGATATTTATAAGGCTACCAAAGATACCAAAGGCAATTGGACCTACGTGAAGAACCTTGGACCAAAGATTAATACTGAGTTTGATGATGACGGTCCTTTCATTGATTATGATGGGGTTACTTTGTATTTCTCAAGTAAAGGCCATAAGGGTATGGGTGGTCATGATATTTTCAAAGCTACTGCGCTTAACAATAACGATTGGAGCGATCCTGAAAATTTAGGTTATCCTATAAACACACCTGATGATGACGTGTTCTTTATTAGTTCACCAGATGGTAAAACTGCTTATTACTCGTCGTTACGGGATGATGGAATGGGGTACCAGGACATATACATTATTACAATTCCCGATGGATTAAAAAACACTGAACCTGTTTCAGCAAAAGAATCAACATCAGAAAAGAAAAACGAAGTAACTACAGCGTCTAACAACCAGACACCTGCAAAGACAGAACCCGTTAAAACAGAACCCCTTAAAATAGAGCCTGCGAAAACAGATCCTGTTAAAACAGAACCGATAAAAACAGAGCCTAAGGTAGAGCCAACAAATACGGTGGCGAAAGATGAACCTAAAACGCAACCTGTTAATACAGAACCGAAGAATACAACAGCGCCGAAAGCAGAACCACAAAAAACGCAGCCTGCGACGGAACCTCAGAAGGCATTGATACCAATGAAGTATGTAGTTACTGTGGTAGATGCGGAGGGTCATCCGGTAAGTGCTAAGGTAAGAATGCAGGGTCTTAAGGATAATGTAATTGTAAAGTCTACTACACCTCAATCAGGTACGTATGAGTTTTCAGTAACAAGTAAAACACCTAAAGACTATCGCCTCTCAATAGAAGCTGATGGTTTTGTATTCGTTAATGAGAATGTTAAGCTTGGCGGGGCCGCTACAGAAGAAAAAGTACAGGGCAGAACAATACAAATGAGAAAGCTTACGGTGGGAGTAACTTCTATATTAAGAAACATCTACTTCGACTTTGATAAAGCAACTTTCAAAACAGAGTCTTATGGTGAGCTAAACAAGCTTGAAGCGATGCTTCGCCAAAATTCAAATGTAATGGTGGAAATTGGCGGACATACAGATGGTGTTGGTAGTGTAGCTTACAATACTTTCTTATCGCGGAAGCGTGCTGAAGCTGTTAAGGATTTCCTTGTTAAAAAAGGTATTGATGCACGCAGGGTGAAAGCTGTCGGTTACGGGAAAACAAAACCACTGGCAAGTAACGATGACGAAGAGGAGGGAAGAGAGCTTAATCGCCGCGTAGAATTCAAGGTTCTCTCTAATTAGAAAGTGCTTGTTCAAGAAGTCTAATAACTGAATAATTTCTTTCATAAGTCTAAACCCTCTAACTTGAGGCCTGTTTTATATTCTTAAGTAGAGGGAATGGCAGTTTTACCATATAAACAAGATCAGGCTGGTAAGAAACAGCAGGTGGCTAAGATGTTTGATAACATTAGTCACCGTTATGATTTTTTAAATCACTTTTTAAGTCTTGGTATTGATAAGGGTTGGCGCAAAAAGGCCATAAACACCCTTAGAGCCATCCGTCCAAAGGTTATTCTTGATGTTGCCACTGGTACTGGCGATTTTGCCCTTCAGGCACTCTCTTTAAATCCTGAAAAGGTTATAGGTGTAGATATATCAGAAGGCATGCTAGAAGTAGGTCGAAAAAAGATCCAAAAACTGGGGTTGTCGCATATTGTCGAGTTAAAAGGCGGAGATTCGGAAAATCTTGGTTTTGAAGAAAATAAATTCGATGCTGTCACCGTTGCTTTTGGAGTCAGGAATTTCGAGAACCTTGAAAAAGGATTAACAGAGATACACCGTGTGTTGAAAAGCGAGGGTATGATTGTTGTACTCGAATTTTCCAGACCAAGGGCTTTTCCATTTAAACAGGTTTATAGTTTTTATTTTAAACACATTTTACCTAAAGTGGGCCGTCTGATAAGCAAGGATAGTGCTGCATATACCTACTTGCCTGAATCAGTCGAGGCCTTCCCTGATGGAGAAGCATTTCAAAACATCCTGACAAAAGTTGGATTTAAAGACACTACATGCAGACCATTGACGTTCGGAATCAGCACAATCTATACTGGAAGAAAATAGTATTACTTATTGGTGTATTTGTTCTTTGTCTCTCAACTGTTAGCCAAGCACAAAGAACACGTTGGGTTCAAAAAAACAATCCCAACTACGATGACAGAAAATTTACTTATGGTTTTCTTATCGGTATACATTCAAGCTCATACAGGGTTAAATACTCTGATCGTTTTGTAACCCCCGCATTTGATACAGTATATTCAGTAGATGCAAAATGGTCTCCTGGTTTTGCGCTTGGGTTCATTGTTAATTACAAGCTTGCTGACTTTTTTGATCTTCGTTTAACTCCCTCGGTGGCTTTTCTTGAAAATAAGTTGACATATCGTTTTACAGATGAGACAAAAACGCACGAGGAAGTTGTAGAAACATCTATGGTAGAAATTCCCCTGTTGCTCAAGTATAAATCGGAGCGAAGAGGTAATGTTAGAATGTATATGATTGGGGGAGTGAAGCCGAGTATAGAAGTGTCAGGAAAGAAGCAAGAAGAGAACGTTACAGGATCGCTAGAAGTAACAGGTTCAAACCTTAGTCTAGACTTTGGCTTTGGCTTCGATCTTTATTATCCCCTTTTTAAATTTTCACCAGAAATACGGTTCTCAAAAGGTATGGTGGATATTCTGGATAACAAAAATAATAGCCTTGGCCAACCCCTTAACCGTCTAAGTACCAATACAATTACTGTCTACTTCTTATTTCAATAATATTATTTATGTTGCCATCGGCTGGCAAGCATTAATGTTTCCCGCTCTTTACTCTTGGTGTGATATTCCTGTTGGGATATATTTGTTTCTTTAGTGTTATGGAAAAAAGAAATGTTCTAATAACAGGAGCCACTTCAGGAATAGGAGAGGCGACAGCAAGATTATTATCTGAGAAGGGTTTTAACCTTATTCTTTGTGGAAGGCGCAAGGATAG
This sequence comes from Chryseosolibacter indicum, assembly GCF_018598585.1. Lineage (GTDB taxonomy): Bacteria > Bacteroidota > Bacteroidia > Cytophagales > Cyclobacteriaceae > Chryseosolibacter > Chryseosolibacter indicus. The sequence goes on from NZ_JAHESD010000008.1 coordinate 105,899, forward strand.
ACTTGAGAAACTGAAAGCTGAACTGTCTTCTAAAACAGAAGTAATTACATTGTCTTTCGATGTTAGAAAGAACGAAGAGGTGCTGGATGCATTATCAGGTTTAACAGGAAAATGGCGGAAGATAGATGTTCTTATAAATAACGCGGGTAATGCACATGGCCTTGATCCTATTCAAAACGGTGATGTAGCTGACTGGGATGCTATGATTGATATTAATGTAAAAGGCTTGCTCTACATGTCAAAGCAGGTGTCAGCGTGGATGATCGAAGGGAAAAGCGGACACATCATTAATATCGGCTCTATCGCAGGAAAAGAAGTTTATCCTAACGGAAATGTTTACTGCGCAAGCAAGTTTGCTGTAGATGCCCTTACCAGGGGAATGAGAATGGACCTTAATCCATATGGGATCAAAGTAACATCTATTAATCCTGGAATGGTAGAAACAGAATTTTCACTTATACGTTTCAAAGGCGATGCTGACAGAGCCTCTAATGTTTATAAAGGATTAACCCCTTTAAAAGGAGAGGATATTGCAGATATAATACTCTATGCTTTGTCTGCTCCTGCACATGTTGTTCTTGCAGATATAACTGTTTTTCCGACGGCACAAGCCAGCGCTACAATTGTTAATCGCAGTAATTAAAGGGCTTATATTATATTTAGCAGAAGTACTTGTTGTACCTATTTCAGGGCGGGAGATAATAAATAAAAAAGGCTTCTTATGAAGAAGCCTTTCGTATTCAAATGAATTTATGTTATCGCTTGAAGCCTAATGCGCTACCACCGCAATAATTGGTAGAACCATCAAAAGTATATTGGATATAATAGATGCCAGTTGTGTTGCAGGGATATGCAATTGCTGATATAAACTGTCCGCCTACTTTACTTGTGGCTACTTTGTTTCTGTTTGAGTCATATAGACTTACTACAATACCATCTGTATTTTGTCCTGCAGCACAAATATTTATCATGTATTGAGTACCTTTTGTAAATACATAGGAGTATTCTACGTAGTCTTTTCCGCCTTTTTCTATTTTGTAACTTTTAAGGAAGTTGAAGCCTTCTGCAAGCTTAGGTATACATTCTGAGCTTAACGCATCGGCATTGCATTGTCCAATTACTTCTAAAGTGCTGAAAACAAAAACAGACAGAACAATGAATATTAACTTTTTCATATTGGCTCTTTATTGATCTTAGCTGATTACCTTGGTTCTGATGTTTGTAATAATTTCGCTGATGCTCTTAATATCATCAGGCGTGATGTCAATAGTGCTTGTGCTATTGTCCTTAATAACCATTACACCATTTACAACTTCGAATGTTGACTCCTTGTATGTATAAGTGATCTTCACTTTATCAAAAGCGGCTTTCAGCTGCTCCATATCGGTCAACAATGATGCCATGTTTTGGTCTGTGTCTTTGTAGAAAGAAAGCAAAAGAATGATATTCTCAAGGATCACTTTTTGTTCACCGATGGTTTCCTGTAATTGCTTGTTATCAGGATTTGCTTTTGAGACCTCACACACAATGTGCAATGCTTCTAACCATCCACCTGTAAGGAAGAGCACGCTTAAGTTGGCTCTGCTTTGCGTCTGAAGGTAGTGGTTAATGCTGTTGAAGTTCTGTGTTGTAATCAATAATAAAGAATCAAGGTTCTTGCTGTTTGTGGCAAGTCTTCCGATTGTTTCAATATCAAAAAACTGGCCAAGGTTAAGACCATCAGCTAGATCCTTAATAGAAGCCATATACTTAACGCCATCCTGATTTTGTTCATAGATGTTAGTATATCCCAAATCGGTTCCGTATACGCCAAGATTGAGAGCCTTTTTGTAATTACTGTTATACTTAGGGAGGTTATCGTTAGAGTTAAGATAAGATACGTTGTATTTCTTACCTGACTCTTTCAGCAATACAGATATTTCCAGCGGGCTGGGTATCGATTGCAGAATATCACCAATTACCTCTTCAGATATAGCAGGGCCTTCGGCTTTTGCAGTATCAAGCCCCTCAAGAAAGGCTTGTTCTTCCGTTTTTTTTCCGGAGCTGCAAGCGAACAAGCAAGCTATAATGAGTCCGGTTGTAATAATTCTCATAGGTGTAAAATTATCCCGTTACAAAATTAAAAATTCAGCATTCCTTGCCAAAATGTTACTTGGATAGGTTAATTCTTTTTTGGTAAAGGCATCTTGAACTTCATTCCAGGCACTTTATCAAAAGCATTAATGATTTTTCTAAATACTTCGAAATATAAAGTAAGGTAAAGTATCGCGCTCATTACCCAGATGATCAAAATGTCAAACCAATACGTGTCGACTGACACCCCAAACAAATTCTTTCTTGGAGCAAAAAAATGTGTTCTGTAGTCCAAAGCATGTTCGGGTTTAGGATCAAGGAAAACAGGGTTAATCTGTTGATAGAGTTTCCCATTAAATTCAATAACCCTGTCTTTTACGGATATATTGGTTACAAGGTCAGCAAGGCTCTCGTTGTGATATCTATTCTTATAGTCATTTAGTTTATAATCGCTGCCTTTTTCTGATTCTCGTGCGTAGATCCTACGTTCGCGTTCATTTACCGCTTTGTTATAAGCATCCTGATAAAACTTCTTGTATCCTGTAAAGTATGCGTCAAGTTTCTGATCAAAAGCCGAGGTAAATTCATTTAGTGTCCATGCTTTATTCAGGTTTAAGCCCTCAAGACCCTTTTTGTAATAGGGTTCCTCCTGAATGGTGTTTTGAATGATAGCTAAATACTGACCCATAGTAGCACGAACTGAGTCATTCTTTTGGCTGATATTATCATTAATAAATTTTCTCCTTTTATTTAACTCATCGACCAGAAATGAAGAATTAAAATCCGACTGTGCTTCGACTTTTTCTAAAGCATAATAAGGTTCTTCGTATGAATTGTTCTTGAATTGATAAACAGCCATCGCTTCATATGCCCAGCGTGATGCCATCATGTCGGCTACAATAGGTACTTTGCCCTTTGTACTGATCATGTTATTAAGCTTGTCGAAACTGAATAACAATCCGCTGAGAATCATTTGTGGGATAAGCAATAGCGGAATCATTACGTAAACAGTAACAGCAGAGTTGAATGCAGATGATATGTTGAGTCCTAGCACATTTGCCATGCAGGACGTTGTAAACAATACAAACCAGAATGGTAATAGCATGCTCCATTCAATCTCAAGAATTAAATGCCCCACCAAAACGAAAGTGAGTGTTTGAATGGCAGAGAGCACGAATAGGATCGAGATTTTGGATAACAGATAGCTATTCCAGCTTAGGTTTAAGAATGATTCACGCTTTAGAATTTTTCTATCACGAATAATTTCTTCAGCACTTACTGTTAACCCCATAAACAGGGCAACAATAATGCTCATTAGCATAAACGCAGGGAAGTTATCATTAAACCGGAACATGTATTCCTTGCCACCTGGTGCACTTCTGTACTTAATAATAAAGGCAAGAATAAGTGCCAAGAGTGGTCCTTCCAAAAGGTTAATCAGAAGATATTGTTTGTTACTTATTTTGGCTAACGTATCCCTTATTGTAAAAATAATTGTCTGCTTGATCTTGCTGGGTAGATTCAGGGAGTGAGGAGGCTCCTCCTTTACATCTTCAACACGGTTTATTTTAAACCTTTCTTTGTATAAGTCATACCATTGTGGGGGAGTGATCTTTCTTTTACTGGTTGGTTGCCCGTACTCGTCAACAACCTTTGCTTCAATGATATTAAATATCTGCTCAGGGTTTACATTACCACAAGTCTCACACTGACCTCTGTTGCTGTCTACCTGAAGGGTAGATTTCTTAAAGTAGGTAATGGCTTCAACAGGAGGGCCATAGTAAGCCTGGTATCCACCGGTATCCATAATAATCATCTTATCGAACATCTTGTAGATGTCTGATGACGGCTGATGGATTACAACAAATATTAATTTACCTTTTAGTGAAAGTTCTTTTAATAAGTCAATTACGTTTTCAGAATCTCTTGAAGATAAACCAGAAGTAGGTTCATCTAGGAAGAGAATTGCAGGTTCGCGAATAAGTTCAAGGGCTATATTTAAACGCTTACGTTGCCCTCCAGAAATTGTCTTGTCCAAGGCATTTCCAACCCTCAAATCCTTACGCTGATCAAGGCCGAGGTTTTCGAGAACTTCCATTACACGTTTATGTAACTGCTCTTCCGTGAAATCAGCGAAGCAAAGTTTTGCGTTGTAATATAAGTTCTGGTAAACCGTAAGTTCTTCTATTAATAAGTCATCCTGAGAAACATAGCCGATAACTCCATGAATCTTTTCTTTCTGTTCATGAATATCAAATCCGTTAATGAGGATACGCCCTTGTGTTGGGGTTACCAATCCGGCCAGTACATTTAATAATGTTGTCTTTCCTGCGCCACTGGCTCCCATAATGCCTATAAGCTTTCCGGGACCTTCAGATATCAATACGTTTCTGAGCCCAATGCCTCCGTTAGGAAATTTTAATTCATCAATAGCGGCGTTAAAGGAAAGCTTAGTTGTTTTTAATTCTTCATTATAGTTCGCAACGAGATCACTGTAATATAGTGCATCGCCAGCTTGTGTCTTTATCGTGCTTCCATGCGAAAACAGGTATACCCTGTTCGGTTGCATAGGAAAGCCGTTGAGAATATTGGCCTCATCACCAAGGTACTTGGTAAAGTACATCTCAACACTGCGCACGCGCATGAAAACAAGGTTCCCCTGAATATGACCATGGACATGCTTATATGTTTTTGTACCATCTGCATGTTCAGAGTTAAGAAGGAGTATATCGGGGAAAGCAAGTGACTTAGCATTGTCAGTGATAACAAAGTTTTCAATCAGCTCATACTCACCTTCTGTGATGTTAAAGACTGTTGAAACTGTATTGATAATTTCCCTGCGTTGTGGCGAAAAGTTTTTATCGGTACCAACAAGTTCGAGAAGTTTAATAAGAACAACTACTTTCTGTTTTTGTGTAAGTGTTTTGTTGATCTTCTTACATATACCCAGGGTCTTTACAGAATCCTTTACAGAAGTTAATCTCGATTTGCCTTCGTCTTCTTCTTTACCATAACCAGAAAACTGATCATATAGCGCCAAGTACTCCTTTACAGAATCCTTATCTAATTCAGTTTGAAAAAAAGTAATTACGTATTGGCGTTCCTTCTCTGTAACTCCGCCATCCTGTTTGGTAATGATGGCAAAAAGCTGGGTTAAAGCTTTGAGTATTTCCTCACTCATGGGATTTAACTAGTTAGGGGCTTAATCTATAAAGATAGCAAAAAAATATCGGTTACCGGTCAGTTTTATGCATAGCATGGAAAAACTATTTTGACTGGTAACCGATCCTCTAAAAAAATCGATTCGTCTTTAGTAAGTTCTAAAGTCGAAAGGGATTTCAACAAGTTCGGAGAACTCTTGTCCTGCTTCTTCCATGTCTTCGTCATCTTCATGGAAGTACCAGTTTATTTTCATTCCTTTAATATCTTCCAATGCTGATAGTACATCGAGAATCAGTTTAGAAGATGCTGTATTGAAATATTCAAGTTTGAATACAAATTCAGTTGAAGGATTAGGCTCTGCACTATATTTCGCAATCCACTCAAGTACAGGTCTGTAAAATTCAGCTGAATCTTCTGGCAGCGAACGGCCTGAAATTTCAAAGATTCCGTTTTTCTTATCAAGGATTATTTTCGGTGTATCTTCGGTTCCTTCGAGGTTTAAGATTTCCATGGTATTTATGCTCGTTTATGTTCTAAAATTAATTATTCAGCATTTTCACGCTGTACATTTACTTTAAGGCAAAAGAAGCAGTACTCTGCATTCATTTCGGGAAATGTATATTCAAGTCTGTCTCCTGATTTTCTTGCCATATCAACGAAACCTAATCCTGCTCCTCCTTTATCTGATATCGTTGTGTTTTTGATAATCTCTTTGTAAAGATCTTTTAATCCTTCCTTATCCAGGCTATTGATTCGTTCAAGCTTATCTTTCAGGGGACCAATATTCTCCTTACGGATCGGGTTGCCAGACATAATCGTGTAACGTGTTGATTCCCGCCCTATCAGGAAGATAGCAGAATGGTTATGGATAGTTCCATCAATCAATTCATCACTATGTTTTACTATATTCTGTAGCGCTTCAACCATTACATTGAACACTTTGCGCTTGATGCTTGAATCTTCTCCTGAAGAATCAATGTTTCGTTCTGCCATGGCCAGAATAGACTTGGTTGTTTCCTGCGTGAAATCGCCCTGGTAAACCAATATCAGCTTCTGTGACATCATGGTTTGGTGCAGGTCAAAGATAAAGTTCATGTGCTAATGGATTACGTTTGTAATTTGCTAAGTTATTAAGTTTTTGTTAAACCCAATCGTTTAACGGTTATAAAGGAGTTCTATGTTTTAAAATTTAATTCCGATTAATAAAACATCATCTGTTTGCTTATGGTCACCTCTCCAGCTCTCCCACTCATGATCAAAGATGTTCACCGCTTCGTTCATTGATAAGGTATGCACCCGCTCAATGATTTCACGTGTTCTCTTCGGGCCGAATTTTCTGCCTTCAGGACCTCCGAATTGATCAGGGAAACCATCTGAGCTGAAATAGATAGAGTCTCCTTTGCTCAATTTAATTTTCGTGTTGGTAAAGTTTGTCTGGTTCTTAAATATGCCTCCACCAATAGGGAACTTGTTACCTTTAACTTCTTCCATCGCGCCGTTCTTCATGATATACAAAGGTCTGTGCGCTCCGGCGTATTCTACCTCTCCAGTTGCCATATTTATCTTACACAACGCTATGTCCATACCATCTTTGGTGGTTGCGTCTTCATCTTGTCTCAGCGTAGTAGTAACACCTTCATCCAGCAGGTCGAGGATTTTGCCTGGTTCTGTTACTTTTCGGCTTCGTACAATGTCGTTCAATAAGAAGTATCCAATTAAAGAAAGAAGAGCTCCTGGTACGCCGTGTCCTGTACAATCTACGGCTGCGATAAAGATTTCGTCTTTGATCTGAACAAACCAAGGGAAGTCTCCGGAAACAACATCACGTGGTTTATACAGGATGAATGAATCAGGAAGAGCGCGGTTAATTACGCGGGTATTAGGGAGAATAGCAGTTTGTATTCTCTTCGCGTAGTTAATACTTTCTGTGATCTTCTTGTTCTTATTCTGGATTTCAAGTTCGATGATCTTTCTGTCGGTGATGTCGTGCGAAACGACAAGTACTGACTCAAGTTTTTCCGTCTCATCAAATTCAGGAATTGCATTTACCTGCATTACGCGCTTACCCATTTCCGAAGGGAAGTCCATTTCAGTAGCAACCTTACCGCTGGTCTGGTTAACTTCTTCAACAATCTTCAACCAAGCTTCAAAAACTGTAGAATCAAGTGCCGTTTCCCTTACGTTTTTGTTTAAGAAGTCAGAAGGATTCTTGCCTGTATATGCTTCAATAATCGGGTTGATGTAAGAGATAGAGCCTTCTTCCAAACGTGTGATAAGATCAGGCGAGTTTTCTGATAACGCTTGCATTTTGCTTCGCATACGCTGTTCTTGTTCGGCTCTTCTGCGCTCTGTAATATCCCTTGAGTTTAAGATATAACCGTGAATAGCAGGGTTAGCCATACAGTTCGTTCCGGTAGATTCAATCCACATGTAACTACCGTCTTTTGCCTTATATTCATACTGAACAGTAACTTTTTCATCAGGAGACTCAATCATCTTTTTGAACAAGTCTTTGAAGATGTTTCTGTGGTCAGGATGAACTTTGTCAACGTCGCTCTTACCGATCATTTCTTTCTGTCCGTAACCAAGAATAGTTTCTACTGATGGCGAAATGTAACGGATCGTTTCATCTTCTTCATAAATAGTGATTACCTCAGACGCGTTTTCAAGAAGAAGCTGCATCCGCTTCTGCGTGCGGTTTACTTCTTCTATCTGCTCTTCAAGCTTTTGGTTAGAACGTTGTAGTTCCTCCTGCGTAGCCTGCATTTCTTCTGCGTTCTGACGGAGTACTTCCTGCTTCTCTTTCAACTCATTACTCATTTCCTGAGATTCAGCAAGTAGTCTTCTGGTACGTTCGTTTACTTTGATATTGAAAATTGTTCTCGCCAGGATTAAGCTAAGCTCCTGAACAAATTTTACTTGTGACTGATCGAATTTTTTAAAGCCCGCAAACTCAAGGATACCATATACTTCTTCATTTGTTATAAGCGGGACAATCAATATACATTTAGGTCTCTGGTCTCCAAGAATACCTGAAGTAATGGATACGTAGTCATCAGGTATTTCGGTTCTTAATATTGTATCTTTTTCTGCGGCAGCCTGTCCTACAAGACCTTCAGCAAACTTAAACTTGGCTTTCAGGTACTTCTTACGGTTGTATGCCCAACTGGCTCGCATTTCAATCATCGGTTGCTTTTCATTCTCATCATTGATTACGTAAAAAGCTCCCTGTATCGCACCTATTTTGTCAAGAATAAAACGGATAACATCTTCACCAAGATCGTCGGTGCTGTCGTGCATCCTTAAAATTTCACTGATCTCTGCAACGCCTCTTACAATCCAGTTACGTTCTTTATCTCTGCGTTCATTCTCAATCAGATTATGACGCATGTTGATAAGCGACATACCAAGGAGGTCGTTCTCACTGGCTGGCTTGAATTGCGTGTCGTATTTTCCTTCTCCGATTCTTTGGGCAAAGTCTGCGTTTCCTTTCAGTGTTTTTACTAACTCATCTACTTTCGCTTCCATTTGCCCGAACTCATCATTGGCGTGGTCTTCCGTACTCTCTGGTAAAACACCCTGTGCTACCATGCTAAGCTTATTACGCATGCCATATAAAGGCCGGGTAAGCGAACGCGACAATACCATGGAGAGCATTGTTGCAATAATGATAACTCCAATGCCGGCATATACCTGTGTCCTAATGAGAGAACCTGTATCACCGTTAGCCTCTTTCGTATCAATTTTTGATAAAAGGACTATGTTACCGTAGTTAACAGGGCGAGCTGTTTCTAAAACCTTTTCTTCTCTGTAGTCAATTCCTTCAGGAGCAACTGCCTTTTTGTCAAGTGTGTTCTTGATGGCAGCCACTACGTTGTCTTGTTCGTTAAAGGGTTTTAGCGTTACGTCTTCACGTAGGGGGCTAATGAAAGAAATCTTTTTTGCAACAGGATTGTATTGTGCTAAGATAACTTCGCCTGTTTCTCCTAATCCTGTGTAGTTTTTAAGTACACGGTATGCCTCTTTAAGATTGATTTTTGTTATTAATAGTTGTGTTCCTGAAGGTGTCGTTACTGGGGCTGCGGCAAAAGAGTGATAGCCTAAAGAATCTTCTCTTACCATACTAAAGTAAATGCCGCGTTGTGCCTGTTCAAATGTTATTCCGTCAGGGTCAAGGAGGTTACCTGTTTTTCCATTGGTAGAAGTTGCAATAGCACCGGTAGTGCTTGTCAGGTAGATCTCCTCAAAACCGAAAAGTTCTTTCTGTTCATTTAAGTAATCTGCCAACGATTGAGCGGGAGCTACTTCTGGTACTTCAGCTTCTGCTGTGTCGGCTTCTGCTGTCTCAGGAGCGTTGCTCATTAGCATCATGAGGTCGTCTCCTCCTGTGTTGGCCGTTGAAGTAGATCCACCTTCTTTAATTGCAGAAGATTCCTGCATAAAATGAATTGCAGAAGTTACTTTTTCGAAGTAATGATTGAAATATGCCGCACGATTGTCTGCTATAACGGTCAGATTGGTGATAAACTTCTCCTGCTTGGTCTTTAATACGTAGTCGTATGTAAATAAGCTAATTGCAGTAACAGCGACCGTTGCCAAAAGCAGAACAAGCAACGTGACCTTTGTACTGATTTTAATTCCTTTTATCATAACTCTCCTGTGGGGTTTTAGGCTTTAATTAACCGTTTATGCTATTGGCAATTAGTTGCGCTGACTCTTCTACAAATTTTCTTTGATCTTCAGTAATAGGGGTAAACGAAGCTATTTCCATAACACCTAAAGTTTTGTTAGCTTCTTGTATTGGTACAACAAGAAGATACTTTGGTGATGCACTACCCAGGCCCGAAATTATCTTTACATAACCGTCAGGAACTTCATCTACATATAATGTTTTATTACCTGCAGCTGATTGGCCGACGAGCCCTTCTCCGAACTCATAAGATAATACAGTGCTTTCTCCAATGCTTAATGCATATCCTCCCTGTAATTCAACAATGCGCTTGCCTTCCTTTTCTGAAGTTGCGTATACGGCTCCCTGTCCTGCATCCAATTGCTTGCAAATTGCCTGCAGGGCAGCATGCATAAGTTCTTTCGTACTTTTTGCCTGTTGTAAATTGGCTTTTACGCTTTCTAATGAGATTGTAGTCTGAGAACCTGCATCATTTGCTTCATTCGCAGCAAACGCACTTTCTAATTTCTTATCACGAAAAACGATTACTTCGTTTTTGTATTGCAGCGCGTACCATATTGTAATACCTCCTAGTATGAAGGTAATACCTAAAGTAGTATATACGGGAGTGAAAACAGATTGATAGCCCGATGTGAGGCTAAGTTCATGCGGCAGCGAGTAGATGGAGTAGATGCTGTAGATGATTCCAAGAAAAAACAGTCCGGCCAGGAATAAGCCAACTTTGTAATGATCTTTAAGTAGTTCCATCATCTGTATTGTTTATCTAATTCTTTTAAAAAATCCACAATCTGATCGACCTTCATAACGTGGTCTATTTTAGTTGCAGCCATCGCGGCTTTGGGCATTGTATCAATCATACATTCAGAAGGCTCCTGTACGATGGTAAAACCGCCTCTATCGTGAATGGCCTTCATGCCTGCAGCCCCGTCCCGGTTAGCGCCCGACAATAATATCCCAATTAATTTTTCTTTGTAAACAAAGGCACAAGTTGATAATGTAATATCTATAGCCGGTCTTGAATTATTCACCATCTCTTCTGTCGATAAGGCAAAATAATTCCCGAGTTCAACAGACATGTGATAATTGGCAGGGGCTAAGTAAACTGAGCCTTTTTTTATACTTTCCTTGTCATGTGGTTCAGTGACCTGTACTACACTTTTTATCGACAAGGCCTCTACGAAACCATTGCGCACGTGCTTGAGACGGTGTAAGCACATAATAATAGGTATAGGGAATGACTTTGGCAGCTGTGACAGGATTTTTACGACACCCTGAAAGCTGCCTGCCGACCCTCCAATAACAACGGCCTTATAGCTGTTATTTATGTTATACTTACTCATTACGTCTCTAACAGCTTCGTTTTAGTCCTTTATTTTCTTATAAATTTTCTCTTCATTGTTAACCACTATAAACCTATTGGCGTAATCGCACCATATTAATGATTCTTTAGAACCAATAGCGAGGTAGCCGTATTTGAATAAGCTTTCATGGAATTTCTTGAGTACATCGTTTTGTAATGACTGGTTAAAGTAGATCATTACATTACGGCAAAGTATCAAATCGAATTTGTTGAAGATGTCCCCTAAAACAAGGTCATGTTTCCTGAAAGAAACATTGGTTAGCAAATCTTTATTAAAAACAGCATAACCGTTTTCTTCCTTGTAATAATCTTTAAGGGTAGGAGCCGATCCCTGGAAACGAATGTAGTTCTTTTCATTTAACTCCATGTTCTTAATGGGATAGGTCGCTGATTTAGCGCGTTCAAGTATATTCACATCCAGATCGGTTGCAATAATACTCACATCATGCAGTATACCCATTTCCTTGAGCATAATGCACATTGTCATTACCTCCTCACCAGACGAGCAGCCTGCATGCCAGATCTTGAACTGCCTGTGATTCAAAAGAATTGCCGGAATTATCTCTTCACGCATAACCCGCCAGAAGCTGGGGTCTCGGAACATCTCTGTAACGTTTACTGTAAGCTCATCAAGAAACTCATTGATGAACATGGGCGAGTCATTGAATTTTTTAAGAAGCGTTTCTACGTTAAGCTTTTTAAGCTCCATTATTCTGAGAACGCGTCTTTTAAATGATGACATTGCGTAGTTGCGGAAATCATAATTATACTTCTGGTATATGACTTCCGAGATTCGTTTAAGGTCAGCTATGTCAATATCCTGCATAATGGGGCTTAAGAAAACTCAAAGTTAATTTTCAAAACGAACTCGACGGGGTGTATTCACCTGTAAATATTACATGTGTTGAAACATTGGGTACGCCGAGTATTTTAAGGGATTTAAATTAAGGGAATTTGTCCTAATAAGCTTAAAAAATCAGATTTAATGCGGTTTCAGCATATTTTCATCTCCGCCTCATAATAGTGTTTATTTATACAATACTTTTTGTTTAAAAAATTCGCTGAAATATATTTTAAGAGAACGCTAAAATCATAAATTTGGATAGAGCTTACTTAACAGGCGCAGGGTTTGCTTACTTCAGTATACCAATTTGTATAAAGTCATATGCTGAAGCAATTTGTTAAACAATGCCTCTTCTTTAAGACCAGGGAAATGTTTTATCTATTTCTTGGTATAATGGGCTGGTTATGTATTTTTCTTTTCGCCTACGGAGTCTACAACCTTATTAAATTTGAATTAACCTGAAAACGTCAGTTACTTATCACATTTCAAAGTTTGGGAGTTCAGTTAAAAACACCCAGGCAGATGAATTGTTCAATAAGTTAAAGGAGATGGTAATTAAACACACCAAGGGGTTTAAAACAAAAGTCAATACAAATGTTCACTACGAAGTATGGACAGACCGTGAAGCAGTAATTAAAAATCTTAAACGCAGGCCCGGGGTCATGTTTGTATCCCTTATTCTCTATAAAGATTACGTAGGCTTGTATTTTCAGCCCTTGTATTTTAATCCTTCTCTCTTATCTGAAATACCAAAAAATCTTCTTCCTTATAAAAAAGGAGTGACAAGCTTTCATTTCAGAGAGCTCTCCGCTTCGCAGCTCCTTGAGATAGAGCTATTAATTATATTAGGGTTATCCTTTTACAAGTCCAAACACTGGGTGTAGCAGGCTAAGCATTATCTTCTGAAAGTCGCAGCGCTTCAAGCTGTATGCGCAACGTCTTCTCTACTTCAGTAGCCAGTTCCCAATCGTCGCCTTTTGCAGGTTTTTCTGCCAGCTTTTGTTCCAAGGTTTTAATGGTTGCACTATAGTCAAGTTCTTTCAGGCGTAACTCTTCCTTCAACCGTTCATGATCCCTGGCAGGAATTATCTGTTTGGTTTGTTGCTCCAGCTCATTAATACGATTGATATAATCCTTTTCTTTACGTGCCAGCTCCTCCTGGGTGGCCTGCAATTCTTCCATGTTTTGTCGCATCTCTTCCTCCTGAGCACGCATTACTTCAGTTTGTTGCTGGAACTGCTCAATCAGGTGACGGTTTTTCTGTGCAGATCTTACTGAAGCTAGCGTAGAGGCAATCGTTTCGGCAAGCTTCTCAACAAAAGCTATCTCGTGAGGCAGGTAGTTTTTGAATGACGCCAGTTCTACTATTCCATAAACTTCGGTATCAACTTTTAAGGGCACCATTAGAAGTGCTTTTGGATTTGCGCCTCCCAGCCCTGACGTTATTCTGATATATTCATCAGGAATGTCATTCAATAGTGTAGTTTCTCTTTCAAGGAAAGTCTGTCCAAGAAGACCCTGTCCTAATTTTACTTTTTGCGCCTCATACTTCTTTGTGTCAAAAGCAAATAAGGATACCAGTTCAAGATGTTTATTGCTCTCGTCTTCGTCATTAAGAATGTATAAACTTCCCTGGTTGGAGTTAGTGTATTTTACAAGAGAAGAAATGATCTTATCTCCAAGTGTTGTAATGTTATCGTTAGATGAACGCAGTATATCTACAAATTTTGTAAGTCCTTCATTGGCCCACTGTCTTCTCTGTTCAGCCTCGTTTAACTGTCTTAATTTCAATTGCATAGAAACTAAGGAGTCGGCAAGCTTATTCTTTCCTGACTTGTATTCGCTATCGAGAATAGTATAATCATAATCGAGTTTGCCTTCTCCAATAGCAGCCACAAATTCGGTTGCATCTTTAAGTTGTTCAATAATAACATTGATTTCTGACGCTAAGGCACCGACTTCGTTTTTGGGAAAGCTGAAATCCTGGTGCTGATTGGCTGCGTTATCCGTCAACTTTCGTAAAGGCTTCAGAACATATTTAAAGAAAAGGTAGAATAAAGATGAGAAGATCAGAATATCCAGTATTATAAAGAAGAAGAACCACCCTTCTACTGATGCCTTCTTGTTCTCAGCTTCTTCCTGCAGGTCTACCATTAGCTTCTCATACCAGTTTGACATGGTGAGCCATTGACCGGCAAGAACAGTTTTATTAGACGTTTTGCTAATTTCCGTAACCATGGCAACGCTTGTAGCCACGGTCGCAGAAACAGAATCGGTAATGGTAGAAGTGGAGTCAGATTCCTGTATTATTTGCTGAATTTCAGGCTCGTTTTGTATTGAACTCATTACATCAGCGCGGTATGTGACCCAATGATTGTAAAGGTTATCAAACGAAATTCTGGGCAGGCGAGGGAGTGGCTTAAGGAAGATTTCTGTTTCATCGACACGGCCACCCAGTCCAAGGGTTTGTAGTTGATGGTCCTGTTCGTTAAGGCGGCTGTATATTTCAGGTGCCAGGCCTGGTTGTCCGCTTGTATGAAGTTGTACGATATATGCGATTTGTTGACCCTTAAGTTGCGTACTTCTTGCAAAATCTTTCTTTCCTTCAATCTCTTCTAAGGTTTCTATTTTGCTGCGTATGATAAGGTATTCGCACAAAAAAATGGCACTCATGCCAATTAACAAGTAGATGGCGAATTGCTTCAATGACTTGTTTTTCCAAAACTTCATAGTTCAAATAAAGTAAAAATTATCAGGATTTTAACCCGGACGATTAGGCAGAAGCTTTCAGAATATGACTATGTAAGTTCTTTTAACTTAATGTCAATTAAAGACTTTCGTTAGTAAAGCAAAAAGGGAGTAAAGACCTGGCAGAGGACGCCTTAACCCATTGCCGCTCCTGGTTTTGCATCAATATTTCGTAAGGTTTATGCTGTCGAAACTCAAACTCAAGCATAACCTGCCTGCATTGGCCGCACGAAGTTGCAGGGGTTAATGCGTCGAAGTCCTTTTTACGCGCCACAACAGCCATCCGTTTAATTACTGCTTGTGGGTTTTGGCTAATTGCAGAATACAATGCTACTCTTTCGGCACACATCCCTGAAGGATAGGCTGCATTTTCCTGGTTAGTACCAGTTACTATAGATCCATCTTCAAGGAGCAACGCCGCACCTACAAAAAAATTGGAATAAGGAGCATAAGCATTATCAGTAGCTTGTTTTGCTTTTTGTATAAGCTCTTGTGCTTGCTCATCAAGATCCTGTAAACTTTTGTAAATGACAAAGTCGTCCATAATTTTTAATAGAAAGGGAAGGTAAGATAATGATTATTGACATTTTTCATTTACTATAATGTTTAATTTGCTTTCCTTATGAAAACCATTCTTGTAGTAGGTGCAGGCAGATCTTCTGCTTCTCTGATTTCATATTTGTTAAGTCAGGCTGAGAAATTCTCATGGAAGATTGTAGTAGGTGACACTTCTATGGAGGCAGCCAGGCAAAAAGTAGGTAGTCATCCCCAAGGAAAGGTAATACTGTTTGATATAGCACAATCTGACTGTTTACAGGAAATAGAGAAGGCAGACCTCGTTATTTCTTTACTGCCACCCCACCTGCATCCGCTGGTAGCAGTACATTGCCTTAAGTTCAATAAACATCTACTCACTGCGAGTTATGTTGCTGATGAAATGAAAGCATTGGATGCAGAGGCAAGATCAAAAGGGTTGATCTTTTTAAATGAATGTGGTCTTGATCCTGGTATTGACCACATGAGTGCCTTACAGGTAATTGACAAGATCAGGGCACAGGGTGGGGAACTTAAAGCATTTGAATCCTTTACAGGTGGACTTATCGCACCCGAGACAGATAAAGATAATCCATGGAGATACAAGTTTACTTGGAATTCAAAAAACGTTGTAATGGCAGGCCAGGCAACGGCAAAGTATTTACAGAACGGTAGTTATAAATACATTCCTTACCAGCAGTTATTTAAAAGAACAACTCAAGTACACGTTGCCGGGTTGGGTGACTATGAAGGATATGTAAACAGAGATTCACTAAAGTATATCGATACTTATGGAATTGGTGGTATTCAAACCATGATAAGAGGTACGTTAAGGAATAGAGGTTTTTGTTCTGCATGGAATGTACTGGTTCAGTTGGGTTGTTGTGATGATACTTACCAAATGGAGAAAGTCGATCAGATGACCCATCTTGATTTCATTAGTTCTTTTCTCGATGGAAACTCGCCAAGGCATATTAAGGATAAGATCAGCATACAACGATCACTCGACCTACAGGGACATGAAGTAGAATACCTGGAATGGGTTGGCTTGTTTTCTAACGAAAAGGTAGGACTTAAAAAGGGTACACCTGCAGAAATACTTGAACACATTCTGAATAAGAAATGGAAACTTCAGCCCGATGATAAAGATCAGATCGTGATGTGGCACCGGTTCGTGTATGATGATGGAGGAGAAGAAAGAGAAATCCAGGCCTCACTGGTTGCAACCGGAAGCGATTCTGTCTTCACTGCAATGGCTAAAACAGTAGGTCTGCCGTTGGGTATTGCAGCCAGGCTGATCCTCGAAAACCGGATTCAAAGCAGGGGAGTAGTTATTCCAACATCCCCTGAATTTTATATTCCTATATTGGAAGAGTTGCGTGCTTACGACATAGCGTTAAAAGAAGAGCAGTTAAGGTAACCTATACTATACTCCTTTCTGAAGTTCGTATTGTTCATCAACTAATAACGGCGGACTCTTCGCTGCTTTTACTGCGAGATAATCACAGCGCTCGTTCTCCGGGTGACCCGCATGCCCTTTAACCCATGTAAACTTAGGGCTAAACTTTTTATGCAAAGGAATATAACGCTGCCAGAGGTCGGGGTTCGCTTTTTTGCTGAAATTCTTTTTCTCCCAACCCCAGAGCCATCCCTTTTCTATCGCGTTGATTACATATTCGGAATCTGAAAAGATCATTACAGGAATACCTTCTTTTTTTATTGCTTCCAGTCCTGTAATCACAGCAAGAAGCTCCATCCGGTTATTGGTTGTAAGCCGGTATCCCTGCGAGAGCTCCTTTACATAGTCATTGTACTTGAGAATAACACCATAACCGCCAGGCCCGGGGTTTCCTTGAGCAGCACCATCTGTATAGATTCTGATCATCCTGGAAAGACATTGGATTTGAAGATCTTAACAGCAATTGCCAGCAAGATTACACCAAACACCCTGCGTAACACGGCAAAACCTGATTCACCAATAACCCGCTCAAGCCACGCACTTGAACGGAGAACAATGTAGATGATGATGAGGTTGAGTACAATTCCTGTTAAAATATTTATCGGTGCATAGACTGCTCTTAAGGAAAGAATGGTTGTTAAGGTACCCGCGCCAGCAATTAACGGGAAGGCCAGCGGAACGATGGAACTTGAACCTTTTGAGTGACTGTCATCTTTTATCAATGTAATACCCAGAATCATTTCCATGGCTACAATAAAGATTACAATAGCACCAGCCACAGCAAAAGAAGCTACATCCAAACCAAATAACTGGAGTATAGACTGCCCAAGAAACATAAACCCAATCATCAGTATAGCTGAAATGACTGTAGCTTTTTCTGCTTGAATCCTTCCTTCTCTCTTTCGGATGAGAATTATGAAAGGGATGGACCCAAGAATATCGATAACGGAAAAAAGAATAAGTGTTACAGAAAATATTTCCTTAAAGTTGAGCATCTTTTGTTATTTATAATTGGATAAAAACTCCTGGAGTGTTTTGATTTCCTTCTTTTTTATGGCAGGGAAATTTGCAATGCGAAACGTAGACGATTTAAGCTCGCCATACCCTTCACCTAAAAGTATTCCTCTCGATTTCGCCTTTGCCTTTACTTTGGTTACTATTTCATCCTTCGCAATTACCGGTACTACTGTAAATGATCTTGCTTCTTCGTTTCGTATGAGGTGCTGCAATGTTTCTTTCTTCGAGAAATAATTGGCCCAACGTTCATATCTTTTAACAATCTTTGCGTGTACCTCTTCAATAGGTTTCACTTCCTCCAATACACGCATAAGAAGATAGATGTTTAGAACATTTGGTGTAAACGGAGTTTGCAATTTGGCCATCATATCATTCATAAAAGCAAGACTATTATAGTGATTGCGCTCGTTGATAGCCAATGCTTTTTCAATTGCTGAAGGTGAACATATTAATAAACCCAGGCCTGCTGGTAATCCAAAACATTTCTGGACAGAGGCAAGCCAGATATCAGCTGCTTTAAAATCAAGTGCAACGCCGCCCATGCTGGAGGTTGCATCTACAGCAATCAGGTGTGTGGGATTGTTTTCCTTGATCTGTCTGATTATATCATTGCTAACCTGCGTTCCGTTGGATGTTTCATTCTGCGTAATACAAATTACACCTTCTTCAGCACCAAATCTTAGCTTCTTAGGATTTACAATTTCCTCTCTGTTAAATGGATAACTTCGTACTCCTGATGCTATCCGTTTTGTGTATTCAAACCATTTTTCTCCAAAAGAGCCATTGTAGATATGATAGCTTCTTTTGTTTGTTAAAGATTGTGCTATAATTTCCCAACACTCTGTTGCAGAGGTTGTATAAAAGACGGTGTAATCTTTTGGAACATTCAGCTTGTCTTTCAATAATGTAATAACCTTTTCCGATATAGTCATAAACTCCTCACTTCTGTGATTGATGCTTAAGATTCCTTTTTTATAAGCATCTTTCACGTAGCTGGGTATTTCGTCATACACGCGTGAGGGACCAGGATAGAATGAAATCATAGTCAGTTCTTTTTCATGTTCTTAAAATATTCGAGCGCCAAAGCATATCCCTCCATTCCAAAGCCAGTCATCATTCCAATACACTTGGAGGTAATCAGACTTTTGTGTCTGAATTCTTCGCGGGCATATACATTCGAAATATGAACTTCAATGGTTGGTGTCTTAATGCCGCCAATGGCATCATGTATCGCAACAGAAGTATGTGTATAGGCACCAGCATTGATTATGATACCATCGAAGGTGAATCCAACCTCGTGAAGCTTGTTAATAATCTCACCTTCAACATTAGATTGGTAGTAATGCAGATCAAAAGAAGGGAACCTTTGTTTTAAAGTATTAAAGAAATCCTCAAAAGACTGGTTGCCATAAATTGAAGTTTCACGTTTACCAAGTAAGTTAAGGTTCGGGCCGTTGATGATCTGTATTTTCATTCAGAAGTGTCTTGCTCAAATGTTTCAAATATAGATCATTATTATACCAAAAGTGATAAATTTGTATTGATAAGATGAATTATGGGGTTCGAGACGGCTTCATGATTGAAAACTGGAGTGTGATATAAACGATGTGGTCGAATGAAATTAAGGATTTCGCCAGCTACCTAAAGCTCGAACGCTCTCTTTCAGGCAATTCCATCGAAGCGTATGTAAATGATGTTACAAAGCTTCAGCAGTACATTGAGATAACAAATGCTTCTCTCAGTCCATTAAAAATTTCATCAAAAAATATACAAGGCTTTCTTGAATACATCAACGAGCTGGGTTTGAGTGCCTACAGCCAGGCCCGTATTCTTTCCGGCATCAAGGCATTTTATAAATATCTTTTGTTTGAAGGATCTATTGAAGATGATCCTACCGTGCTGATTGAGGGTCCTAAGCTAGGTAGGAAATTACCGGATACATTAAGCTATCATGAAATAGAAAAGCTTTTTGATGCCATTGATCTTTCTACCGCCGAAGGTGGAAGGAATCGTGCCATGCTTGAAGTACTTTATAGCTCTGGTCTTCGGGTTTCTGAGCTAGTAGATCTCAGGATCAACCATGTTTATTTTGATGTTGGTTTTTTACGCATCATAGGAAAAGGCAATAAGGAGAGATTGGTTCCTATAGGTAGAGATGCCATGAGATACACGAAGATATACATAGATCAGATACGAGGAAGGCAACCGCATAAAGCCCCACAACCAGGTTTTGAAAGCTATGTGTTTCTTAATCGCAATGGAAGGATGCTTACGCGGGTGATGGTCTTCACCATCATTAAAAATCTGGCCAAAAGCATAGGGCTGGAAAAAACAATAAGTCCACATACATTCAGGCACTCATTTGCAACCCATTTGGTGGAGGGCGGTGCCGACCTTCGCGCAGTTCAGGAAATGCTGGGTCATGAATCGATCACAACAACAGAAATATATACGCACCTCGACAGAGATTACCTAAAGCAGGTTATTAAGGAGTTTCATCCGCGTAGTTAAAAAAACAAAAAGGTGCAGTATGTACTACACCCTATTGTATAAAAGTTTTATTATTCTGCTATCGGAAACTTTACCCCTAAAAAAATAACCGCTTGGTCTGCACCTCCGGCCACATATTTCAATTCAGCAAAAGGTATAACTTTTCCAACAAAGAAGTTGGCACCAACGCCAAGGTTAAGTCCTACATCGCTATCTGATCTGTCATCCAAAAACAGATCGTTATCATAGTTTATCTTTCCGAAAAGAAAGTTTAGCCCCGCTAGTCCATATACGCTTACAACGTCTTCAGAAAGAAAATAGTAGTGAAAGTCAGCGTTCAGTTCCCAGAAAGAAATTTTACCAACTCCTGTGTCTTCAGGGAAGTAAAAGAATAATTTAGGAGCAACCCCCATTTTTTCATTGAAGAGATATTCCGCATTTATGCCAAGGCCCCAGCGGTCGATATCTGTTCCAGTTCCAAGCATACCCCCTACACGTATTTGTGCAGTAAGCGCAGAACAAAAAAGTGTTGAGAAGAGTGTGATCAATAATACTTTTTTCATGGATTTGAGTTTTCTGCTTCTCGGAAAAAATTAAGCCAATCGAATCTTTACATTCCTTTCCATCGGCTGGAGTGCATTATATTTGCCCAATGTATAAAGCGCTGATCCGACCACTCTTGTTTTCCATTGATGCTGAAAGTGTTCATCATCTTGTGTTTAATACCTTAAAAGCCGTGGGCAAGGTGCCAGGGTCTGGCAGTATCTTAAGAAGTCACTTTGCTTTTGAAGATAAGCGCCTCGAAAAAAAGCTTTTCGGAATAACTTTTAAAAACAGGGTGGGCTTAGCGGCCGGTTTTGATAAAGATGCAAAGCTTATTGATGAACTTGCGGACCTTGGCTTTGGCTTTATTGAAATTGGAACGCTTACACCAAAAGCACAACCAGGCAATGACAAACCAAGACTATTCAGGTTGCCGGAAGATCAGGCGCTCGTTAATAGAATGGGTTTTAACAATGGTGGCGTACATGAAGCTTTAGAGCGCCTGAAGCAGAGAAAGTCTAAAGTAATCGTTGGAGGGAACATAGGAAAGAATAAAGTAACACCAAACGAAGAGGCGCAGAACGATTATGGTTATTGCGTAGATGTTCTTTATCCTTACGTTGATTACTTTGTTGTTAATGTAAGCTCACCCAATACACCTGGGCTTCGATCGCTGCAGGAGAAGGAGCCACTACAAAACTTATTAAGGTTTGTAAAAGATAAGACCCTTCAGCATACTACTCCCAAACCAGTACTTTTAAAGATAGCTCCCGACTTAACTACAGGTCAGCTCGACGATATAGTTGACATTCTAAAAACCACAGGTATCGACGGTGTTATTGCCACAAATACTACCATTTCAAGAGAAGGCTTGCAAACAGGCCAAGATAAGGTAGCTGCTATTGGCAACGGCGGCTTAAGCGGCAAACCGTTAACTAAAAGAGCAACAGAAGTGATACGTTACCTGAGAGAAAAGCTGGGTAACGATTTTCCAATAATAGGAGTTGGGGGTATTATGAGTGCTGCAGATGCTATCGAAAAAATAAAAGCAGGAGCAGACCTTGTTCAGTTGTACACCGGCTTTATTTACGAAGGGCCTTCACTTGTTAAACAAATCAATAAAGCCATTCTTAAGGAAAAGCTCTATTAATTTGTTTTATTGAAGTACAGTGTAGCCTTTACCTTTCCCGTAATTGTTCCGTAATCAGGGTGGGTGTATTGTCCTTCACGTTCGCCTTCAATAACTAATCTATTGTTTGTTAATTCTTTAATGTCATAATTTCCTTCTAATGTAACGGGTATAGAAACCATGTTTATTCCCGTAAGGGTCAGATCATCGCCACTGACTTTATAAGTACCGGTTATGGTATTGTTATCTTCCGTCAGTATAACAGTTCCATCTTCTTTAAAGTCAAGTACCACATCAAAGTCGTCTTCGTTAATAGGAATCAGGTTCACCGTTAGTGCGGCCCTGTCGCCACTCCATCTTCCTTCTATGCTCGATAAATCTTTATCATCATCGTCGCAGCCAAGCATGAGTGCACAAAGCGCACATATGGTTAAGTATCCAATTATTTTGATTTTCATAATGTTCAGCCTTTAATAACCTGATTTAAAACCAAAATCGTACCTGTAGACCTCTGTTTTGCCTGCAACTTCAGGTAGAAAACACCACGAAACATCTTATTGGTACATCCTGTTCCCTTCCTTCCGCAAGCTTGAAACCCCTTCCAGGGTCGCGTTTATCACATTTTCAGACGGATTTTAAGGTAAATGCAGGGTATTGCCAGCGATGTTTCACCTGCATTTTACTCCTACTTAAGTCTAATACTACCAGATCTTAACCCTTCAATATCCCATACATAACCCGTAGATAATCCGTCTCTTTAAGGTACGGGTTATCTACGGGTTATATACGGGTTATCTCTGGCTGAAATGGGGCTCAAACGGAACTCATAGCAGGCGCAAAGGTGTCGCGGATGGGGGGGGTAATCTGGTCGGGATTGTACTGGGT
>NZ_JAHESD010000090.1:0-183 GCF_018598585.1 Chryseosolibacter indicum
TCCCTTTTTCTTGAATCCCAAAGGCTTCAGTGTCGCATGAAAGCTATCCTTCACAACTTTGTCAAACTTTGTCTCTGTGATACTCTTCATCATTAATATAAAATTGCGCACAACGTTTATGTATAAGCCGTGGCGCTGAGAAAAATAAAAAAATGTCCTCCTTATCAGCGCCATGGATTATAC
>NZ_JAHESD010000090.1:283-15922 GCF_018598585.1 Chryseosolibacter indicum
CTTGACCTTCTTTTGTCAATTCAATGTCCGTGTCTTCTATTTGAAATCTCATTTGTCCATTGCATTACGCACAACGTTTATGTATAAGCCGTGGCGCTGAGAAAAATAAAAAAATGTCCTCCTTATCAGCGCCATGGATTATACATTTTGTTGTGCGTTGTGCAATATCACCACATATTAAAAAAGTCCTGTCGATTCTTTTCGTACTTCTTAAAATTGTCGGTGGTCATATTCATAAGCACTTCACATTTGTCCGAGTAGTCCTGTGGATATTTCCCTTTAAAGACTTCAATGATGTCGTCAAATGAGTATGGATGTTCTAAGTCCTCCTTTAGAAATTCCAGCTTCTTATTTTTAAGTCTTTTGCCTTCACTTCTCCACATATTATGCATGTAAAAGAATCGGAAAACAATCTTAAGGCAAGCTCTATTTAAGTCCTCTATCTTAATTGTCCCACCTGCTCTTTTTTGATAGAATTCCTTAACTACGAGGAAATTTCGTTTAACAACGTCCTCGGTCTCTTCAAAAGTCTGATTAGTCAGTAGTAGATTGTCAGTCGAGGTCTTAAGTCGAACGGCTTGACCTTCTTTTGTCAATTCAATGTCCGTGTCTTCTATTTGAAATCTCATTTGTCCATTGCATTACGCACAACGTCTAGCTATAAGGCGTGGCGGCACACCGAAATATAAAAATTAATCATCCAAAGTGCCGCCATGACTTATAGCTTTTGTTGGCGGCTGTGGCTCATTGTCGAAACTTAATTTGAAACTCCTTTTCGAGTGTTGAGATAATGTCACTGTACTTTCTAACTTCTTCAACGTCCGGATACTTTTGTGAATAAGTCCAAGGTTCATGAAACGAAAACTGAACAATTTTGTCTAGTCTTTTTAGCTTGAGATTATAACCTGATCCATCTGTCACAACCATGACTTCATACCCCTTACCTCTCTTGGTTGTCACTTCTTTTCTCAATTTGTCCTTTATGTCGTCTTGACTTGGAAGTGTCATGATGTTGAGCGCCTCCAATTTAGCCCACAGTGAATCCCAATTATTTGATTTTAATTCTGTCCTGGTCGTCTTTGCAATCTTCTCCGTAACCTGTCCCTTCTTCATTTTCAAAAGGTAGTCATATTTTGTTCCAGTCCATCCGTCACTACTTTTGACTATACGAAGTACATGTCCACCGTTTGTGATTCCCCTGTCAAGAAAGATTCTCAAGTTTACTTCGTTGTCAGAGCTCGGCATGTCCACAATACCCAATTGTTTTTCAATCCAATTGTCTTTTGTCAATGAGTCTAATCCTTGTCCAATTGCCTGAATTGAAATAAAAGTCAGAAGTATAAATGATTTGAAACTCGTCATGTCACTAGAGCCATTGCCGCCAACATCCTGATATAAGCCATATGGCTTATATCCCCTTATTGGTGGTTAAGTTAAGATTTTTGCCTATTCTATCCAATGGGCTAACTAGCTGATCAAAACCTTTTCGCGTTACGTGTGTGTACCGTTCTGTTGTTCTCGAACTTTCATGACCTAACAGCGTTTGAATATATCTTAAATCTGTTCCATGCTCCAATAAATGAGTTGCGAAGCTGTGTCTTAGAGTATGGGCACTCACCTGTTTATTAATATTGGCTTTCGCACAACTCTTTTTTATAATATTATTTACACTTCGCGCACTGTATCGCCCATAAATGCCTTCAAAAAGCCATTCCTTCGGAGCAAACATATCTATGTATTCCACAAGATAGTCATATGCAATAGCGGACAGAAGTGTGATCCGGTCTTTTCTTCCTTTACCACACCTTACGTTGATAATCCTTCGGTCGCGGTCAACATCCTTCCAACGCAGGCTCAACAGTTCACTGATGCGTAAACCCGACGCGTAAAGCAATAGAAGCATACAGCGATGTTTTAGGTTCGTTGTGTTTTCCAGCAATCCTTTCATCTCTTCTTCACTCAAGACTGTGGGAAGCTTCCATTCTTTTCTTGGACGCTCAATGTAGTACACCTTCCTTTCACCTTTTTTAACATGCTCAAGGTAAAATTTAATTGCATTGATGGCTTGGTTTTGCGTTGATAAGCTTACCCTACGATCTTTCACCAGGTAAAGCAAATAGTCATGCACGTCCTGCTCGGAAGCCTCCGCTGCTGTTCGAGGATAAATAAACGTTAGGAAAAAACGGAATTGCACGAGATAATTCTCAAGCGTAGCTTCACTATATCTCATTTTAATCAGCATCTCCTTATAGGCCAGTGGAACAACCACTACATCTTCCTGGTATTTCATGCACGTTACGTTATTTTCTGGTTTTTCCCAGCGCAAGTCTACCTTTACAACTGCTGCAAGTATGCTATGTAACGCATCAAGCGTTTCGGGAGAATAAAGTACGTAATAGCATTTATGAGTTTGTGAATAGGTAATACCTGGAAAGCGCTTTACAAGTCTATGCACTTCAGATGAGAGCTTTCCAATAATAGCTATGCACATCTTTCCCCGGTGTAACAGTGAAGACAGCGTGATGTTCATAGTTGTAATTACGTCACGCAGCGTAACAGTAGTCGTTTGCTACCCGTGTATTTCCGTTTATACACGGGTATACACGGGTATAAACGGGTATATTGAAATCAGGACGACCTCACTTATTAGGCACTAAAAAATCCCTCACATCCCGCTTTAGCACTTTGGCTATTTGGTACAGCATCTCAAGGGAAGGCTGCCCTGCATTGGTGCACCAACGGGAAACGGTTTGATCTGCAACTCCTAACATCTTAGCCAAATCTTTATTTGTCTTATGCTCCTCTGCCAGAACTGCCTTTATCCGGTTATACGCCTTTTTACTCATCATTTATGTTAGCTACCAACAAATATAAAAATGCGTAAGAACTTGAATTTCAATATTAAATATATAATATTAGTGTTTTAATTAACGTAAAATGTTTATTAAAACATTTTTTTAGTTTATTTCAGCAAAGAATATATTTCTATGGCCTCTTAAAAAAATTTCACCCATGAACCTCAATTATCTCAATCTGGATCTGTACGGCATTCCGGAGGATGCAGAAATTCAGCTTCCCGTCTACCTGATTGCGGCAGATTTGAAAAGCAGGAAACTTATGAATGCACTTACCACCATTGGCTGCGATGCATGTTTTTGTGTCGCCGATTTCTGCGATGTTGTTTTTTCTTTTATCGGATTTGATGACCGCCCTAACGAACTCTACGACTTTTATTTTCAATTATTAGAGCGCGAATGCGATAACGTAACGTACAAGAATGATGCGCCGATCAGGGAAGCCTATAAAATCTATATGGAGCTGGTGTCGAAAAGAAAATCAAATTGAGGCACGCTCCGAAAGCTAAGTGGCCTGGCGCGATGACTGGCAAGTAGAAAAAGCCTGCCTACGCAATGCTTCGGCAGGTAAACCCGACCTGAGCTGGCCTTGTGTGTTAGCGGCGGAGGGCACGCCCAGATAAAAACGCCCATCAATAAATAAATGACGTCCTAAAGCGAGCAGATGAAACCACATCGAGTACGTCATACCGAGCCTGCATGCATTAATTATTGCGCCGAACTTTGCTGCGAGGTATCGCTTGGATAGCTTACTTGGTCCGTGCGTGCTGTGCGTCTTTCTATTAAAGATCGCAGGAAACGGGATTCCTCAAATATATCTCAACGCACTATACAAGGTTGTAGTTTCGGAATGACGGAGGTACTTAATTTGTGCGAGTATATAGTCCCGGTAACCGATGACGCTGATGGGAGTAATGGACCTAAACAGGCATCAGGTGCTCCGCTCTGGCTTCAGTGTCCCTGTAGAGTGGCATCGATGTTGTCCAGATGGGTTGCAGATGTTATATAGATGATCTCCCATTGTTCTCCCATACCGTCCAGATGGTGTCTCGTCTAAGCCCCATGTTAGTCCATTGTTCTCCCATGCTTCTCTAGATAAAGCCGGTCTGGCATGAGTGTTTGTTCCATAAAAAAGGTTTTCTATGAAACAAACACTAAGGCTACTCCCCAGCAACACTGCAAGGAAACAAGGAGTCCATTCTCATGGTTGGAGATGATTTACTCGGCGGCATGCAGATGCAGCATTTTATTGTCGTGATCCTGGGTACGTGGAAACTAAAGGTGAATGTCTTTTACGCTATAGAAAGATTGGGAAGCGTAGTTCCACTTGCGCGGCGGTAGCACAAATTGCGCTGGACATAAGGAGTACATGCAAATCGCTGAAGGGTCTTTCAAAACAGGTCTGGAAGTTGGCAATGGAGCAAACATACTCCAATGTTGCAGTTCTAATAAAACGTGAACGAAGCCTGAACGAAACCCCACCGAAGCCACGACCAGAATTGCGCATCAAGTACCCAACACCCAGCACCAGAACCATTCAAATTCAATAAAAGATCTAGCCATTAACGAAGAATCATTCAAAATCATAACAGTGCGTTGCTCATCTGTAATATATTTGAACTTAATCAGGCATAATTTTAAATGAACAATTTCTATATGTCAGAAAAACATAAAGCAATACTTTTAAAAGGCAACGCAGCAATAGCTGAAGGAAACCATGAAGGATTTCTATCGTTATGCACCGACGACACGATATGGACGTTTGTAGGTGATAAGACTCTTAAAGGAAAGGAAGCTGTGCGGCAATGGATGGCAACAACGTACGTGGTACCGCCTAAGGTTACAGTTGACCATCTAATCGCTGAGGGTGATTACCTTACCGCTGTAGGTGAGGTAATCATGAAAGATGGCGAGGGAAAAGATGCACGTTTTGCCTATTGCGATGTATGGCGTTTTCAAAACGAAAAGATTGTTGAGTTACGTGCTTTCGTTATCAAAACCTGAGCACATTAATTCTGTAGAACCAAATCCCTTAGAATAACAGACCCAACTAAACAAAACACGTATGACAACAAAAGATGGCACAACACATTTTGCGCCTGAATTGCATATTCCCAATAAGACATTTGATATTGGTTTTTACAAAAACTTCGGGGCAGTAGAACATTTTTGTTTTCGTAATGATGACGGCAGCATTCATGTTGCAGAATTAAATATTGACGGTGCCATTTTTCATGTGCACGAAACAATGCGTCACTCAGCCGGTTCGCTTGAACCAATCAGCGCAAAAGGAGTTACTGCAGTGATCGGTTTGTTTGTGCCCGACGTGGATGAGGTAATGCAAAAAGCCATTAAGGCTGGGGCAACGCAGGTCAACGCTCCCAGGGACTACGAGTATGGTTACAGGCAGGGAATGTTCAAAGACCCTTTTGGACATTATTGGCAGATACAGAAAAAAATACCGCAGTAGAAAAACCATTGCAACCTGCTATCTTCCCTGGATATTTACGAGGTATAATCTCGCTAAAACGGCTTGTTTCGATTAGACTACAAAAGTCCTCATTTAGGCTACGTGCGGCGTGTTCCGGCTCCTGATCTTTGTTTCATCAATAATTCAAAGATCAAGCACATGAAAAATGAATTGAATAGTAAAACCTGGTTTATTACGGGGGCTTCCCGTGGTTTTGGACGGATCTGGGCAGAGGCTGCTCTTGAACGTGGCGACAGAGTTGCGACGACTGCACGCAATGTTAACAGCTTATCGGCACTCAAAGAAAAGTATGGTAAAAATGTAATAACACTCGAACTGGATGTAACTAAACGTGAGCAGGCAAAAACGGCTATAAATGAGGCACACGCCTACTTCGGAAGGCTTGACATCGTACTGAACAATGCGGGTTATCCGCTCCTCGGTACTATTGAAGAGGCCAGCACAGACGATGTAAAGGCAATGTATGAAACCAATATTTTCGGAACACTTAATGTTATTAAAGCTGCATTACCCCTACTTAGAAAGCAGGGAGGTGGACATATAGTGGGAACCTCAAGCAATGTTGGTCATATTACATTTCCCGTAATTGGATACTACTGCTCATCAAAATGGGCATTTGAGGCCATTCATGAGGCCCTGGCCATGGAAGTAAAAGATTTTGACATTAAAGTCACTATGATAGAGCCTGGTGCTTATGCCACGGAATTTGGTGGTCCTGAATCCGGGAAAATGGCGGAGGGTATGGAAATCTACTCGGCATTTAAAACACAATTTTTCGAACAATTGAAAAATATGGAAAAGGGGGATCCTAATGCCACACCACAAGCGCTCTTCCAGGTCGTAGACGCTGAAAACCCACCCCTGCGATTCCATTTAGGTAGCCACAATCTGCCGTTGGTACGTGCAGCTTATGAAGAACGTCTGGCCCTTTGGGAAAAGTGGGACGCTGTTTCAAGTTCAGCGCAAGGCGCGGTACTTCAGTAAGAACTAACATAACCGGTATTAATGTTTACCGGTTATGCTTAAATTTATTTTGCGATGAAAAGAAACGATAAAAGTCCGCTTAAATTCGAAACACTTTCTGATGCACACCGGGCATTTGGACTTCCTCAACCAAAGCATCCATTAATAAGTTTAATTAACGGTGCACCTTCGTGGTCTGAACTGCCCCAACCTGAGCATCCTCATGTATTGGGATTTTATAAGATTTCTTATAAGCCTAAACTTGGTGGTAAGTTGAAATATGGCCAGAGTTATTACGATTTCGATGAAGGCGGGTTGTTGTTTGCTGCGCCGGGTCAAATAATGGGTGGCGGAGAAAACGGCGGAGCTGTATGCTCTGAATACACCTTGCTTATTCACCCTGATTTCTTCCTGGGTTATCCCATCGCTAAAAAGATTACGCAGTATGGATTCTTCTCCTATACAGCTAACGAAACACTACACCTTTCTGAAAATGAGAAAGCAACCATCATATCTATTTTCCGCATCATGGAAGAAGAATTAAATGCGAGAATAGACGACTTCAGCCACGATGTGATGATATCGCAAATTGAGCTGTTGCTGACTTACGCCAACCGCTTCTATAAGCGCCAGTTTATTACCCGCAAAACGGTCAATCACGATCTTCTGCAAAACCTGGAAGACCTGCTGACAAATTATTTTAATAATGAGGAATCGTTAAACAAAGGTATCCCCACGGTTCAGTATCTTGCTGAAAACCTGAATATGTCACCAAGTTATCTAAGTGATATGCTTCGAACATTAACGGGTCAAAGTGCACAACAGCACATCCATGATAAACTGATTGAAAAGGCAAAGGAAAAACTTTCTACCACTACATTATCCGTGAGTGAGGTAGCGTATGCGTTGGGTTTCGAACACCCGCAGTCATTCAGTAAGTTGTTTAAAACCAAAACCAAACTGTCTCCGCTCGAATTCAGGCGGTCGTTTAATTGAGTGCTGAACTGGTACACTGAGCTGACCTCCGTTACCTTGGTTTAGTCATAAACCAAATTCTGGCGCAAGTGTTCAGTGTTGCTGGTGGGTGGGGTCACTTGTGCCCTTCTATTAGGAAGTACAACACGCGACTCAACAGGATTCCTATGAATATACATTGAAATGAAATTTTAACACTAATCGATTGGGCACAAGTGAGCTACGCTCGGCCCTACTCGCAACACTTGCGCCAGCTAAAGTAAGTTCAGGCAATAACCTTACTCGAAACTTTGCCGTAATTGCCTCTTAAGTTTGTCGCTTCTGCCTGCATCAACACCTCTGGCGCAAGTGTTGTGTGTTTGCTTGTGGGAGGTTCACTTGTGCTTAAATTAAGATCACGTCAATTAACTTCTCTGGTAAGCCAGCATAATTTATTGCACTACTATATAAATAGTGCTCTGGAGAAAGCACAATACCCGACTCTACAGGATTTCTTTGAATATACTCCAACTTTTGATCAATCATTTCATTGGTACTTAACTCAATGGGATGGTTGTGCTGTTGTCAAAACTGATACGCGGTATTATTACCATTAATCTTGCCAGCGCGTTCAAACAACCAAAGTAATAACTCGTTCCTACTCTCCTTAGGATGGGCTTTAATAGCCTTGATAATTGTACTTGCCGTGAATTTCTTGATATCCCTGATTATACCTTCGAGACCGGCTTCATTATTCCTACCCAGTATCAAATGGATGTGGCTGGTCATTATGCAGTATGCATAAACCTCCAATCCTTTATTTTTCTGGCAATACTTAAGACTGTCTAAAAAAATATCTTTATACTTATTCCTGATAAAGATATCCAACCAATGAATAACAGTAAATGTAACAGTAAATGTAACGAAATACAGTTTATCCTGATCTCTGATTTTATACTTACGACTCACAGATTGATTTAAGTTGATAAAAGTTAAGGCAAATTTATAAAATAAGAATGTTGTCAAAACAAAGTTGAAATGCGGATCAAGCAATATACATTTGAATAAAAATTTCAACACTAATCGATTAGGCACAAGTGAGCTACGCTCAACCTACTCACAACACTTGCGCCAGCTAAAGCCGGAACAGGCGCAATGATGCACTCATGCCGCAAAGACGTATAAGCGTAATTTGTCGCAATTGACTCTTAAGTTTGTCGCTTCTGCCCTCTCGTTCTGGACTTCATATACTATAGCTTTATTAGAAATTAAAGCTCATGTTATGAAAGGAATCGAAATTGTTATGTTGCCTGTGAAAGACAGGAAAGAATCCAAAAAGTTTTACGAGAAACTGGGTTTTAAAACAGTGACGGAATCGCAGGATATTCATGGAGATCCCTGGATTCAGGTTGGCTTCCAGGATCAGCCCACCACGCTTTCCCTCGCAGGCTTCCATGGTATCATATGCACAACTGATAATATTGAAAAAGAAGTTGAAGCAATAAAAGCAAAGGGTATTGAGGTAGGCAAAATTGATGTTACGCCATATGGAAAATTTGCGTGGTTAAAAGATCCGGATGGCAATGGCATTTGCCTTCGTGAGGCGCCGGTGCAATAACATAACAATTGGGTCACTTGTGCCATTCTATTAGGAAGTACAACCCCCGACTCAACAGGATTCCTATGAATATACATTGAAATGAAATTTCAACACTAATCAGTTAGGCACAAGTGAGCTACGCATGGCCCTGCTCACAGCACTTGCGCCAGCTAAGCTTAATGCAAAGGTTCTTCCTGTGCCCCTCAACTGTCCAAGATCCGGGGCGCAAGTGTTGTGCATTTATTTGTGGGAGGTGGAGTACATCATTTCGCCTCTGGCTTGTAGTAATGTATTACTGCACCACTGCTAAACGTTTTAGTCTTTAAAAGCTGAAGATTAATTCTATCGCTTATTCCTTCAAACAATCGCACGGAACCATTACCCAATACAACGGGATGAATACAAAGTTGAAATTCGTCAATCAGGTTTAGGTTGAGTAAGCTCAAAATAAGGCTTCGGCTCCCAACTAAAATGTCTTTACCTGGTTGTTGCTTAAGGTCTAAAACTTCTTCTTTAAGATCGCGTTGCGCCAACCTTGCGGTTTCCCAGTCTATAGTTTTTAATGTTCGTGAAAAAACAACTTTGGGAATATTATCCATTGTTACTGCAAACTCATCAGTAGCTCTATTCCCCGTCGGATTTTTCATTACCATAGGCCAATACTCCATTAATAGATAAGTTATTCTTCCATATAAGATGACGCCCGCATTGGCTAACAGGTCACTGTAATGTTGATGTATCTCATCATCAGGATTAATTGCTGTGTGCTCACAAAACCCATCAAGTGTTACATTGATTGCCGCAATTACTTTTCTCATGTTGTTATATTTAAATCAATTGTCAATTTTAAATCGAATGAACTTTAATGCGGAGTAAAGCTATTGCCAACTTTTGTCGCAATCAACCCCTTAGTTTGCCGCAGGATTGACTGCTACATGATCCGGCACATGCTTTACTGAATTGATTGATGTAAATTTTGAAGTACAATTCTTATCAACGCCGATTACTAATGCTTACCTCCTGATCGAATTCCACGTCTCTATAGCCCATTGTTTATCTCCCTCGCCAGGATAACAAATGGTTGAAAGTACAAATTGATTCGCTTTCACCTTTACGCCCTGCAACACCCAGTACTCTTCTTCTGTTTCTTTATCGATGTTATAGTATATTATTGCCTTCCCAGCTATGGCAGTTTCGCTTGTGAGAAATTCAGTTCCCTCGTTATCATTATTATTGAAGAAGGTGTCAGCGAACTCTTCGTCGGATTGGTCATCATTTCTCTCATACGAAGCGTTGCGAATATTTCTTTCGTCGTCGTAGTATACTTCCGTATTGTCATCTATTGTATAATAGAAATTGCCTGGCAAATCAATCATCCATTTGCCAGCCAGATCAAAAGTCATCACATATTTTTTATAACCGAATTCAGTGTCGGGGATGTCCGTTTCTTCTTCGTTTAGCAAGTTCTTTATTGCGGCCCAATCTTCAAGAGGAAGATCCATTTGAGGATGTAATTGTCTTGCGCGTTCAAAACACTTATCAATGTTAGACAACACCCTCTCCTCCTTATCGTCAGCTGGATAGTGCCATCCGCATTCGGTGTTAAGTAATGCAATGGCTGTATTCTTATAAAAGTACGCGTCGTCTTTTTTATTCCACCAGATAAAGAATTCATGCGCTGCCCATTCCAGGTCCTCGATTTTTGATTTTGCAATTTGCTCAAACAACTCTCTTGTCCATATTCTCATGGGTGATATCGCAAAATATTTACCTTGTAACCGTGGATATCCCAGGGGCATTGTTAACATCAATTGCTCAGCGTCTCGCTCTTCAATAAACATTTTAGAGAGTGCATGCAGCCACTTAAGCATTTCAGATTGAAGTTGCTTGAAGTCGCGATGGTTGTAATAATCAGTTTCATCCGAGTAGTACTCTTCCCCTTCTTCTTGATTCCAATTCCATGGGATGTCAAGAGCTGCGCCAAGCTTTTCGATAAGCTCAACCAGGTAGGCATGATACCCCGGACCGACACTGTTTGTCTTTGCCGAACAAATTAAATTATTATGCTTCAACTCGAACACTACCGGCTCCTCGCAAGGATGTAGCGTAGCATAGAGCGATGTTTCATCATTGCTAAATGAAAGGAAGTCTTTAAACAACCCGATTGTGTATTCAGTAATATAATCTTGTATAGCAGAAAATTGTACTGGTGTATTTAATTCTGATTTAATGTAAATGCCTAAGCCCATAACGGTGCAATATAAGCAAGCAGAAAAGATTTTGTAATTAACTTGTCTTTGAATCTAGTTGCTCATTGCCGTTTAGTAAAAATTACAAGGAAACGCGATCCTCGGAAATGATTCATCGACCAGCTAAAGTACACGCTCTCGGGATGATGATGTTGTTATTCTTTTTCTAATTCCCTGACAAAAAGAAGAGTCGGTAATGCCAACCATGCATATCAATGAAGATACCTGCTTTCAGTTATCTTAGGTTGAATAAGATCAATATGCACTGGTCTTACTGTAAATCCCTTGTAGCGCAGTAGTTGTAATACGCCATTTTCAAAAGGAAGGTGAGCTGCGCCGATAACGACAAACGTACTGCTTTCTTTTATTAGCGGGGTCATTCGAGTAACCATGTTCTGATTACGTTGTACAAAAAAAGTATCGCGAAGGTCGCCAATCAGTTCTTCCAGGTTTTGCTTTCGGTATGCCTCATATAATTTTTTCGAGGAGAGGCTGTCTTGCAGATACTCATCAATGCTTTTTCTCAACGCTACCATTTTTTCCTCCCATGTTAACATATTGCCCGATATGCCCAACATCTGTTCCTCAGGAGTTTCAAGGGATGTTACGGTTTTGTTCTCACGCTTCGCATGCTTTATCAATTCCAGGTCCATAGGGTAGTTGTTATTTATTGATCGCATCTGCGCAGCAACCGTTATCATATTTGTTAGATAGTACGGATTCATGTCATCATCAATGCCATTTTTAAACAACATCATAACGGCATTGTTCTTTTCAATGCCAAGTATCTTCTCTAGTTTTTCTTGGTAAGTATTATCCAGATCCGACATTAATGACTTCCCCTCCTCTCCTTTTGTAGCTCGTGAAAAATCGAGTCGGGAGAGGAGGTTACGATCTGTGATGTCCATCTCTACAGCGAGCTTGCTGCATTTTTCCATTAATCGGAATACCTCATGCGGTAACATAAATTCTGTTGTATCAATGAGGTGTAAACTACCGAAGATATAGGATGAATGTTTTAGCCCGTTTCCGGATATCTCCCACAACAATGAGTTCTTCGCACGAGTTTGTGCCGATGTTAATTGTACAGCAGTAGCAATGGTAATGACCGCCAGGAATAATTGTTTCATAGTTTACTATTTTTCACTAGTAGTAGCGCATCCTTAAAATTGTTACCACCACATGATGAATTTATTTTTCATTCATCTCCTTCAAAAGACAATTTAACCTTTCAATGTGCCTTCCGTAAAGCTTAAAAGCATACCACTTGCAAAAGAAATTAGCCCCGGCAGTGAGCATAGCAAGGGCAGCAATGGAAAACCACCAACTTGCGCCAGAAGATAACCAATAGAGTATAGTGTTCTTGTTCTCCAGCAGTACAGGCTGACAAAAATTTGCCAATAGAAAAATCAGCAGCGTTGATACTGGTAAAAACAAGGTGCCTCCCAATATATACCAGCTAACGTACTTCCTGAGTGCAGTAAGTTGTTTCCCAAAAAAATGTGTAGTTCTAAGGCTAGCATGCTGCATGTCGTTTAATAGTTTTCTTTTTCGAAAGAAGAAAACAGAAACAGCAATCGATGCAATTATAAAGAAGAGCGCACAAATCCATAGCGCGCCCCTATATCGAAGAGCATAAAAAATAACGAGGTAAATCATGCCTGCCATGATCGTACAAAAATCCAGAAGCAGATTTCGCTTCATCCTGGTGATATTACCCACGGAAGGAAGGGCGATGGTCTTGCTTACATCCTTTGAAAACACCTCACCCGAAGTTTGATCGGCTAGCGTATTCAATGTCTTTTTTAAAGCATCCAGTTCCATGGCTACAGTGAAGTTAATTTTTGAAGTTTATCTTTTATACGTGTCATTTTAACCCTAAGCGTTGAGCCGGCAATGCCCAATACATCTTCCATTTCATCATAGCTTTTATCCTCGAGGTATAACGTAACTATAGCTTTTTCAATCGGAGTAAGAAGTTGTATAGCAGCGTAGAGTTCGGCAACAGGGTCCTTTGGTTCACCCTCCATATAAACTGGCTCAGCTGGCGCTATATGTTTTTCATCAAGTTCGGTTCGTAGGGGTGTAGTTTTTCTCTTTCTTAAGCCAGCAATGGCAGTGTTTAGCGCAACGCGATACATCCATGTTGTGAATTTAGATTCATGTCGGAATGCAGGGAGGCTGCTCCAAAGCTGGACGAGTATCTCCTGGTATAGATCCTCTTTATCCTCTGCAGTATGTGCATAAACATGGCAGATCTTATAGATGAGCCGTTTATTGCTTTCTACCAATTCAACAAATTCTTGCTGCGTAATTTTGTTACCCTGGGGCAATGTGATCAATTTGGACTATGGGTAGAAAAAAGGTAAAAATGTTACAAACAATATAAAAAGAATTATTGGCCGGAAAGCAGGCGTTTAGGCTTCAGCTGGGTGTAAGTGTTGTGTGTTTACTGGTATGAGGTTCGCGTATATCATCAATTAAGTATCAGTGCCATTATACCATATCAATTGGAAAGCACAAGTAAGCTACGTGCTCCTACATTAGGTATCATACTTCTTATGCACATTTTTACTTTACATCCTTTTCTTTTGATTGCCCAAAAGAAAAAGCACCACGAACACCGAATTTACTAATTCCCTACCCGCGCTAACCGCAGCCTGCTCACTTTGCCTGGAAATTCCGCACTTTTCGAGGAAGTCAGCCGGACCGGTACTAATTGTCTCATCTTGAATTCATTAATCATCTCAATTTGAAAGTTCCTTTAGACAGTTCCATTAAGCGCTAGAAATTATAAGGAATAGCAAAAGTGCTTTGCAACACTTACAACAAGTACATAGGAGGCATCTGGTAAAATTTCGTGGAGAGTGCCTATTGCGGATCAAACAGCTTCCAGTTCCCCTCAGAGACTATTTCAACATTGTCATCAATTACTTTAATAGCAGTCTGGTCGTCAATGGCATAGGAAGGTACCGATAGTGTGGCAGCAAGCTTTTCAAGGTTCGCTAACGAGTTATCAGGAAACCAGGGATGATCGAGATGCGGATGCAGTGCAAAATCAAGTAATCCTAGTGATTTGTCTGTTTCAGATGGAAGCGTATGATTCCCATATGTTGTTCCATAGCTGGTCATAATCATACTCCCGGCGCTCAGACCCACGTACACTGTCTTTCGCAGCAGTGATGGCAAAAGGTCTGTCAGGCCAGACTGCTTCATCCAATAGGACAAATACTGGCAGTCGCCGCCTCCTACCAATAAGGCGTCGGTCTCCAAAAGCATGGGAACCCAAAGCTCCTGTTTAATACTGGGTAGCGCAGTAAGCTCCAGTATACCCAAAGACTTCCAGTCCAACTCGCAGAACGGGTCTCCTAGTGATCCGCGTATGACTTGTCGTACAATATTGGATCCATTGCGTATGCCGTATATGGCAGTGGGAATGAAAAGTGCACTTGCCTCAGAAATCGGTTTCCCTAAAAGTTCAACCAGTGCATTGTGTATACTTGTGTTGCTGATGCCGGCAGATGTCAGAAGGAGTTTCATTAGTTAAATTAATTCTTTTATTAATATCGCGAATTGCTTCAGCACGCTAGCCATGAAGAAGCAGATATTGAAGAATGAGCAGAAAAAGAGATTAATCCAATTCATTGTAGAAAAAGGAGGTCTACACGGGCACGTACTTATTAAGTATTGTCCCATTTTTAAAAACGAAAGAACTTTCCAGGTCCAGAAGCTTTTGATCCTTAAAAATTGGAAGTCCATGCCCGATGGCAACAGGTCTCCTGAAAATATAGTACTCGTCAACAAGGTTAGCGCTAATGAGCGAACTTACGAAACCAGCACCACCATAAACCATGATATCTTTGCCGGATTCATTCTTCAATGCTTGTACAGTTGTGACGAGCTCTCGATTTTCTACTTCCAGGTTCCGGCCTTTCATATCTGTTTCTGTTCGCGTGAAAACAATCTTACGCATGCTTACCATTCGTTTTGCTAAAGGCTGCTCATGGCTCTCAGGCTGAGTGTCAACAACATTTTCCCAATAGTCAATAAACCCATAGGTCATCTTGCGGCCTAGCAATATAGTATCACAGGTGTCTGCTAGTTCTATCACTTTTTGTAAAATTGATTCGTCCCTTTTGCCAATCCACATCCAGTCTAGCTCTCCATTAGGGCCGCCAACAAAGCCATCAAGACTCATTTGTACCTGCAGTTTTAATTTCCGCATAGACGTGTATTTGTATTTTTTCTATTACAAATATCTGCATACACAGCGTTAATACTGGGTTGTAGTTGCGACATCATGGAGGCGATTTGCGGCAAAAAAAATGTAGAAGTACCTCTGGGTACGGAAACGACAGGAGGATTAAAATGTTAGCATCGTACGAAATGTATTACCCGCAAGAAACAGCGTGTAATGATCGGCAATATGATCTTTAGTTGAAGATGAAAAAAATTCCCTGCGTGAACGCCATCTTAAATGACATTGCTTTTCGCAGGGAAATCCTAATGATTGAAATAATCATAAGC
>NZ_JAHESD010000091.1 GCF_018598585.1 Chryseosolibacter indicum
AATTTCTCTTGACCTTACTACGTTGTCTTTATCGATCACATAAACATATTTCTTTTCAAGCACTTCGAAAGTGGCTTTCTGAGGAATAAGCAATGCATTCTTAACCGGTTGCTTGATTTGTATATTTCCCGTTTCACCATGCCTTAACAATCCTTTCGGATTAGGGAATGTTGCCCTGAATGAGATGTTTCCGGTCTCGTTATCAAAGTCTGCCTCTATGGTTTCAACTATTCCAGGATATTCGAACATTTTATGGTTAGCCATAATAAGCTCTACATTCATTACGCTATCCTTCCTGGCTTTTGATTTATAGTCAAGATATTCAGCTTCAGGAACATTAAAATAAACCCACATCTTGCGGTTATCAGAAAGCGTAGTAAGCAAATCTCCTTCATCCAGAAGACTTCCTAACCGCGCCTGAAAGCGATCCATAATACCGTCAAAGGGTGCCTTGATCTCTGTAAACTGAAGATGTGTTTGTGCCAACGCAAGCTCTGCCTTTGCCTTGTTAAATTTAGCTTTAGCCATTGCCAACTCGTTTGGCGATACTACATTACTATCAGCAAGTTGTTTGGTGTTTTTATATTCTATTTCCGCAAAATCAGCCTCAGCTTCAGCCTTTTGCAACTCGGCCTGGTACATCATTGGCATGATTTGAAACATGCGCTGACCTTCCCTTACAGACTGACCTTCGTCTACAAAAATTTTCTGCAGATAACCTCTTTCCAGCGCCCTTAGCTCAATATGTTGTATCGAGCGGATCTGACAAACATACTGACGTGTAGTGAGCGTGTCTTTTCGCAAAGGACTAGTCACCAGAAATTTAACAGACTCTTCCTTTTCTTCGTGTTTCGAACTACAGCTTGTATAACTGATTAATGCACACAAGCCCATGAACATGAGTATTCTCCCCATAATAATTTGCACTTTTTTACAATGCGATTTTGTTGATTGATTTCTTTTTTAACCTATTGATTGATAATTCTTCTGAAGACGTCTGTATAAAGTACCTGAGCTTTAAATCGCATTAAGCAATTGCATTCTGGATGGGCAGCAAGTAAAAAATACAGTGATTGATTGCCGGCAGGATTACTTGCCAGGCGTGGTGTTACATCAAATTCTCAATACCTGAAATACCAGGTAGAGATCTGAAGAATTACAGGAATAAGACTTACAAAAAGGTAAGACCTGTTTGCTTTGACTGAAGAACCAGCCAAGTATTTGTGTGAAGAGAATAGCGTGTGCGTAATCAGCGTCTTCTAACTGCTTTTTAGATGACGTTACTTCATCTTCTTCAACCTCATTTTCTGTTGCGTCGATTTTAAAGGTTGGCTTTTCTTTACCAGATGAAGAGGTTTTTATAACGAAGAACCTACTATCGTTTTTTGTTCTAAAATCAGCGTGAGAACGCCCTTTAAGACTTTGTTGAATTAAGCTGTCTGAAGTATTAGCATAGCAAAGAAATTGGCCAACTCCGCTAACCAGCAGAATACAAAGAGATAAAAGATAATTTACAAAGGCCTTCATTCGCTAAGCAAAACAAAGTTATAGTAAGTAGACATTAGTGCCAAACATCAAATATTAAAATATTGGGAAAGGCGATTACAGCCTAAGCGAAATCGATTGATCTTAACCATAATTTTTTAGAACGTCATACGTCAAGTGTCCTTCCGCAACCAAAATGGGTGAAATGATACATCTTTAACCGATTTACCTACCTGCAAGTAGTTGTCACTTATGGTCTCGGTTTCAATACATCCTACAAGCCAATAAAC
Organism: Chryseosolibacter indicum; assembly: GCF_018598585.1. Classification (GTDB taxonomy): domain Bacteria; phylum Bacteroidota; class Bacteroidia; order Cytophagales; family Cyclobacteriaceae; genus Chryseosolibacter; species Chryseosolibacter indicus. Next base: position 1,776 of record NZ_JAHESD010000091.1, read on the forward strand.
ACTTAAATAAGTTCGGTTGGTTTTCGTTAAAAACAAGCTCGCTCCAAAACCCGATGTAAGATTTCCCCATCACTGAAGATACTTTTAACAGTTTAGTCTATTAACGCAGGGATTGCAAAGTGCCTTTTACTTCCTACTTAAGTCGGCTTTCAGCCCGAGATAACCAGTAGATAACCCGTATGTAACCCGTATATAAGCCGTATATAACCCGTACCTTAAAGAGACGGATTATCTACGGGTTATCTATGGGTAAATGATGTATTAAATACTTAAAGAATAGGGCTAAACGCGGGCTCAAATGGGCGTAAACGACCGGTGGACCAGGTCATAAATGGGAAAGAATAAGAGGTACATGCGCTTTACAGCTGAAAATGAAGATGCCCATGCTTCACGGCATAAGACACGGATAATAGGGATTAAAAAATTGTGAGGCGTAGAAGTAAGCTGCCACAGCCTATAACCTTTGATTATTTAATCTGTGATATTATATAAGTTGATTAATAGCAGACTACATACAGGCCTTATTCATCAAAAAGTAGTTACGGAAATTTGTTTAGATTCTCCCACTTAATCTTCCATGTTCCATCGTTGGGGAAGCCCGGATTTCGTGTCGTTGCGCCATCGTAACCTGCGCACATGATGGCTATTGCAGCAAGTATCCCTCCATTGCCCGGCAAATAAATTGTAAGACGCTTATCCTGATAGTTATGACCGTTTCGGAGGTAGGTGTTGGTAGTCACTTCTTTAAATAAACCATTTAAAGCTAGTGATGGCTTTTGTAACCTGGTGGCTGTCATGGCAATCATAGGAAAATCCCAGCCCCAGGTGTGGTCCCAATTCCATGCTTTTTCTACCAGATTATAGGTACGGCTCATGGTTGCAGTATCGAGGTTGTTGCTGGGTGGAATGGCACTTAGGGCGGCCAGCACAGCGGGATGGTCAATGAGATACTTGCTATCATCGTCATAACAATCAGGAGTGCTTTCTGTGGCCAGGTAAACGCCGTTCTTTTGAGGAAGCGGAGCAAGCTTACTTAAAACCTCGTCCCATTCCCTTTTGCGGTCCATTCCCAGGCGCTTGCGCCACTGCTGTGCGGTATTTAATGCCCAATGCCAATAGGCAAGCTCATAGGTCGGGTTAAATGTGTCAAGCGCATTGAAACACTCCTGCGCAGGGATTAGTCCCTTACCAAGGTTATAGCGGTTATGAGTGCTATCATAGGTTGGGAAGGATGCCATAAAATCTGCCGTCTCAAAAAGCAGTCCTTTATACTTTTCAAGTGTGCCCTTATCTTTTTTATTCCGATATATGAGTTCGGCCAGGTAAATAAAATGAGGTTGTTGCCATACTAGAAACGATCCAATGGAAGAAGGAACTTCCCTACCCTCGTTGTCAGTCATCTTCTGCCAGCGAACGCCATCAAAGCCTTGCCGCTCTGCAATTCTCCTTGCTTGTGATGCGGCAGAGAAATACCACTCCATTGACTTCTCCAACAACTCCGTTCTGTTCCATAAAGCAAAGTGCGCTGCATGCCACCAAAACATTTCAATATGCGATTTTCCATACCAGCTGTTGAATGTAAGGCCTGTCTCCTGCGGCGGGAAATTGCCAGCACACTGAACCTTTGTAAGATATTGGGAAAGCACAACGCGCCTTTCCAGCTCATGAGCTCTTTTATCTGTGCTTCCTGAAAAATCAACAGCACCACCCGACTGCCAGAAACCCTCCCAGTCTTTTTGACTGCTAGCTCTCGTTTCCTCAAAAGAGGAAATTGATTTTACTTTTGATGATTTAGAAAACAAAACAGTGAGCTCAAATGTATTTGATTGCCCGGGAGTGATTGTAAAGTAATGACTTGATTGTTCTTTGAGTGATGCTGATCCGTTCCATGCAGCATGTATGTAGTATGTGGTAGTGTCTAAAGTATGTTTTAATGTTCCTTCCCTTTCGGATGAATGAAGAATAACCGTTTCATGTTTATCATGATTGGTATAGTTAGCACCTTCATCTTTAAACTCAGCGGTAGGATAAGGAAACCTGAGTCGTATCTTTATTTTACCTTGCTTGATAAACCGTGAAATGATTTTAAAAGAAACAGCATCGCTTTTCTGATGTGCATAAGTAATAACAGTTACAGGAGTGCCTTCAACTTTAAACCGACTTACCAACTCTCCTCTCCAAAGATCAAGACTTTGGTTTACGTATTTAATATCTGAAAGTGTAAGTTGCGTACCATCTTTTTTCTCGATATCCAGACCTATATTACCGAGTTGTAGCCGGTGTTGATTAACACGAAAATAATTGGATGCATCTCTATTTCTATCCGGCTCTCTTCGTATAACGGAGTATAATAACTTTTTACCCTCCAGGTCAAACTCCTGCAAAGCTTCTTCTTCCCGAAACTTTTCAGTATTCGGAAAACTATGCCACCCCCATTCTGCCTGTGTACCAAGAGGCACGCCATTCTTATAGTCTGTTGCAAAAGTTTGCATGCCTGTTACATCTGCAGTAAAAGCAAAACGCCCGTTTCCTACAGTAAGCGATGCTAGTGTATCGGTCTTGTTGACTTTAATTTCATGCCTTTTAACAATGCTTTTTCTGTGTAACTTACCTTGTGCGTATATAATACCTGTTGTACCATAAAACAAAAAAGTAAGTACGATAAACAGGTGTGAGTAACACATACAAAAAGAGATAAAATGTTTTCTAAAAGCTTTCGTTGGCAAATTACATTATTTATAAAACACTAGTGTAAATCATACCCTTAGCGAATGCATTCTAATATAATGAAGTAGAAAACACTTACCATCCTGTAGTATACCGAACCGTAGCGAGGTATGTTTTCTTATAAAATGATGCGGCAATCCCAACAACAAAATCCACGTTGTTCAATGATGCACATACGTGGATTCTCCTACTGAGTCTTGAGTGATACTTGGCTTTCGAAAATGTAAAGCGAAAGTTAGCAAAGCGATACCACCTTTGATTGTACCCGGAAGGAAGCGGTATCACCCCTGTTTTCCCTTGAGGGCTGCCTTATGAATTATGTTTTGTTCCTCCTTCCGTTTTAAGGATATGCTTTTAGCTCGTTTTGATGTACTGATAACCGATGCCAGGATCGAAATGCCAAGAATAAGAGCAATAATAACCAGCGAAAGGTGCACCGGTATCTTGACAATATCTGCAATGGCCATTTTGGTACCAACAAATACGAGAATGGATGCAAGCCCGTACTTTAAATACTTAAAATATTTTTCAATGCCAGCTACAGCAAAGTATAGGGATCGTAAGCCCAGGATAGCAAATACATTGGAAGTATAAACAATAAACGGATCGTCAGATACAGCCAAAATAGCGGGGATAGAGTCGACAGCAAAAATTAAATCTGTTCCCTCGATTACTACCAGAACCAGCATCAATGGCGTAGCCATCAAGACCTTATCATGACGAATAAAAAATTTCTCTCCATGATAAACGTTTGTCACCGGTATTATCTTCCTTACAAGCTTTACAAACACATTCTTTTCAGGATCTACTTTCGCATCTCCTGATGTAAGCATTCTGATACCAGTAAAAATTAAAAAACCGCCGAAGAGGTAAATGAGCCAATGGAACCGATGGATCAATTCTATCCCAGCAAAAATAAAAATGATACGCATCACCAACGCACCAAATATTCCAAGAAATAAAACTTTGTGCTGGTATCGCGATGGAACCTGGAAATATGAAAAAATAAGAATAATCACAAAGATATTGTCAACGCTAAGAGACTTCTCTATTAAATACCCCGTAAGGAATTCCATCGCGGGCTCCTTGCCAAGTTGCTGGTATATGAAGAGGTTGAATAACAACGCCAATGTTATCCATATGCCTGTCCAGCTTAAAGCTTCCTTTATGGATACTTCATGGCTTTTCTTATGAAAAATCCCCAGATCAAGGGCAAGCATAATCAAAACAAATACATTAAAACCTACCCATAGAAGCATTGTGTCGATCATATTAACTTTGTTACTTTATATCTAATGCCTGCATAATTAATTGTTTAGTCCATTCTTCATACTTCAGGCCTTTATCAATTTGCAAAACATTTGCTGATAATGAAATTTGGATAGTGGGTATCAAGACCTGAATCAGGACTTGATATACTGCTAAACAGTATGCTGAAACGTCATCCTTACCCACTGTTTAAACTCACGTACTTCATCCTTCGAGAGAAATTTCAAACTCTTTTTATACTCCTTTTGAAAAAGTGTTTTACTAAAACTGATCTTAGTAAGAACTAATTTACAATAGTCTAGCATACTTGTCTTAAATTTCATCCCCTGCTTTCTTTTATTTATCATTCAACGTATTACCGGCAAACATTTGTTTCATATAGAGCGACCTTATGTCAATCTCTAATCGCAATCTAATCTAACAGCAATATCACATCAGGAACTGATCCATTGACTCAGCTCTTGATGTGTATTTATTTAATGCTGTGGTAAATAAATAGATTAGAAAGGAGGATGTTTACTACAACTACCTCCAGCTTTTAACCGCTATACTATCAAGCTTAAACAAGCGCGGTCTCTTAGATACTGAATCCTTATTGAGAACTTTAAATTGGAGAAACGTGCCGTGCTTTTTATTTTTTTCCAATACAGCTATCTCCGACTTATGTTCCAGATAAGCGGCCAGTAAAACAAGTACAAAAAGAAAAAGTAACCTTTTAGTGTACATTATAAAAAGTAATGTCCTTCAGCCTCTGGCTGGTATGTAACCTTGATAACTTTAAAATAACCCGCACCTGTAGGAATCTTCCATGATACAACATCATTTTCACGTCTGCCTAAAAGTGCTAGCCCTATCGGTGACAAGACAGAAATACGTCTATCACCATGATCTGCATCCTGAGGATAAGTAATGGTTAGTTCCAATTCTCTTCCTGAGTTAACCTCGCAAAGCAAAACCTTTGAGTTCATTGTAATCACAATACCATCAATATTTTCAGGAGGCATTTTCTCAGCTTTCGTTAGTGTGTGGTAAAGTCCTCCCATAGCATTACCACAAGCGTCGTCAATCCGGACTCCTTTAACCTCAAGCAATCCCATCAAACGATCATAGTCTCTGGTTGTAATTATTATCTTCTCTTGCATCACTAATATGTTTATTTCCCTTAGGCATTATCCATGCCAGAGCGATAGCGGTGAAACCGGTTAAAAAGGACAATATTTATTTACCATGATGGGCGATTTCTACCAGATGGAGAAATTCTCTCCATTAGCATTCATAAGCTATTGCAGCGAAAGCATTCTACGAAAGACATATCGCCTTAAACAGAATGGTATGCAATTTGAATAAACCAGCACTAAGCCTACTACTACAACATAATGGAACATCGTGAAAAGAAACATATTGATTACTTAGCGATAGCCATTATCTTATTATACTGGACTGTCCCAATTATTGAATCATGGATAAGAGAATATTTTGTAAAGTACAAATAAGATCCATCTTACAATACATCATATTTTTAGTTCATCTCGGCTTATATCTATCTTCAAATTAACATCTATCTGCATTTATAAAGCTTCAGCTTTCGTATTTCGAACCGATCAACGGCAACTCGAGAATGTCTTCCCAGGTGGCCAAAAGGGAGTTAATTAGGGCAGCATTTTGATTTTTAATTCCGAATTAATTTGCCATTAATTCCATTCTTATTCCGCCATTGTTAATTCGTAAAACGTGAAGAAGAAGATCGAGGTTGTTTTTTAACAACAGACTGCATCTAAGTAACAAGGCACCCTTCTTCCCTTCGCAAAACAATGAAGTGAACTTTATTTTTTAACCCCACATGATGTTACTAACCTTTCTGCTGAATCTATTCTTCTTTGTTCAGCAACCCTACACAGAAATTATTGATGGATATACCGATAAGCTTTCAGCTTTTCCTGGTGATTCCATTGAGTTGTACCTGAATGCCACTGCCATAAATAAGCACGATGTGAAGCTTTATGACCTTGCAGGAAAAGAGGTTTCAAAAGTAAACGTAAAAGTGTTCCCTCAAAGTCCTTCCGTTGAAAACGCTTTTGAAAACGGATTGGCGTATAAAAAGACTTGTAAGGTAATGGTACCTAATTTAATAAGTGGTGTGTATATGTGGGCAAACAAGATTCCTTTCATTATTAAGACAAGGAATCCAAAAATAGTTGTTGTGTACTCATCAAATACGGTTAATGCTTATTGTAATTCAGGAGGAAAAAGCCTTTATAGCTTTAACTCTTCTGATCAAAAAGCCGCACCAAAAGTTTCTTTTCTAAGACCTATGCCCTTACCGAGTCCTTCTGAAGCATTCTTACGATGGCTTCCACAACAACCTTATAAAGACGTTGGCTACATTACCGATATGGATCTTGACGATTACGAGGCGATCAAAAAAAGTGAGCTGATCATAATTCCAGGGCACAGCGAATACTGGACTTTACAAGCACGGAAGAATTTTGATCGTTTTGTAAGGGAAGGAAAGAATGCAATGATACTCTCAGGAAATACAATGTGGTGGCAAGTAAGGTACAACGAGAAGAAGGACCGGTTAATTTGTTACAGAAATGCCGAAGCGGATCCCGTTAAGTCTCCTAAATTAAAAACGATCAATTGGTGTGACCCTTCACTTAAATATTCCATTCTTTCATCAACAGGAACAGATTTTCAAAATGCAGGCTATGGCAGAAAAATAGACAAAGGATGGGACGGGTTTAAGATTGTAAAGAACTCACCCTTATTAGAAGGAACAAATTTAACAACTGGAGACATACTGCGTTGTCCAAGTGATGAGTTAGATGGTGCACCTCTCTTAAAAATTGAAAACGACGTTCCTCTTCTCGACTATCAGCAACTAGGCTTTAAGCAAGTAGAAATTGTTGGTTATGATTTTGTATGGAGAGGTGGCAAAGATGGCGTTGCTACCTGGATAGTATTTAAAGCAACGGAATCATCAGGAACTGTTATTAACACTGCCAGTACCGATTGGTGTTCTTATAGAGGAATAGGAAGTAATGCAGACATTAAAAAGATAACCGACACGATGATTAGGAAACTGATCAACAATGAGAACGTATTCTCTACAAATATTTTAAATCCAGTTAACTAATTGCTGGTGGTGCTATACTATTAAAGTACAACATTACTTCCCTATAAATACTTAATGCGCAGCCTGCTCAAGATTTACAGTACTCTTGACGGGCTTTAGCATAAGAACAAATGGAACACACAGAAGAAAGAATCCTCCGATGTAAAGAAAAACATCCATATACGTTAAAAGCATGGCCTGCCGGGTAGCGAGCACATCCATCATCTGATTTGCCTGATTGGTTGCATAATCAATTGTAGAACCGTGGGCTAGGAAGTTTGCTTTCATAGCAGCAAGTCGTTGCTGTACATCAAAGTCATAAGGAGAAATGTGGTTAATAAGATCTGCTCTATGCTGTACCGACTGCCTGCTGATAAATGTACTAATAAGTGCTATTCCAAAAGATCCTCCAAGCTGTCGCACCATTCCGGTAAATGCAGCGCCCTGTCCGATATCCTTGCCTTTTAAAGATGAAAGCGCAAGTGTTGTGGTAGGAACAAACAACAATCCCAATCCAACTCCTCTCACCATAAGAATGAAGAAGAAATCTCCTTCACCAGTAAAAGGTGTAATAATTGTATACGCCCATAAGCTATAGCCAAAGAAAATTGAAAAACCTAAAGCTATCAGGTACTTTTGCGAGATCCCACGCTGGAGCATCTTACCTACAAAAGGCATCATAATGCCAGTAGCCAGAGAACTAGGTACCAGTAACAAACCGGCTTTTAACGCTGTCCAACCCAAGGAGTTTTGTGTAAAGAGCGGAATGACAAAGGTTGAACCATAAAGACCGAATCCCAGTATAAAAGAAAGTACTGTTCCTATTGCGAGGTTCTTATCCTTCAACACTCTTAAATCGACAACGGGTTGATCTGCAACTAGCTCTCGCCAGATGAAAAAGTAAATACCGAAGAAAGCAACAACAGTGAATATAACAATGCTTGCATTCTCAAACCAATCATGCTCCTGCCCCTTCTCAAGAACGTATTGCAGTGACCCCACGGCGAGAATAAGGAATAAAATTCCTAACCAGTCGATATCTCCAATACTTCTCTTACCTCCGTAGTTAGGACTCTTAACGTATTGTAGTGTCAGAAAAGTAGCGATGATGCCTATTGGTATGTTGATGTAAAAGATATAGGGCCAAGAAAAATTATCTACGATATAACCACCAAGCGGAGGCCCAAGGGTTGGTCCTACAATTACTCCCATTCCATAAAGAGCCTGCGCCATACTCCGCTTTTCAGGAGGGTATACTTCGGTTATAATTGTTTGTGATGTTACCAATAAAGCACCACCACCCAGGCCTTGTATAAAGCGGAAAATCACCAGCTCCCATATAGAAGTAGCATTACCACAAAGAAAGGATGAAACTGTAAATATGATAATAGATGCAGCAAAGTAATTTCTCCTGCCAAATTGCTGCGAAAGCCAGCTTGTTAAAGGAACGATAATTACGTTTGCTATTGCATATGAGGTTATTACCCAACTAACGTCGTTTAATGTTGCTCCAAGGTTACCCTTCATTTCATTAAGGGCAACATTAACGATGGTGGTATCAATAATCTCTAGCAGGGCGCACATAATAGCAGTGATTGTAATAATCACTCTATTAAAGCCATATTCCACTAATGATTCTTGTTGCATGAATATTAATTAAGATGCACGTCTACCATTACGTTCATTCCTGCACGTAATGAATTATTGTGCACTGTCTTTTCCAATACAATTTTAACAGGAACACGCTGCACTACTTTAACAAAATTACCTGACGCATTATCAGGAGGAAGCAGAGAAAACTTCGCACCGGTAGCAGGGGAAATACTTTCTATTTTACCAGTAAATGTTTCATCGGGAAAGGCATCCACAGATATCTCTACTTTTTGACCAGCCTTCATTTTCTCCAACTGGGTTTCTTTAAAGTTAGCAACTACCCATTTATCTCTCTCATCAACGAGAGCAAATAACGATTGTCCCGCTTGCACCAATTGCCCTACCTGTATATTCTTTCGTGAAATAACTCCATTTGCAGGAGAAATGATATATGCATAAGACAACTGAAGCTTTGCAAAGGCAAGATCAGCTTCGCGTTCCTTAACTACTGTCTGTGCTAGTGATATGTTACGCTGACTTACGGTACTCTGAGACCTTCGTGCTGAACTTTCTCTTAATAGAGCTTCCCTTTGTCTCTCCGCTACTTCCAGTTGTTTTGCAGCAGCGTCTCGTTCTGCCTCAGCTTGCTCGTATTGCTGGCGTGTAATTGAATTAGTTTTAAGAAGTTCTTCGTAACGTTTAAAATCACTCTCTGCTCTTCTTAACCTTACCCTTGCAAGTTCAATATTACCTTCTGCTGCCTGCGCATTAAAAGATGAGCTTAGAGCAGTTTGCTGGGCAGTTTCATATCCGGCCCCACTTGAAGAAACATTTGCCTTTGCCGTTTCCAGAGCAGATTCTGCTTGCAACACTTTTATTGCTAAGTCACGATCATCAAGGACAACAAGCGTATCACCTGCTTTAACTGTCTGATTATCCTCTACCAAGACTTTTGTAACGTAACCTGAAACTTTAGGAATAATCGGACTAATATTAGCTTCAACTTGAGCATCGTCTGTCTCCTCATGATTCTGACCATGAATATATTTGTAAACTCCAAATATCAATCCAACTGAAACGATAACTATCAGTACAGTTGCAAAGACTTTGTTCTTTTTTTGTTTTTTCTCCTTTTCCATAATAATTAAAAAATCTTATTTAATGTTCCAGTTGACTCTTCAAGCTCATAATATGCGATCATACTTTCCGCCTTCGCCGTTGCGTAGTCTATCTGCTTTTGCAAAAGAGTAACATCGGCATCCAAATAATCAGAAAGAATCATTAACCCTGCATTGTACTTATTTTTTGAAATATTAAAGTTTTCCTGCGCCTGCTCAATTGACCTCTTACTAAGTTCTATTTTTTCGAGGCTTTTTTGATAGTTTAAAAACTTCTTTCTTACATCAATTTTTGCCTGATCATTTACAATTTTTGCGGAAAGTTCTGCTTGCAATTGTTTTGCTTTGGCTTCCTGTATTTGATGTTTGTTATGAAAAACATTTGAAAGATTATATTGCAAAGCAAGCCCCCCATTCAAAGCGTTAGTAACAGTAACTACATCGGGGATGAACATATTAACATAACCACCGGTAAAGGCTAACGTTGGATAACGGGATGCTTTAGCGATTTGTGTTCCTGCCTTTCCCGCTTCTGCTTGCACCTGCGCCGACTTTATGTCAGCGCGATTTTCCAGAGCGCGCTGTTCAAAGTTGTCGCCAGTGTTGAATGAAGGATTTTTAAACATTCCAACTGTATCCAGTTGAATAGATGTATTGTCAGGCAGTCCTAGCAGGATAATAAGGCTGTATTCAGCAAGTTGAAGGTTGTTATTAACCTCAGTTCTTGTATACTCAATATTGTTTACCTGTAAATCAGCTTTCAATCTATCGTTTCGTGCAAGGACTCCTTGATTTTCCAGATTGGCAAACTCTGTTACGCGCTGTTTAGCTTGCTGCAGATTCTGATCCAAAAGTTTTTTAGTCTCGAGAAGTTGATAATATTGATATATTGCCTTTGCTGTATTTAGTAAAACTTTATTCTTGGTTGTAGTTTGATCATAATTAGCAGCTTCGTTTAAGTACTCTTGCATTACCCTTGTATTGCGAATGCGAAAGCCTGCAAAGATTGGCTGAGTTACGCTTAGTTGTGCTAATCCGATACTATTAATATTTGCAAAAGATGCCAAAGCACCAGGCTCACTGTCGCCATCTGTTTCCGGCTCAGCTCCTTTAAAACTAACATCAGGTGAATTGATTCTGAGATAAGTTGCACTTGCTTTTACTTCAGGCCATGCCTGATCTTTTGCCTGCGATACTTTAGCTTGTGCTATCGCCAGCTTAGCTTTCGATAACTTAAGCTCATTGCTGTTTTCTACTGCAAGTGTGAGTGCCTCCTGCAATGTCAATTGCTTTGTTTGTGTCTGTGCAAATGAAGCGCTTGTACAAAGCATTAATAGTACTAAAATGGTTTTCCTTCCCGTCATGTTTATTTTCTCTTTAAAAAGGACAGCATCAAATCAAATAAATGATGCCTTATTCTTGATTTAAGTTTATTGTCGTTGTCTTTAAAAGCATCCCTCAGTCCTGAGTTGGTTACCTGATGCAAAAGTCCGGAGATCGTTCCTAGCGTTAGTTCTATATCTATGTCGTCCCGAAATACCTTTAGTCTTTGTCCCTCTTCAATTAAGTACCGAAGCTCAGTTCGATTGCGTTTAAGATTCTTTGCAATTTGTTCATTCAGTTGTGGGCGCTGTACAGTAGATAATTCGCGATGAAGCATCTGATAATACTTCTTATTAGCAAAAGTCTTATCCAGCATGATATCCATAGCCTGCTGAAGCTTTGCTACAGGATCAGCAGTAGATTTATTGATATCGCTTAATTTAATATGGGTGGCATTCGATAATTCATCAATTAAAGTAGTCAGCAACAGTTCTTTAGAACCAAAATGATAGTTGATGAGAGCAACGTTTACTTCGGCTTTATTTGCAATATCACGAACTGTTGTAGCATCGAAGCCTTTTTCCTCGAACAGTTCCCGTGCTGCGTGTAAAATTTTATCACGTGTCATGTCTTACAAACACTCAAAGTTAAACAAATGTTTAATTTTTAAACATTTGTTTAACTTTTGTTTTAGCCAACTTTATCAATCGAAGGAATGGTTATGAATTGTGCTATTGAGAAAAGGTTCTTCTATTTGTTATTTGGAAGTAGATTACCAACGGTTGGGTGGATCCTAAAAAGTAATAATTAAGGAAGCACCTGAAGAGATTACTTGAGAGCCGGACCAGCTACAAAACAAAAAAGCCTTGCAGAGGATATCTGCAAGGCTTATGTAATAAAGATAGGCGACGACTTACTCTCCCAGGTGTT
>NZ_JAHESD010000092.1 GCF_018598585.1 Chryseosolibacter indicum
ATTACATTTATTATCCCCAGGCGAAAGTCCATTTTACTTGCTCTTACCTTTACTTGTAATTTAGGGTTCGTTGATGTCGTCTTCACCTCCTCCAGCTTCGGCTTACGCATATAATCAGCAATCGCAGCGGTATACGCGTTAGGAAGTTTCAGCTTCTTTGCCCTCCTCCAGTAAAAAGCCTTTTTTTCTGCTATCAACATCATCGATTTTGCAAATGCGCTGGCCTTCTTAAAACGCTCCCGGTTATCGCGTTGTAAAGCACTTTCTTTCGTAACAGGCTTCGACCTGCGCGCTACAATAGTCTTTCCGCGTAGTTGTTTAAAAACGAATTTCGGTCCAAACTTACCGCTTAAACCTTCGGTAAGATCATTTTCTTTTACGTATGCCATATCAGTTTCTTTTCGGGTAAAGCTAAACCTGGGTTTTGACAAATAGTGACAAAAACTTCCGGGCATCTAATAAATCGATAACAAGTGCAGAATAAGTGCAGCACGAGTGGAGAAACCTTAATAAAGGGCCTAAAAAAGCCAGATTTTAGCCATGCTAACCTAAATCATCAGGGCATTAAATTAAGTCCGGTAAGCAGTGAAAGTGGACAGCTGTGCCGGGTTAAGCTATAAATAAAAGCTACGTATCTTTAAAACCGCCAGTTACTCGGCTTTGTGCAATGGCAGGTCTGTACTAAGTTTTTAACTCTATACAAGTCATTAACTAAATCAACGTTTCCTGTAACGCCTTTGAGTTTTCCCTTTTGTTTACAGATCCTTTTTGCCCTGCATTCTTTTCTATAATAAATGAACCGATAACCAGTGCATCAAAAGGCGATGACCAAAAGCATTCAACTGCATCCCTGGGGGTACAAACAATAGGCTTCCCGAGTGTATTAAATGATGTATTAACAAGCACCGGAACACCAGTAAGTGCTTTAAACTCTTTTAATAAATTATAGTACGTCGCATGTTGATCTTTATTAACAGTTTGAATCCTCGCCGTGCCATCAGTATGTCTTACAGCTGGAATCTTGTCTGCTTTATCTTCCTTTACGGGATAAACGAAAAGCATAAAGGGCGAGTAGCTAGCATTCTCAAACCATGCGGCAGCATCTTCTTCAAGAACAACAGGGGCTACTGGTCTGAAATCTTCACGATCTTTTACTTCGTTTAGTCTTGCCTGCATCGAAGCATGAATAGGTGAGGCAAGAATTGACCTGCTACCCAAAGCCCTCGGCCCAAACTCCATTCTTCCCTGGTGCCACCCAATGATCTTGTCTTCTGCAAGTATTTTTGCAGCATCAACAGCAATGTTGTCAGACTTGCGATAAGGTACTTTGCACCACTTAAGAAACTTCTCAATTGCTTCATCAGAAAAGTCAGGTCCCCAATACGCATGGTCCATTGTAAACATACGTTCATGGCTTTTTCTTTCTTGTGCATCTATCCAGAGCGCTGCACCCAGTGATGTACCTGCATCTCCCGCAGCAGGTTGTACCCAGATATTTTTAAAAGAGCTCTTATCTCTCAGGTAGGCATTCATCACACAATTCAAAGCAACGCCTCCCGCTAGGCAAAGGTTTTCCTGCTTTGTTTCATGATATAACCACGCTGTAATTTCAAGCATCACATCTTGCAATACCTTTTGTAGCGAATGCGCTATATTGAAATGATGAGCAGTAAACTCGTCACCTTTCATTCTCCGCTTACCAAACAGTGCAGTAAAATCTGCATCATCAATAGTATACTGCCCGTTATCTTTCAAGTGAATCATCTCCCTGAATTCTTTCTCAAATTCTGGTTTACCGTAAGATGCTAATGCCATTACTTTATATTCATCGGATGAATGAAGAAATCCAAGATGAGCGGTAACCTTCTCGTAAAGAAGCCCCAGAGAATGAGGCATGTTTACCTGACTTATACAAGTGAGATTATTCCCCTGCCCATAGTAATATGATGTTGTAGCGTTCTCACCACGTCCATCTACCGTCATCACAGCTGCGCTTTTATAAGGCGATGCAATAAACGCACTTGCAGCATGACTGATATGATGATCTACAAAATGCCATTTGAAGTCAGTGGTTTTCGTACCTGTAAAACGAGGCTGTAGGTGGTGTGGCCATCCATCTACCAATTGTCTCGGCGCATTAATTATGTACGACAAGAATAAAGGATCCCAGGGGTTGCTCCATTGCTCACTTGTAGTAGAATCACTTGGTTGCAACGGAAGCTTCACCTCTGTTTTACCAACATGTTCTTTCGGTAAGATCAGGTAAGGATCAAAAGAATATGCTACATGGTCTACATCTTTAAGATGAATTCCTGCAACTTCCAGACAATAGTTTATAGCATGATAGGGAAGCTCGTATGTTGAAAATGGAACGGGTCTCTTCCCATGTTTAATATGCGTAAAGCGCTCTTCTTCTGCCGCTGCAAGTAGAACTCCATCTTTAACTATTGATGCTGATGAATCATGAAAGACCGCATTGATGCCTAATGTGTACATATTACTTTCTTTAAGAATCGTATAATTAAAAAAAGTATTCCGTTAAAGTGATTACTTCTTTCTTGTATTAGTTTTCAATGTGTTGATGATACATATTCGCAACACTTAATGGCTGCTTCTCATCATACACTAATGAAACAATACGCTGTTGATATATTCAACAGTTTCTGGCATAGCCTTTTAATTATGAATTGAAAAAAATAAGAATCGATATGAAAAGAGAAGTTGGCATTTTAGTAATGTTTTTCAGTTTAATAATTGGCAGTGCAGCAGCACAAAAACCTGCTGTAGTTACAAGTGGTAAACCAGGATGGCATAAGATCGGAGAAACAGTTGCAAGTTTCAAAGGTCAGAATGAGTCCATTGCAGTAATGGGTGCCGATGAATTTAGTTCAATTAAATTAAAGGTTTCAGAAGCTCCGGTGAATATTGAACGCCTACAGGTTTTTTATGAAGAAGGATCTATGGAAGAAATTTCAGTAGATAACGAATTAAAGCCTGGTGAAGAAACAAGAGTAATAGACCTTAAGCATGCAGGAAAGGATATTCAGAAAATAGCTTTCACATACAAAACCGCTTCTAATAGCGAGGCCGACAAAGCACATGTTGAAGTATACGGACTAAAATCTGATAATGATGATGCTGCTGCTTATCGCAGCGAGCAAAAAGTACAAGATACAAGGGATGAGATCAGGGAAGAGGCAAGAGAGACAGGCGATGAAGCAGAAGCTATAACTGACGAAGTAAGAGATGATGTGAACGCTGAGACTAAGGAAACAAAACAGGAAGTAAAGGAAGAAAGCCAGGAAGCAGCAAACAAGACCGATAGAAAAACCGACAAGGCAGGAAAGGATATTAAAAGAACAGCAAAAAAAGTAGGGGATAAGGTTTCTGAAGGTGCTGGCGATCTTGCGGCAAATATCCGCGATAAAAGAGTGAAGGGAAAAGTAAGCCCTGATGGAGAAGCGGTATACGTTGATGAAAATTCACAGTACTATTACGTCAACGATAAGGGAGCAAAAGTCGTTATCGAGGAGTCTGATTTGAGAGATCAGTCAAATAATTAAAACGAAAAGTTTTTAAAGGAAAAGAGGAAGCGCAAGCTTCCTTTTTGTGTTTTAAGGCGTGTCAGAATCATTGTGACTTCGGTTCAAATAAATTAGCTTTGCTAATTATGAACCTGACTAGTTTAAAGAAGGAGCTTGAAGGCGAACTCTTTACAGACAATACCATCCGAAGGCTATACGCTACAGACGCTTCTGCTTATCGCGAAATTCCCCTGGCAGTAGCTATTCCCAAATCAGAAGATGATATCGTTGCTCTTATACGCTTTGCAATAAAACATAAAACATCGGTTATCCCACGCACTGCGGGCACTTCGCTTGCCGGGCAGGTAGTAGGTGCCGGAATAGTTGTTGACGTCTCGAAACATTTCAACAAGATTGTTGAAATAAATAAGGAAGAAGGATGGGCTATTGTTCAACCAGGTATTGTTCGAGATGATCTGAATAACCATCTCAAACAATTCGGATACTTTTTTGCGCCTGAAACGTCAACTGCCAACCGCGCAATGATCGGCGGTATGATTGGTAATAATTCATGTGGATCAAACTCCGTTGTGTACGGTAGCACGCGTGAACATTTGCTGGAGGTTAATGCAATTCTTGCAGATGGTTCTCAGGTTTGGTTTGGGGCGCTTACAGAAGAGCAATTTAATGCGCGCATCCATGCTTCTGATGAAACATTGGAGACAAAACTTTACAAGCATATTTATAATCTGCTATCTGATAAAGAGAACCTGAAAGAGATAGAAAAGGAATTTCCTAAGCCATCAATCCAAAGACGTAACACAGGCTATGCCATTGACATGCTCGCACGCATGCAGCCTTTCAAAACAAATGGAGGCGCTTTTAATTTTTGCAGTTTGATAGCAGGATCAGAAGGAACCCTTGCTTTCGTCACGTCAGCGAAAATTAAACTAACACCACTCGATCCTCCGCATAAAAAGTTGGTTTGCATTCACTGCAAAAGCATTGATGAATCTTTGCATGCAAACCTGGTGGCTTTAAAGCATAATCCCTCCGCAGTCGAGCTGATGGATCATTACGTTTTTGAAGCCACAAAGAGAAATATCGGACAGATTGAGAATCGCTTTTTTATAGAAGGCGAACCACAGGCAATACTTGTAGCAGAGTTAACAAGAGCATCCGAAGAAAAAGCAATAACAGATGCAAAGGCTTTAATTGAAGATCTGAAAAATAACGGACTCGGATATTCCTACCCTATTGTAGGAGGTGACGATATTAAAAAGGTTTGGAACCTCCGTAAAGCAGGGTTGGGTCTTTTATCGAACGTTCCCGGCGATGAGAAGCCAGTTCCGGTAATTGAAGATACCGCAGTAGCAGTTGAAGATCTTCCTGCTTATATAGCAGACGTGGGAGAAGTACTAAAGAAACACGGGCTGTACAGTGTTCATTATGCGCATGCTGGCTCTGGTGAATTACATCTTAGACCCATCATCGATCTTAAAACAACAGAAGGCGTTCAGCTTTTTAGAACCATTGCTGAGGAAATTGCAACTCTGGTTAAAAAATACAGGGGATCTCTTTCCGGAGAACATGGTGATGGAAGGCTTCGCGGTGAGTTTATTAAACAAATGATTGGTGAGCACAACTACACGCTCATTAAAGAATTAAAGTATACATGGGATCCCGACAATGTCTTCAACCCAGGTAAGATTGTAGACACTCCTCCAATGGATACCTTTCTTCGCTTTGAGAAAGATCAGGTTACTAAAGAGTTTGATACCATCCTTGACTTCTCGGAAACAATGGGTGTGCTGCGCACAGCTGAGCAATGCAATGGATCTGGTGATTGCCGTAAAACGCACATCAGTGGCGGTACAATGTGTCCAAGTTACATGGCTACACGCAACGAGAAAGACACCACACGGGCCCGTGCTAATATACTCAGAGAGATGATTACCAGGTCCGATAAGTCTAATCCTTTTGCACACGAAGAGATTAAAGAAGTGATGGACTTATGCCTGAGCTGTAAAGGATGTAAATCAGAATGTCCTTCCAATGTTGACATGGGTAAGCTTAAACAGGAATGGCAATATCAGTACTATAAGGAAAAAGGTGTTCCCCTGAGAAGCAGGCTTATTGGAAATTTTGCACTTACCATGAAGCTTGCCTCTCTCGCACCTTGGGGATATAATTTCATCTTCAATAACCGCGTACTGGGTAATACAATGAAGACACTTATCGGATTTGCACCAGACAGAAGCATGCCACACCTTTCTCCTATAACCTGGAAGAAGTGGTTCAGAAAGAAGTTTAAGCCCACCGTTAAAACACCTGTAAGAACAGTTTACCTGTTTATTGATGAATTGTTGAATTACAATGAGGCTGAAATAGGAATTCTAACAGTACAACTTTTAGATAGACTCGGATACGAAGTAAAGGTATTGGATCACTTTGACTCGGGTCGAAGTTTTCTTTCAAAAGGATTACTGGAAGAAGCACGTGACCTTGCAAAAAAGAACGTAGCCCTCTTTAAAGACCACATCACTGCTGATACACCTTTAATAGGCGTAGAGCCGTCTGCTATCCTTACCTTCAGGGATGAATACCCTGACCTTCTTCGTGGCAAGGAAAAGGAAAGCGCGCTGCAGGTTGCATCCCATACCTTAATGATTGACGAGTTCCTTTCTAAAGAGCTGGATGCAGGACGAATTGATGTGAACTTGTTTAAGCAGCAGAAGGCGCTTATTAAACTTCACGGGCATTGCCAGCAGAAAGCACTCTCAACACTAACACACCTCAAGAAGCTGTTAACAAGATTGGGAAACAACGAAGTGCATCTCATTCCATCAGGTTGTTGTGGAATGGCCGGTTCTTTCGGCTATGAGAAAGAGCATTATGATCTTTCTATGCAAATAGGAGAATTAGTATTATTTCCGGCAGTAAGAAAACAACCTGATAATGTAATTATTGCTGCACCAGGCACAAGCTGCCGCCATCAGATTAAAGACGGAACATCAAGAAAGGCATTGCATCCCGTAGAGATATTATGGGATGCTTTAATTAAATGATAAACGATACTGTTGCTATGCGCTTAAGTATACCTTTTCATAAAGCACGTTCTTGAGCGAACTACATAGCTTACCAAAGTCACCTTGCTTGATTACGTAATCAGCAGCGCCTAAGGCCATACTATCTTCAATGTCGCGTTGAAAATTAGAAGTTGAATATATAATTATGGGTGAGTTAAAATCCTGAATGCCTTTTAGCATCCCCATAAACTCTTTACCGTCTATATGCGGCATGTTTAAGTCGAGAAAAATTACATCAGGTATATTTCCTTCTTCAAGATGTTTAAAGGCTGCTCTACAATCTGTAAATGGTGTAAGCTCGACAGGTAGAGGAATTTGGGCAAGTGCTTCACAAAAAAGTAACACATCATCCTCATCATCATCTATCAGGTATAAGCGCTTTACTTTCATTTTTCCAAAGTTGGGTGATCTGCAATAAGGAAAAAATTTGTACCAGTGATAAGCAGCTTATTATTTAAGCAGACACTTGCAGTACCAGAGATTTAAACGATCGACAGATATAACGTCTGCAAAATATTAAATAAGTGTATTTAATACACTTAATAGTGAATGCTTATCGTGATTAGTAATAGACTAATTTTTATAAGTGCTCCAATCCTTTTGCAAGGTAGACTCAAGGGTAGATATAAGTGCATTGAATTGTGGCGGCTTGCTGATGTACTGAACTGCTCCCAGCTTTAAGCAATTCTCTTTTTCCTTTTCAGCAGATGAAGTGGAATATATAATCACAGGAAGATGCTTTAGGTTCTTATCTGTCTTTAATGCCTTTAAGCATTCCTTGCCGTTCATGATGGGCATGTTCAAGTCAAGAAATATAATATCTGGCAGCAGTAAGGAGTCTTGTAGTTGAGTTAAGGCATCCTTACCATCCTTTGCTGTATAACAAACTATCGATCTATCAATTACTTGTAAAGCTTCTAGAAATATGTGTTGATCGTCCTGATCATCATCTATCAGGAAAAGCACTTTAGGAAGAACTACCTCTCTGGTCATTTAAACATAAATTTCCGTCTTATCAGCGAAATAACCTAATTTTTACACGCTTCGTCGGTGTTTTTTAAAATTATCTTCCTATATCATTAAACGTGAATAAACAATCGATAACATTGGCACACCCTTTTTAAATAACAAGTTAGATCTATTTAAATATATATAGGCAGGTGAACCGTAATTCGCCAGCTACCAAAATAAAAAAGAGAGTTGGGCCCGTAAGCTTTACTCTCTTTTTTATTTATATCAAGTTACGTCCATGTTTTGCCTAACGTTGTGCAATCGATAAACCTGGTTGGCGAATAAGCGTAAAAAAATGTGCTTGTTTTGCTGATAATCAACTACATGCGGCTGAAAATGTTTGAAAGGCATAATTGTTTTTTCAGTACCTGATAAATACTAATAATTATGAAAATACTTTCAACTAAAGCTCACGGGATATTAGATTATCTAATGGGCGTTTTACTGATAGCCGCTCCCTGGATTTTTAATTTCGCCAGAGGTGGAGCAGAGACTTGGGTGCCGGTTGTATTAGGAGCCGGAATGTTGCTTTATAGCTTATTAACAAACTACGAAATGGGTGTATCAAAAGCTATATCAATGAGAGCACATCTTACAATGGATGTTCTTTCTGGTATTTTGCTTGCCGCTTCACCATGGATCTTCGGTTTCAATGATTTCGTTTATCTGCCGCACCTGATATTTGGTATACTCGAAATAGGTGCTGCTATGATGACAGAAAGTGCACCAAGTCCTGCAAGGGATACATCAGCGGTTCCTGGACAACATAGGCATGCACATTAAGGTTTGCTATACCTGAACTAAAAGCCGGAGCTTAGCTCTGGCTTTTTTTATATATGCCATATTATACAGGTAGCCATAACGTTATACCAGCAGTTTATCGAGTATAACACCACGGAAATATAGCCGCTTGATTTGTCTGTTGATAACAGAACTTTATCTTAAAGTTCTGCATCTGATCAAAAAATGTTTAATATATTGTGATACAAGTCGTTTCTTTCGGCACCTAACAGTCTATAGACGGAAACAAATTGATTCGTTCAATTTAAACTTTTGAATTATGGTATTACTGAATATAGATGACGATCCTGAAGATTTAGATAACTTTTTTCGTGCAGTGAAAACAGTAAACCCATTGGCAAAATGTTTACTGGCGCGAAATGCGAAAGAGGCATTGCACATTTTGAAAGATACGCTTCTTCCTGATTATATCTTTCTTGACATTCGCATGCCAATGATGGATGGTAAAACAGTGCTTTCTGAACTCCGAAAGAATAAAAGGCTTAGGTCGGTTCCGGTAATAATGTATTCATCTTCTATTAACCCCCGTGAAATTGAAGAGTATGAAAGCCTTGGGGCAAACGAATTTTTAAATAAACCGAGAGACTTCTTTAGTCTTTGTGATGCGCTGGTAGGCTACCTCAAAATGAATAAATGAGCGGAGATAGTTCCGCGGTTGTTGCTGACAAGATTCGAGATATTCTTATACTGTACTTCCTGACTTCCCTTTTAAAAAGTAGTAGCCTGAACGTTAGAACAGGCTACTACTAAAACCTAACCCGCGATTATATCTTTTACTTTTTCAATAAAGCTTCCGTCTGAGTTAACCATTTGCTCACGCTGTGCATGAGTTTCTTTGTCTGGAGGCCCTAAATTAGGAATACCACCTATAGGAGCTGCAGGCTCTTGTCTGAATGTTCCTTTTCCATCTATAGAAGGTCCTTCTGACCAGCGACCTCTTGCCATAGTAGGATCTTGTCTGTCAATATTGGTAGTAAAGAAGGTGTAGTTTACAGTTTGATTTTCCTTCTCCTGCGAGAATGTATTAGGAATTGGATGTGTTCCTGGACCAAGTTCCTCAAGCACTGCAAGCCATTGATTTTGGTGCATAGTGTCCCGTGCGATAAGGAAAGACAACATATCTTTCATACCAGAATCATCTGTCATTTCATACAAGCGAGTTGCAAGTACTCTTCCCGTTGCTTCAGCCATCACATTGGCATGCATGTCCGCAGCAAGGTTTCCACTGCTGACTACCCAGGATCCATTAAATGGAACACCGTTAGCGTCTGAGGCCATCGCCCCTAGTCCTGCTGACAGAATATGGCGAGGATCTTTACCTCCCATAACAGCACTTATCATCGGGTTACTTGCAGCCATTTCGTCTTTAAGCACACTTGATGAACCCTCCAGGTTAAGACATACCGCTGTTGCAAGCATTTCAATGTGAGAAATTTCTTCAGTGCCGGTATTGAGCAACATATCTCTGTACTTCATTGGCCCACGTGAATTCCACGCTTGAAATAAAAACTGAAGACATACGCGGATCTCTCCTTCAATACCTCCTATGGCCTGTTGTAGTAGTTTAGCAAACTGAGGATTTGGTTTGTCTACTCGTACCTTGTACTGTAGTTCTCTATCGTGATAAAACATATGATGTATAGATTAAGAATTTTTTACAGGAGACTTCATAATAAACATCATTCCTTATTATACAGTATTTATATCAACATTAATTGAAGAATCTCCATTTAAGAGACAGTATCACCGTTAACGTTTTACCAATGCATATTTTACTGCTCCTTGACTAATCTTTCATCTCGTCCAATTGCATTTAGACCTGTTTTTCTGCAAGCGATATAATGTTGAAATTTCGCCCTTTAATAAGTTTTGTACCTGAGTTAGCAGTTCTAGGCATAATGATTTTTACTTTCTTTAAAACGGATTATATGCCTGCTATTCCCTATGTCAATGGACTTAAGTTCTCTCTCGGTTTCGCACGCGAGGGATATGAATATATCTACAACACATGTCATAAGTATCAAACCGAAATCTTCAAAACTAATGTTTTATTGAATGATGTGATTTGTTTGACAGGAGAAGAAGCTACCAAACTATTTTATGATACTACAAAATTTGAGCGAAGAAAAGCAATTCCTAAGCCTATTCAGAAAACACTTCTAGGCGAAAATGGTGTACAAACACTTGATGCAGAAAAACACAAGCAACGGAAAGCGATGTTCATGTCTGTTATGTCTCCTGAAAGCATAAGCAGGTTTAAAGCAATACTATCTGAGCATTGGAGAAGGTACATCATCAAATGGGAAAATACAGAGAAGGTTGTTCTTTTTAAAGAAGCACAGGAAATTCTTTGTAAGTCTGCGTGTGCCTGGGCAGGAGTGCCTTTACCTGATAGAGAAGTGCGTTCAAGAGCGGATGATTTTGTAGGAATGGTTGACGCCTTCGGTACTATTGGTATTAGGCATTGGAAGGGAAGGGCGGCAAGGAGCAGAACAGAGGAATGGATAACGAATATTATTCAGGATGTAAGACAGGGTAAATCAACGCCCTTTCCTGGGTCGCCATTATCAGTAGTAGCCAATGCAAACGAGCTGAATACTCATATGGCCGCCGTTGAATTAATAAATCTCACGCGTCCAATAGTGGCTATTTCTTATTATATCGCTTTTATCGCACATGCACTTTATCATCATCCGGAATGTCATCAAAGCCTTCTAATGCATGATGAAGGCTATCTTGAAAATTTTACTCACGAGGTACGCAGATACTATCCTTTCGGTCCGATAACAGGCGCCAGGGTTAAAGAAGATTTTGAATGGAAAGGATATCCCTTTAAGAAAGGTACACTGGTCTTTCTTGACATTTACGGGACCAATCGAGACCGCAGGGTATGGAGCAATCCCAGTACATTTAATCCGGAGAGATTCAAAGTATGGAATAAAAGTGCATTCAATTTTATTCCCCAGGGCGGAGGAGGTCATATGGCAGGTCACCGGTGCGCAGGAGAACAGATCACTATTGAAACGATGAAGATAAGTACAAACTACCTAGCTAATTACATAGGCTATAATGTGCCCGAACAAGATATGACTATTGACCTGACAAGGATACCTACTTATCCTAAAAGTGGTTTTATAATAGATCACATTACAGTTAAAGATTATTCACTGAATGAGACAAACGTAACAGTATAAAAATTATGATGAAACAAAGAGAAGTTCAAGGAGATGACAATGTACGATGGACTTGCGTGCAAGCTTTTGCAGGGGTAGAAGGTAAACTTTCAGATAAGGCAACAAAATTATCTCAACAAGATGGTGGAAATGTTGAAGTTGTTTGCACACCATCAGGAGGTGCGCAAACAGTAAGATTACAACTCAATGAAGATTGGATCGAAGAAACTTCTGACCAGGATCTAATTCAGGCAATTAATGATAACAGAACAAATTAGTGTACAAGTTATCGGGATATCACCTGATACGCCTTTTCTCCATCTGCTTCTGTTTGTCTGATTACTTTAGATTGAACCAACTCCAAAAGTAGTTGGTTGAGAAGTGTTTCATCCGAAACGTTGAGCTGCGATACAATTTGTGAATGTGTTTTAATATCGTTTGGTGCTTTTCTGAAATTGGTAATGTAGTTAAGGATATCAATTTTTTTCATAGGAAAAGGACTTTGAATATCAGGTAAACGTATTCGTGGTTGAAAGGTTAGGGGTTATTCAGGCTAAAATTTGTGAGTCTGCTTTACACTTTTGATTACGTTCAATATCGGACACGCTCATGTTACTTTTGAACAAATTTATTCAGTAATAACATTTGTTTTGCTGATTGACTTAAGCCATGCAAATCCAATTAATCCTGCAACTACTGAAGCAATCATTACAGAAATTTTAGATTGATCAATAAGGTCAATATCGTCAAAAGCGAGAAGACTTATAAATATAGACATAGTAAAACCGATACCGCCTAAAAAGCCCGCTCCGATCAGATGTTTCCATCCTAAATGATCAGGTAAGACTGACAATTTAAGGCGTGTAGCTATAAAGCTGAACAATACAATACCGGTAGGCTTCCCAATTAATAAGCCTGCCATAATACCAAGACTGATAGCACTGCCTAGCGCATAATAAAAATCGCTTTCTATTATGATGCTCGTATTAGCAAGGGCAAAAAGCGGAAGGATAAAGAATGCAACTGGCTTATGCAGATGATGCTGAAGTTTATAAGATGGAGATCTTTCATCGCCATTTCCAAAAGGAATAGCAAAGGCAAGTAACACGCCTGTTATTGTAGCATGTACGCCGGAGTTAAGCATAAAATACCACATTGCAATACCCCCAGCTAGGTAGGGCCAGAGTTGATGTACTTTAAGTCTGTTGAATACAATTAGTACTGCAAAAATACCTAACGCAATGCCGAGGTTTAGAAGGCTGATCGTTGTTGTATAAAAAATGGCAATAACAATAATGGCACCAAGATCGTCTATAACTGCAAGCGCTGTAAGAAACACTTTTAATGCATTTGGTACACGGTTGCCCAGAAGAGAAAGTATTCCTAGTGCAAATGCAATATCTGTAGCCATTGGTACTCCAAGTCCCCTTACATTACCGCCATTTACATTTATCATATAGTAAACAAGCGCGGGTATCACCATTCCACCGAGGGCGGCAAGCAGGGGAAGGGAAGCATTTTTTAGGGAAGATAGTTCACCTATGTAGATTTCCCTTTCCAGCTCAAGGCCTATTAGAAGGAAAAAGATAGCCATAAGTCCGTCGTTAATCCAATGAACAAGATGGTGATTTGCTATTTCCACGTGCCATATTAATCCATAGGATGGCAAAATATTAGTAACGACAAGGGAAAAGAGCGTACAAAAGATGAGAATTAATCCGCCAGCACGTTCACTGTTAAAAAAATCAACGAATAGTTTTGTTAACTTCATAGTCCACCCGATTTAATAAACGACCTGCAAGTATAAGTACATATTAATACTATAAAAATATGGAGCCCTTAAAAGGCTGGTAGCCCTTCACGATTATAATGTTTCTCTAATGTTCCAAAAAATAGTTGAATAAATTTTAACAGAAGTGATTATCCTTGCATTATGAGCTTTTCGCCTGAAAACATTCTTCTGTTAGGATCTATACTTTTATTCATTAGTATTGTTACAAGTAAGACATCTTTTCAATTCGGAATACCTGCGTTAATTCTTTTTCTAATCGTGGGTATGTTGGCGGGTTCTGAAGGGCCTGGCGGTATTTATTACAGACTCGTAAAAACATCTAAGAGCCCACGAGAACCGAAATTATCTCGAATGCACTGATATTCGTGAAAAAAACTGTATCGGCGGGCGGCG
>NZ_JAHESD010000093.1 GCF_018598585.1 Chryseosolibacter indicum
ATCAATGTCTACTCAATAGTTGCCCTCGCCGCCGGCCTGCAATTACCTACATTTAGTGCCAGCAAGGCTGCATTACACTCTTACACACAAGCATTGCGTCTAAGCCTTGCGCATACCAACATAAAAGTTTTTGAAGTACTACCTCCGCTCGTAGATACTGAATTCGCGAAAGACATTCCTTCAGATAAAAAAATCTCACCGCAACACGTTGCTGAAGATCTGCTGCAACACATGGAGACTGACAACTACGAAGTTCACGTGGCCTCCACCAAAACCCTTTATCAGAATTTCTTAAGCCAGGCCGACAAAGCAATATTAGCGCTTAATGGACTCGAGTAAGTCATCTAATTCTTCATTCATGAAAACTTTAAAACAAAATCACGTAGCGATCAGTACGCTGCTCGCATTTGCGCTCATTCCACTTTCCGGATTTGCAACGGATGTATACCTTCCCTCCTTTCCAGCGATGGCCTCCTTCTTCGGTACCAGTCGTGGTGACATACAACTGACACTTATCGTATTCGTCGTGAGCAACGGAGTGAGCCAGCTCTTTGTAGGAACGTTTCTCGATAGTTTCGGACGTTACAGGCTAAGCCTTGTATCGCTGATCATCTTTGCGCTATCATCACTTGTGATTACATTAACAAACAATATTGGCGTACTCATCAGCATGCGTATCATACAAGGTATCACCGCAGCTGTAATTGTTGTTGGCAAGAGGGCCTTCTTCATCGACTTGTACTCGGGAAGTCGCTTAAAACATTACACCAGTCTCTTCTCAATCATCTGGGCAACAGCGCCGATCATTGCACCTTTTCTCGGGGGATTTCTGCAAACCTATTTTGGCTGGCAATCAAACTTCTACTTCCTTGGTATTGTTACGCTGATTATCCTGACAATGGAAATAGTTTACAGCGGGGAGACCTTAAAAACTCCTCAGCCATTGCAGCCTAAACAAGTTTTAAGTGTTTACGCATCAAGGTTGGCTACGCCGGACTTCACGGTAAGCCTTATTATACTTGGTATCGCGTTTTCAAATGTTATCGTATTCAACATGGCAAGTCCCTTCATTATTGAACACGTCTTCCATGGTTCTGCTGTTATAATCGGGAATGCTTCACTATTTTCAGGATTGGCAGTGTTGCTGGGGGGACTACTCAGTAAAAGCTTTATTGATCGTTCTATCTTTGCAAAGATGATGCTGATTGGTCCATTTCTTCTTGGGGTATCATTTCTAATGATGGTTTTTATGGTTCTCTTTCCCAGTCTTATCTTGATGATGAGCATGGTCCTTTTACTGCACATCGGTTCTGGTTTCACCTTTAACACCTTCTACACGTACGCATTGGGCCGATTCTCATCCAATGCAGGAATTGCAAGTGGTATCACGGGTGGAGGCGCATACGTAATCACGTCAACGGTGAGTTACGCCCTTACAAGTACTCTCGAAGTTCATGATCCTCTTACTTTAGGTGCTTCCTACTGCATAAGTGCCGCCTTGACGTCAATTACTTTCATACTTTTTTCTCGTGCACGAAAACGTAGCATAACTTTACAAGCAAGCGCAGAACCCGCCATGTAGGCCCGCGCGTAAGGTGATGGATTACAAAACATAAACCAGTTATATCCCATGGAAGCCAAAGAGATCTTAAAAAGTAGTATTAGCAAAATAGCTACATTGAGTGATACTCAGTTTGATTACTTCTTCTCGCATTTTAAAAAGCATACTTTGCAGAAGAAGGAAATCATTGTGCGTCGTGGAGATATGGTAGAGGCTGAATATTTTGTAGTCGCAGGATGCTTAAAATCGTATTTCATTACACCAGAAAATAAAATGTGCATCCTTCAGTTTGCCATGCCAACATGGTGGGCATCTGACTATGATGCTTTGTATCACCAGACGAAAGCAACTACAATTTTAGATTGTGTTACCGATG
The DNA here is from genome assembly GCF_018598585.1 of Chryseosolibacter indicum. GTDB lineage: Bacteria > Bacteroidota > Bacteroidia > Cytophagales > Cyclobacteriaceae > Chryseosolibacter > Chryseosolibacter indicus. Next base: position 1,938 of record NZ_JAHESD010000093.1, read on the forward strand.
CAGAAGTTCTTTCCTTGAGTAACGATGATCGGGAAAAGTTATGCAAGGAACTGCATCAGATTGAATATTTCTTTCGATGGAGAACCAACAAAGGTTTCGTTGCCAGCCAACGACGCCTGTTGTCTCTCATGAGCAATGATGTGAAGTATCGTTATGAAGAATTGGTCCGACAGTACCCACAGCTTTATAACATGATTCCAAAGAACCTCCTTGCGGCCTACCTCGGCGTATCAAGGGAAACATTGAGTCGTCTTTATAAAGACTAACGTAATCAACATCACAACTACTCGGGCAAAATGAAAGTGATGTAGATCACGAACTTCAACAATTACAAGAATTGTTGTTGACTTTACATTTAATCATTCAACATTTAATCATTCATCCAAACTTAAAACTCATTACTTCAACAGCACCGATGTGACAGCATCCTATCGGTGTATTTCATAAAATTAAACTTTAACAAAGAAAAAATGAAAAACGAATCAATTGAAGAAAAGAAGCCTTCCCACGCAGGAAGAGTAGTGTACACCGGTTCAACTTACACCACTGGTGGTCGTGATGGAGGCTCATCAAGAAGTTCAGATGGCAAGTTGGACATTCAATTTTCCACCCCAGGTACAAATGGCATGGGCACAAACCCGGAGCAGTTGTTTGCTGCGGGATGGTCAGCTTGTTTTATAGGAGCGTTAAAAGTAGCTGCTGCGAAGGCTCACGTAGCATTTCCAGCTAATCCTGCTGTCAATGCCGAAGTGGATCTCATCCTCTCAGACGAGGGATATTCTTTGAAGGCGCGTCTTCATGTTCACCTTCCTGGCATGGACGAAGAAATGGCACGCACACTTACAAATAATGCACACCAGATTTGCCCTTATTCAAAAGCTACCCAGGGGAACATCGAAGTAAACTTCACTATAGACACGGCGATATAGGCAACACAAAATAAGAGTGATCTACATCACAAAACGTAACCGTGCCAGAAAATGTGATCTGGATCACTCAACTACCCGATAGATCGTACGTTATTTAGTGTACTAATGAAATAACAAACAAAATGGCAAACAAGACATTTAAAATCTCAAGTACACAAAGCACGATCGAATGGATCGGCAGAAAAGTCACTGGATCGCACAACGGCACCATTGCTATCAAGGAAGGAGAACTTCTTTTGAAAGACGGAAAGCTAACTGAAGGGAGGATTGTAGTTGATACTACCAACATCAACATTATTGATGTTACAGACCCTTCATATAAAGCACAATTTGCTGCTCACCTCGCCTCTGATGATTTTTTCTCGTCACAGAAATTCCCTGAAGCGGTTCTTGAAATTATCGCAGTCAATGGTAGTCGTGTAGACGCCACGCTGACAATTAAAGGAATCACCCACCCGATTCAATTTGAAGCTGAAATCAATACAAATGGTGACATATTAACGGCTACAGCGAAGTTGGTGGTAGATCGTACGAAGTACGAGATGAAATTCCGCTCCGGTAACTTCTTTACGAATCTTGGCGACAACCTGATCTATGACAACTTCGATCTTCATGTGTCTATCACCGCGAAGAACGCAACGGTCTCTTCCTCTATTCTTATTTAAAAAGGTACTATGCCATACGTAAGAATTGAAGTAACGCGTGAGGGTGTTACAAGAGAACAAAAAAGACTATTGATCAAAGGCGTAACGGAATTAATTACGGAAACTTTGAATAAAGATCCGCACTTAACACACGTAGTAATTGACGAAGTAGAACTTGACAACTGGGGGTACGCAGGAGAACAGGTGTCGGTGCTGCGGGAAAAGGGGATTACTGCTGACAAGAAGGGTGCAAAGTAATCCCTTCTTATCAGTTTAACATCTAGGCTAAATCAACTACAATTTAAGAAGACCAGTATGCGAAATAACCAGGAAGAAAGGTTGGCAATAGCCACCGCGTTAGAGGAGTATTACTTCAAAGGTATTTATGAGGGTGATGTTTCGTTACTTAAAAAAGTACTGAATCCAGGAACATTGTTATTTGGAGATGTGAAGGGTACCCCTTATGCCAAATCCCTCGACGTTTATCTGGAGGGTGTTAGAAATCGCAGGAGTCCAAAAGACGGAGGAAATCCTTTCCGCGGCACGATTGAATCTATTGAGGTTATCAACTCTATAGCGCTTGCAAAAGTGCATGTAAAAATGTATGACTTTAATTATGATGAGTTCTTGTCTTTTCATAAAATAGACAACAAATGGATGATCGTTAATAAAATGATCACTGACGTCGCTCCCTAAATTTTCAAAATATGTGGTATCGTACAAAAGTGTCGGAAATCTTAGGAATTGAATATCCTATCATGCAAGGTCCCTTTGGGGGCAATTTATCATCGGTAGCGTTGGTGGCAGCTGTTTCAAATGCGGGCGGCCTTGGTGGATATGGAGGTTATACTTTGAGCGCAGCCGAGCTCTTTGAAGTCGATCAAAAGATTAAAGCTGCAACCCATAAACCTTACAATATCAATCTCTGGGTTTCTGACACTGATACCATTGGTGGATCAGTATCGGATGAACAGTATCAACTTGCACGACAATTATTCAAACCCTATTTTGATGAGTTGGGAATTCCTGTACCTGAAAAACCTGGGACGTTCAAGTCACGGTTTGAAAACCAGGTAGAAGTGATCCTGCGTCAAAAGCCTGCTGTATTTAGCTTTGTTTTTGGTATTCCTCATCCTGACATCCTGGAACAATGTCATCGACTGGGAATTATTACCGTAGGAGCAGCCACTACATTGGCTGAGGCCGTAGCCCTTGAGTCTGCGGGAGTAGATATGATTGTTGCATCAGGTTTTGAGGCAGGAGGACATCGTCCCTCGTTCCTTGCCTCAGCTGAATCTTCTACCACGGGAACATTTGTATTGGTTCAGTTAATTAAAGAGAAAGTTAAAGTACCCGTGATCGCAGCTGGGGGAATTGCGAATGGCAAGGGTGTCGCTGCTGCGCTTGCTCTTGGCGCCGACGCTGTTCAAATTGGTACTGCGTTTCTGGCTTGTGTAGAATCCAACGCAACAGATGTCCATAGACAAATGTTGTTTTCAGATGCGGCAGCATCAACCACGTTATCGCGCGCATTTACAGGCAGGCTCGGAAGAGGTATAACGAGTCGCATCGCGAAACAACTTTCGGGAAAGGAAGGACATTTCTTACCATTTCCTTTACAAACGCAATTCATGTCATCGTTGAGAGCTGCTGCCATCGAACAACAGAAATGGGACATGATTTTATTCTGGAGTGGTCAGATCGCACCCATACTCAAACACAAAAAGGCCGAAGATTTAATGGCATCTATTGTGCAGGAGACTGGTAATTACTTTGAGAGACTGAAGGCTTGAGAGAATTTGAGTTACTTAAAGGGGTTAGCTTTTGTTGTAAGGCATTGACTACTTTGTCATATAGTAGAAATCTCGCTCCCAATTCATATTTCACTCTCGATACTCCTCGCCTCATTATGTAATAAGGAATCCCAAGCAAATACTCTATTCTGGCAGCATTGCTGACAGCACATTATTTAACCCAAACTCTTTCAATTAAATGTGATCTCACGATCGTTAACATCGTGTCAATATCTCCATTGGTATCTACGCGCTGATACTGAGTCCTGTCTCCATTGATTGTCAAATGGGGCAGGTGTCCAGTACCATCCTGCTTGTTCTCAATGGTACCAATGAAAATGCACGCCCCTGTCCAACTTCTATGCATGTATAATAAATTGTCCTCATACAAAATATTCCATCGCTGGTCCATATCGTTCGACCTAAATCCAAGCTTAATTTTTTCGAATTCGTCTTTTGTGAATTGTCTGTCCAAGTCTACCTCAATCCTATCTCCAGGCATGTCTTTTAACCTCTTAAAATCTTGTCGTGTCAGTCTCTCCATAAATAAATTGATGCAACATTCAATGATAAGGCTAAATCATCTAACGTCCGTCATGACTTATCGCTTTTGTTAGCGTACGTTTAGCTTTTCAAGAATCTCAATTTCGTCCTTTTAGCTTGTCTTCTTTGTTTTCTGCTGTTTAACCGATTGACTGAGTATGGCTTCCATGCCGCCATAACGCTGCCGCCATTTATAAAAGGCGGCCGTGGTTATACCTAATTCACGGCAGATATCTTCTGCCTTACGGCCAGCTTCGTGTTCCTGAATGGCCTTTACAATTTGTGTCTCTGTGAACCTTGTCTTTTCATAATTAACCATTTAAAAATTGAATATTTTTCTCAACTTTCAAATGGCCCAACTTCAGGGAAGCTTACAAGTTCAACTGTGGGTGGATTCATAATTTTTTCTTTCGTCATTTTGTTTCTTAGCCTCAAAAAAAGCCCGAGTCAATTAAAGGCACTATCAAGTGAATAACGATTGCTATTAAAATTTCAGTCATTATCTCTTTTGGTTCTCTGTCCAATGTGATTGCAAAACGTATGGTTATAAGGCTTTGGTGGCACACCTAATTAATGAAATTATCAGTCACTGTGCCGCCAGGACTTATAGCCTTTGTTGTAAAACGTTTTTTAGTCTATCTATTTTGTTTTCGATCTCATGTTCTGACTCGTAAGGCGATTCAGCCATAAAGTAGTAGTATCCTAAATCATTTAGTAGTTCGAATGCATCTGCGTAGTATTCGGTCGAGTACGCTTTCGGAAAGTTTTTGTGGTTAACCCAATCCTTGATAAAGTCTATTGAATACCAAATTCCTGAAGCAATTTCCCGATCTAAATTCGAATCACCTCTAGTCCGTTTACATTCCTCATTTATTTTGGTCAGAAGATTTATAAATGCATTATGATTCCATGTCAACTCCGTTCTTAATTCTAGTAAGAATGAACCGTCCGCGGCATTTAATTCTTCTTTCAACGTCATTTTAAAAAATGTTTTACAACGCTTAGCTATATAGCGTTGCCGGCAGCCCAATTTAATAAATTAAAAACAAACACTGCAGGCAATGGCATATAGCTGTTGTTGTAGGCAGTGCTTTATGGTACATATGGTATTTCCTTTGGGACGTGTTTATAATTATTTGCTATTATTTCTCGCTCGTCCTCCGTTATCAAAAGAACGTGAAGATCATTTCCGGTGTATAGTAAATAGAATGACTCATCTATTCCGTTCTCATCCAATTGTTTGTTTACTTCCCGAAAGAAGTTTGATGGCGCTGATTCCCAAGATTTTCCATTATCTAGCTCGTCCTTGGAATAAAGTCTGATCCTCTTTCCATTTATCACGATATCATGAGTGTCTTCATAGTCCCCTGCAGTTGCTACATCCAGTCTAAATCCTCTTCTCTCAAGCATTTTGTTTAATGAGGGAACAAAAAAATCGAAACTAAATTCGGCAAGTTCCTCAGCATCAACATGCGTTATCTTATAATTCGCATCATCATAAATGTAAAATGAATTAATAACCTCAGTTCTCAATGAATCTAATTTCGTTGAGTCTGCAAATTTCAGAAAACCAACGTCAACGAGTTCTTGTCCAAACCGAGTCGGAGCAATAGTTTTTCCATCAACAGTTTCATTCTTAGTTTTTGTCGAGCACGCCGTTAACAGCACCAGAACGAAAATTAATAAATGTTTCATGGGTATCTTTCAATAAGCATTGCCTACAACATCCCGATATAAGCCATATGGCTTGTACTCCTTATTGGTAGCTAAATTAAGATTTTTGCCTATTCTATCCAATGGGCTAACTAGCTGATCAAAACCTTTTCGCGTGACATGCTTGTACCGTTCTGTTGTTCTCGAACTGTCATACCGTTGTTCACCTTAATAGTCTGTAACGGAAGACAGGTTTTTCCATCGTTCTATATGCTCCACTAACTGGGCAATCTTGTCGTTAGCCCGTTTAAGAGAATCACTTCCCAGGAAAAAATTCACAGGCGGGTTTTCACTGTTTACCAATTCAATCAACGCAGTAACTACCTTATCTGGATTGCCTGATTGTTTCCCGTCTGTCTCAATAAATTTTTGATGAGAGGCTCTTATCGAACTGTAATCAGCAATCTGTTTTTTACTAAAAGCAATTGAATCGGGTTTCGTAAAATTAGTACGAAAGGCACCTGGTGAAACTGAAGTTACTTTAATGCCCAGGGGCTTAAGATCATTTGCCAACGCCTCTGATAATCCGCTTACTGCAAATTTGGATGCTGCGTATATACTCCAACCTACTCCTGGGGCAAACCCGGCAATCGAAGAAATATTAATGATATGTCCCGCGCGTTGAGCTCTTAAATAAGGTAGTGCCAGCTGAATTACCTTTACAACAGCAAAGAAGTTAATACCAAAACTATCGTTTATTTCCTGTTCCGATAATTCTTCAATTGCACCACCAATACCATAACCTGCGTTATTGACAACCACATCAATGCTGCCAAAAGTATCTTTTGTTTTCTGAAGTGATTCTGCAATTGATATCTCGCTTGTTAAATCTACTGACAAGGGTAAAAAGCCTTCGTCATTTATACCAGAAAAGGCAGCGACCTGTCGCGATGTTGCTGCTACCTTATATCCTTTTAATAACAATTGTTCTACCAATGAGCGACCCATTCCTTTGGAGGCTCCCGTAATGTACCAAACTTGTGACTTTTCCATTTCTAATCTTTTGTTTATGCAAAAGTAGAATGTGTTATTCGGGCGATACTAGTATGATGCAAACCAATATTTGTAAAAATCAAACCAACCGGAATGAAGTAGGCGTGCTTCCTGTTTGTCGCCTGAAGAATTTATTGAAGTGCGGCAAGTCATCAAAACCAAGGGAGCTTGCAATTTCCGAGACTGACCAATCTGTATGCTTCAATAAAATTTTTGCCTCTCCCCCAAGGCGTTCTAAAATATGTTGACTCGTTGTTTTGCCTGTAACTTTTTTAACAGAACGATTAAGGTAATTCACATGAATGGATAGTTTATCCGCGTAATCCTTTGGCGTGCGGAGTGCAAATTGATGGTACTTATGTTGAATGGGGAACTGCTGCTCTATGAGCTCCAGGAATATCATTGTGATTCGTTTGCTTGCATCCCCTGCCTGAAAGAGATTCTCCGGGGGGACCCACTTCATTGCCAGGAAATATAATTCACTAACATAATCTTTGATCAGCTCATATTTGAAAATGTAATCTCCCTTTACTTCCCGAAGCATTTTTAAAAATAAGTTCTCTACTTCTTTGTAATTGGTTTTGGAGAGCTTAAAAACAGGCGGACTCAATGATTTAAATAGAGAAAGATTATTTAAATCCAGTCTGTGATTCTCCTGAAAAAATTCAATTTTGAATACGCAAAAATATCCCCTGGACTTTTTTGAAAGCGGTTTGTATGAGTATGGAGTATGCGGATGAAAAAACAATAAGGTATTACCACTTACCTTAACATTCACGTTGCCGTAACGAAAGGTATTTTCTCCGGAAAAGAGCATCATCTTAAAAAAGTTTCTTCGCACGTGAAGGGGTAGTTCTTCATTGGCTCACATGCGCTTCTCTATACTGAACACATTAAACTGCCCAATGCCAGTACCTGATGTTTCGGGGTATTTATTAAACTTATATAAATAGAATTGTTCGAGTGATTCCATTGCGCGTATTCTATTGGAGCAGATCAAATAAATTGACTTATGCATTTAAACCGTGGTACAAAAATGAAAATTTTATGCTGAAGTTAGAAAAGCCTAACTGGATATAGGTTTTTTTAAGAGGGTACTCATGAGAAACCGGTTTAATAACAAAAAAACAGAACTCCATTTTCACTTAAGTTAAAAGTCAGTTAAAATACCACAACTATTTTTGTTATTGCTAAACATTCACCAGTCAGTTAAAATCTTATTATTGGGTAATTAAATCTATCTTATACTAACCAGCGGCTTTACTGGTTATATAAACGCGAGTATGAAAGACAATTTTGAAATGTTAAAGGAGCATCTCAGCAATTTCGCTGCTTTGACAAGTAAAGATATCGATGCTGCGAGGCCTTTTTGGAAACATCGGAAGATCAACAAGGGCGATTTTTTTAATATGCAGTATGTTGTTTGTAACGACCTGGGTTGGGTTGTCAAGGGTATTTTCCGGATCTACTATTCGGAGCCTGAAACAGGTACTGAAAAAAATCTGTTCTTCTTTTCCGAAAATCAATTTCTTGTGTCCTTCCGCAGCTTTATCACACGCAAAGCCTGTCACTATTTTATACAAGCCATGGAAGATTCTGAGATCATTTATATTTCCCACAGTGATCTGAACAACCTTTACGATACGCACCCTAATTGGGCAAAGTTTGGTAGACTGCTTGCCGAACTATTTTTCACCTATTCACAAACGCGAACAGAAGAATTGTTATTTATCAATCATGAAGAGCGTTACATCCGTTTGCTTGAAGAGCATCCCAACATTATCAACCGCATCCCTGCTTATCATATTTCGTCGTATCTGGGCATTACCAATCCTTCATTAAGCCGCATCCGTAAAAGAATCAATCGATAACAGGTATTCTATTACGTGTTTATTAGAGATCTACCCTTCATTGTATTTTGTATGAAATTATATCAAAAGCACTGGAATTAACTTAGGTGAAAAAAGCTTAATACAATTCAATGGAACTTTGATCAACAAAAAATTAAACAAATGAAGAGATCATCAAAAGCCCATTGGATTGGTGACCTGAATACAGGTCATGGAGAATTAACAACACAAAGTCTTGTTCTGAACAAAACGCAGTATTCCTTTAATACCCGTTTTGCTGATGGTATTGGTACTAATCCCGAGGAGTTACTCGCGGCGGCTCATGCGGGTTGTTTTACGATGGCCTTGACTTATGCCCTGTCACAATTGAAGTTAGCGGTAAAAGATTTGGAAACTACCGCAGTTGTTACTGTTGATTTAGCAAAAGGAGGAATTACCGGTATTGACCTTACATTAAATGCATCGGCTATCGCCGGACTTTCAGAAGTGGCCTTTCATCAGCATGCGCACGCAGCTAAACAAAATTGCCTTGTGTCGAAAGCATTAGGTGGTATTGAAATTAACCTGACTATTAACTACAAGCAGTAACAAATACTTATAACTCAGGTGACGGCTACATGCTGTCACCTGAGTTACAAATTTATCTATTGTGTCAAACCAAACAACGCATATCAGATATACTTGTTCTTGTTGACCTTTCGTTGTCTCCTGAATTGATACACTGAGCCCCCGACAAAAACAATCAAGAATATCAACAACGTTTGCGCTATCACCGGGTCAGATATATCTTTTGCCAAGGGATGTTTAATGGGTACCCGTGTTAATGTTTCATTAACCGTAGGAACCAGGGAAAGAAAAAGACTGAATGACAAGAGAAAGTTTTCGAAGTAACGTGCTTTGTTGTTCCCGCTCTGCTTGTAAAAAAGGTAAGAAGCAATCAGCACCAGGATAATGATGAACAACGAAAAGGCGTGCCCCGGATTAAAACCACCGTGCCTGGAAATTCCCAATGCAGTTAATGAAGCAATAAGAGTCCCATACAAATAAATTTTCCCGGATAAATGAGCCAGATTAATTTTCCCAAATTTTACTAACGATGTCAGCGCTGCCCCAATGGCAATAACACCAATTACAGTGTGAAAAATGCCTAAGTTTGATAGTCCCATATTTATTTTTTTCTTACAAATCTTTAAAGAAAAAAAACGGGAGAATTTCACTTAAGTGAAAACAGAAGATTTTTAATTAAAAAATCTTAATGCATTATCCTTGATCCACTTGAAACCCGGAAGCTTTCCCTTCCAACATTTACAAGCTCATTATCTCTTATAAATATTTAAGCCACCAATAGCTGTGTTTTGCTTTAAAGTTCGCAAACCACACACATGGCATATAAAGCACCATGAGTACGCCTATCCATAAAACATAGATCATAGGCAGGTCTACGCCACTTTGTGCGTCTTTTGGTCGTCCAAAGGTTCCTGTAGAAAAACTAAGGTCTTGCCATGTGAACCCTTGAAGAAACAAAACGCTAAGTAGAACAAGATGAATGAAATAAAAGTGAAGCAGAAAATAGAAGAACGGAACCTTGCCATAGTTTGCGACAATCTTTGAGACTTTGTTTTCCATTGTTTCCGAAAATGCAAGCAGCACAAACATTCCACCCAATGTGACCAGGCAGAAGAGTAATGACGGGGGATACTTTGATACATTTAAAAATGAAAGTACGGTGAATAGTACATTCTTTTGATGTGACCATAATAAAGGATCTCCATACAAGTTGGAATACCGGAGGCAGATAAAGACAGCCAAACAGGCTAAACCTATATTGATGTACAATCGCTTCCGCTTGTAGGGAGTTAAGGAAGTGAAAGTTTTTCCCATGGCAAAGCCACATAACATAACGCCGAGCCATGGTATGGGGGGATAAACACTGAGCAATACGCGGTTGTCTCCCAGGGGTAACACGAGAACATTGAACAAGGGAGAGATTATCAATTTCAATGAGGACTCGTCTTTAAAAGGAATGAGTTGAAAAAGATTATGAGTAATAATGGTTATTAATCCCAAGGCTCCAATTACGCGCGGTTGGATTTTAACGACAAAAGCAAGGACGATAAAACCGATACCAATGGATGCCAGTACTTCGAATAGCACGGTGTGAAACTTAATATCAAAGTAAAGTCCGAAATTGAGAACGGTTATATCGATAATAATAAGCCAGAAGCCGCGCTTGATAAGACCGTTCCTGCATTTCGAAACATCATTTTGATTTCTTGCAGAGAGGTAAGCAGATGTACCCGCGAGAAAGACGAATACTGGTGCGCAGAAGTATGTAATCCACCGGGTAAAAAATAACAAGGGTGAAGTAGTAGCAAGGTTTGTCGGACTTTGCGTTAGTGAGTCAACATGTAATAAATCCCGTACATGGTCCAATGTCATAATGATCATTACAACACCACGCACAAAATCGATACTGCTTAACCTGTTGTTCGTTGTTCTCATGTATTACAATTTACGATGCCATTTCTGGAACGGCCAGCAAAAGGGCTGTTCCACTAAAATAAACAACTTCAAAAGAACTGATCAGAAGAGAAGCATCACCCAACGGGTAGTGAAAGGTTGCAGGTAGGTGAAGGAGTACAAGCCATAACAGTAGCATGACAGTCAGAAGATACATGGCAAGCCTGACCTTGATGTTCACAAAAATTGCAAGTCCTGCAGCAATAAGCGCGACTCCTGTAAAGTATGCCCAGAAGAGATGGTAAGGAATCCATGCGGGAATCATGTTACCAATAAATTCAGCACCTAGCAAATGCTCTATACCAAAGATAGTCAACATAAACGCAAACATATATCTCCCACTTCTTGCAAGTTTTTTGATGGGTTGTGAAGATAGAGCAGTTTGGCACATGGGATACCAAATCCCTGCAAGTACAAGCGCTCCGCCTGTTAGCGCCAGCAACTTGATCGTGTCTGTCCAATACCCTAGTATTTCCGGATGATACCGTAGACGATTAGGGAGATGACCGAAGAGTAAAAAAAGGAGAAAGAAAGCTGCAACAAGTAGCGAAACACTTCTTACTGCCTTTCCTGCTACTATTGCCAACGCACCAGCTACAAACACAGATCCTACAATAAAGTTAGTAAAAGGCCATACATCCTGCGGGGGAACCGGTGCCATAATGGGTCGCAGACCGGGAAGTAAAAAATGTGATAACCCAATGCCTGCAATGCCAACACCAATAAAAATGCGGCCTATCATCAAT
>NZ_JAHESD010000094.1 GCF_018598585.1 Chryseosolibacter indicum
AAAAATACAGTTGAGGTAAGCATAGCCACTCTTGGTATTACTGGAGAGCGCCAGTTGAATCCATCAAAAAACTTTGGATTTGTAGTCCAACGTTATCGCAAAACAGCTTCGCTAAACGAGGCTGTTTTTTTATTGCCCATTTCGAGTTGCCAGTTAAAGCGTTAAGACCCTGTTAATCGATGCTTTGTAGAAAACATTTGTTCTTAACAAAGCATAGTTTTTTATTCGCGGCATGAAGAAGTTTTTAGGCATTATTGCTGTTGCTTGTACATTGAATATTGCCATTGCGCAGGAGGGTACTTTGCAGGCGGAAGGTAAGGTTACAGATGTAAGAACAAAGAAAGGTATCAAGGCCAGCATACGCTACAGCAGTGTTCCAACAGGTAGTATTACAGGAAGGTTTAATGACAGTACCTTTTCATTTCAAATTTTCGGAACAGCGAAGTATCAGGTAACAGCTGAAGCTTCCGGGTATAATTCAAAAACGGTGCTCATAGATCCACGTCATGCAGGAACAGGTAGTCGCATTCTCAGGAATATTGAATTAACTCCTAAGGGTGAAACAATCAGGTTGAACCATCTCATATTTCCTCAGGGCAAGGCTACCATAGACCCGAAGTCATTTGAAGAGCTTGATGAGATCGTTCAAATGATGAAAGAGCAAAACAAAATGGTGATTCAGTTGGAAGGACATACTGATAACCAGGGAGGCGCTCAGGCGAACATGGAGTTATCAGAGAAAAGGGTATTGGCAGTAAAGAAATACCTTGTAAGCAAAGGCGTTGCTAAAGACCGTATTAAGACGAAAGCTTTTGGTGGAACGCAGCCCTTGAGTAATGAAATGACACAGGAAGCCAGAGCCTTCAACAGAAGGGTGGAGATGAGAATATTAAATGATTAACAGTTGAGACAGAACTTAACGGTTCTGTCTTGATACCATAGAAGAAGATGCCGAAAGATTAGCCAATAATGCAGCTTGTTCTCTTTCCCAGGCTTCCCAATAAGACTTTAACTGCTTAATGTCCTCTTCAATGCAAGGGTAGAATTGACTTGTTGTTTGTGGCAGGAGAGGCATCACTCCCTGAGCCAATTGATATGAGGTCATTCCACCAGACCATTCAAAGTGAGCTGGGTCATAAGGTGATCTCCATCTTCCGCCCCAGCGCAATCCTAACTTTTCACCTTCCATGCCTACTTTTTTCCAAAGAAGTATGTTATCCCAAACAGCAACAGAATCTATCACAGGAACAACATCTACTGCCAACCCATACTGGTGTTTTGATTTTCCGCCTGCAGATCTTGTATACTTTTTACCCATGCCATAGTATTCAGACTGTTTTGCATGAGTGCGGTAAGATTCCACAATGGCGAGTTCAATACCCTTTGCTTTACAGTTTTTAATGAGCTGAACAATCTTATCACGGAAGTAAGGATGAAGAGATTGAAGATCGGCAATCATAGGAAGGTTTCCGCGATTCTTACCGTAAGTAAAGTTTTCGACTGTTTTCCATTGTTTCCATCCTTCCATGTGGTGCGCATAGGAAGCACGGGTTACTTCAACAGAATCGTTGGCTTTTGTGCTGTCCTTAAAAACTCTTTCACTAAAAAATGAAGTAAGACCTTCACTTCTTTTACCGATTGACGTTGTGGTTGAAACAGCTATTATTAATAAAATCAGTACAGTTGCAGTCAGGAGGTGCTTTTTCATACGCTTCTGCGAATCCTAAATCTTATAAAGTTTTTAGTAACGTGCCTGGGCACAATAGCTTGAGTTCCTGCTAGTTTAATTAGCTGTAGCTTTATCTGAATAAGAATGTCTTAAAGCTGGAACGCTTTAAAAACACAACTAGTTAAAGAATAAGCCACTTTAGAACGGCAACAAAGATAGGAAATGTGATAAGTATGGCCAATTGTGTTTTCTGTAAAAGAAATAAAAAAAGCATGTTGTGGTGAACATGCTTTTACTTTCAATATTTAGTAAGGATTATCCTTCGGAATTTCCTGTTGCAGGAGCTTGCTTAGAGCTTGCAACATCCTGAGAAATGTTATCGTAACGGGTTTTAAGCTGTTGATCAGTTTCTAAAGACTTTTTAATTGTGTTAAAGGTTTTTATCCCAACGTAATCTTTTACAAGATCCTTATACACAGTGTTAATTCTGCCCAGGTTGTAAGTCTTTAGTTCACCTATCTCCTGCAAAAATGCTATTTCTTCCTGGGTAGCATTTGCAGCCTGAAGCTTAGCAGGATCTTTTTCTATTTTAAAAAGTTCGTTATATCTGGCAACACTCATAACAGTGTTCTTTTGAACATTCTCAGCTACAATTTGCTGTAAAGTTTCCTGCAAAACTTTAATAGAATCCATCGTTACAGCATATTTTCTTAAATCTTCATCCTTAATGGCTTGAGCTGATTGCCCGCTTTGCGATGTTTGTGCATACCCCACAACCGCCGAGAACAAGAGCATCGGAATAAGTTTTACGGTTTTCATATTTTAATATTTAGGTTTTACTCTTTGGGTAGTACATAAAAATCAGGCCGCAATCGTTTTCATTTAAACGAAAAAAGCCACCCTTGTTAAAAGGTGGCTTGGTTTAGGTTAAAGGGAAAAGTCTTAAGCGGTAACCCTTATTGGAGGAGCACCCTTCAAAATTTCTTCATCTGCGTAGCCCGCATACTTCTCAAAGTTGTTCATAAATGCATTCGCCAGATAGTATGCTTTTGCATCATACTCATCCTTATCTTCCCAGGTGTTTCTGGGGTTTAAGATCTGATCGGGTACCTCAGGACATGTAACCGGCATGTTAAAGCCAAACAGCTCATGCGTTTTGTATTCTACGTTATTCAAACTACCATTTAAAGCAGCGTTGATTAATGCTCTGGTATATTTTAAACTTATACGCTTACCAGTGCCATAGGGTCCTCCTGTCCATCCTGTGTTCACGAGCCACACGTTAACATTTCCCTGCTTGATTTTCTTACTTAACATAGTTGCATAACGCGTAGGATGAAGCGGCATAAACGGAGCACCAAAACAAGTAGAAAATGTCATGGTTGGTTCGGTAACGTCAGTCTCTGTGCCCGCTACTTTAGCGGTGTAGCCGCTGATGAAGTGAAAGGCTGCCTGTGATGGTGTTAGTTTTGAAATAGGAGGTAAGATTCCGAAGGCATCACAGGTAAGGAAGAATATGTTCTTTGGATTCGTGCCGATTGAGGGCACAGCAATGTGGTTAATAAATTCCAATGGATAACTTACCCTGGTGTTTTCTGTTTTAGAGCAATCCGAGAAGTTTACTTCATTGCTGTTCTCTTTAAAGCAAACATTTTCAAGTAACGCACCTTTTCGTATCGCATTGAAAATGTCAGGTTCTTTTTCTTGGGAAAGGTCGATAGTTTTGGCATAGCACCCTCCTTCAAAATTGAAGATCATGTTATCAGGAGTCCATCCGTGTTCGTCATCCCCGATTAGTTTTCTGTTAGGGTCAGCAGACAATGTTGTTTTTCCGGTTCCTGATAATCCAAAGAAGATTGCAGTATCGTCTTGTTCTCCAATGTTGGCGGAACAATGCATAGGCAATACATTTTTCTTCTCTGGCAGCACATAATTCAATACGCTAAATATAGATTTCTTAATCTCACCGGTATAACCAGAGCCACCTATAAGGACAATCCTTCTTTTAAAATCTATTATAGAAAAATTATGCTGGCGTGTGCCATCTTCCTGAGGGTTGGCTTTGAATCCAGGAGCATTTAGAATCAACCAGTCAGCGGTGAAAGAAGAAAGTTCTTGTGCGGTAGGCCTTAAAAACATATTGTAAGCAAACAGATTTGACCAGGCATACTCGTTAATAATGCGGATGTTAATTCTATAACGCCAGTCGGCACAGGCAAAAGCATCACGAACAAACATTTCCTTCCCCTCAAAATACCTGATCATTTTAATGTAAAGCTGATCAAACTTTTCAGGCGCAAAAGGAATATTGAAGTTGTTCCACCAAACAGTATTCTCCGTAAGTTCGTCTTTAACAATAAACTTGTCTTTGGGAGATCGGCCTGTAAACTCGCCGGTATCTATTGCAAGTGCACCATTCAGATCCAGTTGGCCCTGACCTTTTTTTAAAGTAATCGAGATAAGTTGATCCGAGTTGAGATTCCAATAAGCTATACCATCTGCAATTCCCAGGTCCCGTAATGTAGTCTCGTTTGATTTTATGCCTAGCTCTAACATATGTTTGTATGGTTAATGAGTAAGTCAAATATAGTGACTTTATAACATGTTTCAATCGTTTGCATAACAATTTTTGAGAATCATTGTCGCTTCTGGATAATTTGCGAATCTGCGGCAAAGACCATACTTTCGAACTTTTTAAAATTTTGTAGGATAGAAGAGCCCTAAACCTTCGCTTATATTTTATTAAATGGATTCTGACAAAACTTTTTTTGGCCATCCAAGAGGCTTGGCTACGCTTTTCTTTACTGAAATGTGGGAGCGCTTTAGTTATTATGGGATGCGCGCTTTACTGCTACTGTTCATGGTAGCATCAGTAGAAAAAGGAGGGATGGGATTGAGTGATAAAACAGGAGGAGCAATTTATGGATTATACACCATGTTTGTTTATCTCTTGGCACTTCCGGGTGGGTGGCTCGCCGACAAGTTTTTTGGGTTAAGGAAATCAATATTTTATGGAGGTATTATCATAACATTAGGACACTTTTGTCTTGCCTTCCCTTTTCACGAGACTTTTTTTATCGGCCTGCTTTTAATTGTTATGGGTACCGGATTGTTAAAGCCCACCATAAGCAGTATGGTAGGCGAGTTATACACCTCAAACGATCAGGCAAGGCGTGATGCCGGGTTCTCCATATTTTATATGGGTATCAACCTGGGCGCCTTTATATCTCCAATTATCATTGGCTATTTACGGGTCAACTTCGACTGGCATTATGGTTTTGCAGCTGCAGGAATTGGAATGGCCCTTGGCCTGGTGCAGTATAAACTAACAGAAAAGTATCTTGGAAATGCAGGACTTGAACCTGGCAAACTTGAAGATAAACTTCAGCAACAGAAGAGAGAGCGGGCAATAAAAAATGGCCTGCTGATATTTATCGCCCTGCTTATTGTCTTTGTTGCTCTTTTAGTAACACGTACAATTACTATTGACCCGGTAGCATTTGCTGAAACTTCAGGAGTTGTGATTCTTGTCAGCGTTGTTGTTTACTTCCTGTACATTTTTATAGCAGAGAAATTAGATAATGCCGAAAGAAAGAAGATCATAGCCATATGCATTCTGTTTGTTACCACAACCTTGTTTTATACAGGGTATGAAGGACAAGGCTCTTCATTGAACCTATTTGCCGAGCGGTATACTGATCTAATGATAGGGGCTTTCAGAATACCTGCGGAATGGTTGCAATCTGCTCCTCCTATCTTCGTCTTGATTTTCGTTCCTGTTTTTGCGTGGCTTTGGATATGGCTTGCCAAACGCAATCTAAACCCATCAACCCCTCTGAAAACTTCCTTTGGTTTAATATTTATGGGGCTAGGATATGTAATTATGATGGGCGCGTCTCTAATAGTAATAAACGGCGGAAAGCCACTACCAACATGGCTCATATTTACATATATGTTTCACACTTTTGGTGAGATATGTTTATACCCCATAGGGTTAAGCGCGGTAACAAAATTATCACCTCAGCGACTTGTTGGGCAGATGATGGGCGTGTTTTTTATGGCTCTTGCGTTGGGTAACCTTGCCGCCGGATTGTTCGCAGGAGAATTCGATGATAGCGCTATTCAAGCAAACCCCAATTTGTTGCTGGATCTTTTCAGCGTAGTAGTAAAGATTACCTTGATTTCAGGAGTAGTTGTATTGCTATTAAGTAAACCTATCAGGAAGCTCATGGGAGATATACGGTAGTTGATGTAGAACCTAAACCACTTAATCATAACTCATGCAGGAGAATAAATCTTTTAAGCCATTTGTGGCTCCTGAACAAAATGTAAAGGAGTTCACGGCAAAGTCAGTTATTGTCGGCTCACTCTTTGGAATACTCTTTGGATGCTCTACCGTTTACCTGGCGCTAAAGGCCGGGCTTACTGTTACCGCTTCAATACCCATTGCCGTAATTTCTATTACGTTAGGAAGAAAGTTCTTAAAGACTACAATTCTTGAAAACAACATCATTCAGACTACAGGATCAGCCGGAGAATCAATAGCGGCGGGAGTTGTGTTTTCGTTGCCCGGTTTTCTTTTTCTCTCTCCCGGAGAGAATGGGGAAAGTGTTGGCGATGCTTACTTCAACTACCTGACCATTCTTATTCTTGCTGCGTTTGGAGGAATGTTAGGAACATTGATGATGATTCCTTTAAGAAGGTCTCTGATTGTAAAAGAACACGGAACCTTACCTTATCCCGAAGGAACGGCCTGCGGTTCTGTTCTACAGGCAGGTGAGAAGGGAGGCGTATTTGCGCAGACTGCTTTCTATGGTATGGGTGTTGCTTTTGTATATGCCTTGCTGCAAAAGCTATTTCATATTATAGCCGAAATTCCTGCTTTTGCTACAGCGCAAGCTAATAAGTTCTGGCCTTCAGCGGCAACACGAGGAGAAATTACACCTGAGTATCTTGGCGTAGGTTATATTATTGGTCCTAAAATATCAGGAGTTCTTGTTGCAGGTTCTGTTCTTGCCTGGTGGGCATTAAACCCGTTATTAGCAACACTTGTATCTCCTGATACCATTGCCCTTCAACTGGTAAAGCTCGGTAATCTGACTGATTTAAATACAGCAGGAGGCCCCGGTAACTGGGATCCTCAAACACATACTTTTTCAAGTTATGCGGATGCCACCTACCGCGCTTATATCCGCCAGATAGGAGCAGGAGCTGTGGCTGCAGGTGGGTTTATTACACTCATCAAAACTATCCCCACTATGGTCAGCTCTTTTAAAGAAAGTGTTGGATCGCTTAAGGTAGCGAAAGAAGGAGGCGTATTAAGAACAGAACGCGACCTATCCTTTAAGGTTGTAATTATAGGAAGCCTGGCTTTAATTCTGTTAACAGCATTTCTTCCTGATAACATTATTCCGGGAGATAACATCCTCCAGAAGCTTATCATCGGTTTCCTAATAGTCCTCTTCGGATTTTTCTTTGTAACTGTATCCAGCCGTATCGTTGGTTTGGTAGGAACAAGTAACAATCCTATTTCAGGGATGACCATTGCCACCCTGATGGGTACTTGCCTCATCTTCACCAGTGTAGGATGGTCAGGTAAATTATATGAACCACTTGCCCTTGTAGTTGGAGGTATGATTTGTATTGCAGCAGCCAACGCCGGAGGAACTTCTCAGGATTTGAAAACCGGATATATTGTAGGAGCTACGCCGAGATATCAACAACTCGCGCTTTTTATTGGTGCTATCGTTTCTTCTATTGCCATAGGAGGAGTTGTTCACATTCTGGATACACCAACACCTGAATTACTCAAGATTAATCCGTTGGCCGAACATGCTATTGGAAGTGATCTTTACCCTGCACCTCAGGCTACGTTAATGGCAACGTTGGCAAAAGGTATTCTCTCCTTTAATTTAGATTGGCAGTTCGTAATGGTTGGTGTTTTTATCGCTGTTATGATTGAGTTATGCGGTATTAAAGCATTGGCATTTGCTATCGGATTATATTTACCGCTATCTACTACGCTACCTATTTTCTTAGGTGGAGCGCTTAAAGGTTTCGTTGATTGGAGAGCTGAAAGAAAAGGTGAAGTAAAAGAAGAAGATGATCTTAGCCGGGGAGGTTTGTTCGCCACCGGACTTATTGCGGGCGGTGCTTTAACTGGCGTACTTATCGCTATTTTGGCTGTAGTAATACCGGAGGGAATGGCGTCGCTAAACCTGGAACACGCTATGGTAAATAGTTTGGGTGAAGGTGGGTATATGATTTTGGGAGCACTGGCCTTTATTGGTATGATGCTAATACTTTATAGAACTTCTGTAAAGAAAGATTAACATAAAAATACGGGTAGCTATAATGATAAAGTATGGCTACCCGCATATTTCATTAATCAAAAGATACTATATCGAAGATCGTCCGTCATCAGATGAATTCAATCCGATGATGAATATCTCTGGATGATTTATCAATTATAAGAAGATGTTTTAGGGGAGGTTTTACCGACTCATAAATCTCAACGTTTTGACTTACCTTATTCCAGAAGAACGCTCCGGCATGTAGTTCTGGATCAGCGATACTTCTTTTAAACCTAACGAGTTCTTCTCTGCTAATCTCTCTGCACAAGGTGTCAGCGAGCAGGGCGTTCCTGTTGAATGGCGATTTTGCTAAAGCCTCGAGCAATACTTTCTTGTTGGCTTTATAGTGAAAGTACCTTACATCTCTTCCTTGTAAGTCCAGTACTTTAATTCCAGTAACATTTCCTACGTTTAGCGCTTTGGTGGTTTCCTCGGGAAGAGTATCTGCTAATGATGTATGAAATACGACAATGCTATTTTTGGCATCGCCATTATCTTGGAATAAAGAATCTGTTAATGCTGGCTTCTTGCAGGCGAGTAATGCAATAGTCAGAAAGACATATAGCGCGAAAGCTGACCTCATGTGTAATTGTTAGAACTAATATAAAACAAAAGGCTTCATCTTTCAATGAAGCCTTTTGAAGTTTATCTATGAACTAAGAAGTTAATTACATCATGCCTCCCATGCCGCCACCGTGTGGCATTGCAGGAGCTTCTTTTTCTTCAGGAATTTCTGATACTACTGCCTCAGTAGTTAACAGAAGGCCTGCGATAGAAGCTGCGTTTTCAAGAGCAAGACGAGAAACTTTAGTAGGATCGATGATACCTGCAGCGAAGAAGTTTTCAAACTTGTTATCACGTGCGTTGTATCCGAAATCGCCTTTGTTTTCGCGAACTTTGTTCACGATTACTGAACCTTCCTGACCTGCGTTTTCAGCAATTGTACGAAGAGGAGATTCAAGAGCAAGACGGATAATGTTAACGCCAGTAGCCTGGTCATCATTATCTACTTTTACGTTTTTCAATGCTTCAGCTGCACGGATGTAAGCTGTACCACCACCAGGGATAATACCTTCCTGAACAGCAGCGCGAGTTGCGTGTAAAGCATCGTCAACGCGATCTTTCTTCTCTTTCATTTCAACTTCAGTGGCTGCACCAATGTAGAGGATAGCTACACCACCAGAAAGCTTAGCAAGTCTTTCTTGTAGTTTTTCTTTATCGTAATCTGAAGTAGTTGTCTCGATTTGAGCTCTGATTTGACCAACACGGCCTTGGATATCTTCTTTTCTGCCAGCACCGTTAACAATTGTTGTATTGTCTTTGTCGATGTTAACTTTCTCAGCACGGCCAAGCATATCAAGCGTAGCATTTTCTAATTTGAAACCACGCTCTTCGCTAATAACCTGTCCACCAGTTAATATAGCGATATCTTCAAGCATAGCTTTTCTTCTGTCGCCAAAGCCAGGAGCTTTAACTGCGGCTACACGTAAAGCACCACGGATTTTGTTAACCACTAAAGTAGCTAAAGCTTCACCTTCAACTTCTTCAGCAATGATAACAAGTGGTTTACCAGTTTGCGCTGTTTGTTCAAGAACAGGAAGCAATTCTTTCATGCTGCTGATCTTCTTATCATAGATCAGGATGAAAGGAGAATCTAATTCAGCTTCCATCTTCTCTGTGTTGGTTACAAAGTAAGGAGAGAGGTAACCGCGATCAAACTGCATACCTTCTACAGTTTTTACTTCGGTTTCTGTTCCTTTAGCTTCTTCAACAGTGATTACACCATCTTTACCAACTTTGTCCATTGCATTGGCAATCATCTTACCAATTTCAACGTCGCTGTTAGCAGAGATTGTAGCAACTTGTGCAATCTCGTTAGAATCTTTTATGTTTTTAGATTGTGCTTTTAGGCTTTCAACAACAGCAGTAACTGCTTTGTCAATACCGCGCTTCAGGTCCATAGGATTAGCACCTGCAGCTACGTTTTTAATACCATGAGCGAAAATAGATTGAGCCAATACAGTAGCAGTAGTTGTACCATCACCGGCAGCATCAGCAGTCTTAGAAGCAACTTCTTTCACTAACTGGGCACCCATGTTTTCGATAGCATCTTTCAGTTCAATTTCTTTAGCAACTGAAACACCATCTTTTGTTACTGTAGGAGCACCGAATTTCTTATCGAGGATAACATTGCGGCCTTTAGGACCAAGTGTAACTTTAACTGCATCTGCAAGTTTATCAACACCCTTTTTAATTCTGTCTCTTGCAGAGGTATCAAAGGTTATTTCTTTAGCCATAATTTCTAGTTGTTTTTGAGTGGTTTATTAAATAATTCCGAAAATGTCAGAGTTTCTCATGATGAGGTACTCTTTTCCATCGATAGTGATTTCAGTACCGGCATATTTTCCATAGAGTACATTATCACCTACTTTTACAGTTACAGGCTTGTCTTTTACGCCTTCGCCAACTGCTACAATAGTACCTTTCTGTGGTTTTTCTTTTGCAGTGTCAGGAATGATAATTCCGGATGCGGTTTTTTCTTCTGCTGCTGCAGGTTCTACCAACACCCTGTCCTCATTAGGTTTAAAGTTAATTTTCGCCATATACGTGAATTGTTTTTTAGTTGAACAAATTTGGGTTCGCTGCCTTTTTAACAGCTTTTATGCCAATCGTGAAAGTGAGGCGAATAACGGACATTTTTTCTATAAAATGACAGATTCACGTAAGTTTTTCGATTGTTCCTGACAAATTTAAAGTTACCGGCAATGGCAAATTGTCAGTTCGATTATGGTTATCCCGGGCGTAAACCTAAAGCTAAGAGCTGCTATAGATGACGGCAACATGGGAGTTGCGTTCGAAACACATCCCAAATCCATCGTAGAAACAGCGTAAATTCAAAGTAAGTACAGCGTAGGATCGAGAAAATGCCCTTTTGTCGAACCTTCATCGAACCTACATCGAATCTACCTCGAACCTTCCATCTTATCGTCACGAATTTAGACCGATGTCTATGTCTGAACGTAATTCTGGCTGAAGGGCTAACTCAGAACCAGTTGTACAGGTTCAATTGCCAGATTTAAGAGACTTAGCCGGTAATAAATCCTTTACCACCGGTACAATCTTTGAAGTTGCTTTAAACGCAGATAATCATTAAATTTTAGTTACGAAATTGTGCATCTATGGACAGGTTATCTAAAGATTGGTTAACGCAAGGTCTTATTGACTTTGAATACAAGAAGTATCTTCTTCTGGCATATTTAAAAACCGTTAAGGATTCTTTTGATAGGGTAGAGCTCTATCCTTTTATGTCAGATCTGGTTTTTCATTACAGAAACTTATTGGCAGTTAAAGAAAATAAAGCCCTTATCAGGGAGTCTTTTCCGAAAGAGCTATCACTGGAAGAGTTTAAGAAACTGGAGTTGAGCTATAGACAAATGATTGAAGATGACGCAATTATGTCAGAGCTTGAGTCAATTATTGAATTCTCAATTCCTCAGATCAAGGATTCACTCAAAGAGGGAAGTGTGATCTATGAATATGTGGAATCACAATGTGCTATATCTCCTGTGGGCGTAACGCCATTGTATGCTAATGAAGGATATCTTTTTGTAAGCCAGCCTCCTGAAAAGGAGACTAATATTTACAAGTACCAAGTAAGCATTTTCGAAGACAGCCAGGAGCAGCTAAGGAGCTTAAACACACAGTTCGTAGAGATGATTGAAAGGAGGCCTTTTTATACGTACGAGAACCTTAAATTGGATTTGATTAAAAGATATAAGGATATGCCTAATCCGGCAGCGTTTCTTGTTACTTCTAAAATGAAGTTTCCATTTACTGAAACACTGATGCCCGTTGCCAAGAGGCTATTTGTAAAGCACATTTCACAGACCGCTTAGCTTGAACTTTTAAATACGATAAAAAGAAAAAGCCGTCTCATATTATGAAACGGCTTTCTTTAATATTTTGTACTTAACTTAGTTAGACGATGAATCAGAAGGAATAATTTGAGTTCCTGAAGTATCTGTACCAGGAGCAGCTGGTTGATTTAATATCGGAGCCTGATCACCTGCACGTTCTAAAAGCTCGTTACGCTGACCTTGGTTGTTGGCTGTAATAAAGTTAGTTGACATTGCTAAAACAAAAATAGCAATGATAAAACCCCAGGTTAACTTCTCAAGAAGGTCGCCAGTCTTTTTCACGCCTATGATATTACTTGCAGATGATCCGCCGAATTGACTTGTAAGTCCGCCTCCTTTCGAATTTTGAGCCAGGATAACCAGCACTAAAAGGACAGCAAAAAAGATGATTAGACTAATAACGAGTGTATACATAAAATGATTACTTCTTCAGGTCTTCAATTTGGGATGCAAAGTAAGCCTTTTTTTGTGGATATTTCCAAATAAGCTTCTTTAAAACTTCAATTGCTTTTTCTTTCTTTCCTTGTCTAACAAGAATGTTAACGAGTGTTTCAGATACTACATTCTCATTAAATTCGCCCGTTTTTATAAAAGCGATGTCTGCCGGAGGTAAAACAATCTTGTCCTTCTCCCTGGCATTAGCAATGGAAGGAGCGCTTTTTATGAACTGATCAATAATGGAGATCTGCTCCTTTTGCTTTTCGTCCTCAATCTCAAGTTCTTCTTTTGACGAGAGCTCTTCAATCAATTTATCGGGGGGACTATCCTTTCTTTTTCTTCTTGTAGAAGGTACTGAGGGTTCTGCTTTTTGAGTACTTGCTGCTTTGGCCAATTCAACAATCTTCTGCTTGCGAGTTTTAACAGCAGGTTCTGCCGCCGTGTCACTTGCTTTCTTTTCTTCTTTTTTGGCGGAAAAGCTTATTGTGGTCTGATCAATGAAAAGCATCTCAAAATTGTTCTTCAGTTCACTTAGCTTCTTCAGATCTTTAATAAGGGCGTCTGCTACATCAAAATTGTTTATTACATTGTCAATAGCAGGAGATTCATTTTTATTTTCAGAGGTAACTTCATCGTCGTCAGTGCTTTCTGCACGTTGCGTCATTACATCCTTAAGTACAGCTCTATCACATGAATATACTGCAGCCTGTTGAAGATCAGACTGATGAGAAGGCAACTGAAGATCATGGCTGATTTTTGCCGCCAATATTTGCAAAGCCTGGCTGAATGGAAATTGAGACCGCAATGCCATTATCTGGTCGGCATCAGCCACCTCCTTTAAGGAGCTGCTTTTTAGGGCTTCTATTAATAATCGTTTATCCACTGGTATGGGGCCGTAAGGTAAAAATAATAAATTTTACCAATTGGCGACTGAAGCATTGAAGATATCGTTGAT
>NZ_JAHESD010000095.1 GCF_018598585.1 Chryseosolibacter indicum
TTCATAAACTTTTCAGGATAACGCGTGCCAGCAACTGTGCCGGCAGGCATAATCGCTTCGATGGCTTGTAAGTCTTCCTGAGTAAGCCGCACCCTCTCTGATGCTATGTTTTCTTCAAGACGTTTTATGTGTTTGGTGCCGGGAATGGTAATGATATCGTCTCCCTGTGCCAGTACCCAGGCAATGGCCAGCTGCGATGGTGTGCATCCTTTTTCGTTGGCCAGTGACTTAATCTTTTCTACCAGTTCAAGATTTTTGTAAAAGTTTTCACCCTGGAAGCGCGGCATGTTCATGCGGTTGTCTTTAAGGTCTTCCGGCTTTTTGAATTCGCCTGTTAAAAAGCCACGACTCAACGGAGCATAGGCAACCAGTCCGATGCCGTAATCGCGAAGTGTAGGAAGTATTTCTTCTTCAATATCGCGACTCCATAAAGAGTATTCTATTTGCAGGGCTGCAACAGGATGAACTGCGGCAGCTTTTCGAATGGTAGTTGCTGATGCCTCAGAGAGGCCAATGTGGCGAATGATGCCTTTCTGAACAAGATCAGCAAGGGCGCCAATTGTTTCTTCAATAGGAATGTTTGGATCTACCCGTGCTGGTGTATAGAGATCGATATAATCTGTTTTAAGCCGCCGAAGGCTATAAACAATTGCATTGCGCAGGTAGTCGGGGTGGGTATTTACAGGGCCATGAGCCATGGTGCCGTTTGGTCCGGGTGCTAGTAACATACCTGTTTTTACCGAGAGAAAAGCTTTATCGCGTTTGCCGTTAATGGCCTGAGCAATTAACGTTTCGTTGTGCCCCATGAGATAATAATCGGCAGTGTCTAAAAAATTATGACCAAGTTCGAGTGCTCTTTCGATGGTAGCGATGGACTCTTTATCATTGCTTTGTCCGTAGGCGCCTGACATGCTCATACAACCTAAACCAACGGCTGAAACAAGCGGTCCGTTTTTTCCTAGTTTTCTGTTCATACATTAATTATTTATAGATGAACAAAGATCAGGCGAATGCCAGATCGAGGGCCGGACAAAACGTATTAGTTCCCTGACAAATCCTGGAAGAACATACCAATGGTCTTGCCCGTTACTTTTTTAAATAAACGGGAGAAGTATTCCGGATCGTTGAAGCCAAGTTCGTAAGCAAGTTCTTTTATCGATGAGCTTTCTGTATAGTAGAGGCGTCGACGTGCCTCCATAATGAGACGGTTAGTCATAAATTCTTTCGGCGAAAGCCCAGAGTAATGTTTAACGATGCTGTATAAACTGTTTGTGTTAAGCGCAAGTTGTTCAGCGATGTCTTTAATTGTTGGGTGATCAGTCAGGTTGTTTTCTACAAAGACTTTAAAGCTGATGTACTTGGAGAGCTTGTCATCCGCGGGATTTGTATCAGCGGAAAAGTAAGCTGTATTGATTTCTGTTAAAAGACTGTTAAGGTGTGCCAGGATAAGTTCGGGCTCAGTGTCCATGGTGCTCAATAGTCCGAGCAGTATTTCGAAGATAGATTTTAGCCTTGCCGCAGCGGATGATGTAAATTCAATTTTTTGATTGTTTAACGGATTGATGAGAAAGGGATATTGTTTGGGTAAGAGGGAAAGGCAATGCTCATCAAAGCCAAGTTTGTAATAGTCGCTACCATGTTTTGTAGTGGGTAACTGGTGAATTTGATGCGGCAGAATGAAAAGCATTTCGTTGTTCTTTATATCGAATTGCTGAAGGTCGACACCATGTTGTGTATGGCCATTGAGCATTAAGAGAAAGAAGTAATAAGGTTTGCGATGTGTAGTGGGGAAGTTAGTAACGCTTTCGCCTGACAGGTGGCCAAAGGTTGGAGATACAAGACGGATGGGTAGTTTGCTGTTTTGTGATAAGTGATTGAGTAAGGAATCGCTTTGTTGCATATACTAAGGTAATGAAAATAACAACGTACGGGATGAAGCGGTAGCGAGGAAGGTTTCAGGCGCTATTGTGTAGAAGAACCATTTTTTGAAATGGAAATGAAACAGATTCCTTCGTTTATACACTACTCGTATCTCCCATTATTAGTGTTGTCGGATTTCTGCCAGAAATGTTTCAGATCCTAGCCTTTGTTATCAATAATTTTTAAGTGCATTATCAGTGCTGTATTTAGATGGACAAAATCAGACTATTTAATAAAGAAAAGCAGTGAAGTTATTTGCGCCTATGCGGTAAGAATAAAAACAGGAAGGCGCAGCCTTTGTGGGGCTGCACCTTCCTGTTATTGCATTATATCTTATATATTATTGTGTTATACCAGCGAGATCAAGAATGAATGCGTATTCCTGTGCTATTTCTTTGTACACTTTAAAACGCCCTGTAGTGCCACCATGGCCTGTTTCCATGTTGGTGCGCAGCAATAAGGTGTTGTTGTCTGTTTTCATTTCTCTGAGCTTTGCAACCCATTTTGCAGGTTCCCAGTATTGCACCTGTGAATCATGAAGGCCTGTAGTTACTAGCATGTTGGGGTAGTTCTGAGCTTTCACCTGGTCGTATGGTGAATACTCGAGCATATACATATAAGACTCAAGTACGTCAGGGTTGCCCCATTCGTCAAATTCACCTGTAGTTAATGGTATTGACTCATCAAGCATGGTGGTTACCACATCTACAAAAGGTACTTTAGCTACAACGCCTTTATATAAATCAGGACGCATGTTTACAACGGCACCCATAAGCAAACCACCTGCGCTTCCGCCCGTTGCATATAGTTTCTCTGGTTTGGTATAGTTCTGTTCTATCAGGTACTCAGTACAATCAATAAAATCTGTAAAGGTGTTCTTTTTCTTAAACATCTTTCCGTCTTCATACCACTGCCTTCCCATTTCCTGGCCGCCGCGTATATGCGCTATGGCAAAAATAAATCCGCGGTCGAGGAGGCTCAATCTTGTTAATGAAAAATAAGGATCGTTGCTTGACCCATAAGATCCATAGCCAGTAATGAGCGTGGGGTTGTTGCCGTCTTTTTTAATCCCCTTTTTGTAAACAATAGACATCGGTACTTTGGTGCCATCGGCTGCAGTTGCCCAAAGTCTTTCCGTTTGATAATTCTCCGGATTATATCCACCTACGATCTCCTGTTGCTTTAAAAGCTTTTTCTCTTTGGTGCGCATGTTGTAATCGTACGTAGAGTTAGGAGTTGTAAGAGATGTGTAGCCATATCTGATTAATTCAGTGTCGAAATCAACATTTACAGAAGGACTAATGGTATAAGCAGGCTCACCGAAATTTAAATAATGCTCAGCGCCGGTTTTTTGATCTATAATGCGCATGAGCTCGTTGGCTTGTGCACGCTCAGTCAATACCAGGTAATCCTTAAATATTTCAATACCTGTAAGCAGGGTGTCCTTACGGTGAGGGATAGTTTCTTTCCAGTTCTCCTTTGATGTTTTTGTTTCAGGCGTTTCCATTAACCTGAAGTTCTGCGCATCCAGGTTGGTTACTATGTAGAACTTATCTCGGTAGTGATCTATGGAGTATTCTATACCCCGTTCTCTCGGGCTAAATTCTCTGAATTTTCCTTCCGGCGTGCTGGCATCAAGAATCTGATAGTGGTTAGTAAGTGTACTACCAGACCAAATAATGAGATACTTTTTTGATTTTGTCTTGCTAATGCCTGCATAGAAAGTTTCATCATTCTCAGTATAGATCAAAGGATCTTTTGAGGGATCAGTGTTGAGCTTATGCCTGTAAATGCTTTTGCTTCTCAACGTAACAGAATCCTTCATGGTGTAGAAGAATGTTTTGTTATCGTTAGCCCACGTAACATACCCTTCTGTGTTTGGTACCGGTTGGTCAACTATCTTACCGGATTTTAAATCTTTAATATAAATAGTATATCGTCTTCTGCTGACTGTATCAACACCATATGCAAGCAGGTTGTTATCCTCACTTACGTTTAGGCCCTGTACCTGGCAATAGTCGTGACCTGTGGCAAGGTCATTTACGTTAAGCATAACTTCTTCAGTGGCATTCATGTCGCCCTTCTTTCTACAGTAGATCGGATACTCCTTACCTTCTTCATAACGCTGATAATACCAGTATCCATTCTCTTTATAGGGAACTGACTCATCCGTTTGTTTAATGCGTCCTACAATTTCATTATAAAGCTTATCCTGCAAAGGTTCGGTATGCTTCATCTTTGCTTTCAGGTACTCATTTTCCGCATCCAGGTAGTTGATTACCTTGGTAGTTTGCTCATCCTTTTGTTCTGCATTTTTCTGTGCATCGGAAAGCTTCATCCAATAGTAATTGTCATTTCTCTTATTGCCATGAGCCGTTAACTCGTGTGGGATTTTCTCAGGTTTTGGTGGCTGAATATTATCTGCTACCTCTTCCTGCCTGGTGGAAGAACAGTTCATAACTAGGGACGCAATTAGTAATAAGGTTAAAACTTGGGTTAGATTTTTCATTTTTGGAAAAATTACAAGGAGTAAAGTATAATTAAATAGGGGTAAAATCAAAGAATATCTTATGCTGCACGTTAGCATAAATGATTAGTGACATTGGAAGCTTTTTTGCAGAGTAGTAAAAAAATGCCTATTCAATAGAAGTTATGTCAATCAATTTTCGAGGTGAAACTATAGTACGTTTAAGGCGTACCGTTTCAATGTTTTTAATTAGTTTTGCGGATTAAGGAAATGGCACAAAACACCTACAAGTCAAATACCTTTAAAAAGTCTGAGAAAGAGAAGAAGGGTAAGTCATCGAAGAAGAAGTTCAATTTTGAATTCTTTAAAGATCCGCGTTTTAAATTAGCATTAGGTATATTCCTGCTTACAACCAGCTTGTATCTGTTTCTCGCTTTGTTATCGTATCTGTTTACAGGTAAGGCAGATCATAGTGTGGTAGAGGATCTTACAAATACACCGATACTGGAGTCGGGTAAGGAAATCGAGAACTGGCTGGGTATGTACGGAGCCATCACCTCGCATTACTTCATATTCCGGTGGTTTGGTATTGCCGCTTTTTTTATTCCTCCGTTATTATTTCTGATAGGGTTTTATATAGTTTTTAAGCGCCAACTGCTTGGGGTATTTGCCTTTACAATCTTTGCTGTATTCTCCGGCCTCTGGCTTTGCCTGTTATTAGGTTATATGACGCTAAAGAATGATGGGGTAAGCGAATGGAGTTTTTTGGGTGGGGGACTTGGCTACCAGCTTGCTATTTTAAGTGATGGTTTGTTCGGCTGGGGTACATTTTTGATCCTGATACTGGCGCTTTTCATCTTTATCATATTCTTCTTCAATATTACCTCAATTCCTGCCTTCCAGGTAAAGAACCCTAAACCTATGGGTTCGGATGCTATTGTTAATGAAGATTCGGAAGAAGAGCCGGAAGAAGAGCCCTTGGTATCTTCTTATACTGATGACAAAGACAACTGGCCCGAAAAAACAAAAGCTGATAAACCAGCAGAACCCGTTGTACTAGTAAAACAGCCTGCAGCGGCTGAAGTTTTGCCAAAGGCACAAGAACTTAAGCTGGAAGTAGAGAAGCCCGCGCCGCCAAAGAAAGTAGAAGAACCTGTATTTACAGTAGAAGAACCGGTGGAGACGGATAAGCTTGCTGAGCAGCTTGTACAGGAGCAGGGTGACTATGATCCTACATTGGAATTGAGCAGCTATAAGTTTCCGACGCTTGATCTTTTAAACGAGTATGATGCTGCCAGGGCGGGTGTTACCCAGGAAGAGCTTAACCAGAATAAAGATAAAATCGTTGCTACCCTGGTTAATTTTAAAATAGGCATTCAGAGTATTAAAGCTACCATTGGCCCTACAGTAACATTATATGAAATTGTACCTGATGCTGGTATTAAGATATCAAGAATTAAAAACCTGGAAGATGACATAGCCCTTAGCTTGTCAGCGCTTGGTATTCGTATTATAGCACCTATACCAGGAAAGGGAACTATTGGTATTGAAGTGCCGAACAAGAATAGGGAGATGGTTAGTATCAGGTCTATGCTTGGTACACAGGCGTTTGCAAAAACAGATAAGGAATTGCCTGTGGCTTTGGGTAAGACAATTTCGAATGAAGCGCTTGTAATTGATTTAGCCAAAATGCCTCACCTTCTGGTAGCGGGAGCAACAGGACAGGGTAAATCAGTAGGGCTAAATGTTATCCTCACCTCGTTATTATATAAGAGACATCCGTCGCAACTGAAGTTTGTACTGGTTGATCCTAAGAAAGTTGAGATGTCAATCTACTCAAAAGTAGAGCGACATTTTCTGGCGAAGCTGCCGAATAGCGAAGAGGCTATCATTACTGATACAAGAAAAGTAGTTCATACGTTGAATTCACTTTGTATCGAGATGGAAAACCGGTATGAGATCCTGAAGGATGCAGGGGCTCGAAATCTGAAAGAGTATAACGCGAAATTTATAGCACGAAAGCTGAATCCAAAAGAAGGTCATAGGTTCCTTCCTTACATTGTGCTGGTTATTGATGAGTTAGCTGACTTAATGATGACTGCTGGCAAAGAGGTAGAAACGCCTATTGCAAGGTTGGCACAGTTAGCCCGTGCTATTGGTATTCACCTGGTGGTGGCTACGCAGCGCCCTTCAGTAAACGTTATTACTGGTGTTATCAAAGCGAACTTTCCTGCGCGTTTATCCTTCAGGGTAACTTCGAAAGTAGACTCAAGAACAATTCTGGATACTGGTGGTGCAGATCAATTAGTAGGACAGGGGGATATGCTCTTATCCTCTGGTTCTGATATGATTCGTATTCAATGTCCTTTTGTTGATACACCTGAGATCGAAAAGATCGTGGAATATATTGGTTCGCAGCGTGGTTATGACACTGCGTACATGCTACCAGAGTTTGAAGGTGAAGATGAGGGAGGTGTAAGTGCTGTTGATCTTTCGGACAGGGATTCTCTTTTTGAAGATGCAGCAAGACTAATAGTAGGGCATCAGCAGGGTAGTACATCTTTAATTCAGCGTAAGCTTAAGTTAGGGTATAATAGAGCAGGCCGATTGATAGATCAGCTTGAAGCTGCCGGCATTGTAGGTGCTTTTGAAGGAAGTAAGGCAAGGGAGGTGCTTATTAAGGATGAAATTAGTTTGGAACAATTATTGAATGAGCTTCGTGAAAAACATAGTCAGTCTTAAATTCGCACCTAAATTGTAAAACGAATAAATGAAAAAGTCGATTCTAGCTGTTATTCTACTAACTTTTGTTAAAGTAACGTTTGCTCAGTACGATCCAAAAGCACTTGAAATTCTGGATGCTATGAGCAAAAAGTATAAAAGCATACCTGCCTTTGAAGCGAATATCTCTTATACTTTAACCAATGAGACAGAGAAAATTAATGAAGAGTTTAAAGGTAAAATAACCGTTAAAGGTGATAAGTATAAATTGGTTCTGCCTGAGCAGGAGGTGATTAACAATGGAGCAACCCTTTGGACTTACCTGCCGGAAGCGAAGGAAGTGAACATTGATAATTATGATCCTAATTCAGATGATCTGAACCCATCTAAGTTCTATGAGATTTACAAGAAAGGTTTTAAGTACCTCTTTCTTGAGGAAAAAACCGAAGGCGGTGTTTTGTGCGAAGTAGTTGACCTGGTGCCTGAAAAGAAGGATGCTCAGTATTTTAAAGTAAGAATGAACATTGCCAAAAAAGATAAGAGCATTCAAAGCTGGACAATGTTTGATAAGGGAGGAAATAAATATAAGTACTCCATTACTAAATTCACACCTAGTCCTTCAGTATCGGATGGTATGTTTACTTTCGATCCTAAGAAATATCCTGGTGTAGAGGTAATTGATTTGCGATAAGTTCGTTGTAATAATACATTACGAAAACGGCTACCTGAGAAGGTGGCCGTTTCTGTTTCTGTACTTTGTTAATTTTTACAACTAATTTAGGGCGCGTTAAAAGATTTAATATCTCTACTTCAATGACTTCCAGCCAGCTATTTGAACAGATCAGAAAAAAGAAATCATATCTATGCGTTGGGCTTGATACTGATATTACTAAAATTCCCAAGCACCTTTTGTCTTCTGATGATCCTGTATTCGAATTTAATAAACAGATAATAGATGCAACACACGCTTATTGTGTTGCTTATAAGCCTAACATCGCTTTTTATGAAGCGCTAGGGCCTAAAGGATGGGAGTCTCTTCAAAAAACACTTAACTATATACCAAAAGATATTTTTACAATAGCCGATGCTAAACGAGGCGATATAGGCAACACTTCTGCTCTATATGCTAGAGCTTTCTTTGAACAAATGAATTTTGATTCAATTACAGTGGCACCGTATATGGGAGAAGACTCAGTGAAGCCGTTCCTGCAATTCCAGAATAAGTGGGTAATACTACTGGCGCACACTTCAAATTCTGGTAGTGCAGATTTTCAATTAATAGAGTCGAAGGTTACGGGAAGAAAACTGTATGAAGAAGTTCTGTTGAAGTCGCAGGAGTGGGGTACGAAAGATCAGATAATGTATGTAGTTGGAGCAACACAGTCAGAAAAGTTTAAAGAGATCAGGGATATCGCTCCTGAGCATTTCTTCCTGGTGCCAGGATATGGTGTGCAAGGGGGTGATCTGCAGACAGTATCAAAATATGGAATGAATAGGACCTGTGGGTTACTTGTTAATGCAGCACGGTCTATTATCTATGCATCAAATGATCATGATTTCGCCTCCGCAGCAAAGAAGGAAAGTATTAGCGTGCAACAACAGATGGAACAGTATCTGGACCTTTATCTGAAGTAATGGGTAGTAAGCATTGATTTTGTTTTTTAAATGACGTAAATAGTAAACTTCCTAAAGTCAAAACGATGCAGGAGTCTTTACTACATTATATCTGGCAATTCCAATACTTCAACCGTAGCAACTTACAGACAACAGGGGGAGAAGATCTTGTAGTATTTAACCCTGGTTATCGCAACACTAACGCTGGCCCTGATTTTTCAAATGCACGAATCCGTATAGGTAATATAGAATGGATTGGTAATGTAGAAATTCACTTTCATTCATCCGGATGGTATGATCATAACCATGATACAGATCCTGCTTATGACAACGTGATACTGCATGTAGTATGGGCTGAAGATAAGCCTGTAAACAGAAGAGATAACAGTAACCTTCATACCCTTGAACTTCGGGGAAGAGTAGATGACGCCTTGATGTTGCGTTATAATAACCTCTTTAGAAATCCTGAAGCTATTCCCTGCGCAGCAACCATCATGAGCGTGAGTGATATTACACGACTTTCTATGTTTGAAAAGGCGGTGATGAGCAGGTTGGAAAATAAAGCAATGGGTATTCTGGCGGCACTGCGGGTAAATAACAATGATTGGGAAGAAACATGCTACCAGTTTCTATGTAAAAACTTTGGATTTAAAGTGAATGCAGATGCATTTCACGCATTATCTAAGGGGCTACCATATAAAGTAATCTTAAAACACGCGGATAAATCATCTCAGGTAGAAGGATTGCTTTTTGGTCAGGCAGGATTTTTAGAAGAAGAAATGGAAGACGCTTACTTCCTCGAATTAAAAAGGGAGTACAAGTTGCTGTCGCAGAAGTTCTCGCTGCAGGATCATAAAATGAATAAGTCACAATGGAAGTTTCTCAGACTAAGACCTGCTAATTTTCCTACGATCAGGTTGGCTCAATTGGCAGCACTTATTGTTACTGAGAAGAATATATGCTCAAAGATTCTGGAAGCCACATCTTACAAGGCACTCGTTGAATTGTTTTCAGCGGAGCAGTCCTCCTATTGGAAACACCACTATTTGTTCGGGCAAAAGCTGGAGTCTACCATATCGTCAATAGGCAAAGCAAGCATCGATAATCTAATCATAAATACTGCAGTGCCCTTGTTAGTTGCCTATGGTAAGGCACATGATGACCAACATTTTATTGACAGGGCTGTTGATATTCTTCAATACATTCCTGCGGAGGAAAATATGATTACCAGAAACTGGAGTTCGTTAGGCATCAGATGTAAGACTTCTTTTGATACACAAGCTGCAATAGAACTCTACAATAATTTTTGTCTGCGGAAAAGATGCTTAGAGTGTAATATAGGCGCATCCATTATAAGACCCTCCTTGGCATGAGTGTGTTTCTATATTTGCTTCATATTATATTTATCGTTGGCATACTTTGGAGGTTATCAGCAAGAGAAGACAAGCAACTTAAGTTCTTCTATTTATCCGCTGCCTCTTTTAAAATTGCCTGCGGTATTATGCTGGGAGTAATTTACCATCACTACTATGCAACAGGAGATACTCTAATTTACTTTCATGAAGCTAATACCCTGGTAGGAATTGCAAAGAATGATGCGGGGGCTTTTGTAGAATTTCTTTTAACGAATACAGTGAATGGTAATAAGCTTGCTTTGGAAATTACGGAAGCTCGGGCAGTGCTATTCATTAAGTTTGTTGCTTTGATTAATCTTGCCACCTCCGGTAACTACTGGATAACAACTGCATACTTTTCTTTGATCTCATTCTTTGCATCCTGGTATCTTGTTAAAAAGATTATCCAATATAAGCCTGGTTTAAAAAAAGCGGCACTACTTGCTTTTGCCTTTTTGCCGTCAGCTGTTTTCTGGAGTTCGGGTATTATTAAAGAAAGCCTTGCAGCAGCTTCTCTTTTTTATCTCACGGCCTTGTTTATTGAGTTTTGGGATAGAGGTAAAATAGGTCTTTATAAATTGATAAGTGTTGTTCCTGCAGTTTGGATCTTGTGGGGGCTCAAGTATTACTTTCTTGGCATTTTTGTGCCTGTTGTTTTTACAAACATATTGTTTAAAACACTTTTTTACCGGCTTCTGGAAGAAAGGAGTCTTTTACTAAAGGCTGTTACATGGGTAGGTATTTTTGTACTGCCACTAGTGGCTATAACATTTATCCACCCTAATCTTTATATGGATCGTGTATTGGAGGTGATCGTGAGTAATCAGGACGCCTATAACTCGATATCGTTACCAGAAGATAAAGTACAATTTAACGATCTTAAGCCAACGCTTAGCAGCTTTATTGTAAATGTACCTTTGGCACTTTTTTCGGGTATCTATCGTCCAGTTATTATTGAAGCAGGGAATGTGTTTCAATTTATTTCTTCTGTCGAAAATCTGATGCTGCTTATTCTGACACTGTCGGCAATAAAGAACATTCATCTGCTCTTTCATTCAAAAGACAATATTCTATTGCTATCAATCGTAGTTTATGTTGTTCTGTTATGTATCCTGATAACTTTGTCGACTCCCAATTTCGGGACATTATCAAGATACAGGGTAGGATATCTTCCTTATTTTGTCTTTCTTGTTTCGCTTAATAATCCTTTAATATCATTTATAACGTCAATGAGATGTCTTGCCCAGAAACAAGTGGCAAAGTAATTTTGAAACATGGAAAACCCGGTAATAATTTTTGGCGCTAACTATTTAGGAAGAGCCGCAAAAGAGATTTTTGAACGCAATGGAAATGTGGTTTACTGTTTCCTTGATGATAATAAGTCTCTGCATTCTACTGAAATTGATAATGTATCAGTTCTTGGAAGTACAGATGATGATGGCTACCTGAAGCTTATTGGTAAAAAGTGCGAGGCCTTTGTGGCAATAGACGATAATAAGTTACGGAAGAACATTGTAAAGATGATACAAGAGGTGCGTCACGTACAGCCTGTTAATGCAATTCATCCTTCAGCAATACTTGCTTCGTCTGCCAGCGTGGGACATGGCAATTTTATTGATGTAGGTACTTCCGTAGGAGCAGGTGCTGAAATCGCGAACCAATGCCTGATAAATGCAAACGTTGTGATAGGTGCTGAAGCCAAAGTTGCGGATCATGTGCAGATAGGAGCGGGAAGTATCATTAACGCAGGTGTGGTAATAGAAGAGGAAGCATTTATAGGTTCAGGTGTTATCATTGTTTCAGGTATCACTATTGGTAAAGGAGCACGTGTGGGAGCAGGTTCTGTAGTTGTGTCAGCAGTTAAAGCAGGAGAAACTGTGTTTGGAAACCCTGCCCAAAAAATTAATGCTTAGTGTTGATGTCCGGTAAGATTTCTGATACTGATCTTATACTTAATCCCGATGGTAGTGTATACCATCTGAATCTCTTGCCTAAGCATATTTCAGATACGATCATTACGGTAGGTGACCCTAACAGAGTATATCGCGTAAGCCAGCATTTTGATGAGGTGGAGTTTGAAATGAACAAGCGCGAATTCATCACGCATGTTGGTGTTTACAACGGTAAGCGGATAACCGTTATAAGTTCTGGTATAGGGACAGATAATGTTGAAATATTATTGACAGAACTAGATGCCCTCGCGAATATTGACCTTAAGACGCGTGAAATCAAAGCAAAGAGAAAGAAGTTGAAGATCATTCGTATTGGTACCTCAGGTAGTTTACAGGAAGACATTGCTGTCGGAAGCCATCTGGCGAGTGATTATGCCGTAGGGTTTGATAATCTTATGGAGTTTTATGAACTTGACTCTGATGAATTTGAAAAAGAGATTGGCAAAGACATTAAGGAAACTATTGGGCTATCTTTTAATCCTTATGTAGTAAGAGGTTCTGACGTGCTAAGAAAGCAACTCTGTAGCGATATGATCATTGGCAACACAGTTACATGTCCGGGTTTTTACGCGCCGCAGGGGAGAGTACTAAGAACCCCGGTAAAGTATGCACGGTTGCTCGAAAGCCTTACTTTTTATCATAATAAAACCAGCGATTTTTGGCTTACCAACTTTGAAATGGAAACTGCCGGTTATTATGCGCTAGGAAAGTTGTTGGGGCACGAAATACTCAGTGTCAATGCTATTATTGCAAACCGCATAAAAAACAAGTTCGCAACCGATCCGAACCAGGTGGTCGACAGTCTGATTTTAAAAATTCTGGAAAGGATTTAAA
>NZ_JAHESD010000096.1 GCF_018598585.1 Chryseosolibacter indicum
CTCGAGTCCATTACGAATTCGAGGTTTTAGATCTGTTTGATTGATACTCAGCAGAGGAGGAGGGAAATGAACCCTGACTCGCTCCTATTGATTATCAGTATTTTATACTTAGCCTGTAAATCGACTCACCAGTTGACTCACCACTTTTGAAATGGCTGCAACCTTCACTACAAAGATAAAAAATGTGAGCCATTATTGTTAAAACTAAATGGCAACGATATTCAGTATTGTCGCTTCTGTTTCCTGAAATTTTCAATTACACATTGAAGTCGCTGTCGTACTTGAGCCAACTTATGTTTCATAGTACTATGGTCAGGGTTGAACCTGACTAGAATGAAACAAACATAGTTGCATAATTAACGAGAGATCAATATCAATCAGCAGATTTCTATGATTCATGCAAGCGTATATTTATAGTCATTTTCATACAATCGGTTATTTTTTTATGCACGAGAAAACACGACTTGTCAACTTATTAAGTACAGCGTTGATAAAACAAATCGCAGGTCATTAAACCTGCGATTTTCAATTACAATTGTTTTAGGCAAGACTTTGTCCAATCTGTAGGTGCGTGCTTAATACAACCCTGTTCCAAAGATTGATGGTAATAACGGCCGTTATAATATCTGCAACTTGGGTCTCGCTAAAAAATTGCAAGGCGTTTGTGTAGGTCTCATCAGACAATCCATTTTCATGGATTAACGTTATTTCTTCTGTTATTGCCAACACTGTTTTTTCTTCTTCCGTAAAAATACCCTCAGCCTCCCTCCAGGCATTCAGCAAGAAAATACGCTGATTGGTTTCACCATTTTTGATTGCGTCTTGCGTGTGAATGTTGATACAATATGCACAGCCATTGATTTGAGAAGCACGGATCTTTATAAGTTCTTTGGTTGCCTTAGACATAGAACACTTTGAAAGATAGGTTTCTAAACCAATCATCGCTTTTAGAGCATTTGGAGCTACCTCTTTAATGTTTAATCGTTTTTGCATTGCATTGTTCCTTTAAAATTGTTCAATGCAAAATTGAAAAATGGGAAAATGCAAAAACTTAAACTGGTTTAAGAAATGAGCCTCTTACGGATTTCGCTTAAATATTCGGGGGTGAATCCCAGATATGAAGCGATTAGGTATTGGGGAACACGTTGTACAAATTCAGGATGATTTTTAACAGCCTGGAAATAAAATTCTTCTTTCGAAAACGAAAAAAGAAATTTGATACGCTTTTGAGCCGCTGCATAAGCCCGCTGGTAAACGAAACGGAAATACCGTTCCATTATTGGAAATGCCCTTAATAGTTTTTCTTGGTTGTCCTGTGATATATAAAGTATCGTAGACTGTTCTATAGCCTGAATATAAAATTCTGTAGGGACCTGTCGTTCGTAGGCAAAGTTGTCGGTCAGCCACCAAGTCTCTATGGCGAATTCGGTGGTTTGTTCATTGCCTTTTTCGTTGATGTAAAACTTTCGCAGCAAGCCGGTTAAAACAAAATAATGATGTCTGCAAATTTGTCCAGCCTCTAATAGATTTTCTTTTTTAGTTGCACGTTTGGTATCAAAGTATTTTTTTATTTCTTCAAATTCAGCATCAGAAACTTGTGCGAATTTTTCTATATGTTTTTTGAAAATATTCAACATGTGGGTTAAACAAATTTGGGCAGGTATCGAAGATACCAAAATATTCCTGAGAGTGAAAGTCTCTCACTGGTGAGTTGGTGAAACCAGTTAGCAAGTCGCAAGATGGTTTGTCGTGAGGCAAACGCTGAAGGGAAGGAGACTGCAAATTGGGTTACTGGTTGGCCAGGCGCGGCTATGAGTCTTTATTTCTTATTACGAAAAAGCATCTCCACAACTTCACGAACCGCTGTATGCGAGGCCCTGATGTGCAGAGGGTGTGAGACTCGAACTCACAACGGAGTAACCCGCTACTTGTTTTCAAGACAAGCTCCTCATCCAGCCGGATACCCTCTAAGTGCGGAGAGCGAAGGGCTCGAACCTTCATCTCAAATTGATGAGAACTGTCTTAGCAGGACAGTGTAACAAACCAATATTTACCTGCTCTCCATTTGTTGCCCTGGCAAGATTCGAACTCGCACCCCAAGGTCCGTAGCCTTGTATCCTCATCCATTAGACGACAGAGCAATAACAAGGGTGATGCATGAGGCTCGAACTCATAAACACAAGATCCACAATCTTGCCGCGAAGCCAGTTTGCGTTACATCACCATATGTTCCGGGAGCGGGATTCGAACCACGCATCTACTGATCCAAAGTCAATCGTCCTGCCTTTAGACGATCCCGGAATAATTTTGTCGGAGAGGGGCGAATCGAACACCCAAGGCACTTAAGCACCGCTTTTACAGAGCGGCCCGCTTCCACTTACGGACTACTCTCCGAATTTGTAGGGTAACCCGGATTTGAACCGGGGATCTCCTGCGTCCAAGGCAGGCGAGGACGACCAAGCTCCTCTATTACCCTATGTGTTAAAAACAAAAAAGCCTCCTGGTAAGGGAGGCTCGTATGAGTAATAATGATTAAGTTTTATATCATCATTCAGGCATACATAGTTCGTCCTCCCTGTCCTTTTGTAACGGCTGGGGTTGGCGATACGAACTATGTGAATGTCTCTTGTTCATGGCTCAAATATACGATTGAATTATATATTTGTTACCTATTAGGTAACATTTTTATTTTAATCTTTTTAGTGCTTCTTCAACAGAACTTACAAACACAATTGTGCTTGATCTATTGCTCTCAGCGATAAATGCCTTTAAGCTTTTGCTTTCATAAACTACAAAGTCACCGATAATAGCCAGCTGCAACCTATAGTTCACAACTTTCTGTAACATCTCTCCGGCAAGCCCACTTCTTAAATCAAAGAAGCTTTCATCGATGTTGTGCTTGTGTACTATGATGGCTTCAGCACAAGAATCCATGATCATTTGTAAAAACTCTTGAGTAGTTTTCAATACGACACCATTTGCATTAAATTCTGCAATAGTTTTTCTGTTGACGTAATGCTGGATATACTTCATACCATTCTAATTTAATGTCTGTAGCGTGGAAGGGCTTTAACCTCGATCTCTCCGATAATGATCGGAGCGCATTTATCTGCGACTATGCTATCACGCCACCGGCACTGTCCATCAAAAAGAAAGTTCATTCTTATTTAATAAAGACTTGCCCTGGTGGAGATTACTGGTAACGCTCCAGTCCTTCCCGGCTTCAACGGGACGCTTCTACTTAGTTAGCTTAATCTCCAAATGTTGCACATGCAGGATTCGAACCTGCGACCCCAGAGTTATGAGCCCTGTGCGCTACCAACTACGCCAATGTGCAATGTTGTTGTGATAGATAGAATCGAACTATCAACCTCCATGGTATCAGCATGGCGCTCTACCGTTGAGCTATATCACAGTATGTCCGGCCACACGGTAACGATCCGTGTTCTCCTGCTTAAAAGGCAGGAGCATCACCTTAATGCTTTGGCCGGAAATTGTCCGGCCTTCTTGTTTATGTCCATATATATTGCAACTAAATTTTTTGTCGAGGTGGCTGGAGTTGAACCAACGTGTAACCAACTACGGTTTCAACACGGTATAAGCGTGAGCCGATACACCTCGATAGATAATAACTCACCCCGCAGGAGTTGAACCTGCCCCAATCCAATTCAGATTGAATCGGATTCGCCACCGCGGAACATTCGGGTGTTGTTTACTTGATCCAGTCTAGTTACACTACCTGTGTAACCTTGAGATAAACTCACAGACTGGATTCATTGCGGATACTACGGGCATCGAACCCGTCTGATTCTTCCCGCTTGTCAGCGGGATGGCCACGCCTAGCAGCCCCAGTATCCAAAACACAAAAGAGGACACAGATGGGCACGATCCATCGACCTGAGCGTTAACAGCGCTCTGCTCTACCCACTGAGCTATGTGTCCGTATAGTTATAAAGCAAAAAGCCCCGGGCTATTAACCCGGGGCTTCTCTTTATAATGATTCCAATTTATGAATGCATATAATTTCCCGGGTATACCCAATAATCAATCTTCGCCATAAAGCATATATGCTGGCGTGAATTCAGATTGATATAGTTGATACTCGGTTTCATTTTTGTCTTATTGTGATACAAAGATAAAACAACTTTTCGGTTGTTACCCAACAGGTAACAAAGATTTTTTTACCTTTGCCATCCCTAACGTAAAATATACGTTACAGGTTTTATGATCGTATCAATTCGTCATAGCGTATTAAAAAGCCTTTTTGAAAAAGGAACAGCTGCTGGGATATCACGGGAGCTGAAGGACTTTTTATTGCTATGGCTTTCCGTAATACATGCAGCGAAGGATTTGCGTGACCTATCTATTAAGAATATTAGTATTCTCGAAGAAGGCACAAACAGTTATCGTCTGAGAGTTCATGGAGTAGGAATATTTTCGTTCCGCTTTGTAGATGGAGAGATACGACAGTTAGATTATAAACACGAATTAAACTAAGTATCTATGCCACGAATGCACAGCCCAGCGCACCCCGGTCAGATTCTTGAAGAATTATACATCAAGCCACACAATCTGACAATCACCGAGGTGGCGAGTGCGTTGGGCGTGGCACGAAAAAATCTGTACGCGGTTATTAAAGGAGACTATTCTATATCTGTGGAGATGGCATTTAAACTCAGCAAAGCATTTGACACAACACCTGAATTCTGGTTGCAGGCGCAGATGAACTATGATCTTGCCAAAGGATACAAAGAGGCAAGTAAGATTAAAGTGAGGCGCTTAATTAAAGACTAATCATAACTCCTGCCTTTCAGCCCACTCCAATCTATTCGGCAAATTTTTAGAAGTGAACTCCAGGTGTATTACCCTTCTATGCTTCTGACTTGTTGCCTTCGATGAAGCGTGAAGTAAGAGCGGTTTCATTATTTGTATCCCACAGGCATCAACATCACATATATAAGGAATGCTGTTTTGTGTGATTAGATTGATTTCCTGATCGGAAAGTCGTTTGTTGTGTGAACCTGGAATTACTTTCAACGCTCCATTCGTTTCATCGGTGTCATCCAAGTGTATCCTTACCGTTATTGTACTTTTTAAATACTCATCAGGAGGAACCACGCCATGAACACCAAACTTCTTTGTCCAGCCTGAAAAACCCTCAGTCTCAATTTTTTCAGCTACGTTGATCACAATATCCTGATGCCAGGTTACGTACCAGTTTGACTCCTGTGTCTTATCGAAAAAAATGGCTTTCGTCAAGGTCAGGTTTGGATCAATTGCCTTTAAGATCTTTAACAGATTGGTGTTAAGGGCAAGCTTTTTCAATCCTGGTACTTCATTGAATAGATTTCTGATTGCGTAGGTATCTTCCGTTTGTCCCGTTGATTTGAAGTAACCGTAGATCATATTCTTCATTTGGTTCACTTCCTTTTTGCTGAACACATGGTGAAGAATGCAAAAACCCTTATGGATAAGCTTTTGTATATTATTATGGAGTGCAGCGCTATTGAATTCATATTGATAACGATCCAATGCGTGCTCAAATGTTTCCTTGATCCTTCGCTTTAATCTTTCAGGTGCGATTACCTTTACACGATCACCGAAGCCCAAGATCTCCCTTTCCAACTCAAAATTTAATTGAACATTTAATGAGAAGGTTGTTCCACTGGATGATGTTTCAACTACCTGTTGCGAGTGATGAATGGGTTTGGTCAATATATATGGAGCGGTTTCATTGTCCGCGAGCAAAAGCACCTTTTCAGTTTGTCCGTTCTGGTTGACGGTAACTCCGACCACATCATTTAAATAGGCATTTAAGTTGAAATCCTGTTTCGGAACATATTTAATGTCGCAACCCTCAATGCTAATGATCCTGTCTAGCGCCAAAGTCAGTATAGGCGTACCCTTCTTTTTTATCCCGATAACAAACCACCTGTTCCGGTACTCCTTTAGATAATAAGGATGGAAATGAAAGGAGTTTGCTTCTCGGGCTTTAAATGATTGATAACAAAGCTTGACAGTACATTTCTTAATAATTGCCTGGTATAATGTTTCGATATGCTCAAGGCCTTTCAGGTTTTCGTTCTTTTCAAAATCAATGATTGGCTCCTGATTAGTTTTCGCAGCATAGATCTTATTCTCAAGGCGCTGCACCATACCACTTAATTCCTGGAAATGGCTGAATCCTTTGAACTGCCTTAAGATTTCCACCACTTCAGTGAGTTTCCCAAGGTCCTGATCTGTTAATGGAATATTTGTGATAGAGTAGTCCGGGTCTTCATACGTATAAAATTTCTTTTCAAGGACGATGATTGGCGCGTTATATCCGAGTTTATCGCTACGCATCATCTGAATATCCATCTGAATGGACCGCTTACTCACACCTTTATCTATTCCTTCATATTCATATAAAGCTTCGGAACACGCTTCAATGAGATCTTCGAGTGTCCAGCGCCTTTGCCTGTTGCGGAGGCAGTTATCGATAGTGCGAAAGCGGATTAGGGCATTCCTGTTGACAGGCATAGAAAAAATATTTTTATAAAAAACGTAAAAAAATTTAACTGCGCAAAAAGACTGCGTAGTATGCCCGGTACTTTGAGTCATCATTTAGGCGAATGATAAAAGTTGCTACCCTCTCCTTCAGC
Organism: Chryseosolibacter indicum; assembly: GCF_018598585.1. GTDB lineage: Bacteria > Bacteroidota > Bacteroidia > Cytophagales > Cyclobacteriaceae > Chryseosolibacter > Chryseosolibacter indicus. The sequence continues at coordinate 6,645 of NZ_JAHESD010000096.1, forward strand.
TGGAAGGAGAGGATTTGAAATGGCCTTATAGCTTAAAAGGAAAAGCCTACGGTAAAAGTATTGACGTTCCGTAGAGTGCATGGATGATTCCGTTACTGCTACGCGCTATAACGGATAGATTTTGCAGATGCACCGAAAAACCTCTCGGAGAAGTTTAGTAGGGAAGCGCATTTAGAGCCATGCTGCCTGCAAAGGAATCTCAGTTCGAATCTGAGTAGGGCCACATGTTCTTTGATAAAAATATTTCCGCCAGCTGGCGGATAAAAATCTTTCTCCATGACTATGTCTGGAGAGAGCGCGGGAAAAACAGAAAGTATAGGACCTGATGAGCGTTTCTGTATGGCGCCATAGTGTTGTATTGCAAATTAAGTATAACATGCTGCCTAGCTCGATGTTGTTTTCCACACCTTGTGTGTCGAAGGTTCGAATCCTTCTCCTGATGTAATAATCAGGGTATCTCAGTGGGTAGAGAAACAAGCCATGGACTGTAAATCCATTCTTAAGAAGAAGTACATCGCTTCTATAAAAATGATGACCACCCTGAAAGTAGTTTGGGGCATGTCAGGTGCAAGATGAAACCCGTCACCTTCGGGAACGGAAAATTAGTCTTGAGCACCAGTCGTTTGAAAACTTGAAAGTGTAAGGATACCGGATAGCAAGTCCGCTTACTTTTCTGCATTTGATCTCGTCTTCTATCAAGACCCTCTCTTGAGGAAGACTCGTGCGATGCAGAAAACTAAACTGATACAACTATTCTTAATTACGCTCCCGTTATCAGATGATGATGTGTCGTGAACTACTTTCTTCTATGACTTATTATTTAATTTTTATAACGATGAAAAGGATCAGAATTAACGCTGGCAAAATTGGTTTAGTGTTCAGAAATGGTAACTACAGAAAAGTAGTTACGGAAGGCGCTTATTGGTTGCTTCCTAACGAGGATGTCTTCCAATACGATCTGACAAAGCCGTTCCATCCTTCCATCGATTTGAATATCCTGTTGAAGGATGAGCAGTTGGCAAACATGCTGACTGTTGTTGAAGTGAAGGACAACGAGATCGCGTTGCAGTATGAGAATGGTAACTTCAAGAATGTCTTGAGTCCAGGAAGATATGCATACTGGAAAGGCGTGACGGATTACTCTTTCATTAAAGCAGACTTGAGTAAGATCGAGGTTACCGAAAACATCGATACAAACACGATCATGAGGAAAGAGGTATTGCCATACGTGAGAGTGTATGCTATCGAATCGTTTGAAAAAGGAATATTGTTGATCGATGGTAAGTTCTCGAAAGTACTGGATACCGGAGTGTATTACTTCTGGAAGAATGCTGTTGTGATCTCCGTTTTGAAAGCTGACTTGAGACAATTGCAGCTTGAAGTGTCCGGTCAGGAAATCTTGACAAAGGACAAGGCTGCATTGAGAGTCAACTTCTACACTCAATACAAAGTAGTTGATATTATCAAAGCTTTGATTGAGAACAAGGATTACGAGAAACAATTGTATATCCTGATGCAGTTGGCTTTGAGGGAGTTTATTGGTACGCTTTCTTTGGATGAGTTGTTGGAGAAGAAAGAATCTATTTCAGCCTATGTTTTGGCTACGTTGAAAGACAAAGCTTACAACCTTGGTGTGGAGGTTAGAGACTGCGGTGTGAGGGATATCATCCTGCCTGGTGAAGTGAAAGAGATCATGAACCAAGTCTTGGTGGCTCAGAAGAAAGCAGAGGCTAACGTCATCATGAGACGGGAAGAGACAGCTTCGACACGGAGCTTGTTGAACACCGCTAAATTGATGGAAGAAAACTCCATGTTGTTCAAATTGAAAGAGATGGAATATGTGGAGAAAATCGCAGACAAGATCAATAGCATTTCGTTGTCAGGTGGCAACCAGATAGTTGATCAGCTGAAAGATATCTTCGTACCTAAGAAGTAATTTAAAGGCGCCTTTTGGCGCCTTTTTTTGAAAAAACTTTAATCTGCGCAAAAAGGTTGCGCAGTGGTTCCCGATCTTTGGAGCAACAAAGCAGAATAGCATGAATTTAACTGGAAACGATCTAAAGCAAATTGGATTTATTGAAGGCAAGGCCCTGGGTCTGGCACTCGACCTGGTAGAAAAACAATATACTGACTTACCCTTCGATGACAAGCTTGCTCTATTAAAGCAAGTAGTGAACAATCCTACTTCCTTTATCAATGATGCAACGTTGGCTCCTGTTGCGGCTGAACTGCTAAGACCGTTAGATGATACGATTGCGCTCAATGTTGATGGTAAATCTTACCAGATCTATGGAGCAGATGCAATCGAACAAGGTGCTCTCCAACAAATGGAGACAGCAATGAAATTACCGGTAACAGTTGCAGGAGCTTTAATGCCTGATGCGCATCAAGGTTATGGACTTCCTATCGGTGGAGTATTGGCAACCAATAATGCAGTCATTCCATATGGCGTTGGTGTCGACATTGGTTGCAGAATGTGTATGACTATTTATGACATTCCTACTGACAAGCTCCAGGAAAAAAAAGAAGACTTTAAAAAGCTTCTTGTCAATAACACGAAGTTCGGTCAGGCAACTTTCAAGAAACCGAAGGATCATGAAATCTTTGAAAGAAAAGAATTCTCTGAACTTCAGATCGTCCGTGAAATGAAAGACCGGGCCTGGCAACAGATCGGCTCTTCTGGTGGCGGTAATCACTTTGTTGAATTTGGTATTGTAGAAATATCCAATACTATCAATGAATGCAACCTTGCGCCTGGTCAGTATCTAGCAGTGCTGTCTCACTCAGGCTCACGCGGGCTTGGAGCAAACATTGCGCGGCACTACACTAAAGTAGCAATGGATAAATGCAAGCTTCCACAAGAAGCAAAGCATCTGGCTTGGCTTGACCTGAATACAGAAGAAGGACAGGAGTACTGGCTTGCAATGAATCTTGCAGGTGACTACGCATCTGCCTGTCATCACCAGATCCATGAACGGATGGCAATTGGCTTACGTGAGACACCCCTTGCCATGATCGAGAATCACCACAACTTTGCATGGAAAGAAAAAGATGCAAACGGAAATGAAATCATTGTTCACCGTAAAGGTGCAACGCCTGCAGGTAAAGGTGTCCTTGGCATTATCCCTGGGTCAATGGCAACACCCGGGTTCATTGTTCGTGGTAAAGGCTTAGCCGAATCAATCAACTCCGCTTCACACGGAGCTGGTAGAACGATGTCCCGAACAAAAGCAAAGCAGACTATCCTTCAAGGGCACGTCAACAAGTTCCTGAAAGAAGCTGGCGTTGAACTCATCGGTTCCGGCCTTGATGAAGCACCGATGGCTTACAAAGACATTCATCAGGTGATGAACTATCAGAAAGAACTTGTCGAAGTTCTCGGTTCATTCATGCCGAAGATTGTGAGAATGTGTGGTGATGAGAAGTTTCAGGAGGTTGATTAACAATATGTATTATATGGAGTCTGAAGATTTTTACCTTTTGTTTTCAAAAGTTGGCGATTCGGAAAGTGTTGTTGACTTCTTTTGTTGTACTGACAGCAAATTGATGGACGTCATATTTGACTATGAGCTAGAGAAGCCATATAAGAAATGGCACCTTAAAAAGAGCAGTCTCATTTTTGACGTGGACAATAAGGATGCATTGATTGATGAGCTCTTTACGAAAAGTCCAATATATTCTCAAAATCAGAATTTGAAGGATTATTACAGGATTGAAAGGATCAATGTGACCCCTGGGGAATACAGTCCGAGAATCTACAGGCCTCATCTGTTACCAATAAGCAATTTAATGAAAATCCAGAGGATAGACGGAATCGAATCAGAGTTGTTTCAGCTTCAAGACTACCTGCCGTTAAATTATGAAACTGCAATAAGTGCTACTCATCAGCTTGCCACGTTGATCGATGAGCTTGAATATATCTGTAGGATGATTCACCCCTCTCAAAAAAACTTTGCTGTATTCGGCCACGAGATACGAAACCTTTTGATATTGGCTTGTACGGAGGTTGAAGCACAATTGAGGGGCATCTATGTGCCCAACTCGAATACGAGCAAAAAGTCGCTGACGATGAAGGAATACTGTTCTTTAAATAAAGTTTTGTCTTTAAATAAATATGCTGTCCTCTACAGTCTTTATCCTTGGCTTGACAACTTTCGGCCGTTTCAAAATTGGGGATCACAGAATCAAATTCAGCTCACATGGTATCAGGCCTACAATGCTGTAAAGCATGACAGAGAAAATGAATTTGAATCTGCCAATCTAGAAAATGTTCTCGAGGCTATTGCAGCAGTCGCTATATTGTTATATGCTCAATACGGAGAGAAGTTGCCATTTCGTAGGGAACTGATTGGCGACTTCTTTAATTTTGTCGAAGTGCCTAAATGGGACATTAATCAATACTATCTTCCTCCGTATAAAGGAGAAAGTTGGCGACCTACTAAAGCACTAAATTAAGCTTATTAAGAGCTGCGAAGGTGTCGGATATAGTTATTTAACAATCCTTGAATTTGTTCGGAAGCCACCGGGTTCGCAGAGTGGACCTTGAACTCAAGACTTCTCAGGTCAAGTCCCGACTCATAGACAAGCCATTTTGCACAGGCATATCCATCTGGAGCAACTTCATCATTTGCGTCAAGCCCTAGATCATTGTCAAAGCTTATGAAGTCAGGAAGGCCTTGTGATTTTATATAAATAACGAAATCATTGTAACTTCTTACGACATCAAACCTATCAACTTCAGATTTGTCATAAATCATGTCAACGGTTCGCAAGTCGTCAAGGAATAACTTTCGCATTCTATTTGGTTGCTAATTCGTATGGCCTGTTAAATGCCTCTTGGGAAACTTTGAAGTATTCGGAAAGATTTCTAATGATGTCCTTTGAAAGACCTTTTTTATAATTGAGAACATCTGAAACAAGACCTTTACTAACACCTAGTATTTCTACAAGGTCTTTTGCTTTAAGACCCCTTTCTTCCATCAGCAAATGAAGAAGTGTTATAGGGTCAACGTCATCAAAGGAATTATTCTCCTCATACCATTTTTCGATGAGGAGTGTAAGCAATTCAATCTCATCCTTCATCTCTTTGCTTTTAAAGTCAGCGGTGACTAACTCCTCAAGCATTTTTGAATACTCCTTGTATTGGTTTTCCGTCTTTATCACCTTGTACTTCATTCCAAGCATTTCACCAATATACAGAATTCCGATAGAAGTTCACAAAAAGTGAACTTCTATCATTACTGGTTGGAGCCAGATGGACTATTGCCGTTGTACTTGAGACGCAGCGCCTTCATATCGGCACTTACCTTTAGGTCCAGGATCTTCGCATACAGCTGAGTTGTTTTCAAATTCCGATGCCCAAGAAGTTTGCTCACTGTTTCGATTGGAACTCCATTCGTTAGAGTGATGGTAGTTGCAAACGTATGGCGGGCGGTATGAAATGTAACCCTCTTTTTTATGCCACATGTGTTTGCGATCTCCTTTAGATAGTCGTTCATC
>NZ_JAHESD010000097.1 GCF_018598585.1 Chryseosolibacter indicum
TCATTATCTCGTATGCCTCAATGAAGTTTGAAAAAGCTAAAGTTTTCAAACCGACAATTGTTTTCCCAACTCCGGATAATAAGCTACCTTGACAAAATTAATAAACTCATCATTTAATTTGTGTCTCGTCTTAAAGGTGTTTTTCAATATGTCCTGATTCTGGGCATCACGGCTTTTTTAATATGGTTTTCACTTAGGAATTTAACCTTAAGTGGCGGTGAAGGCACCTTTTCAGAAAAATGGGAGTACCTGGTTCAGACGTGGAATAACGCCGAAAAGAACTGGCTATTCGCCATGGCTGCGCTGGCTGTAGTCAGCTTTATTATTCGATCAGAAAGATGGAGGATGCTAATTCAACCTTCCGGCCATAAGCCCTCTTTAGCCAGTAGCTTTCTTTCTCTTATGGTGGGTTATCTTGTAAACCTGGTTATTCCAAGAGGGGGTGAAATTTCTCGCTGCTACAATCTTTATAAACTTTCAAATACTCCAGTCGAAGTATCATTTGGAACAGTTGTAATTGAAAGAATCGTAGACCTTATATGTTTAGTAGCTCTTCTCTTTATTGCATTTATCCTCGAGTCAGAAAAGCTTCTTGGGTTTGTAGAGTCGTTACCTATCGGCACGGGCAATACAAGGCAGAGTGTTCTTTTATACCTGTGTCTTTTTATCATCTTTTTTACCGCGTTATTCTTTTGGCTCTTCAAAACGAATAAAAAGGTAAAAGCTTTTGTTGTTAAAACGTGGTCAGGATTTAAAACAGGCCTTCTATCTATCTTCAAACTCGAAAGAAAAGGACTTTTCATTCTGTACTCGCTATCCATATGGGTTCTCTATTTTTTGATGAGTTACACGGTGATCATGGCGTTTCCTCAAACCAGTCATTTGGGCATTAGCGGAGTATTGAGTCTATTCGCCATCGGTACAATTGCGATGGCCGCACCACTTCCCGGTGGAACAGGATCTTATCATGTTCTGGTGCCACAAGGTTTAGTCTTTCTCTATGGAGTTCCTTCTGCTGATGCCGTTGCCTTCACCTTCATCTTTCACGGATGGCAAACTGCAATTATGATTGTAGGAGGAGCCATATCACTAATTGTTACTTCCTTTGTTATTAGAAATAAGACATCCTTATTAAAAAATAATTAGAAAAGCTCAACGACTTTATTTGGAGGAACGTAAACCCAATATGCACTGTTCTTAAAATGTCGTTTTGACAGAGTAAAGATTTGGTGCAGAGTTTGATTATCATCATCTTAACAAAAAAATTAGAAACAACTTTATTTAAATAACTATGGGAGTTTTAGTAATTGGTATTTTCTTCATGATTATAGGCTGGCTTGTGAGCTCGCGCCTTAAGAGTAAGTTCCGTGAGTACTCACAAACGCATCTAACTAAAGACTTATCAGGAGCCGAGATTGCACGTCTTATGTTAGCAGATAATGGTATTCATGATGTTCAGGTAGTAAGTGTTGAAGGCGAGCTCTCTGATCACTACAACCCTGCTAATAAAACTGTAAACCTCAGCCAGGAAGTTTATCACGGTAGAAACGCTGCAGCTGCAGCTGTAGCTGCCCACGAATGCGGTCACGCAGTACAACATGCTCGTGCATACAGTATGCTTGAGTTCCGCTCTGCCATGGTTCCTATTCAGAACATCAGTGCGCAAGTAATCAATTTCATTTTTATGATCATGATGTTTGGTTCCTTTTTCGCACAAGGAATACTACCCTGGTCAACAGCATTGCTTATCATTATTGCTTGTTACGGCGTGTTCACCCTGTTTGCGTTTGTAACGCTACCCGTTGAATTCGACGCAAGTAAGAGAGCATTAGCATGGATTGAAGCCCGTGGAATTGTTACCAGACAAGAGCATGACATGGCAAAAGATGCCTTAAAGTGGGCTGCAATGACGTATGTAGTAGCTGCAATTGGTGCGCTTACTACCCTTTTATACTATGTAATGATGTTTCTGGGCAGCAGAGACGAATAAAAAATAGTATGCATGCAGCGCAATCGTTTTAAAAAGATTACTTTTGAAGCCTGAGGACCACTCAGGCTTTTTTATTTGAAATCTATTTTCAAGGGCATATGCATTTTCAACTTTCTGAAGAACAATTAGCTGTACAACAAGCAGCAAGAGATTTTGCGCAAACAGAGCTTTTACCTGGCGTAATTGAAAGAGATACGCACCAGAAGTTTCCGGCAGAGCAGATCAGGAAAATGGGTGAATTGGGTTTTATGGGAATGATGGTGGATCCAAAGTACAATGGGGGAGGAATGGATACCATTTCCTACGTTCTCGCTATGGAAGAGATATCAAAAATAGATGCCTCTGCTTCTGTATGTATGTCTGTCAATAACTCACTTGTCTGCTGGGGCTTGGAAAAGTATGGCAGTGAAGAACAGAAAGAAAAATACCTGAAAAGGTTAGCCACTGGTGAAGTCGTGGGTGCATTTTGCCTATCAGAACCGGAGGCTGGATCTGACGCTACAAGTCAGCGGACAACCGCTGAGGATAAAGGCGACTACTACCTTTTAAATGGTACTAAAAACTGGATCACTAACGGAAACAGCGCCAGTGTATATATTGTAATAGCACAAACAGATCCCGAAAAAAAGCACAAAGGCATCAATGCACTAATTGTTGAGAAGGGCATGCCAGGCTTTGTAGTAGGGAAAAAGGAAGACAAGATGGGAATCCGAGGATCTGATACCCATTCCCTCATGTTTACAGATGTAAAAGTACCTAAAGCAAATAGGATAGGTGCAGATGGTTTTGGCTTTAGTTTCGCCATGACAACTTTAAACGGGGGGAGAATTGGAATTGCAGCCCAGGCATTAGGCATTGCTGCAGGTGCCTATGAGCTTGCGGTGAAGTATGCAAAAGAAAGAAAAGCTTTTGGAAAGCACTTAAGTGAACACCAGGCCATACAATTTAAACTTGCCGATATGGCGACGCAGATAGACGCTGCAAGACTACTCATTCACAAAGCTGCCTTTTTTAAGGATCAGGGAAGAGACTTTGTTCAAGCTGCGGCCATGGCTAAGCTTTTTGCTTCACAAGTCGCACAAGATGTAACTACCGAAGCGGTGCAAATACATGGAGGGTATGGTTACGTGAAAGAGTACCATGTAGAGCGGTTAATGCGTGACGCTAAGATTACGCAGATTTATGAAGGCACAACTGAAATTCAGAAAATGGTAATATCAAGAGAGCTTTTAAAATAAGCTCTCTTGCTCTAAGCCTTGTTCCATTCGTATATCCTTTCCGATACTTCAGTTAATAGGTCAGGATCTTTTTCTAAAGCATTACCTATAACAATCATATCAGCCCCGGCTTCTAACGCAGCTATTGCTTTTTGAGCCGTGTTAATTCCTCCCCCAACAATGAGTGGTGCGTTAATTGTTTTTCGCACCGAAGCGATCATTTTCGCACTGATCTCCTTTTCAGCGCCACTGCCTGCGTCAAGATAAATTAACTTCAGCCCCAGCATAACTCCGGCTAATGCAGTACTCGCGGCAAGCGAATACTTATCGTCAGGAATAGGCATCGTGTTACTGATATAAGCAACGGATGTTATCTTACCGGAATTAATAAGAATATATCCTGTAGGGATTACTTCAAGTGAGGTGTTCCGAAGAATAGGTGCTGCCATTACATGCTGCCCTATTAAGAGCTCAGGGTTTCTTCCAGAAATCAATGAAAGAAAAAGCAGTGCATCTGCGCTCGGCTCTATTTGCATTGTATTGCCGGGGAACAATACAACAGGGATACTAACATTTGCCTTGATCTGACTTACAACTTCTGACAGGTTTGTAGTGGTAACAAGACTTCCACCTACAAAGAAGAAATCTATACAGTTCTCATTTGCCAGATTAATTAAATGCAGAAGTTTATTGGAGTCATCTACCTTGTCAGGATCGACCAACACAGCAATTGATTTCTTCCCGTTAGTAAACCGCGAATGCAATGTTTCAAAAACCTTCATCTGCTTATTTTCTAAGACATGTTACCCGTTTCTGCAAAAAAATGAAGAAACGCATATGATAATCTATTTATCTTCTTTTTGCCCTGCCTGCGGTTGCATATATTCAGAAAGCTTCTCTTTCGCAAAGTTTAAAAGAAGTACAGTAGCTTGGCTGGCAAGCGCCGTTCCAATTTGTGAAATAACGCTAGGCTGTTCTGGCGCTGAGGGTGTAACTACTACTTGCTCATCTGCATTATCTTCTTTTATTAACTTAATCTTCCTGACCTTTTTCTTCTTACCCTTTGAACTGCCCGATAGGGTACTGATGACAAAGTATGTTGCCGCAAGCGCCCCACCAATTATTATTGCATTTGTAATAATCTTTTCTGTTCGTTCACTTATCAGTTTTACATCTTCTTCAAGTTGCTCACGGTGTTCCATCGATTTTCTTAGTAAGTGGCTCTTTAATGCGTCATCTGAATCAAGCAATTCCATAGTTATTTCTTCTTTTTAAAATTACTCAAGATTTTGTTTTCAATTTGTTTGCTGGTAGTCGCACTTCTCCTTAAAAGGATAATACCTATAATCAGATAAAATCCCGCCACTATACCGTATCCCCCTAATGCTCCTAGTTTTTCTGAAAGAACGATGGCCGCGCCCAGGCTTATAAGTAAAATCACCAGCGAAAAAATAAAAGCGATAATCAGGTAGTTTATAACCTTACCCAATCCCTCTGCCAACTCTTCCTTTACTTCTACCTTAATAAGTTCAACCTTGGTTTCTACGTAACCAGTTATATTATTTATCAACGCGTCAACTTTAAAAAACTTAGAAAGTGAATCTCTTAACATACGCTTTATCCTAACGTCTTATAAATATAAGATTTACAAATCAGGTTTTATGAGATAACAGGGTTAATGTCTTTCAAATCTGGTAACTTCTTCCGTAAAAATCACAGAATCACGGTTATCCGACAACTGGCGTTTAACAATAATTTTATCCTCTGCTGCCACATAAACTCTATTTTTCAACGAATCTTGCCCTGCTTCCATATAATGCAGGTTACAGACAAAAACCGAGTCAAACGAAAAACCTGCGATCTCAAGTTTGGGCAATACCTCCTCTATACACGCCCGATATTTTCCTTTAGTATCTTCTCCATCCCAACAAAAACCAGGTTTATTCAGTAGAAAAATCTGGTCACCAACAAAAAGAGATTTATTCTTTACATATACAGGGAAGATCATTGAAGGCTCTTCATTGGTGTGCTTTTGTTCTCCTTCAAATTTCATCCATTCTCCGGAATTATTTCTTGTATTCGTTCTTGCTATAATCCTAAAGTAGTTTACATCATCACCTTCTATATGCTTATAAGTGATGTGCATCGTCTTTAAACTTTCCTGATTAAAATAAATCAGAGAAAAAGGAATAAAGAAAAAGGTAAGAAGAATAAATACGAAGCCTGCCAACCTGTACTTCAATGTTAACCGGCCCAGACTATTTGCCAGCTCAATTGGCAATTTCCTCAAAACCGGAATGGGAAAGAAGATGAGCATACCAATGAAGTTGAACAGAAAGTGTGCAATGGCAATACTAATTGCGCCTGAAGCATTTGAATTTAATGTTACCGCTATAAAAGCTGTAATTGTCGTTCCAATGTTGGCACCCATAATAAAAGGTGCAGCTTGTTTAAGACTGGTAATCTTCTTTGCTACAATGGGTACAACAACGGAAGTAGTAATGGTGCTGGATCTTATTGCTGCAGTGGTCAACAACCCCCAGGTGAAAGACTTCAATTGATTTTTAAAAAAGAAACGGCTGAATGCTTCCGGCGTTTTAGCTTCCAGAAGGTCAGATATAAGTTTTCTGAAAACCAGAATCGAAACAAAGAGCAGTGTAAATGAAAGGATGATCAATATAAATCCATTTGAAATGGTATTCACCAGAAAATCTATCAACGGGCTAAAGCCCGACCAGAAGTGAAATACCTGATTCTTTAACGGAGCCGAAGTATGGGTAGAGAAATAACCGCCAATGTGGGTAGATAACGACGAGAGAAATTCATAATAATATTCCAGCGGAAACAAAATAACCACAGTGAGCAGGTTAAAGAAACAGTGATAAGTTCCTGCTGCCACGGCACGCCGAAATTCCTTTTTTCTTGAAATAAAGCCCAACGAAACAATGGTGCTGGTTATAGTAGTGCCCACATTAGCCCCCATAATTATAGGCACAGCACTTTGCAACGTTAATGAACCCGATGCAACAAGGGCTACAACCATAGCCGTAGTAGTAGAACTACTTTGGATCATTGCTGTTATCAACAGTCCAATAAAAAGACCAGTAAATGGATTTTGCGTAGCCTGAATAATCGTTTGAACAACATCTCGCCCAAGATGCTGAAGCGATGAAACCATCATATCGAGGGCGAATAGAAAAAGCAGCAACGCACCCAGAATAGATAGTATAACTTTGATTGTTTCCCAAAGTTTATGTTTCGCCGGATCTATTGCAGGTGTAGTCTCCAAATTGATTCTTATACTGTTGCTAAAATACAATAAACCATGTAATGACTTATTGTATCGTTGATGGTGAAATCGTTAAATTTTATACGACCTTCTTCAGGAGAGACTTAATTCTTGGATTGCCATCCAAGCCATTAACCCAGGCCCAATCTTAAGGGCATCTTCATCTATATCAAAAGTGGGAGTATGCACATAAGAAGTTATTCCCTTAGCCTCATTTCTGGTACCTAGCCTGTAAAACGATGCCGGTATCACTTGTGAATAATAGGAGAAATCCTCAGCTCCTAGCGTAATGTCAAGGTCAACTACGTTTTCGCTTCCTACATACACCTCAGCTGCCCTTCTTATTCTCCTGGTAAGTTCCGGGTTATTCTCCAGGTAAGGATAGCCTTTAGAGATCTCTACTTCACATTTTCCTCCCATACCTTCGGCAATGCTCTCTGCCATTTTTTTGATCTTAGTCAAAGCAGATGCACGCCATTCCTCGTTCATGGCCCGGAATGTTCCTGCAATGTTAACTTCATTTGGAATTATATTCGTAGCGCCCTCACCCATGATCTTACCGAACGTGAGCACAGTAGGTTGTTTAGGGCTTGCATTGCGACTAATAATTTGTTGAAGCGCAATAATAATATGGGAAGCTATTACTATAGGATCAACAGCGAGGTCTGGTGCTGCACCATGGCCACCCTTGCCGATAACTTTCAGATATAACTCGTCACAACTGGCCATATACATGCCCTCGCGAAATCCGATTTTACCCACGGGGAGTAATGGAAAAACGTGCTGCCCGACAATGCCAACAGGTTCTGGATTTTTTAAAGCACCATCGCGGATCATGTAAGAAGCTCCGCCTGGATTTTTTTCTTCCCCGGGCTGAAAGATTAATCTTACGGTTCCTTCAAACTGGTCCTTAACTTCATTTAATATTCGTGCTGTGCCCAGCAGTGAAGATGTGTGTACATCGTGTCCGCAAGCATGCATCACCCCTTCATTTTTTGATTTATAAGGCACATTGTTCGCTTCATAGATGGGCAGCGCATCCATGTCCGCACGTAATGCAAAAGTTTTCTTCTCCGGATTCTTGCCCTTTATCTCTGCTACAACTCCTGTAGTGGCAATACCCTCTACAGGCGTTAATCCAAACGAACGAAGTTCCTCTGCTACATATTTTGCTGTGTTAAACTCCTGGTAAGAAAGCTCAGGATTAGCATGTAAGTGTCTTCTTTGTTTTATTACATCATTACTAAAACGCTCAGATAATGATTTAATTCTATTTAAAAGATCCATTAAGAAATAATTGAATACCAAAATTAACAAAGTTTAGATACTCTTTCAGCGACTTTACCAACAGCCTCTCGTATTATTTATCAACGTTCATTACAGAAACAAGAATTTTCTTTTTTGAAAATAAAATAGGGGTAGCCCTACAATGAGTTGTCATGACTTTAAACAACACATTTATGTTATGAGAACATTGTATACCCTTTCTTTCCTGGTGATGTTTTTTATGTCTGCTATGGTGTCAGCACAAGAGACAGATAACCACGAAATCAGCACCCTCTTCAGCAGTAGTAAGCCTAGGAGTTTAGGCGGTTATGGCGCAATTACCAATAAGTTTACAACCATTAATGACGACTTTGCTAATATGGTAGAACTTTATGGCGGCTTTTACATTAATCACCGTTTTCTAATCGGGGCAGCGATTGCTGCAACTACCAATAACATCCCGGTTCCGATAGAACACAATGTTCATCCTGACAAAGTAAGGATGAGTTATGAATATGGGCAAGGTGGTTTAATGACGGAATATGTCATTGCGTCTCACCGTACGGTACACGTGGCATTCCAAATGTTTGCAGGTGCAGGTTTTACATTACAATATGAAAGATACCGTAGAGATTATGACTACTGGGATGATGTCTCTTATGATGATTACGAGCACGACGACGATTGGTTCTTTGTAGCTGAGCCCGGTGTGAAGGTCGAAATAAATGTCTTAAAATGGATGCGCTTTAGTCCAGGTGTTTCTTATCGCATTACCCGGGGTAGTAACGGAAAAGGGTTAAGTGATGATAAGCTTAGTGGCGGTGCTGTCAACCTTACGCTTAAGTTTGGAAAGTTCTAAAAAAAAGACTGCCTCTAAAATCTAAATATGTACCGTCATCGCATCCAATATAAAACCGGAAGGACGATGACTGTACCTATCTGAAGATCGCCTCATTTGCAAAGACTTTTGAGACCGCTTCTTTTATTTGATTTCGATGCGCTCAGGCAATACGATGGCATTTGGAAAAAACCGCTTAATAGCAATAAAGTCCTTTTGTGCCTCAATGCGATCGTAATATTTTCCTGCACGTACCCTGAAGTTAGGCTGTACATATTGTACTTCAGAATTAAGACCTGGTAAAGATGCTGATAGCTGTTTCTTTACATTCAATGCTTCTTCACGTTTTATGCCAGAATATACCTGAATTGTAAAGCCATCTACAAAACCATTAGCCTTGTTCTTGCTACTGATGGTGTCAAGTACAGCATCTAAGGTAGAGTTAACAGTATACCTTGGTTCAACGTATTTAGCAGGTTTATTACTTCCTTCTGCAGATGCCGTTGTGGTTTTAACGGTATCTGTGTTTTGGATTTTTGGCCGCAACACAGACAAATCTTCTGAGTACTTGCTTTTCTCTGGTACAGATTTTCCGCTATCAGCGGTTGGTGTAACTTTGGAAGAACATGCTGCTATAACCAAACAACTAATTAACAAACAGAATCTACTCACGTTCATATTAATCAATAATTATACAACGGTTAGTGCGTATATCCTCTTCAACTTTTTTGAACTTCACATCTCGTAATACCCTTCCATCAGTATACTGTACATTTACCTTATCATTGCGATTGGCAACTTTTTCTGACTTCAATGGCATTACCTTCTCCTGAGGAGGCCTGTTAGGTTGAGGTTGTTGAGATGACTGACCGTCACCACCAGAGCCGCCACTTAACAGCGAACGTGATTCTTCTTTTTTCTCGCTCAGTTTTGCTTTTGAACGTTGTACTCTTGCCTCCTGCAATTGATCAGGTTGTTGTACAGGAATGTCAGCCTTCATCAGGAATGAAATTGTATCTTCATTCACCTTCGCTATAAATCTTTTGAAAAGCTCAAATCCTTCGAACTTGTAGATCAACAGCGGATCTTTTTGTTCGTACACAGCATTTTGAACCGATTGCTTCAGGTCATCCATCTCACGAAGGTGCTCTTTCCATTGCTGATCTATGATAGCAAGGGTAATCATCTTCTCCATGGCTTTAATCAGCTCAGCGTTGTTAGTCTCAACACATTTTGCAAGGTTAGCAGCAACGCCTATTTGCTTCGATCCGTCAGAGAAAGGCACCAGAATATTTTCTATTGTGGCCCCTCTTGTTTTATATATATCCAGAATTACAGGAAGCGCTTTATCTGCAACCATTCTGTTCTTCTGGTGATAATGATTTAATGCTTTCTGGTACAGATCATCAGTAAGTTTCTGCTGATCCATTTTTTCAAAGCTCTCTTTGGAAATTTCGTAATCCAATCCCAGCGTACTCAACGCGTTCAGACGAAGGCTTTCATAATCAACAGCGTTCTTGGCATTGATTACCATGTCTTCACAGGTATCATACAGCATCGTTAAGATGTCAAGCTCAAGACGTTCACCAAACAATGCGTTCTTTCTACGCTTGTAAATTACTTCGCGCTGCGAGTTCATTACGTTATCATACTCAAGCAAACGCTTACGTATGCCGAAGTTGTTCTCTTCAACCTTTTTCTGGGCGCGCTCTATTGAGCTTGTTACCATCGAATGTTGAATCTCTTCTCCTTCTTTCAAGCCAAGCCTGTCCATGATACGGGCAATACGCTCTGGCATGAAGAGGCGCATGAGGTTATCTTCCAGAGAAACATAGAATTGAGACGTACCAGGATCGCCCTGGCGACCTGAACGGCCGCGTAACTGTCTGTCTACACGTCTTGATTCGTGGCGCTCTGTACCGATAATAGCAAGACCGCCTGCCGCGCGTGACTCAGGCGTAAGCTTGATATCTGTACCACGACCTGCCATGTTCGTGGCAATGGTCACTGTTCCTGGTTTACCTGCCTCAGCAACAATTTCAGCTTCACGCTGGTGATGCTTGGCGTTCAACACCTGGTGCTTGATCTTTCTGATCTGAAGCATACGGCTCACCACCTCTGATATTTCAACGGATGTAGTACCTACAAGAACCGGTCTGCCTTCCTGCGTAAGTTTTACAACCTGGTCAATTACGGCGTTAAATTTCTCACGCATGGTCTTATATACCAGGTCATCGTAATCTTTTCTGACAGCAGGCTTATTGGTTGGAATGACAACAACGTCAAGTTTATAGATATCCCACAACTCGCCTGCCTCTGTTTCTGCAGTACCAGTCATACCGGCAAGCTTGTGATACATTCTAAAGTAGTTCTGTAAAGTAATTGTAGCATAGGTCTGGGTAGCATCTTCAACCTTTACATTCTCTTTCGCTTCTATTGCCTGGTGTAATCCGTCAGAATATCTTCTTCCGTCAAGCACACGGCCTGTCTGCTCATCTACAATCTTTACCTTTCCTTCTACAATTATGTATTCAGTGTCTTTCTCAAAAAGCGTATAAGCTTTCAATAATTGGTTAACGCTGTGAATACGCTGCGATTTAACCTGATACTCGCGAATAACGTCTTCTTTTTTCTGGAAGCGATGTGCATCATCCAATGAAGAATCGTTTTCAATTTTATTGATTTCTGTGGCAATCTCCGGAAGAATGAAGAATCTCGGATCTTCACCTTCACCTGTAATCAGATCTATACCTTTCTCGGTAAGCTCAACACTATTATCCTTTTCATCAATAACGAAATACAACGGCTTATCAGCCTCTGGCATATTTCGCTTATTATCCTGCAGGTAGTAGTTTTCTGTTTTCTGAAGAATTGCCTTATTCCCGGTTTCACTCAAAAACTTGATCAGCGGTTTGTGCTTCGGCATTGCACGGTGCGCACGGAACAGATTTAAACCACCTTCTTTTTCATCACCTTCAGCAATAAGTTTACGCGCTGCATTAAGATATTCATTAACCAATTTCTTCTGCGCTTCAACCAGTTTGAATATCCGTGGCTTCAAATCATAATACTCATGTTGATCACCTTTTGGTACAGGGCCTGAAATGATCAATGGCGTTCTTGCTTCATCAATTAATACTGAATCCACTTCATCCACCATTGCATAGTGATGTGCACGTTGTACTAATTCTTCAGGATCACGCGCCATGTTATCACGCAGGTAATCGAAGCCAAATTCATTGTTAGTACCATAGGTAATGTCGGCACGGTATGCATTTCTGCGTGCTACCGAATTGGGCTCATGGCGGTCAATACAATCTACTGTTAAACCGTGGAATTGGTAAATTGGCCCCATCCATTCGCTATCACGTGTTGCCAGGTAGTTGTTAACTGTAACGATGTGAACACCTCTTTTGGCAAGCGCATTTAAAAATGCGGGGAGGGTTGCCACAAGGGTCTTACCTTCACCTGTCGCCATCTCTGCTACTTTGCCTTCGTGTAAAACAATACCACCTATAATC
>NZ_JAHESD010000098.1 GCF_018598585.1 Chryseosolibacter indicum
AAATATCTTACTGAGTTAAAAAACAAGAAGTTGAATACCCAAAAGATCCTTTATTCCTTAGCTTGACGGCTATGGATTTCTATCGGGGTCCGCTTGGACGTATAATATGTCAGCGTCCGCTGACATGAACCGATGCTCTCGTATACGACTGAAATATCCTGAGAAATCCGAACCCAATCATCCAATAAACTCCAAATCAATTAATCCCTTTGCAGTATTAGCATAGTCTCTGGCACTGCTATACAACCAGGCTTCTGGCTGATCTACAAACCCTGCAGCTACGGGACAGGTATATACTCCAAGTTCTTATCCATAATAATGTTGTCAGTAAGCTCAATTGGCTGGCTATGCTGTTGCCACAATTGAAAGTCGTTATTGTTTGCATTGTAACTTCCTGCTTTGTACATCATATAAAGCATCCACTCTCTTCTGCTTTCGTGAACGTGATTAGAATCTTCCAAAGCTTTGCGAATGCTTCTTGACGTAAAAGCCTTCATATCTCTTATTATTCCTTCGAGCGGATTCGTTCCATTAGAACCCACGATCATATGTACATGACTTGTCATGATACAGTAAGCATAGACATCAAGCCCTTTATTTTCCTGGCAATACCTTACACTATTTACAAAGATTTGCCTGTACTCGTCTCTGATAAAGCACAAGGGAGACCCTTGCGCTAGAAGCGAGATTTATAAAGAGGAGAATGCAGTTTGCGGAAGTACTTCAATGCCGAAGTCATGTACCGTTTCACAGTAGCTTTATCAATGTTCATCCTTTTGGCGATATCTCCATTGGTGAGATTCTCGTCTATTCGCAATTGTACAACCATGCGACATCGTTCCGGTAGTCCGTTCATACTTCCCTTTATTAAGGCGCGAAGGGTTTCTACCTCTTCTTCTTCGTCAGCAAGCTCACTTATTATCACTTCGAACCGCGCGAAGTGATCCTGGTATTTTTTCACAACCTGATTATGCTGGAAGTATCGGATGATTTTGTATTTAACCATTCTGTAGAGGTAGGCTTCCAGAATTGTTATATGAGCAAGTTCTGAATGCCGTAGCCAAATCGATTCAAATACTTCCTGGATGATTTCGAAGCAATCATCCTTGTCGGAAATTCGTTTCCGGGCGTATTGCGTAAGCGGATTTATGTACCTGTAATAAATCTCCTCGAAGGCTTTTTTTTCGCCTTGGAGCAGGACCGCCACCAATTCGCCATCGGTATAGTGTTGATACGAATTCATTTGCCTAAAAGAATTTAACTACTAGAGAGTTCAAACCCTGACGCTTTATGTCAACGCTGAACACGGGCTGCTTACTTAAAATCTCTTTACATTGACAGAAGCCTTTAACGATAAACTTATATCTGTTGAAGAGCCATTGAAACGATTTAAGCTGTTGGCGCCGGATCCATAACAATACAAACTTGTCTTGTACAATTTCTTCGCAATCTTCCGGAATGGAAATACTTCTTCGTGCATAGGTATATAGCGCTCCAGCGTATTTCCTGTAAATTGTTTCAAATGCCAGAGGATCTCCGGATTGTAATAGTGTAATTAATTCGATGTCGCTATGATCCTTATAGCTACTCATGTGGTGGAGTAAAAGATATTTTAAAGAAGTGCAGGACATAGCCTGCACTTCGGGCCCCTTCACCCGAATCATTCGAGTGTCTAAAAAACTTGGTAATGGTAAGCTGGATTGCGACAAAAAAAGAGGCGCGGAACCCAACTTACCGTTCTGGAGGTACTGGAATACCTTGGACACGAATAAGTGGGCCCACGCCAAAACGTGAGCACCTCACTTATTGCCTCGTGTCCATTCAATTTCCAGTTTTCCAGAACGAGGTTCTAAGTGCGAATGCCTAAAATCTCTGATAGGTTCGCAAAATTATTATTATCTACTGACTAATGATCAGTTATTTCACAGCTAAGATAATTATTATTTAAATTCTGACTATAGTCTTCAAGGATATTTTTTGAAGTTTTTCAGCTTCAGGCCAATCTAATATGAAAAGCCTGGAAGAACGCTTTGGCGAAATACTAAGGAATCTACGCGAGAAAAACGGCATAACTCAGGAAGCCCTTGCCGCGGATTGTGACCTAGATAGAACTTACATTTCTCTCTTGGAACGAGGTCTTAGACAACCAACGATAGGAACACTATTCAAAATAGCCGAAGCTTTAAAGGTACCTCCTTCAAAAATTATTAAGGAGCTCGAATCCAACTAAGCTAACATTTTGAGTAGTTTTTCTGGGAATTTTAAACTAAACCCCGATCTGGTACAAGTGTCTCGTTCGTTCAAGCGTCCGCTTGGACGTATAATATGTCAGCGTCCGCTGACATGAACCGATGCTCTCGGTATACGACTAAAGTATCTTGATAAATCCTAACACCAATCATCCAATAAACACCAAATCAATTAATCCCTTTGCAGTATTAGCATAGTCCCTGGCACTGCTATAACCAGGCTTCTGGTTGATCTACAAACCCTGCGGCTACCGGGTTCGTGTGTATATATTCTAAGGTTTTATCCATAAGAATATTGTCAGTAAGCCCAATTGGCTGGCTATGCTGAAAATCATTATTATTGCTATTGTAACTTCCTGCCTTGTACATCATATAAAGCATCCATTCCCTTCTGCTTTCGTGAACGTGATTTGAATCTTCCAAAGCCTTGCGAATGCTTCTTGATGTAAAAGCCTTCATATCTCTAATTACTCCCTCGAGTGGATACGTCCCTTTAGAACCTACGATCATATGCACATGACTTGTCATAATGCAGTAAGCATAGACATCAAGCCCTTTATTTTCCTGGCAGTATTTTACACTGTTTACAAAGATTTGTCTGTACTCATCTCTGATAAAGAGATCAATCCAGTTAATAACGGTAAAAGTTACAAAGTATAACTTTCCTGGTCACGTATCTTATACTTTCTGCTCATGGGATAGGATAGGGGCTTATTTCTGTAAATATAAGCAGGCTATCAATTCAATAAGCTGTTACTGAAGCGAGACGCTTCTAACTAAGGATAGGTACAAGCGAACGCTTGCACCAGTAAGAGGGGGGCCTACACGTTTCGCATTGGAGATAGCCCAAGTTTGAGTGTGTTATTTTTTAATATTTGATGTACCTCCATCGATTGTCAGGAGTTGAGCCATTCCCGGAAGGTGGCAGCATTGTTTTTACTGATAAGGATAACTTCTGGTGCGTCAGGACTGACAGTGATCTTCAGTTGATTTTTACCGTACCTGAATATCTTATCGATAGCATGTATCGAGACAATAAACTGCCGGTTGGCACGGAAGAATAAAGCAATGTCCAGTTGCTTCATCAGTTCATCGAGACTGTCATTATGAGTGTATACCTTGCCGTCCCGACAGTGTATATGCGTTGCCGACTCCTGTGTATAAAAGAAAGCTACGTTTTTTACAGGAATTGAAACAAGCTCATCTCTCCAGTAAGTGAGTATACGTTTTCGGTTCACCGCGCCTCCATTGTTGTCTTCTGTTTCCTTTTTTTCTAAAGAAACATTCATGCTCTCAATTCTCTCACGATAACCCTCCAGATCAGCGTTGAGCAACGAGAGCTTTTTCAGGTCTTCCTGTAACTGAGATTTTTCGGATTCGAGTGCGGTCTCGTAACGCCCCCCGATGAATCGTACCAGGAAAAACGAAAATGTGATAATGAGTATTCCAGCTATGATATGTGTGAGTAAGAATTTATTACGAAGGTTGTCTAACTGGCTATTGATAGCGACAAGATTGGCGTGAGCGGCCACCATCCAACCCGTACCCTGGACTGGATATACATATATGATTTCGGATTCCCGCCTGTCTCCAAAGGTTCTCAGTCCGCCGGAAGGTTCACCCTGCGTCAATACATTAAATAGAGACTGCGAAGTGTTTTCACTCAGTCCGCTGATCTGCGAGTTGCCTTCAGTAACCATCAGCCCGATTCTTGAGCGATCCGGATGACAAAGCTCCTTTCCGGTTGTATCATACATACAGATAAATCCGGATTGAGAATCAGTGTTTTCTATGCTGCGCTGGAGGTTCTCTGTTACAGTAGCGGCGGTATTCCCATCGGCCAGTTGCTCTTCGAGGAGTCTGCCCACCTCACGCGCTTCGCGTCTGCTGGTTTCAAGCTGAGCCAATAGGAGATGTTGCCGGGTGCTGGAAAAGAGGTATGATTCTGCAACGCTGATAATGGCGATAACCGTGATCAACAGTCCAAGCAATGTATAGATAGATAGGTATTTCTTCTTCATGGTATCAGGTGACGAATGGGCAAATATCGGATTTGAACAGCTCTTTTAAGCTCGTATTTTCGGCTTCACACACGTTTTTTGCCTTTTGCAGCCCATTATGGGCTTTTTTTGACAATGCTCAGGCTACGTTTGCCACGGTAAAATCAACACACATTTATGAAAAACTGGAAGAAGAACATATTCATGGCGGCGGGGTTTCTGGCCGTTTTTCTTGTGATCATACAGATCTACCGGCCGCCGCTTGAAAACCCTCCAGTCACTGGCGAGATCGAAGTTTCACCGGATATAGGTCAAGTCCTCCGCAACTCATGCTACAACTGTCACTCCAACGAGACAAAGCTAAAATGGTTCGATGAACTGGCACCAGCATACTGGCTTGTGACTTCGCATATCAGACAGGCACGGGCCGCCCTTAATTTTTCTGAATGGGATAAACTGACTCCTCCTCAGCAGAAGGCAAAGCTGTTTTGGGGATTGAACAGGATTTTAGCCAATGAGATGCCACCCCCAGAGTATTCCCTTTTGCATCCGGAAGCGCATTTATCAACTGATGATATTGATGCTATTAAAAGGTATCTCGTGAAAATATCACCACGAAATCTTTCTGTAAAGAATGGTACCTCCCCGGCGCCAAGTCAGAAAAAGGACTCGTCCATTTCCCAACCTTTGCCGACAGCAAACGGGATTGACTTTATCCCGGATTATCAACGATGGAAAGCGATCAGTACTACCGATCGTTTTGACAACGGTACCATGCGGGTTATCTACGGCAATTCAGTTGCAGTCGAGGCTATTGCCAACGATAACACCAACCCTTGGCCTGATGGTACCGTGTTTGCCAAAGTTGCGTGGACGCAGGCAGCCGACTCAACTGGCTTAATCCGAACGGGAGAATTCAAACAGGTTGAATTCATGATCAAAGATCAGAAGAAATATGCAGACACTGAGGGTTGGGGTTGGGCCCGGTGGCTGGGAAAGCAACTGGTGCCCTATGGGAACGACGCATTGTTTACGCAGGAATGTGTTGCATGTCATACGCCCAGGAAAGAAAGTAATTTTGTGTTTACTCAACCCCTTGTTTATAAGAAACCATGAAAAAGTTTAACAAATTAGCCTTTGTTATAAGTCTGCTTGTTGCAGGATGCACGAACGAGCACCGCCATGATGTGTATAATGAGTCAGCTTCACTTATAAATGTATCTGAAATAGGATTCAATCCGCTTGAAGGAAATATGATCGCAACTTTCATAAGCGCGCACGACACAACAATGTCAACGCTTTATGGTAACAACGCTGCAGCACATCATGCAGCGCATCAGGCCCCCTATACTGATGGTGATATTTTATCGCTCGTCACCTGGAAGCAACGAGAGGATCCATATTGGTTTGGAGGGAATATCCCAGGCTACGTTGCCCTAATCGAAATTGTAAGATTCGAATCGGATGGACCTGTTTATTCGATACACGCTGATGAACTTCCTGAATCTCATGACACGGAAAAGAGAATCAAATTTATGACTGGTATACAGCGGTCTGAATTTCCGTAGACATTAAAAATCTCACAGATTTGATTAAAGCGAGTTCCAGATCCTAAAAGCGTATAAAATTGGCTGTCTGAATTTCTAGCCGAAAGTATGTTAAACTTGCTCACAATACAGCTCGATGATGAAATAACAGTTTGACTGACATTGTCAATTCGGGCATGAATCTCTTGCTGGATTAACATTATACAGTCGTCAATCATTTTTTGTTCTGCATTAGATAAATGAAGTGCCTCATGTACATCATATGAAAAGAAACTGTAATCTCCAATACGTTGTCCCAATGGCGTATTTTGATTTAAGTCAGGATGGAAGAACCGCACCCAGCCCTGAATTTCATCTGATACTTGCGGCTTTTATTACTGAGGAATCCAGGTCTGGTGCAAGCGTCTCGTTCAAGCGTCCGCTTGGACGTATACTGTGTCAGTGTCACGCTGACGTGGGTAAAATAGAATTGTAAGCGAGACGCTTACCATATATTAAGCACAAGGGAGACCCTTGCGCTAGGAAATCGAAACACCAATCATTCAATAAACACCAAATCAATTAATCCCTTTGCAGTATTAGCATACTCCCTGGCACTGCTATACAACCAGGCTTCTGGCTAATCTACAAACCCTGCGGCTACCGGTTCACGTGTATATACTCCAAGGGGTTAGTCCATAAGAATGTTGTCAGAAAGCTCTGTAGGTTGGTTGTGTTGTTGCCACAACAGTAGAGTTAGAGATAAAATATGTCTCAATCTCGCCAGTCCTTGCCCCAGGACTTGCACTAACTTTCGATATTATATATTTTAGATAGTTCATTAGTCCATAAAGAAATTTTTAATGGTATAAGAACTTGAAATTATATTATCAATGCTACACCAATTGATACAATGGCAATATATACAAATAGTAATGGTAAGTTGAGACAGGTGAACGAGTCACAATTTAAGCTTGAAAAAGATATTCAAAAACTAGTAGAAGAAAATCTTCCAATTCTTACCAATCTTCAGTTTGTTAAATCTGAATTTATAATAAAAAACAAACGTATCGATACGCTGGCATTTGATAAGCAAACTGATGGTTTTGTAATAATAGAATTTAAAAGAGATCGGAATATTAGTGTGATTGATCAGGGCTTTTCATATCTCAGCCTTATGCTTGAAAATAAGGCTGAATTCATAATAGAATACAACGAAAGTTTAAATACGAACCTAAAACGTGATGATATTGATTGGTCACAAAGCCGTGTAGTCTTTGTTGCTCCTAGTTTTACCGATAACCAAAAGCTTGCCACTAACTTCAAAGATGTTGCGATAGAACTTTGGGAAATAAAGAAATATGAGAATAATATAATAAGCTTCAATCAAATCAAGAAGACGTCAAGTCAAAGCATTAGGCAAGTGGCTAAAGTAGGCGGAGAAATTGAAGAAGTAAGTAAGGAAATAAAAGTGTATAATGAAGAAGATCTTATAATGAAAGGAAGCCAGGAAATAGTAGAACTTTACGAATCTTTAAAATCACGCCTCCTTCAATTAGATGATATAGAGATAAGTCCAACAAAAATTTATATAGGTTTTAAACTTAACACGAAAATAATTACTGACATAGATATAAGGAAAAATAGTCTTAAACAAAGAATCAATTTAAAGAAGGGACTATTGAACGATCCTAAGAAGTTATTTTACGATGTTTCAGAAAAAGGCCATTGGGGAGCAGGAGACTATGAAGCTGTACACAACAGTGAAGATGTTGATATTGATTATATTATGAGCTTAGTAAAACAATCATATAATTTTCACAGGAAAAATTTTTCATAAAATTACAGGTAATCGCGAGATGAGCTGTTGGATTAAGCGCGAAGCTAGAACATACTTCAAAATCGCTCACCACTTTATTACAGGAGCTACAAATCCTGCAGTAGGAGTTGATGTGAATTTATCCCATCATATCCTGTTAATTCAAACTTTATACACCCGATCTGGTGCAAGCGTCTCGCTTGCAAATGGTAGTCAGCGTCCCGCTGACGAAATGCAAGCGAGACGCTTCATAAACAAGTAACGTTTTGTCCTATTTATTATCTTAGCTACTTACAAGTACCCTTTAATCTTTACCCTTGAATATAACCGGAAGCGAACTTACATTGTGGATGAAAATACAAGACTTTGAGCTCGATGACGATAATTCTGAGTTCACTTTTAGCGATCGCCTAGCCCGAGAGAATGTCTGGACTCATGATTTTGCATTACGTGCTATTGAAGAATATAAGCGGTTTATGTTTTTGATTTGCATCTCCAATAAACCGTTGACACCATCCGACGAAGTTGACCAGGTGTGGCATCTGCACCTGCTCTATACCCGCTCGTATTGGAAAGAATTCTGCGCTGACGTATTAGAACGCGAAATACACCATGGCCCAACAAAAGGAGGTATAAAAGAGAATGCGAAATTTAACGACTGGTATACAGAAACACTACAGGTCTATAAGCAGAAATTTAACACTGAGGCTCCTGAAGATCTTTGGCCTCCAAAAGAAAAACGCTTTACGCCTGGTAATTTCGTACGCGTAAATACCTTTGCAAACTGGATCATTAAAAAGCCCTTTGTTTGATACTCGCTACGTTAACCCCAGCTGAAACACTACTGTTGAAACAAGGAAGTAGTGCGGTTTTAAGGGACCTATTAAAATATACATTGATGGACCTCCTGCTTAAGCAAGTGCTTATAACAGAAACTATAACACGCAAACCAAGCCGAAAAGAACCAGAAAGATCATACAAATACATTAAAATAGGGGCCAATTTTTCTGATTATGCCCACAAGCCCCATGAGCTGGTTTATCTTTCAATGTTTAAGAATAATTCATATCGGAGTATTTTGTTTAGGAATCTGATCAAAATAGGATATGAGAACGCTAAGGGCGAAAAGCAATATCATAACAAGATAAAATTATCACATACAGTATGTGATGCATTCTCGTCATCATTATTAAGAATAGTTTTTGGAGGTGTTTCTTACTCAAATCAAGGTAAGGTACTCAAACGAAAAGTTGAAATTGAACTAGAAGAGGTAGAGAAAAAACTGGCTAACTATACTGTAAATAATAAATACGAGGCACGAAAGATCTTACAGCTAATTGCAGGCAACATATTTCTTATACCTGGATATGAAGTCGCTCTTTCACAAGAAATTGATGAAGTGTTGATGAAAGAATTGACAACACAGGACACATCGAGTGGATGTAGCACAGGTTGCTGGTCTGTCTTCGATACTATCGGTTCTTGTTCCTCAGATTCAAGCGGATGCTCAAGTGACAGCGGTTGCTCATCTGGTTGCAGTGGATGCGGAGGATGTGGTGGAGATTAGCACTTACTCTATTGCCTGATTTAGCGCCCAGGATCTTAATATTTCCCTAGTGTAGTCAGCGTCCCACTGACGAAATGCCAGCAAATCTCCACTACCTAGACACTCTTGTTGCCATTTTCCGGACCCAGCGAGTCAAAATGAATGCACACATAGCCAAATGGATCATGTATTATAAAGTACGCCGAATGCACAGTGAGGGGTTTCAATTTCAAAAATCAATGATTTACTAGGGCTTCACTGGCACTCAAAGTAAAAATCGTTAGCATTAGGTAATCGAATTCTCACAATAAAGAATTCGAGACTTTTCTTAATTTGCCTATCGCATGTTGAGTCAATAATCCAATACTTCATAGATAAAGGCGAATTGCACGAACGTGCAGCTCGTGATGTCCGATCATTTGCTGCTTATTTGGAGGATCAAACGGAATACACCAAGGCGCGTTTAAGAGATGTAATCACTCGCCTAAACTATGATACGCTTGAGCCGGATGGTAACAAGTGTTTCCCTTACCTGGAATTTTGGAGAGGCATTGATGACTTTGGATCGTCTGTCGCAATCAACTATGATGGAGGAGTTGATATTCTACAGGATGAAGAGTTCATTGTTAAGCCACAATATAACCATGAATTGCATGAGGAAGATTCAGTAACAATTGCCGAAGCGAAAGCGCAAAATTCTGTCAAGATTGATGTAAGAAAATTTCCTGTGTCATTGCTGGGTTATTATCAATATCGATTTAGTGAGACCGCATTGTTTTGTGCGTGGTTTGCATACCTATGGCAGGAAATAGAAGGATATCAATGTGGATTGAAGGTGAGAACAGTACAAAACAATAGTATCTCCATGTTTTCGCTGAACGATTTTCTTGACGATGACTTCTCTGCGTTTATGGAAAGTAATTACGGTGGGAAACCACCTCGTGTCGAAAATTTTTTCCCTAGAAAACTCAGTGTCATTGAACTCTTTCTGAGAGCCGGCCAGTTCGGATATCCTTTTAATCCGTATAAAAACTACTGGCGTTATTTTGAAAAGGGCGATGAATTTACAGAGATCGTTACCTATGAATGTGCGACCGGAATTCGAAGCGGTAAACTAAGCGAACGCTTTGCCGCGGCGGTTACTGGCGTTACGCAGCACGACAATTCGAAGTCTGCATTGATGGAGGTTACAAGATTCACAAATGAAAGGATATTCACTGGATGGCAGGAAAAGTTCAGACCTGCCGGAATGCCTGAGAGAATGCATAATAATGCTTATGATTTTGAGTATTGGACTGGTGTTTCCTGGTATGCAGGGGAAGAACAAAAGAGTAGGCTGAAAGCGGAAGAAGTTGTCAGATTTGAGAACACGTACCGCATCAAGCTTCCAGGGGCCTTTTTTCACTACCTCAGGTTGTTTAACGGACGTCAATATAATAATCATTACTTGTATTTTCCCATTAACGATTTGCGTACGGTTAAAGTGAAAAAGTTTTATACGCTCGAAGAATTAGATCGAATCGCGGCGAGCAGTCTGTCTGAAGATCCGAATGTTCTCTGGATTGGATTATTGGATCCAGATGCTTCGCTTGGAATATGCGTTCAAGATTCGAGTAAAGACTATGGAAAAATTGTGATCAAAGGAAGTAGTGCCAGTCAGGTCTGTGACTATTCATTTGATAAATTCGCCCGATATGCGCAATCATCCCCGGTAGAGCCCGAGATCTTTGCAGCTCGTGAAAATGATGTGGCCTTTTTAAAAGAGCGGATTGAACAGGGGTGGGATTACAACACCACTTACATGTATCAAAACGCAATTGGTCAGGCAGCTGAATACAATGCACATGAAGTGTTGGAATTATTGTTGAATGCCGGAGCCCGCCTGAATCATAAAAGTCACAGGGAGATTACCTGGTTGTACGATGAGCGGACTATGGATATTTTGGATAAGTATATTTAATACACCCAATCCGGTGCAAGCATCTTGTCCGACTACTAGCGATTCCGCTTTGACTATAGTATGTCAGCAGCTTGTCCCGATTCTATCGGGATCCGCTGACGTAGAGTGAAATAGAATCGTTTATCCCGAGAAAATCGGGATGCTAGACGTATTGATGTGTTTATTTAGAATCAGCAAAGCCTTCCTTGACCAAATCTATGATGAGAAACCAAGTGCGTTGGCCCGATCCCGATAGCTATCGGGACGGGCAGTGCCCCGGACCTGTGCGGTTGAAGCATTTTTATGTCTTGATTTTTTTGTTACTTTTTTCATCAAGGAAAAAAGTAAGGAGAGAAAGACCTGCCGAAGAAGTTTGTTGTGTTTATTTAGAACTGCTAGCCTAAGGGTCAGATGTCTTTTAACTTCATTAATATTTTAATAAAGTTAAAACAACTGCATTTCATACTTACGATTGCAAGGCCAGGGGATTCCCTCGCAATAACTTTAGCTTTTCATAGTATCTATTGCAGGCGGGGAATGACGCCACTGATTAAGGTATCTGCGCTTTCCTAGTGCTGTTTTTTTCTTACCAAACCTATGATGAGAAACCAAGCGCGTTGGCCCGATCCCGATAGCTATCGGGACGGGCAGTGCCCCGGACCTGTGCGGTTGAAGCATTTTTATGTCTTGATTTTTTTGTTACTTTTTTCATCAAGGAAAAAAGTAAGGAGAGAAAGAC
>NZ_JAHESD010000099.1 GCF_018598585.1 Chryseosolibacter indicum
TTTCCCGATAAAACCTCTATCGATTCTATCTCGTGGCTCCCGATTTCTTTTTCTTTTCAGAATTTAACCATGATATCGCTATCATGGGGTCCGCTATCAATTATCATCCATTCAAAGAACGTTTTGACTCTTTTCAGATCGTATGCGAATTTCTTCGCCCCGATCCTCTTTGTCAATTGTGGTATTACTACCTAACTCTTTTTTTTTGCTGGTCTTCCTTCCGATTCTCAGCCCCTCTTTCGATTTGGGAGTGCAAAGGTAACCGAAGTTTTTCTCTTTGCAAATTTTTTGTTAAATTATTTAGAAGTTTTTTCGCGATCTATTTTTGTTCTCTTCGCTAGGCTTATTCGAGATTCTTTCGATCTCCCGCTTTCTTCAACTTCTACCCCTTTGCGTCGTAAAGGGTTTCAAAAGTAGTGCGCCTTTTCTTATCCACCAAAAATTATATCACTATTTTTTATTTACCCTTTTTCACTGGCTGCTTTTATTCCGAAGTTTTTACTTTCGCTTATCCTTCATTCTTCTTGCAAGCCTTTCAACTTATCTGACTTACTTTTCGTTCAGCTTTATTTGAAATTTAATTTTTTTCACAATAACAGAAGTTCAAAGTTCTGGGTTATGAAAGTTACAGGTTTAAAGTTAAGGTTTAAAACGGTTGGCTGCTCTTACAACTCCCATGCTACTTGTTGTGGTGATTGTTACAAGGGTTCAAAGTTCATCATTAAAAATGAGCTAATCTTCTATCAGCTCTCTACTAACTTTATCACTTAAGCTTTGGTTCGCTGCAGTGTTTTAATTTTTTCTGTTCTTTCATTTAAAAAATTCCCTAACCTTCCGTTAGCTCTCTTACAACTACATCACCTAGGCTTTGGTTCACTCTGGTGTTTTACTTTTTATCTCTTCACTAAAAACTAATCTTTCTGTTAGCTCTAGTTTGCTCTCTTTCAGATAAAAATGTTTTTCTTTTATGTTACTTTTTTCCTTAGATGAAAAAAGTAACCAAAAAATCAAGGCGCAACTATGCTGCTCATCGCACTTTCCAGGACGCCCCCGCTGTTGCGCCGGGCCTGCGCTCAATATCGAGCTTAATTTCTGCGATGTGTCAGCGACGCTTGAACGAAGACTGGTTCGACGTTCGGTGTTCTGGCTTGTTTAAGGTTACAGGTTTAAGGTTGGCTCATTCATGACTCGTCCATGGCTCATCTATGGCTCATCCATGGGTGATCCATGGCTCATCCCGGGGTAGGAAAAGGGGTTTATATATCCGGCGAAAGCCGTTTCTCTAAAAAAGCTGACATTGTTTCCGGT
Source organism: Chryseosolibacter indicum (assembly GCF_018598585.1). Taxonomy (GTDB): domain Bacteria; phylum Bacteroidota; class Bacteroidia; order Cytophagales; family Cyclobacteriaceae; genus Chryseosolibacter; species Chryseosolibacter indicus. The sequence continues at coordinate 1,309 of NZ_JAHESD010000099.1, forward strand.
AATAGAATTTTGGGTGGGACTCCCTCTCCTCTAAGAAATCCTGGCTCCGTCGTAGCTCCGCCCTTCCCCCGTCCTAGTTCTACGCTACCCTTTTCTCGTCTTTTTCAAGCCGTTTTGGCAGTGAAACAAAAGATCATTGGGGGCTTCTAATAGAAATTAAAACCTTGAGATGTGGTGTAAGGATAAAGTAAAGCAATAACAGGTATTTTGCTTGTACCTGCTATTGCTAGCTTAAATTTTAAGCTGAGACTGTTTGACGATAGATGGTCTGGGTTCTATCAGGGCCTGTTGAAAGAATTGTAATGGGCACATTCAACTCCCTTTCGAGGTATTCTATGTATTGACTCAACTCCGCAGGCATTGAGTCTTCAGCGATGCCTTTTAGTGAAGTATTCCAGCCTTTGAGCTCTGTGTAAACCGGGGTAATTTTCTCGTTGACTAATTCATAGGGCAATGTATCAGTAATAGAGCCATCGCGAAGCTGATATTTTGTACAAACTTTTATGGTTGAGAAAATATTTAAAACATCGGCTTTCATCATGAGGAGTTGAGTAACTCCATTGATCATGATAGAGTATTTTAACGATGGAAGATCGATCCATCCGCAACGTCTGGGCCTACCTGTAGTAGAACCAAATTCATTTCCTTCTTTACGCATTAACTCGCCTTGCTCGTCTAGTAGTTCGGTGGGGAAAGGACCGCTGCCAACGCGTGTACTATAAGCTTTGAAGATTCCGTATACTTCGCCTATATGCCTTGGCGCTACACCTAGACCTGTACATGCGCCTGCGGTAACTGTATTGGAGCTTGTTACAAATGGATAGCTTCCAAAGTCGATATCCAGTAAAGAACCTTGTGCCCCTTCCGCCAGTATTGAAGATCCTTTTTTTAATTCGTTGTTGAGAAAATATTCGCTTTCGATAAGCGTAAATTCTTTCAGAAAAGCTACTGCATCCATAAACTGGCTTTCAAGATCTTTCCATTCGTACTGGATATCGTGATCTTTAAGAATATTGAAATGGATGTTGGTGAGTTTCTTAAACTTTTCAGAGAAATTTTCTGAAAGAATATCACCTACACGCAGACCCTGGCGACCAATTTTATCCTGATAAGTAGGCCCTATGCCTTTTAATGTTGAACCTATTTTATGTTCTCCTTTTGCTTTTTCATAAGCCTGGTCGAGTAAACGGTGTGTAGGTAAGATAAGGGTAGCCTTTTTTGAAATAAAAAGGTTGGATTTTACCTTGAGGTTATACTTCTGAAGTTTCTCGATCTCAGTTTTAAAAATTACAGGATCAAGAACGACACCATTGCCTATAACATTCTTTGTTTTTTCTCTAAAGATTCCTGAAGGAATTTGATGCAGTACATGTTTTATTCCGTCAAACTCCAAGGTATGGCCAGCATTTGGACCGCCTTGAAAACGTGCTACAACATCGTACTTAGGTGCAAGGACGTCAACAATTTTTCCTTTGCCTTCATCACCCCATTGAAGGCCAAGTAATACATCTACTTTAGACATTTAAAATGTTATTTTTTAATCAGTTTATGAACTTCTTCTTCAGATTGAACTATATGAAAAATGGCGTTAAGCTTGGTTATGACCAGAAGCTTCTGAACGTTTTCTGAGGGTTTCATAAGGTAAACCTCTCCTCCTTTATTCCTGAATTTTGTAAGAATGGTGATTAAGACACCGATACCACTACTATTAATGTATCTTAATTCTGAGATATCTATAATACAGGTGAGAACCTTTTGCTGGATGGCAGTATTCACTGCATCGAGCAAGGTGGTGCCGCTACTTTCTCCGATGAGGTCTCCAAGAAGCCTAATGAAGAAAACATTGTCTTTAATCTGATGTTCAAATTTCATGTGGGGAATAATTTTAGAAGCTAGTTACTGAGTACTTTTTTATTCTCACAGTTTTGCTTTGTACAAGCAGCATATAGTATAAGAGAATGGTGAAGTACATTGAAATGCAGTATTTCTTCAACTGTACTTTGTATATTCTGAATTCTTGGATCGCAAAATTCTACCACGCGATGACATTCGGTACAGATGAGGTGGTCGTGTTGTTTATAGCCGTACGATTTTTCATACTGCGCGAGATTCTTGCCAAACTGGTGTTTACTTACAAGATCGCATTCAACAAGAAGATCGAGGGTATTATATACCGTTGCACGACTTACGCGATAGTTTTTATTTTTCATGCTGATGTATAACGATTCAACATCAAAATGGCCATCGCGCGAATATATTTCTTCCAGAATGGCGTATCGTTCAGGTGTTTTCCGTAACTCCTTATTTTCAAGGTATGCCGTAAAAATCTTCCTTACTTCCTCGTAAATCTTTGGATTTATTGCCATATCCGTAAAACAAAGGGAACAAAGATAACATTCAAAACTGCCTATTCAAATCTATTATTCTTTTGAGTCGAACCGGCTCACCTTCACCACGCCTTCTACAATTTTCAATTTATTAATCAATTGCTCTAAATGACGGGTATCATTTACATAGAGCATAATTTCTCCTTCAAAAATACCGGAATCCGTATGAATAGACATGGAACTCATGTTTACCTTCAGCTCTTCAGAAATTATTTTAGACACATCATTTATTAATCCAACGCGGTCAGTTCCTCTAATTTTAAGGCCGGTTAGGAAGGCAACCTCATGCTGGGAGGTCCATTTTGCCTTAACTACCCTGTTACCGTGATGAGAAAGCAATTCAGGAGCATTGGGACAATTGGTGCGGTGAATTTTGATGCCCTCGTTTACAGTTACAAATCCAAAAACATCATCACCGGGAATAGGTGTACAGCACTTCGCCAGTTTATAATCTACCACGTCCATATCCTCTCCTATTAGAAGGATATCGTCGTAACGGCCTTTAGCCTTGGTTATTTCCTGTTCAATAACCTTAGCGTCAGCGACCTGAAGGTTAGGCTTTGAGCGTATAGGTGATACTGGCCGGTTTTCAATGAACCTTTTAATATCGGTTGTAGTAATGAAACCAGAGCCAACTCTAAAATAAAGTTCAAAATGGGATGGCGCATGAAAGTAATCTCTCATCTGTTCCAGAAGCTGCTGTGAAGGCTCTTCCCTTAACTGACGGATTTTTCGGAAGATGAGCTCTTTACCTTCTTCTGCGGATTTCTTCTTATCTTCTTTTAGTTCCTCTTTAATACGTGCCTTTGCCTTAGAACTAACAACAAACCGCAGCCAATCTTCATGAGGCTTTTGTTTTTGAGAGGTTAGTATTTCTATCTGATCGCCATTTTTTAAAACATAATTTATCGGTACTAACTTATTATTGACTTTAGCACCAATGCATTTGGAGCCGATCTGTGTGTGAATTTCAAAGGCAAAGTCGAGGGCTGTTGCACCGTAAGGTAGGGTTCTCAGTTCTCCTTTAGGGGTAAACACAAAAACCTCATCGCTAAATAAATTTCCTCTAAAGTCATCGACGAAATCGAGGGCATTGTGATTGTGTTGTTCCAGCAGGTCTCGCACCCTTGCTAACCACTTTTCAAGATTAGACTCTGCCGTGGAGTTACTGTCTTTATATTTCCAATGCGCAGCATAGCCTTTTTCGGCGATTTCATCCATTCGCTTTGTGCGTATCTGAACTTCAACCCACTGCCCGTTTTTTGCCATTACCGTAGTATGAAGCGACTCGTATCCATTCGCTTTTGGGGTACTAATCCAATCTCTTAATCTATCAGGGTTGGGGGTGTAATAATCTGTTACAATAGAATATACCTGCCAGCACATCGCCTTCTCCTGCTCTAAAGGTGTATCCAGAATTATTCTTATCGCAAAGAGGTCGAATACTTCTTCAAAAGGAATATTCTGCTTTCGCATCTTATTCCATATAGAATAAATTGATTTAGGCCGGCCTTTAATTTCATATCTGATATTCAGGCTATCCAGCTCCTCATCAATCGGCACCATAAACTGTTTGATAAATTTATTTCTGGCCGCTTTGGTTGCGTCTATTTTCTGAACAATTGAATCATAGACAGCCCTATCTGTAAACCGAAGGAAAAGATCTTCCAGCTCAGTTTTAATTGCATTTAACCCGAGGCGATGTGCTAATGGCGCGTATAAATAGATTGTTTCGTTGGCGATTTTAAGCTGCTTATTTCGTGGCATGCTATCGAGCGTGCGCATGTTATGAAGACGATCAGCGAGCTTTATCAGAATTACGCGGACATCTTCAGAAAGGGTGAATAGCATCTTACGGAAATTCTCAGCCTGTTGAGAGGTTCCATACTCGAAGACTCCTCTGATTTTCGTAAGACCGTCAATTATTTTAGCAATCTTCTTTCCGAAAAGACGCTCAATATCAATTAGTTCTATCTCTGTGTCTTCTACTACATCGTGCATAAGGGCAGCAATAATAGATGTAGTACCAAGCCCAATTTCTTCTGTACAAATTTCTGCAACGGCAAGCGGATGGAAAATAAACGGCTCTCCTGACTTTCTGCGCATATCTTTATGTGCATCCAAAGCCATGGTAAATGCCTTCTTTATTAATCTGGCATCGCCATCCTTTAAAATGGGCTTTGCCTTTCTTAATAATCTTCTATATCGGCTAATTATTTCCTTTTTTTCCTGTTCGGCATCTATAACCATCTCAGATCGCAAATTTTTTTTTAAGAGTAATTGTAGGAATTTGAGCTAATAAACGACTTTTTAGTCATCATTGTAATATACTTTACATAAACAATAAGAAACTATTCTTTAATTCCGAATAATGTCTAAATTTGCGCTCCCATTTACGAATACGCTGCGGATGTGGCGTAATTGGTAGCCGCGCCAGACTTAGGATCTGGTGCCGCAAGGCGTGGGGGTTCGAGTCCCTCCATCCGCACAAATCGAACCCTCGGTGTGATACCACACTGAGGGTTCTTGATTTATTGCTAACTCTAACATATTAAGCTTTGGAAATTACACTCAACAAAACAAACAACACTGAGGGTCTGATTAAAATTAAATTAACCGAAGGTGATTACCAACCGCATGTAGAAGAAAAAGTTAAGGATTATGCGAAGAAGGCGAATATCAAAGGTTTTCGGCAAGGTAAGGTTCCGTCGGGCGTAATCAGAAAGATGTTTGGTAAATCGATTCTTGTTGATGAGATTAATCATTTGTTGTCTCATAAGCTTTCTGACTATATAAAAGAGAATAACCTAAAAATTATTGGAGATCCGCTTCCGAATCAGGAACAGGCTAATAGTATTGATTGGGATACTCAAAAAGATTTTGAGTTTGAATACCAGATAGGGATGGTTGAAGATTTCAACTATGAAATTTCCAAAAATGTTAAAGTTCAAGGTTATAAAATCAGCGTTGATAACAAGGTCTTAGAAGATACGCTTTCGGATCTAAAAAAGAGATTCGGAAAAGTAAGCTATCCTGAATCTGTAGAGTTTGGTGATAACATTTTTGGTGATTTAAGAAGCAAGGAAGGCGACTTTAAAAAAGAACACGCTTTTATTGCCAGTGAAAAAATTGCTCCCGGTGAGCAATCAAAGTTCATAGGAAAAAAGAAGGAAGATGAAGTAGAGTTTGAAGTTAACAGCCTTTTTGCTGACCCGAAGGAGTTAGACATGCTTCTTGGTGATTCAATTCCGGATGCTAAAGGAACTTATGTACTTAAAATAAATACGATAAGCCGCACTGAACCTGCAGCACTAGATCAGGAATTGTTTGACAGAGTTTTTGGAAAAGATGCAGTAACCACTGAAGAAGCTTTTATTAATAAAGTAAAAGAAACTATTGGTGAGAATTACGAAAGAGAGACTAATCACTTCCTTGAGCATCATATTGAAGATGCGTTCCTTAACCATACACACATAAATATTCCTGATAGTTTTCTTAAAAACTGGCTCAAAGTAAGCAGCAACGGACAAGTAACTGATGACGTGCTTAACAAGGAATACAACGACTATGTGCGTGGTTTAAAGTGGGATCTCATCAAAAACAAAATTGCGGATGATAATAGCATTAAGGTTGAAGCCGAGGAAGTAAGAAACAAGGCTAAAGACCTTATCATTGCACAGTTTGGTGGCCAGGCATTTGCTGAACAATTAAAAGACAGAATGGATGCGATCGCCGACAATTATCTTCAAAGCGAAAATGGTCAGAATTTCATGAAGCTGTTCAACCAGCTTAAAAATGAAAAAGTACTAACCCACATCAAGAACAACATAACCATAGAAGAGAAGCAGGTAACCGTTGATGAGTTCAGGAAGATAGTTGAGGAGCACACACATTAAAAATAGGCAGTAGGCAAAAGCAGTAGGTAAGTCCAAAGGCAAAAGCCTAATAGCTGGTAAAATAAATATTTAGAAGATTTCGACAATGGTTTTAGTTGCCTTTTTGGCGCAGCTAAAACCATTTTTGTTTTATCCGGGTTTTAAGGTTGTTTATTTAGGTCAGTATTCATAAGATTGTCTCGCCTAATCCTTACCGGAGTCAACCAAGTAATACTATTGTAATTTTCTCGAAAACTATGAATTATAACAACGAATTTAGGAAGTATGCCGTACACCACCTGGGCATGAGCGGCAATACAATCGATAGCTATGCCCAGCAAATCCAGAATATGACGCAGTATGTGATAGAGGAGCGTCCTGGTAACTTTCGTGCAATAGATGTATTTACCCGCCTTATTTCTGATAGAATCATATTTTTAGGAATGGGCATTGACGATCAGATTGCCAACCTCATCACAGCACAGCTTTTATTCCTCGAATCATCTGATCCTAAGAAAGATATAATCATGTATATCAACAGTCCGGGTGGATCTGTTTATGCAGGATTGGGAATTTACGACACGATGCAGTATGTAAACCCTGACGTGGCAACTATTTGTACTGGTTTAGCAGCTTCTATGGGAGCAGTTTTACTTGCAGCAGGGGCTGAAAAAAAACGCTCTGGCCTACCCCATTCGCGCATCATGATACACCAGCCTATGAGTGGTATGCAAGGACAAGCTTCTGATATGGAGATATCATTAAGGCAGACATTGGAGGTTAAAAAGGACCTGTATATGATTTTATCTAAGCACAGTGGCCAGAAATACGAGAAAATTGAAAAAGATTCTGACCGGGATTACTGGATGCGCGCTATAGAAGCCAAAGAATACGGGTTGATTGACGAAGTTTTGGAAAGAAAAAAGAACTAACTCGCTTTTAGGTTAGTTTAATAATACCGATGTGCTAAATATTCCTTAACTTTGAAGGATGCCCATGGCACATTGGTATTCAAACCGCTCAATAAAAATATGGCTGAAGTAACATGTTCATTTTGTGGTAGGAGTAAAAAAGATGTAGACCTGATGATATCAGGAATACATGCACACATTTGCGATAAATGTGTTACTCAGGCTAATCAGATCTTACTGGAAGAAAAAAAGAGCAAAAATGAAGTAGGTTTTACTCCTAATTTTAAGCTCATTAAGCCTCGGGAGATCAAAAAATTCTTAGATGAATATGTTATTGGCCAGGATGAAGCCAAAAAGGTAATGTCAGTTGCTGTGTACAACCACTATAAAAGGTTGATGCAACGCAAGCTTGATAGTGATGTTACTATTGAGAAATCAAACATTATTATGGTTGGCGAAACTGGTACCGGTAAAACATATCTTGCCAGAACACTTGCTAAAATTTTACAAGTTCCTTTTTGCATTGCTGATGCTACAGTACTTACTGAAGCAGGCTATGTTGGCGAAGATGTTGAGAGCATTTTAACCCGCCTGCTACAGGCCGCTGACTATAACGTAGAGGCTGCTGAGCGCGGTATCGTTTATATTGACGAGATTGATAAGATTGCCCGCAAGTCCGATAACCCTTCTATAACCCGCGATGTAAGTGGTGAAGGTGTACAGCAAGCACTCTTAAAACTTCTGGAAGGTACTGCGGTTAATGTGCCTCCTCAAGGTGGCAGAAAGCATCCTGATCAGAAGATGATAACAGTTAATACTGAGAATATTCTGTTTATCTGTGGTGGTGCATTTGAAGGTATTTCGAGGTTTATTGCCAATCGTTTAAATACTCGTCCTCTTGGATTCGTAGCCGGACATGATGGTCTGCATCCAAGTGATATCAATAAGGACAACTTACTTCAATTCATATCAGCACAAGACCTTAAGAGCTTTGGATTAATACCTGAGCTAATAGGTCGTTTACCTGTTCTATCTTTCCTTAATCCTCTAGACAGAAGCGCATTGCGCGGAATTTTAACAGAGCCTAAGAATGCTCTTATCAAACAATACAAGAAATTGTTTGAGATGGAAGAAATAGAACTTGAGTTTAAAGAAGGTGCTATTGACTTTATAGTTGAGAAAGCGCTTGAATTTAAACTTGGCGCACGTGGTTTGAGAAGTATCTGTGAAGCCATTATCAACGACGCAATGTTCGAATTGCCTTCTGAAAAAGAGGCTGAGAAGCTTGTAATAAACAGAGCTTATGCAGAGGAGAAATTCAGCAAATCGCAATACAGCAAACTTAAAGTAGCCTAATTTTTTTTATTATGAAGGGTGTTTTGACAAATCCGCCCCGAACAATAATGGAGCTTTACAAGATGCTTCCGGAAGGTACTATTGCTGAAGTTATTGATGGCGCCCTATATATGTCCCCTGCGCCTGTGAATATTTTCACCAGCTTATTTCAATGAATCTTTCTATTGAAATAGGCGGCTTCTTAAAAAGAACTAAAAAAGGAACTTTGCTGGCTGCTCCTTGTGATGTCTACCTGGATGAACATAGCAATGTTGTTCAACCTGACTTAGTAGTAGTCTTGCAGGAAAACCACTCGATGGTAAAAGACTATATAAAAGGTACCCCCGACCTTATCATTGAGATTCTTTCACCTGGAAGTTATCATTATGACACAGGAAAAAAGAAAGAATTGTATGAGCGATTTGGTGTTAAAGAGTATTGGCTGATAGATCCTGCAACCCAAGAAGCGACAGGATTCGAATTAAAAGGGAAGTACATTGAGATTGGTCGTTTCAATGGCAAAATATCTTCTAAGCTCCTGAGTAAAGAATTCTCCTTCGAGAGTTAAGAAAGCTCTCCCATCTATTTCTGCAGATATTTAATGATTAGCTTTGCTGCGTTCTGAGAAGCAGAGCCAATGTCAAGCGTTTTATAGATGTTTTCATAGTCATTCAACATCTGTTTTCTGTAGTGTTGATCACGTACAAGCAACGTAAGCTCCTTTGAAACTTCTTCTGCATTCATTTCGCCCTGAATTAACTCTTTTACTACCCCCTTATTTGCAATTAAATTGACTAATGAAATGTATGGTACCCGAATAAAGTTCTTAGCGATAAAGTAAGAGACGGTGCTGGTCTTATAAATTACCACCTGCGGTGTTTTCAAAAGCGCAGTCTCTAACGTAGCAGTGCCGGATGTTACGATTGCTACTTTGGAGTTGAGTAAGAGGTTATACGTATTATTCTGAACAAACTTAACGTTTGGGAGTGCTTCCAGCTCCTTATAAAAGCTGTTATCAATATTGTCTACCATTGCTACTCCAAATTGGAAGTCGTTAAAACGTTTTGCTACCTGCGCCATAACAGGGATAACTGTTTTAAGCTCTTGCTTACGGCTTCCTGGTAATAGAGCTATGACGGGCTTGTCCTTTTCGAAAGAATGATTCTGCAAGAAATTTACATCTGACTCATGGCTCTTTACAGCGTCGAGAACGGGGTTTCCTACATAATCTACGTCCCAGTCGAACTTCTTAAAGAAGTCCTTCTCAAAAGGCAGAATAACAAACATACGATCAATATTTGCCTTGAGGGTAAGCGCTCGGCTCTGATACCACGCCCATACTTTTGGAGTGATGTAGTAAAATACTTTTTGATTCTGCTTTTTAGCAAATTTGGCAATCCTCATGTTAAACCCTCCGTAGTCAACGAGGATTACAACATCGGGTTTATACGCCAGAATATCAGCTTTGCATATCTTAATGTAATTGGAAATCTTATTAATGTTTGCCAACACCTCAGCAAATCCCATAAAGGCAAGGTCAGCATAATGCACTCTAAGTTCGACGCCGGCCTCCTTCATATTCTCACCTCCAAACCCTCTAAATTCAACGTCTTGATCAAACTCCTTTATTGCTTTAGCCAAGTTGCCTGCATGTAAGTCGCCAGAACGTTCTCCTGCAATAATGTAGTACCGCATCTATTCTTCGCCAAAGTATTCTACATAGTTGCGTGGAGTTTCATATAACTTCACGCAATGAAGCTTACCGTAAGAGGTAACGGTGGGAAGGTGTTGCTCCAATATCTTCCAGATTTCAATAGCGAGGTTCTCACAGCTTGCCAGCTTATCTCTCATAAAATCAACATCTACATTAAGATTTTTATGATCAAGCTTGTCTACTACCTGAACTCTGATCATCGTGCTAAGTTTTTTTAAGTCCACCACAAAGCCGGTTTGGGGATCTGGCTTTCCTTTAACTGTTACAATA
>NZ_JAHESD010000009.1 GCF_018598585.1 Chryseosolibacter indicum
ATACTACTGGGGTCACTTAGTGCTTTAATAGCATTGCCGGCTATAACGGGATAGCTAAACATTGTAAAAAAATCTTCTGTGGCGCGGGAGCCTTCGAGTTTATGGATTATTTCACCTACCTGAAATGTTTCAGGATAACCCCATGGCAATTCGTATCCGGTCGCGTAGAAGTTAATATACTCCACTTCCGGCACCGCCTCTTTTACATCAGCTAGTGGTAAATAAGTACGCCCCTCAACAAAATTCCTACTTGTTGTGTAACTACCCGTGATAACATTGTTGATATTTGCTGTCTCGTAAACATTATAAAGTCTATCTCCATTGATATGAAAGTTGTCGACGCTTTGTTCATCCTTTATCCATAAGAAAATGAAAAGGCAGCACATCATGCCAAGAGCCAATCCTGTAATATTGATAAATGAAAATGCTTTGTTCCTCACAAGATTTCTGCTAGCAACAGTAAGATAATGTTTATACATGTTCATAAGAAGAAAGGAGTTTGGGTTGGTACTTGTTTTTCTTTTGATAGCAAAGGGTTTTATAAAACCCAACACATTTCTGATATAATCTATTTGAGCACTTCGCAAACCGGTATACTTTAGCTGATATTCAAATTCCTCTTCAAGATCTCCTTCTATTTCTTCCAGCAGATGCGGGGCGCAATACCATTTTAGCAGGCGTTTAGCCCAACGAGGTGGTAATTGTTTCTTCTTGTTGTTACTCATAGTATTGCATTTGAAGGTTTCAGAGAAGATGGCATCATATTCCACAAGTTGGAGCGTATGCCCTGGATCTCCTGCAGGGTTTGAACTCCATAAGCAGTTATCTTAAAGATTCTCTTTCTTCTTCCTCCCCGCTCCGGTGTAGGATCACTCATTCTTGAACTGATCATTCCTTTTTCTTCAAGGCGATGCAATGAGGCGTGAACCTGATTTAGTCGTACATCGCGTCCGGTCTGATCAATGATTTCATGTGTAATGTTTACGCCGTAGGCACGATCGTCAAGGATGGCCACCATAAGCAGAACTACTTCTTCAAACTCGCCAAGGTATGTTCGTTTCAATGTAATGGTATATTATATCCATTTTTGCTGATCAAATAGCCTGCCAGATGTAGAACTTTAATTCCTGTTAAATATTAAAGAATCAGTAATAATATGATTGAGCAGGTCGTTCGGAAACAACACAAAACTGTCCGGTATCGAAACGAATGTTTTTATCGATCTTTATTAAGGCAGAGGAGTTAGCGTAATATGCATGAGTAAATATATTTCCCTATTATTAAAGGGAAGTTCTTGTTCGAAACATTATTGGCCAAACTTCTTAACTTTGTTTCTCACCATGTAGTAGAAAATGAATTTAAGGGAAATTATACCAGGAGAAAAGCTGAGGCCGTATGTGAAGTGCTACTTCATATTCGAATCAGAAGGTGATGTAGAAGTATCAGATGTTGTATTTCCTAATGGTTTTATGGAGATCATGTTCAACCTGGGAGATGGGTTATGGAAGTCTGCCGTTGATAATGTATTTTATACAACACCACCTGTTGAATTGTGGGGCCAGCTTACAAGACCATTACCCATTAAGGCTAAAGGGAAAAACATGATGCTGGGTATCAGATTCTTTTCACACACAGCAGCCTACTTTCTAAACGAAGAAGTAAGTGAATTCAATGATCAGATTGCAGACTTAAGAGATCTGTTAGGTGCTTCTGTAAGAACATTGCACGAGCGTTTAATGAACGTTACATTGTTAAGTAAAAGGATTGCGCTCATCGAAAATTTTCTTGAGAATAGGTTGTCTGTTACAGAACGAAGAAAACATAAAATTTCCTTGGTAGCCGGCATCATCAACGACATGAAACATGCCGCATTTAGTGATGATATGGCTGCTGTTGCATCTCGCTATAATATTACGCCCCGATACATGCAAAAGTTATTCTTGACATATACGGGCGTTAGCCCTAAGATGTTCGGGAAAATAAACCGCTTTCAACAAAGCTTACAACTTGTTCAAAAGAAGGAAGCAACACTCACCTCCATAGCACACGAGTGTGGCTATTTCGATCAGTCGCACTTTATAAGAGAATTTAAATCTTTTACAGGCTTTACACCATCTGCCTACTCACCAGAAAACTTTCCTGTAAGCCAGGCTTTTGCCAATATTTAACTCCTGTTCCGATTTATACAATTCAGAGAGAACATAACGCCATAGTTTTGTATGGTAATGTTTTAAAAGCTTGAATTAATACCAGGAACAGATGATTTACACCAGGTTTACACTTGCCATTGTGTTAATGGCATCTTTATCAATGTGTGCCTTTCTGACAACGGCACAGCCTAAAGCAAAGCTGAATTTAGAGGAGGCAAAGAAGGCGATAGCAGAAAGCAATGATGTTTACTTTAAAGCTTTTGCAAGAGGAGACTCTTCAATTTTTATCGGTCGCTACTCGGAAGATTGTTATATTATGGCTCCTGACGGCCCCTCGATTTGCGGCGCTACAGCACCGCTTCAATTCTTCCGCATTGCCTATCATGATATAGGACTGAGAAATGGGAAGTTTATCACTACAGCAATCTACGGCGTTGGTAATGGTTACGTAGTAGAGGAAGGGTTATGGCAATCATTTGATGCAAATAATACGATGTTTGACGATGGCAAATTTCTCGTGCTCTGGAAAAAGACCGAAAAGGGTTGGAAAATGTTCAGAGATTCGTTTAGCAGCAACAGAACAAGGAAGTAAAAACTAATTTATTAAAACTAAGAAAAAGACAACCACAATATGAATTCACAAGTAAAAGTTTTCAGAGAACTCCATCGCCAAAGCGAACCCTTGCTTTTAGCAAACGTATGGGATGTACAAAGCGCTAAAGTTTTTGAAAAACAGAAATTCAAGGCCATTGGTACTTCAAGTGCGGCAGTAGCGCAAACATTAGGTTACAACGATGGTGAAGAGATGCCATTTGATGAATACTTCCTAATGATTAAAAGAATAAAAGCATCTACCACTATACCTTTAACTGTAGACCTGGAGGCAGGTTATGGCAAAACGGAAGATGAGATAGTCAGTAATATTAAAGCATTGCATGAATTGGGCGTTGTTGGTATAAACATTGAAGATTCGATCGTCACAAATTCTGTCCGTACCATTGTAAGTGCTGAAAGCTTTGCTGAGAGATTAAAGAAATTAATTAGTAGACTGCATGAAGAAGACATTGACATCTTTATTAATGTGCGATGCGATGCCTTCTTACTTAATCTTACAGATGCTAAAAATGAAGCCATTAGAAGAACTTCCGCTTATGGGAAAACAGGTGTTCATGGCTTCTTTCTTCCATGCATTACAAATGTTGATGATATTAAAGCAACCACTGCAGCAACTACTTTACCGGTTAACGTAATGTGTATGCCTAACCTACCTGGCTTTAATGTTTTAAAAACGGCTGGTGTAAAAAGAATCAGTATGGGGCCATTCTTAAACAAAGCTGTTTACCAACGTATGGAAGAACTTTGCCAACAAGTTGTTGAGGAGCAGACGTTTTCTGTTTTGTTTTAATTGCTTGTATAAAACCAAACATACAGAAATTTAAAGCTGCATTCGTTACTATCGTAACGTCCTCTTGTCGCGAGATAAAAAAAACAAAACGTCCTTCGTGCTAACGAAGGACGTTAAGCGCTTTAATAACAAAGATGTTATTTAACTATAAACTTCCTTGTTGTTCTCTTATTTCCGTCATTTACATTGATAATGTAGAGCCCAGTTTTAAGTTGATTTACCGTGGTGGTCTTGTCGACCAGCTGATTAAACACCGGCTTTCCTGCTACATCACTAATACTTACCATTGATGGACGGGACACATGAATGGTTACGTTGCCAACGGAAGGATTAGGATAAACACCTATTTCCTCGTTAACCTCCACCTCTTCAACTTCTCCTGCGGACTGCGCTGCAATGCGGGCAGCACTGCTTACTGTAGTATATGTAAAAGCTTCCCATCCACTAATAGTGGCCCTGTTACACGTCATTGCAGCAGCACCATTCTCAGATGAGATGTATCTGCCATTATTTCCCCGTAAGGAAATTTTACCATCTGCATTAACAATCCAGTCAAATTTCTCCCAATCTTGTATAGTAGTACGGTTACAAGTGATAGGTTGTTCACCATTCTCTGATGACAAATATTTATTCATGCTTCTGAGCGCAATTTTTCCGCCACCTGCATCAACTACAGTAAAATGCTCCCATGCCTGTGCTGTTGGTCTGTTACACCACATTGGCTGTTCACCGTTTTCGGAGCTCACAAACTGGTTGTTATTTCCCCTTAATGCAATGGTACTGCCTATTGGAGCAACACTATTGGAAGTTCCGGCACGGTATACTCTTACATAGTCAACATACATGCTGGCTGGAAATGCATTGTTATCAACAGTAAAGCCTGGCCAGTTGCCGCCTATGGCCATGTTGAGAAGTATAAAAAAGTTATTATGAAACTCGCTGGTGCCATTAACACCATTGGCAATATTCACAATATGGTATTGCACACCATCAACAAACCATTTGATGGACGACGCATCCCACTCAATGGAATAAACATGGAAGGCAGTAATGTTGGTGCTGGTAGGACCTCCGTAGTTTGCATACTGGTTGTTGTGATCCTGCCAATGGATAGTACCGTGTACAGCTCCACCGGTATTCACGTGTTCCATAATGTCAATCTCACCACAGGCAGGCCATCCAACATTAGGTTGTGAAATATTATCACCCAACATCCAGAACGCTGGCCACACACCCTGAAATGACGGCATGGCTATACGTGCCTCAATTTTGCCGTACCTCCAGGATCTCCTTCCCTGCGTTTTCATCCGCACAGAAGTATACTGCCTGCCTTCAAAATTTTCTCTGCGCGCAGTAATTACTAGCTGTCCATTAGACACGGTAGCGTTTTCCCTTCTATAATACTGCAATTCGTTGTTACCCCACCCGTTAGAACCAGTTCCGGTTTCAAATACCCAATCTGGCCCAATACTACCTTCGAATTCATCCTGCCATACAAGTTGCCAGTTCTGTGCCCATAGCTCTATAGTGAGAAGCATTCCGGCTAGAAGAAAGAAAGAGCGTAAAACTTGCATAGTTTTTAAAGTTTGGTTGAAAATAAGTTTTACTGTTGCTAGCAGGTGTTTACTTTCAAAAACAAACGTTGTAACACGTAATGCAATCGAATGAATAAAAGTAAGAATAATAAAGAGGAGCAAATTACTTCGGTACTACGTCATAAATACTTCAACCTTCTAAAACTACACATCAATAATACATCAAAGGTCCAAAAAGGGGTATAGTATACGTTACAACATTATATATTATCAATCTCAAGCTATAGGGTTATTTTACAACGACTTTTTTGCTATAAATATGTCCATTGGCAAAACGGACTACCAGATTGTAAATGCCTTTATGAGGAATAGCCAAGTGTAAAGTCGTATCGTTCTTTAGTTGACTAATTTCGGTTTTAATACTACGACCTACAAAATCATAAACCATTAATGAAATGGGCAATTGGTTTTCACGTAATTCTATTATAAATAGTCCGTTTGATGGATTAGGATAAATATGTATTTCGAATAAGACGTCATCATTGGTGTTGGTAATTATGCTTCCTCTAAAATATATATTATTTATATTAGACTTTACGGGACCAACCCTCATTTCAGCAGGTGAGAAGTTGTATTGCGAAGCAAAAGGAGCAATGGTGCCTGACCAGCCCAGCGGTACTTCAACTGCAAAATTACCTTTATCATCCGTTAGTACACCTTGAGGCAGCCCATTGAGAGTAATTCGAGCCAGGGGATAACCGCCATCGTCAACAATGCTTCCAGTTAGCAGAAAGGTATTCGTGCTTTTTAATTGGAACAAATTATTCAATTGATTACCATCAATTGTGTTAATAGTTACCTGGTCAGGCGCAAAAATGCTGCCTTCCAGTAAGGGAATTATTGTACCAGACCAACCTGAGGTAACTGTAAATGAATAAACTCCTGTTTCGTTTGTTTTAACTTTACCTGTTCCATAATCAATTGTAACACCTCCTACTGGACTTCCAGAAACATCTAGAACTTTGCCTGCTACCGTATAAGTTTTTATCGCGCCTGTGAAATTAACGTCATTAAGGTTGCCTGTAAGGGAGGTTATCTGAATTGACGAAGGAGAAAAAATATAATTTATGTTTTCAGGTGTTAATTTGCCGGACCATCCTTTCGTTGTTGTGATAGAATAGAAACCGTTTTTATCTGTTACTACTTTGGACGGAGCACCACTAACTGTAACTCCCGTTAAAAGATTTCCATCGCTATCTTTTACAGTTCCAGTAATATTAAAAACTTCAAGCGCTGCGGCTGTAAAATTTCGGTTTAATAGGTCGCTCGTTATGTCGTTTATCTCAATTGCTGAAGGTGTAAATGCTAAGCCGTTATAAGATGGGGTAATATGAAATGAGGAGTACTTAGTAATTTCTATTTTGTATATTCCATCATCATTTGTTGTAGTTTCTTCAAAGCCCGCAGTTATCTTAACATTCTTCAAAGGTTTACCCTGTTCATCTAAAATTTTACCTGTTACTGTTTGCTCACCTACATAACTGCAAGCAAACCTCACTCTTATGTCGCCTTCCAGGTTAGTAATGGCAAAATTCTCAGGAGAGAATAAATAACCCGGGTAATAAGGTGTAATAGTACCTGACCAACCTTTTTGTGCTGCGAAAAAATAGTACCCCAGTTTATCACATCTTACTGGTAACTCAAATCCTTTAATATGAAGACCCGGAATTACATAAAAGTTATCTTTTACGACAGTTCCTGAAACAGTAAATGTTGAAAAGTTTCTTTTTACTAATCTGATGCCTCCAGGATTATTATTGTGAAAGCTGTCCCTTTTTTTGATGTATTCATGCCCTCGCATTATATGTCCATAGAAAAGATCTGAGTTGGAAGTGGCGACAGGATTTACTGCGGGACTATTAGCGTAGAATTGTCTGTCAAAATAGTCCAGACACCATTCCCCTATAGGCCCTGTCATGTCATATACATTTAATTCGTTGGGTAGCTTAGTCCCGATTGGTTCTGTAGGTATAGAGTAGAAGTTAAAAGTTTGTGTCTCGGCCGCAACATCATTATAGTTGTTACTCCCACTATAAATGTAATTATGTGTATATTTCCCTCCGCTGGCAGCATATTCCCATTCTGCTTCAGTAGGGATAGATAATCCAGCCCATTCTGCAAAAAACCTTGCACCGTCATAGTAACAAAAGTTTACAGGATGATTAACAAATGCTGGGTCTACCGAAAATGAAGTACCATCCCATATAATAGGACAGTCAAAATATGTTTCATACCCTACAGGCCTGGTAACATTAGTAGCATCGAATACTTGAACAAGTTGGCAATATAACTCGGAACCCACCCCTTTACGAGCAAAGTATACGTCTACGTATGGAAATGCCAGCACGCGATGTGATTTGACAGATTCCATCAATTTCACATCGTTCTTTATACAATTTAAAAATTTAACAAATTGGGCGTACGTAACTTCATACTTACTGATTTGGAAATCACTAACAGTAACATTATGAGGTGGGCTTTCCCATGTAGCGATTGAGGAATTTTGTCCCATCGTAAAAGTACCTCCCTCAACATTAACCATTTCAATCTCGCCACCATAGGCAGTAAGCCATGGTTTAAACGAAGATATGCTTTTACTTTGTGACGTAGCTCCCTTTGGATCGTGTGCTACAATTTTCCAATAATAAGTATCTGTTCCTTCAAAGCTTGTAATATAATAATTCTGAGAAATGCCGGATGCTATTAGCGTAGTTGGATTAGGATTCTTATCTGCGTAAACATCATAAGTGACGTGATCGCCATCTTTGTCGTAAGATGGGTTCCATGTTAGTTTAACTGAGTTTCCTATGTTAATTGCGCCATTAATTGGAAAGGTTAGCAGAGGAGGCTCTGGGGTATCATTAATATAATTTTCAATTGTAAAAGACCAAATTTCCTTTCCTAAAACATTGCTTTGATCATATCCATCTACTGCTACTACTTTCCAGTAATATGTTTGCTGGTCTTTTAAATCATAAATAAAAGTATAGAATGAGGTAGTAAGATTATCGACGATAAGGGAACCAGAAGAAAAAACAGGATCTTCGCTAAAGAATAATTTGTATATTGTTTGGTCGCCATCGCTGTCAACGCTAGGCTTCCATTTCAGGGTAACGCTACTTTTTGTAACATTTACACTTTTATCAGTGGGTAGTAGTAACTCAGGCGCAGAGGGGTACCTATTTTGTCTTGCAGTGGTGAAAGTAAATATCTCACTTGATGTTTCATTCCCCTCTGTATCTTTGGCTACTACACGCCAGTAATAAACTGTTTCAGGAAGAAATATTTCAAGCAGAGGAATAAAGTTATAACGCTTCTCAATTCCGTTTGGAGTGTTAACTTGAATTATAGTTACAAACTCATTTTGTTCTTCATTCATCCAATTATTATATAGATTAGCCCTGAAAAGTGAAGGGGAGGAATCTGTTCCCAGATAAATATCATAAGCTAATGAATCACCTTCAGGATCAATAGAGGGAAGCCATTCCAAATATTGCATCAATGGGACCTTCGTCTCATTACGTGATGGTAAAGTTAAAACAGGTTTTAAAGGAGGAGTTCCGGCTCGTGAAATGTTATTAAAAAGACAAATCAGAACGAGTTGAGCAACCAGAACAATTTTAGTGGGGCGAATCATAGTTGTAGACCAGGGTTAATTGTGGATTAACTTAAGCTGATCGATGGTTAAGATGACAAATTATAGTGAGAAATGCTGTTTTTCTTTGTAGGCTGCTAGATTTTCTTTGTAACTGGAATATTAAATAGTCTATATACTCTTCCGATAATCCAACTTTTACAGCTTATGAACATCTTGATATAATCCCTGAGTAAAAACAGTGAGAAATTACAGTACAAATATTTTTATAAGTAACGTGTAACCCTCACTGTGTATATTTTAAAAATACAATTGCTAATTATCACTACAACTTAAGAAGTCATTTCCAATAGGCTGCCCAGGTGGAGGTGGCAGAAGGTTTTCAAATTTGTATTCAGCAGGATTATTTTGAAAAGTATCTATTCTTAATAAAGCATAAGAATAATGAGCCCTCCAGGTTTCAGAAGTTGTGCCCTTGGTTTTGTCACTCAGCCATTGTTTAAGTTGGCTTATTTTCAGATTAGCTATGGCACGCGCCTGAAGCGACGCTTCTTTCGCCAATGATAGTTTGAACAGGTTATTGAGCACAACATCGTTTATTGTAATCTGCACAGCCCCTTCGTAACCATCTTTTGGTGATGCTTTTATAGTTGCATTAAAAACAATATCCAAAACCGAACTCAATGATGGTTGTTTACCATCGCGTGCATTATGTTCTACTAGTCGCGTAGCGCGAGCCGGATACATAAGCAAACTTAAAGTAAGATCTGCAGCGCTCTCTACTGCACCTAAGGGATCAAAAGCAAGATCGGTTCTTGTTTTAATCACCTCCCGGCCGCGTATATACCCGATAGGTCTGGGTGGTATGTTCTTTAAAATGCTTTCAGGCAATGCCAATGTTGAAGGAGCGATGGCCTTAAGAAGTGACTGCAATGCTTTCGACTGTACTTCAGGCGATACAAATTCAGTCACTGGCTGACCATCACCTCTTAAAGCATATCGGTAATTTAATCCGCCGATAAGTTTTACAGAAGCTTCCGCCTGGTACCGGTGAGCAAAATAAAGAGGAACCAGTACCTCTTCAAGCAGGGCCATAGGTGTTCCTGGTTTTATATTGTTCTGTCCGAAGTTCTTCAGTGCTACGGTACGTATTTCAAGTACACGATTTAATTCTTCCGCCGCATCCTTGCCGTTATCCCACAAATGTGCATAAGGGTGTGATCCCCCTTGTGGTCTTGCATCCTGATCAGACAAAAAGGTAAGCCCTTCTTTCAGCGAGTTTTGTATAATCTTATTCAACTCCTCTTCTTCATTAACTCCGTCTGCAAAATCCTGATAGCCATATGTAATTGCTACTTTATCCCAGGGCCCTATTTTATCATCATAAGCATTACTCAAGCTTATTTTGCCATTGTTAAGTGTCGCCATGGGATGAGGGTAGTCCATCACAGAGGCAAGATTTTCAGTACTTGACGCGTAACTATGCGCTAGTCCTAACGTATGTCCTACTTCGTGAGCAGCTAACTGCCTGAGACGCGCTAAGGCCATTTGTTCCATTTCCTTTGATACAGGTTTGCCCATCTCGTAAGGAGCAAGCAGACCTTCAGCAATCAAATAGTCCTGACGTACACGCAACGAACCTAAAGTAACATGCCCTTTAATTATCTCACCTGTCCTGGGGTCAGTTACGGAAGCACCATAAGACCAACCGCGAGTAGAACGGTGTACCCATTGTATAACATTATATCTTACATCCATTGGATCTGCTCCTTCAGGCATCATTTCTACCCGAAAGGCATCTTTATAACCGGCAGCTTCGTAGGCCTGATTCCACCAACGTGCGCCATCTAACAAAGCAGACCGTATAGGCTCGGGTGTTCCTCGGTCGAGGTAATAGACAATAGGCTCAACAGGCTCGCTAACTTTTGCTGATGGATCTTTTTTCTCCAAGCGATGTCTTGTAATAAAACGTTTTTCGATAGGTTCACTTATGGGTGTAGCGTAATCAAAATACATCATGTTAAAGTAACCTGCACGTGGATCGAACTTTCTTGGTTTATAATTTGCATCAGGCAACTGAACAAAAGAATGATGTTGCCTTACTGTAACACTTGAAGGTGTGGGCGTAACGCTTCTGATGTACGCCCCTTCTGGTTTTCCTGTAAAGGTTAGGATTACTTCAAACTCAGTGTTCTGCGGAAAGCTTTTGGTGCGTTCCATATAAAATGCGGATCGGCTCTTATCAAGCGAATAGGTACCTTGTTGCGCTGATTTAAGCGTATTGATTACATCATGTACATCTTGTAAAAAGAAATCACTCGCATCAACCAATACTTTACCGTTTTCTTCTGCTTCTACTTTAAAACCCCATAATACTGACTGCGCGAATGCTTCTTCTACTGCTTTGCGCTCATCCTGGTTATCGGTTATAGCACGATACTTATAATTTGGTTCTATCAATAAAACCTTTGAACCTCTTCTATCAAATCTTACGATCCGCTCATTTCCTAACTGCCCTCTGTCTAACCCTATATCATTGGAGCCAAGCCCTGCTGGCAAAGAGTTTACGTATAACAACTCAGTATTAAACTTGTCTATGATAAGAAAGATCTTGTCCTGCTTTTCATCGTAATAGAAATTAAAAAAGCCTTCAAAGCTTTTCATCCCCTTTACCTTTGCTCCGATAGTGTTTTCTGTGTTTATAGTTGATTGCTCTGGCTTCTGATCTTTCTTTTGAGCAAGCGATGCGAAGCAAAACATCGCTATAAAGAGTATGGTTAAATAGCGTTTCATAGATTTAGGTTTAAGCTAAATCTACAAAGTGTTAAGTGAATGCGCTAAAAATTTATATCTGCGGTGTTTAAAACTGCTTAAATCGAATGAATTCAATCGTGCCTATCAGATCGCTCCTTCGATATTTTCCATCCTTTTTTAAAGAACAAGAAACATAAAATGATAAAACGAGCAATGTTGGCTTAAAATAAAATGACTAAGATCATGACAAAGGCCTTAAAGGAAGCCCAATCACGACAAGTCATTTTATTTCAGTAAACTCTTATAGAATTGATGTTATATTACTTTCCCCTCACTTTGAATACTTGGTACGGGTTTCTGCGGAGCCTCTATTTTAACTTTCGAAAATTCGAAGTTAAGGTGCTTTTTGTAGTTCGCTATATCCTCAGGATCGCCAAAAATGTAGAATAACTTCTCTTTGAAAGATTTTGCCTGTTTAATGTCTTTCAGGATATCAACATATTCATGGAAGTTAATATGGATAGGATCATGCTTGTGGTCAATGTTATGCGTTATTCCATAAATCACCTGTTCGTCTTCAGGTTCAAATGTTCCAAACATGCGATCCCAGATAATGAATGTCGCGCCGAAGTTCTTGTTAATATACTTCTCCTGTGAGCCGTGGTGTACCCTATGGTTAGAGGGTGTCGCAAACACATACTCGATAACAGGATGTAACCTTCTGATGTATTCAGTATGAACCCAGAACTGAAATAATACCGCTATCTGATTTGTTATGAAAATAATAATTGGATGAAAACCGATTAGAGCGACAGGTATAAAAAAGATTATCTTGATATACTGTACCCAACTCAACCGAAATGAAACAGTAAGGTTATAATGCTCACCGGAATGGTGGGCGACGTGCGTGGCCCAGAAGAAACGCATGTGATGTGACACCCTATGTGCCCAATAGCTACAAAAATCAAAAATGATGTAGCATGGTATAAAAGTCCACCACTTAAATTCCATGCGCCAAGGTATAAGGTTATAGATGAAAATAAAGAGATAGAGCAGAAGAGTCTTCAAAGCAACTCCAATAATCACATTTCCTATTCCAACTAATGTAGAGCCGATGGTTTCGGACTTCTCATAATATTTTCTGTTTTGTAGATAAGAAATAAGGTACTCAAGACCAACAAAGAAAAACATAACGGGTGCAGCATACACAATGATGTTAGGAATTTCACCATTCAAACTGCTTACAGCATCAAATGGAATTTTTTCAGCACCGAAGATTGAGTCGAACGTCATCAGGAAAAATTTAAACGAGAAATATATTAAAAAACTATACCAAAAGATTGAACTACATAAGTTCTTACAATAGCACTAAACTAAACGATTAAACCAGCACTAGTCTCTTAAAGACCTGTTTATGTTTGTTTAGCACATCTTACACCTACTCACCTAAGAAGAATTTTATTCTATTAAGTACTGTTCTATTTTTAGTCACTAGTACTCCACTGTATTTTTTATTTCCAGGACTTTTTTTCCTGATCTGGAAAATGTAAATGCATTGTTTCACTTCTGTTCAACTTAATTCTACTATTATGGCAGCAATACACTTAAAACAGCCCTATAAAATACTCTCCCACAAAATCAAAAGATATACAAATCACTACAGCATACCGGCTGATGCCTGTGTTATTATTCCATTAAAGTCGTACGGTGATGAGGTAGCCTGTGAGGTTCGGTGGGAAGATGACAATGGAGAACTTCAGGTTAAAGAATCGCTGATATTCACGTCTGAAAATCTTCAGCCCATCAATAAATTTATTAATTCATCACTGTATGAATTATGGGAACACTATTACGGCCCGAATTCAGCCAATAACTGAGTATTACCTACCGCCATTGGTAAGCATTAATATAATACTTTTGGATTTAGCAGCTAATTGAGCTATATTTAAAAACTTTATTAATCAATCAATTCTATAACACTTATCTGTCTGTTCTGCTCCGTTCGGAGATAAGCATTATTCAACATGGCTCTTTAATAAAGCTGGTCCTAGTGCAATTGAAATGGCTTTTGCCGCAAAGCAGCTTCAAAAAGACTGCATTGCAGTTAAAATAATATATAATAATTACTGTTTGAATGAATTATAATAGCGATACAATAGTTAAAATGTATAGCCCGATCTGGAGTAAATATCGTCCTGCCATTCTGAAAATGCTAATTGAGTCAGCTGCTGAGCCTCAGCGTTACCAACTGTCAGCGCATGAATTCAAGGCATTAAACTCAAAGCAAAGGGGTGGATATCATTTTATTCTTCAGGTTTCAGAAGGCAAAGCGCAAAACAACATCAAAGAATCTATCGTTGCGCAGGACCTGCTCGAAACATTGAGATCATCTCCTAAAGGGTCTGAACTTATACAAGGTGGTTCTTACGAAATATCGATGGATAAATTGTTTGTACTCCACGTTAGTAAGCTCAATTAAACAAGTATTAAATAAAATAGTATAATCGGTTAAATTAAAGTATGGCGAAATCACAAGAAACATTTAGTAAAAAAGAAAAAGAAAAGAAAAGACTGCAAAAAAGGAAAGAAAAGGAAGAGCGTAAGGCTGAAAGAAAAGCTAATGCTAAAGAAGGCAAAACATTGGATGAAATGATGGCCTACGTAGATGAGAATGGAAACATTACTTCAACTCCTCCTGATCCGAATAAAAGAAGGACAGTTATAAAAGAGGAAGATATTGTTTTAGGTTCAAGAAATGTTGAAGGAGCAAGACCTCTTAATGTTAGAAAGGGCCGTGTTACGTTCTTCAACACCTCTAAGGGCTATGGCTTTATAAAAGACGAACAATCTCAGGAAAGTGTTTTTGTTCATATGAACGCCCTGAGTGCTCCTATTCAGGAGAATGACAAAGTTACTTTTGAAACACAAATGGGCGTGAAAGGACTTTCAGCTGTTAATGTGAAGAAGGTCTAATCCCTTGGAATTGTGCAATTCTCCAACAAAAGTCTGAGTAACCTCCGACTTTTTTTTGTTTTTATAGCTTATAGAGAAGTAGTTTCTACTTTTTACCTTTTGTATATAACACCGTCTTTCATAACGAGTAAAAGTTTGCGTAAGGCAGATACGTCCGTAGCTGGATCACCATTTACTACGATCAGGTCTGCCTTCATTCCGGGGAGTATCCTTCCTATACTATCACTAAGATGAAATACTTGTGCATTTACACTTGTTGCTGATCTTAACGCGTCAACCGGTTTCATTCCGTAAGCCACCATCATTTCGAGCTCACGGACATTGTCACCATGAGGGAATACACCAACATCGCCACCTGCACAAATTGTTACTCCAGCTTTTAAAGCCTCTGCAAATGACTTCTTTTTAGCTTGAATGCGTGTCGGTTCTGGCAACGTGTTCTTCTTCCAACCTTTGTATTGACTTACTGCATCTCCTGCTGCTATTGTAGGACATAGCGCAACGCCCTTCTGCTTCATGAGATTAAAAATTTCCGCAGTTCCGTAGTCTCCATGTTCAATGGTTTCTACTCCTGCCTCAATTGCCCTTCGCATGCCTTCAACGGTTGAGGCGTGGGCAACTACAGGCCTGCCACTGCTCCGTGCTGTTTCTACAATAAGTTTAAGCTCTTCAGTAGAAAAGGTAGGCATTGGCTTTTCATTTATTCCCCATCGGTAGTCTGCGTAAACTTTAACAATATCTGCGCCCTTTCCTATCTGGTCGCGTACCACTTTAATAAGGTTATTACCATCAGCTGGCTCGGCTCCCAGCATCACTTCAAAATCTGAGTCAAAACCTTTCGGGCCATAACTTCCGGTAGCTACTATCGCACGCCCTGCAACAAGCATTCGTGGGCCAGGAATTATCCCCTGTTCTATTGCTTGTTTTAAGCCTACATCAGCATACCCTGCTCCTTCAGAACCCAAATCTCTTACAGTTGTAAAACCTGCCAATAAAGTCTTTTGTGCATGCACCGTCGCCCGTGCTACTCTTAGCGCGTCGGACTCTTTCAAAATCTGTTCATCCCAAGCGGTTTCATTGTAAGGATGAAGAAGAAGATGCGAGTGCCCTTCAATAAGGCCAGGCAATAGCGTCGCTCCTTTCAAATTTATTCTCTCTGCACCCACTGCTTTTAATGAAGACAGCGGTCCTGTCCCAACTATTTTATCTTGCCTTACCAGTACTGCCCATCCAGGATGCATAACTTCACCATCAAAGACCTGCTGAGGAACTATCAGGTACTCGGATTGTGCATATGCCTTACCCTGAAACAAATAGAAGCATAATAAAATGAAAACGACATATAATCTCATGATGAAAAGGTAATGCGTTTTTTTAACACATTATCATTGTAAATTGTAATAAGGGCTGTTCTTTATATAATTATGATTCTGTTAACAGAAATGGCGGATTAGGATTATAAAAGGCAGATGCTATTGAAGGCCTCGTATTTCTTTTTAATGGTAAAATTAATTAGTCAGTACTTAAAAATAGACATTATGAACTTTCATACAAGAAAATGGGTAAAACCAGAAGATCTTAACCCTAATGGTTCATTGTTTGGTGGCAGCTTACTTAAATGGATAGACGAAGAGGCCGCCATTTATGCCATTGTGCAACTTGAAAACGATAGGGTGGTTACAAAGTTTATTTCGGAAATAAATTTCGTAAGCTCCGCAAAACAAGGTGACATTATTGAATTAGGTATTACAGCAACAAACTTTGGCAGAACATCATTGACCATGAGATGTGAAGTAAGAAACAAAATCACCCGCAAGAGTATACTAACTATTGAAAAGATCGTGTTTGTTAACCTGGATAGTGAGGGAAATCCAACGCCACACGGCAAAACGAAAATTAAATACATAGAAGAGGAATTCAAGTAGGAAGAACTCCTCTTCTATTGCATCACGTTATTTTTTAGGCCTTGATCCCATATAAAAGGTTACAGTGCCTCCATTCATGATTTCCTCATGAGTAAGGTGAAGCCTTTTTAATGGCTGTCCGTTAACTTCTACCTTTTGAACATAGACGTTTTTATCACTTTGGTTCTTCGTGTCTATTATTAATGTTTTGCCGTTCTCAAGGGCAATGGTTGCTTTTTGAATAGCGGGACTTCCCAAAGCATATTCATTTGAACCTGGTGCGACAGGGTAAAAGCCCAAAGAAGTAAAGATGTACCAGGCACTCATCTGCCCGCAATCATCATTACCTCCTAGTCCATCAGGTGTCGGTTGATATTGTTTCTTTAATATCATGCGTACCCGCTCTTGCGTTTTCCACGGCTCATTGGTCCAGTTATAGAGATAGGCAACATGGTGAGCAGGCTCATTGCCATGAACATAATTTCCTATGATACCTTCTCGTGTAATGTCTTCGGTTTCTGCAAAGAACTTGTCAGGCAGATACATGGTAAACAATGAGTCGAGGTGTGTTACAAATCTCTTCGTTCCTCCCATCATTTTTATCATAGACTCAGCATCGTGAGGCACATACAAGCTATAATTCCACGCATTTCCCTCTATAAATCCCTGACCATGCGTACTTAAGACATCAAATTCCTTTCTGAATACTCCTTTACCATCTCTGGGTCTTGTATACCCAGTGTTTGCGTCGAATACATTTTTCCAGTTTTGCGATCGCTTCATAAACGTATCATAAACATCCATACGGTTTAGCTTCTTTGCAGCTTGTGCTATACACCAATCATCATACGCATATTCCAGGGTCATCGACACTGATGAACCACTCTTTTCATCAGGAACATATCCTAACTGTATGTATTCATCGATAGCGCCATAGTATTTTTGGTTTGCTGTGGCAACGCATGCATCCAATGCTTTGTTAACATCGAAGTTTGCATTTCCTTTAATAATAGCGTCTGCAATAACTGAAACACTATGATATCCAATCATACACCAATTTTCATTTGCATAGTGCGACCATACCGGAAGCATATGATGCACGCTTTGATCATAATGAGCAATCATGGATTGGATCATATCCTGATTGCGCTTAGGTTGAAGAATATTAAAAAGAGGGTGTAAAGCTCTGTAAGTATCCCATAAGGAAAATGTGGTATAATTTGTAAACCCGTTTGCTTTGTGGTTGTTTTGATCAAGTCCCCTGTACTCGCCATTAACATCCATATACAATGTAGGCCCAAGAAAAGCATGATACATAGCCGTGTAGAAGTTTACTTTATCTCCAGGTGTTAATGTGTTCACTACTACCTTGCCCAG
This sequence comes from Chryseosolibacter indicum, assembly GCF_018598585.1. Taxonomy (GTDB): domain Bacteria; phylum Bacteroidota; class Bacteroidia; order Cytophagales; family Cyclobacteriaceae; genus Chryseosolibacter; species Chryseosolibacter indicus. The sequence continues at coordinate 17,754 of NZ_JAHESD010000009.1, forward strand.
TTCTTTATTCCATAACTGTTGACCGTTGGTCTTCACCTCTTCAAAATCCCAATGAGGAATTTCTGAAAGCATATTTTGCAAAGCACCTTCAGTGCTTACAGGAGACAATGCAAACTTGATTTTTATTTTTTCATTTTCAGAGGTTTTAAAGTCAAAGTAGAACTTAAGCTGGCGCCCGGCTACCTCAGGAAAATTCTTCCGTTGATCAAATTTACCCCAAAACCCACGATACACCTGAGGTTTTGAATTATCCTGACTGCCATATTGTACAAATGGCTTTGAAAAACTCATCGCAAAGTACACGGTTCTTGTTCTTGCCCATCCACTTGTCTGGCGATATCCAGTAATCAATGTGTCATTTTCAACACGTACAAACGTCCAAACATTTTTATCAGCATAGTTATAAATGCCACTGGTAAGATCAAGGATAATGTGAGCCTGCTCGGACTGAGGGAATGTATATTGATGAAACCCTACGCGACTGCTTGTTGTAAGTTCAGCTATTATGTTATGGTCATCGAGCTTTACTCTGTAGTAGTTTGGTTCTGCAACTTCATTTTCGTGAGAAAAAGCCGAACGGTATCCCTTCTCAGGATGATCTTCCGTTCCCGAATTAAGCTGAAGTTTGCCAGTAGTGGGCATGATCAGAAAATCACCAAGATCCGAATGGCCTGTACCACTAAAGTGAGTATGGCTAAAGCCTACTATGGTAGGATCATCGTATTGATAGCCTGCGCAATATTTATATACAGGACCATTATACTTACCATTATGTTCATAAAGCAATGTATCTGTTTCCGGGCTCAATTGTACCATACCAAAAGGCACAGTAGCTCCAGGATAAGTATGGCCCATCTTATGCGTACCAATTAAAGGATTTACATACTTTACAAGATCAGTATCTTTTGTTTGAGCGAACGAAGTAAATGCAAGAAAGAGAAGAACTGGTATTATAATATTTTTCACAACGATGTTATTTTCAGAATCCCAAAAATAATCAAGTCGGATTTATTACCTAATGGTTCAAGCGAGAAAGATGATCAAACATGGATACCATTAACAGAGTAACACTAACAGATTAGGCACTAGACTTACCAAGTAACTTCTTTCAGCCCTTCCCCTTGTAAATAAAAGATCCAGCAAAACACATGAAAGCAGGAAGTCAATCGAAAAAGAACATTTGTTGCTGTTAATACTAGTTCTTGGTTCTATCTTCTCATATCTCAAACTCTATAAATAAAACAAAAGCCGGTAATTAGCAGCTTAATTATTAAAATAAATTACATGGGTTAATTTAAGCTGCTACTACTTATCATCGAAGTATTGCTCTATATCGATGAATAAGGTTTTCGGTCTATAAAGGGCACATTTTTTAAAGAAGATATTTTGATCGTTTTAAAGATGTGACATCGTTCTTAAGTATGAAACGGCTTTTAAAACGTCACTAATCATTTGTAATAAATAGAAGTAATAAAGAATTTAAACAAGACATTATGGTAGCGATGAATTACCGCGGACCTTTTAGAGTTCGTGCCGATCGTAATAGACCAGATCCAGAAATTTTGCATCCAAATGATGCAATTGTGCGTGTTACGCGCTCATGTATATGTGGTTCTGACCTTCATTTGTATCACGGTTTAGTTCCTGATACACGGGTAGGGATGACCTTTGGTCACGAGTTCACTGGAATTGTTGAAGAAGTAGGTCCTGGTGTTAAAAATCTTAAACCAGGAGACCACGTGTTGGTACCATTTAATATTGCTTGTGGTACCTGCCCATTTTGCCGACAAGAGCTCTATGGCAATTGTCATGAATCTAACGCAGAAGCTACTGCTGTTGGAGGGATCTTTGGATACTCACACACAGCTGGAGGCTTCGATGGTGGACAAGCCGAATACGTAAGAGTTCCTTACGCAGATGTAGGGCCTACTATTATTCCTCCTGGAATGGATCTGGACGATGCAGTTCTGCTTACTGATGTCGTGCCTACAGGTTATCAGGCAGCTGAGATGGCTGGTATAAAGACTGGTGATACTGTTGTAGTCTTTGGCGCAGGTCCTATTGGTATTATGGCTGCAAAGTGTGCCTGGCTATTTGGGGCAGGTCGTGTAATCATTATCGATCATATTGAATACCGACTCGATTTTGCACGTACTTATGCCCAATGCGAAGCGTACAACTTTAAATCCCTTGGTGACCCTGTGTTGTTTATTAAGAAAACGACAGACTACTTTGGTGCTGATGTATGTATTGACGCTGTTGGCTGCGAAGCTGAAGGAAGTACAATGCAGACCATTACCGGTAGAAAATTGATGCTTCAGTCAGGTGCTGCCACTGCCTTACACTGGGCTATCAACGGTGTTAAGAAAGGAGGCGTAGTATCCATCGTTGGCGTTTATGGCCCTACAGGAAATTTGATCCCGATTGGTAACGTACTCAACAAAGGGCTAACCATTCGCGCTAACCAGGCTTCAGTTAAACGTTTGTTGCCGCGGTTGATCGAACACGTGCAGGCAGGTCGTCTTGATCCTAAGGGTTTAATAACACACCGCGTTCCATTGGAAGAAGTGTCTGATGCCTACCATATTTTTTCCAGGAAGCTGGATAATTGTATTAAAACTATTCTTATTCCATCAACTGCAGCAGCTTAAAGAACTTTATTATGGAAAATATAACTGAAAATGTTGTTAACGAGCATAGCCACATCAAAGGTTGGGGCATAGATGCTGACCCTGCAAATGAGCCTACCTATCCGATGAAAATGTATACAGGAGACGACCATCGGAGAATGAATTATGAACGTCCGCCAATGCAGCCAAAAAATGTTGAGATACTCCAATCGAATGAGAGGCCTTCATTACCTGCTGTATTTGGAACATCTACACCTCCAACAGGATTAAGCGGTAAAATTCGTAGGTACGCTTTTAAATTCAGCGAAGGGAGCTGGGGACATTGGCTCCCACTAATGCTTGCGGACAGGGTGAATGTTGTTGAAGGAATCGTTGATGATCTCAAGCAAGGCTACGTTCCCAATATCTTTAAAGAAAGAGGTTGGAATGCCGAATGGAAATACAACCGTAATAAAGCCATACAGAAAATAGCAATAGGTGTTGCTGTAACGTCTTTCCTTTTAACAGTACTTGTTTATCGAAAAGACAATAAGTCATCAAATTAAAGTCCTTGCTATAATAACAAAGCCGCACTATATGAACGTGCGGCTTTGTTGCATTACAACATGGCAAAGAAAGTCGTGCTCTAAATAATCATAATAACTGGCTCTGTTCCTAATATATCAATATGCTCAGATTTAAACTGAATACCATTGACGTCCCAGTTACTTTTGCGTTGACCAAGCGTACCTACAATAACGTCCCGCTCTTCAGGAATAAACATGTAGTCACACAATTGCGCACTACTTTTATCGTATACGCGGTTATCGAAGTGCTCAATACGCTGAAGGTTTCTAACTTCATCGTTAGAGATAGACTTACAGATTCTGTAAATATTATAACGCATTGAATTCAGCAGAGCCTCTATGTTTTCATTTCTTGTATGAATTATTTCCAACTCATTCTTTGAATGTGCATGTAGCACTTCGCAAACAATAACCGGCCTTAGCATATTAATTGTTTTTCGCATGCCTTCAAGTACATTAAGCTCAGCACCCTCTACATCAATTTTAACTATCTTTAGATCCTTTATCTCTTCAGTAGAAATAAGATGATCAAAAACCGATGCATTGATCATTACTTCTTTATCCTTCTTCTTACCTGGTCTTAATCCTGCTATGATAGATCCTTCAGCATCGATCTTATTCCCGATTATTAACTTCAGAAGCGCATTTTTATCAGATAGTGCTGCTGGTATCACAAAACAGTTTTCCCATCGGTTCGCCTCAATGAGTGTTGTTAAATAATGGAAGCAATAAGGATTAGGCTCAAAGCCAATATATCGAAAATTTGCATTAACACGCTTCAATTTGATAAGCGTCTGTCCAATATTAGTTCCAACATCAACAAATAAACCGTCTTTGAAATCTTCAAGCATGCTTAGTTTGTTGAGCAGGTCGTTAAACCATTTCTCACTACCCAACACAAGGTTGGTATATCCGATGCCACCAGACACAGGTATGACAACACCTGCTTGACTAATCTTGAAATTAATGGGTTTTAAAGTAGTGTTAAGAATCCTTTTAAGAGTTGCTTTCATATAGAGAGGGTTGAATACCAGCATTTGGAAAAAAGAAGTGCCTGTAAAAAAATCGCATCTGAACTGTTGCTTGTCCATAACGAACACCAAAAAGAAAAGCAATTAGGTAATTAATGCCCAATAGATACGTTTAAACCGTTATGAAAACGATTCTATCGGAGCTTTCACTTTTCCATTTCTTGAGAGGCAACTGATAGGCTTTCTATGATGCAACAATTAAATGGTACCATATAAAACTCCATTGGTATCCGCACTTGGGAACTTGTTGAGGATAGTGTAGAAATTTAGTGCAAGAGATAAACCACCCTTTCACCAGATCGACTCCAGCCATCTTAATTTCAATCGTTTACACGGCTTTATTGAACCGTCTACTCAACTATTCTGAATAACAGGCTGTAAGGGCACATTTTTTATCGAAAAGCGGGTCAGACCCAAATAATTATGAAGCCTGTAACCTGGTTAACCATCATCTTAGGAACTCTACTCATCGCGCTCTTCTTATTTATCACTTCTTTCGAAACAGAAATTGCAAGTTCTTACATCAAGTTATTTCCTACTCAGCGTGATAAATCTATGGTCTATTGGATAGACTTAACTTACATGCTATACAATGAACTTGTGAGAATATGTATCTTCATTATAGCAACAGTTTACCTTGCTCAGAATGTAAATACACAATCGCTGTTTAATAAAATCGAGGGAAGACTTTTAAAGAACACCACAGCAACAATTGGTGCAACAGTATTGTTGTTTACCGTGCTTTCAACATTTGTAGCGGCTTATATTCTCGATGCTTTTCCAAACTCAGCAGATGAATATGCCTACTTGTTTCAGGCAGAAGCAATCAGCAGAGGGAAGCTTTGGGATACTCCCCATCAGTTGAAGGACTTTTTCGAGTTTCACCATATAGCCCAGGTCAATGATGTATGGGTTGGCCGCTTCCCTCCAGGCTGGCCATTGGTACTTGCTATAGGATACCTCGCAAGCATTCCAACCTATTTGGTTAATGTTGTGTTAGGAGCGGTATCTCTCATTGTACTTTTTATATTCTGCAAAAGGTTCTATAACGAGCGTGTTGCGGTTTGGGCCACCGTATGTACGGCGTTCACCGCATGCGTTATCTTCAACGCTGCTTCCTTCTTTTCTCACACAGCGAGTTTTCTCGAATTGCTGTTGTTTGTATACTTCCTTTACCTGTATATGGATGAAAGAAAGGCTCATCAGGCTTTACTCGCCGGATTCTTTCTTGCGCTACTAACAATCACCCGGTACTTTACCGCATTTTTGATATTTATCCCGTTCATCGTTTATCTGATATATAATCTCAGGCTTAAGTCTATTAATGCGTTTATCTTGATAGGACTAGGTTCAATACCGCCTATGGCCTTCTTTTTCTGGTATAACTATACCATTACAGGAGATCCACTTTTACCAGTAACCATGTGGGCTTATAACGACGAAGCACTTGGTTTTGTTAACGGACACACTCCAGCCAAAGGCGTTGAATATGTTATGCGTAGAATTCTTATGTTCGTGGCATGGGTATCTCCGGCTTTCCTTATCCTTTACGCTGTCCTTTTGTGGAATAAGATGAAGCATAAGTCGAAATGGCTCATGCATCCTGAAGACTATGGCTTTGTCCTTCTCATGATCGGCTATTTCTTCTACTATCACAATGGAGGCAATCAATATGGACCACGGTTCTACTTTGAAGCCATTCCATTCGTAATTGTATTTGCTATTGTAAAAGTTTTACAAAGCCGAAATAGGTGGGGCTACGCCTTAATTATTACAGGTACTGTTTATGCCCTTGTCAAAATTCCGATTATAGCCAGCCACGAGCACGCAATTATAGAGGAACGTGAACACGTGTACCAGCTGGTTGAAGAAAAAGGTGTGCGTAATGCAGTGATTTTCCTTTCGTCTGGTGCGGGTCTGTTACGACCAATGCCAAATAAAGATTTGACCAGAAATGATAAGTCTTATAAAAACGATGTTATTTATGCTTTAGACCTTAAGGAAAAGAACAAAGAGCTAATGGATTACTATAAGGGCAGGAATTTTTATATTTATAAAAGGGCTTCAAGAGAGACCATGGGAGAACTTATGGTATTAAAACCACAGGAAAACCTGACCCTACAAACAGCCGGAGATAACTAATCGTAATTATTTTATGATATAATATAAAAGGTAAGCGTATGCTTACCTTTTTAGTTGTTAAGCAGATATTCTTCAAAATAGTTTGTTTATTTTGACGGTATCTGACGAACCATGAACGAAAGTACATCAATTCACCTACCCGATCATTTTTTCGATAGGCTACAAATTGAAACCAATAAGGCTTTACTCCTGTCACAAACACTTCGAGATAGTTTAAAGCAAATCCTGGATCTGTTGACAAGCTATTATTTCAGCAAGCGGGGCAAGGTACATGGCTTAAAATTAAGCAGTGAAGAAACCAGGTTTGATGACAATACCACAGGATATTTTATTATTCACTATAACATTAATTACAACAATGGCTGCCAGGATATAAACTTTGATGAAAGTGATAAAATGACAATCAGGTTCAGGATAGATGAGCACGCAAAGTTACTCATGTTACAGGGGGAAGAAGTGCGGGAACGTGAACCGGACGAACTATAAAAAGTTGAATCAAACATTTATTATCTTACAGGTACTTATAAAAGCATGGAATCCTCTGCGATAAAAGCACAAACTGATGTTCCTGAATTTTTAGTTGGTGGTGGGGAAATGGGCCAGCGAATCAGGGAATTCGATTGGTCTAAAACTCCATTGGGTAGCGTAGATACCTGGCCCAGGAGTTTAAGAACATGTGTTCAGATTATGCTCACTTCCAGGCAGCCAATTTGGATCGGTTGGGGAAAAGATCTTATCAAGTTATACAATGATCCTTATAAGGCAATTGTAAAAGGTAAACATCCCTGGGCTCTTGGTAAGCCTGCCTCTCAGGTATGGAAAGATATCTGGAAAGATATTGATCCTATGCTTCGAAAAGTAATGTTTGAAAACGAGGGCACCTACGTCGAAGAACAGTTACTGATTATGGAGCGGAACGGCTATCCTGAAGAAACGTACTATACCTTTTCCTATACACCGGTTGCAGGTGATCTGGGTGGTACGGAAGGAATGATTTGCTTTAATACAGATGATACCGATAGGATAATCAGTGAGCGTCAGCTTACTACTTTAACACAACTCGGCAAAACATTGACGGATGCAAAAAATAAAGAAGACGTTTACAAGAGAACGATTGATACAGTAAGCACTAATCAAAAAGATTTTCCCTTTGTGCTTATTTATGAAGTTAAAGAAAATCAGGCTGTCCTCGTTAATGCATCAGATTCAGGATCTGATAAATTCCCGAAAACCATCGATGTTAATGAAGACAACGAACTCTCACAGTTGTGTCGCTCTGCCTGTTTTAAAAAACAACACCAGATCTGGGAGGATCTAATTGACAAGTTAGGATTAACCCCATCAGGAGCTTGGGCAATTCCTCCCGACAGAGCAATCATACTTCCCATAAAAGGTCAAAAAGAAGTAACCGGATTATTTGTTATAGGAACAAACCCTTATCGGGTACTGGATGATAAATATCTCAGCTTCTTTGATCTTATCACAGACCAAATAGCTACAAGTTTAAATAACGTACACGCTATCGAAGAAGAACGTAAAAGGCTTGAAGCACTTGCCGAAATAGACCGTGCAAAAACTGCTTTCTTTTCAAATATAAGTCATGAGTTCCGAACACCTCTCACGCTTTTGCTAGGGCCAATGGAAGATCTATTAGATACTGATCAAATAAAAGGAAGTGACAAGGAAAAGATAAAGGTAGCATATCGCAACTCCCTTCGTTTACAAAAGCTCGTTAATCTGCTTCTCGATTTCTCACGGATAGAAGCAGGAAGAATGGAGGCTCATTTCAGACCTGTAGACATTGTTTCAGTAACGGAAGATCTTGCTAGTAACTTCCGCTCTGCTATTGAGAAAGCGGGCATGGCGCTCATAATTAAAAAAGAAACAATTGACCAGCCTGTCTTCGTAGACATGGATATGTGGGAGAAGATTATGCTTAATCTTCTTTCTAATGCTTTTAAGTACACTACAGAAGGTACAATTGAAGTAATCATCTCAAAAGATTCTGAAGAAGTAGAAGTTACTGTTAAAGATACAGGTATTGGAATACCGCAGAGCGAAATTGACAAGATCTTTGAAAGATTCCATCGGGTACAAAATGTAGGCGGAAGAAGCCAGGAAGGCACAGGCATAGGACTAGCAATGGTAAAAGAACTTGTAAAGCTTCACAACGGTACAATATCTGTAGAGAGCAAAGTTGGAGAAGGCTCTTCTTTTACAGTGCGTTTACCAATTAAAGGAGGAGAGTCGTTGTTTGCTGAAAAAGGTTTACAAGTAAAAGAAAATTCCAGGCGAACCTCAGCATACATTGAAGAAGCAAGTCAATGGCTACCTGAAAACGAATACACAGTCGCTGATAGTGATCTTTCCTATGAGACGGCAAAAAATAATAGCAAACAGCATACTGTATTGTTAGCAGATGACAATGCAGATATGAGAAAGTACATTAAAAGACTGTTAGAGCCTGATTACAATTTAATTATTGCAACAGATGGAGAAGAAGCTTTTAGAAAAGCTATTGAACATCATCCTGATCTGATTCTTTCTGATATTATGATGCCCACCCTTGATGGGTTCGGCTTATTGAAAAAGCTTAAAAGCAATCTTTCTACAAGAAATATTCCGCTTATCTTTCTTTCTGCCCGTGCGGGTGAAGAGGCCAAAGTAGAAGGAATAAAAGCCGGAGCTGATGATTATCTTACCAAGCCGTTCTCATCGAAAGAGTTGATGGCACGGGTAAGCAATCACATCGCCATTTCAGATACCAGAAGGAAGACCGAGAAAGAATTTTATAAGCTATTCATTCAGGCGCCTGCACACATACACATAATGAAAGGCCCTGAACATGTAGTGGAATTCTTCCATCCGCTAGGTGTAAAATTCGCCGGCAAAGATATTACAGGTTTAAAGATAAGAGAAGCTGCACCTAACCTCGAAGGACAAGGTTATTTTGAAATGCTCGATCGCGTATACAACGAAGGAGCTACCATCCAAATAAACGAATCAAAAGTAATTTTCCCTAACGAAAAAGGAGCGCCTGAAGATTATTACTTTAACATTACTTACCTGCCATGGAGAGACCTTAAAGGAAATATCCAGGGCATTCTTCAATTCTCTTTTGATGTGACGGAACAGGTAAAGGCAAAACAAAAAATTCAGGAAAGCGAGGAACGCCTACGCATAGCTACTGAAATCCTTGAACTTGGCACCTGGGAATTCGACCCCAGAACAAACAAGATCTTCTCTTCAGAAAAGACAGCTGAATTATTCGGCTTTGACTTAACATCCGAAGTTACTATTGAAACTATTCTTGAAGCTATTGTTGAGCAGGACAGGCCGAGAGTAATTGAGGCTATAAATAATGTATTTAACCCGCTTTCGGGGGGCGGGTGTGATATCGAGTACTCGGTTGTCAATATTAAAGACAAACGTCAAAGAATAGCAAGGGTCAATGGTCGGGTTTTCTTTGATTCTGAAAATAAACCTTATCGCTTTATAGGTACTACGCTTGATATTACTGAAAGAAAAAAATCAGAACAGGAGTTAAAAGCAAGTGAAGAGCGTTTCAGATTACTTGCCAATAGTATTCCGCAAATAGTTTGGACCAACAATGTTGAAGGTAACAAGGATTATTTAAGTGATCAATGGGAAGAGTATACAGGGACAAGCGCACATGATGGCCTAATTAATTTTAGCAACTTCATTCATCCTGATGACCTGGAGCATGTGACTAGTAAATGGCAGGACTGCCTAGCTAAAGGAGAATACTGGGAGGCAGAGTACAGGTTGAAAAATATAAAGACAAATACATACCGTTGGTTTTTAGGAAAGACCCTTCCATTAAAAGATCCGAAAGGAAATGTTATAAAATGGGTTGGATCTGCCTCTGATATTCAGGAACTAAAAGAACAATCTAGCTTGTTGGAACGCCAGGTTCAGGAGCGAACAAAAGAGCTGAACGAACTTAATCATTCCCTCCAGTTATCAAATGAAGATTTGCAACAATTTGCTCACGTAGCCAGTCACGATCTTAAAGAGCCGATCCGAAAGATTAAGACTTATGGCAACAGGTTGCAGGATGAGTATGGTACTTCTCTCCCTGAAAAAGCAAATGTCTTCCTCAGTAAAATTCTGAGTGCAAGTGACAGAATGTATTCGATGGTCAATGGCGTGTTATCTTATTCTGCTATTACTTCATTAGAACAACCTTTAGAAAAAATAAATCTCAACAAGGTCTTTCACGATATTGAGCTGGACCTTGAAGTGCTCATTCAGGAGAAGAGAGCTACAATTGTATACACAGATTTACCTGTTATAGAAGGAGCACCTATTTTAATTTATCAGCTTTGGTATAACCTCATCAACAATTCTATTAAGTTTTCAAAACAAGATCAACCTCCCGTTATTAATATAGCATCTTCCGTGATAGAGAAAGACGGAAAGCGTTTTATAAAGATCATTTTAAAAGACAATGGTATTGGATTTGAACAGCAGTATGCGGAGGCCATCTTCAGTACGTTTACACGTTTACATCCAAAAGATAAATATGAAGGCACAGGCTTAGGCTTGTCGTTATGCAAGAAAATTGCTGAACGCCATGGCGGATCCATATCTGCAAAAAGTAAACCGAATCAGGGTGCTGAGTTTACAGTGCTACTACCGCATTCGGGTAGTTAAACGCGCTCTTATGCCATTCTGCTACATAGCATATAATAGGCATTCGGTTAATAGACGCTTGCTGGTTTAATTCTTTCGTATTAATTTTTGTAAGATTTAACCAAAACATTAACCTATGAAAAAATCTCTCCTCCTTGCAATGGCAGGGCTATTGGTATTTTGGTCCTGTGGAGACCAGGATCTAAAAGAAGAAATGCCAGCCTTAAAAAATCAGGACGAACTTAAAGTTACATTTCCTGAAGCGCTCAACAGCAGCAAACGCTCTGGCTCAGGGCGTCTTGAAAACCAGATAGCAGCAACGCTTAATGCCTCATTATTTGCATCAACGCCTTACAAAGTTTCTGATGTACATGTTTGTACGTTGGCGGATGCCAATGCTATTGTAAATGTAGAAACAGTTGACAAGCAATTTGAGAGTACACTCCCCTCTCGTTGGGTACCAGGAGACACAAGACGTAACTGGAATGGCGACAATGATCTTAAAGATATCGATTGGCTTTCCTTTACTCCTTTTGCTATAGCCAACGGCACCTATAATGCAGACCCTATTTATCAGGCCATGTACAATAAGTGGGAAACAGGAGGCTTTTGTAAAACTGTAAATATTGACAGATCGCCTTATGATCTTACCATGGGTAACCCCAGCCTTATTCTGGGAATAGGTGGATTGCCGCCCGCAGCTGAGCCACTAGCTGATGTTTCTGTTATTGGCTTTTTACCTGCGTCAATCTTTAATTCAATATTTGGTTCACCCAATGTACTCGGTGTTGCCTTTTCATTTGTGTTTACTGATCCTGTAACTGGAGAACCAACAAAAACAACACGCGGTAAAGAAGATAAAGCATTTACAGAGGTTTGGTTTAATAACGGTTTTACGTGGTCTAACGGTGCAGCACCAGGAAAGATAGATCTCGAATCAGTAATACTTCATGAGTTCGGGCATACGCTTAACTTAGGTCATTTTGGTATCCTTCAAAGATTTACCATCAATGGCACAAGCAAGCTAGTATACCAACCTGTTAACACAATGAATGCAATTTATATAGGCGAACCTAGAAATTTCCTTGGACCTAACGATAAGGGAAATTTCTGTGAGGCATGGGGAAGCTGGCCTTGGAATTAGTACTATTCTTATTTTAATTATGCACAAAGCCACCTGCAAAAAGGTGGCTTTGTTGTTATTATTCAGTAATATGTTGAATACTAGCTGTGCGGCCCCAAATCCCTGTCTTCATAAAAGCGGTTATCAAAAGTATAGTCAGAAGGTTTACCATTCTTCAAAATAGTAATTACCATCCATATAAGGCCGGCCTGCAGTACAAGCAAAAATAGCATCAGTATGGACAGCGGCACCGTAACAATTGGCGAGCATAAAACAACGAACACCAAAAATGCTCCTGAAACACTCGATACAGCAAAACCAATCTTTTTCATAAAATTAAATCTCCTTACTACCCGAATAAAAAAGATGCCATCCACTTCTATTGATCAGCTGAACATACAACTGGGGAATAGTTTTTTTTAATTTTATAAAAAAGAAGATACTATGAAGGGAGATAAAATTTTATTGTTTGTAACGTTAGGCGTATTTGTCCTTGTATTCTTTATCTGGTGGCACACCATCAATGAAGGAAACGTTATTCTCAGTTCAGGCAACCGCGAGCTACAAAAGAAATTTGTGAAAGTACCTTACTATAGCGACGAGAATGATTTTGATACCAGCACAAAAGAAGAAAAGAAGCAGTAGTTTTACTACTGCTTTAGCTTTTCGCGAAGGTGTGTAACAAGATAAGAAATATCTTTACCTCCTCCCCCGGCATTAATGATTTCCTGTAAGCTAGATTGTATTATTTCGGCGAGCGGAAGACGGAGATCTTGTGCAAGTGCTGTCTCCTGCATTAACCTTAAATCTTTACTTGCAAGTTTTGTAGCAAACCCATTCAGATTATCCTTTTCTTCTATAATGAGATTACCATAATTCTTCATTACAGGAGCACCAAATATCGTTGATAACATTGTATCAAGAAGAACCTGTTTTTGAATGCCCGCCTTCTCTGCTACAAGCATTACCTCGCTTAACATCTCCGTTGTTACAAAGATCATGTAGTTCATAATGAGTTTAACGGTGTTGGCAGATGCAACTTCTTCTCCAAAATCAAATACACGTTGTCCCATAGCTTGCAAAACAGGTTGCACTTTCCCCTTTTCTGCTGTCGCCCCTGAAAGCAGAATAAATAATTGCTTTGCCTCTGCAGCAGGAGGTCTGCCCATAACAGGCGACGCTAAATAAACAACATTATGCTTTTTGCATTGCTCCTCGAACCTGGTGGCCGATGCAGGAGAGATGGTACTCATGGAAAGATGAATACTTCCCTTTTTCATTGCAGGAAGAATGCTTTTGTTTATCTCATCAACAGCAGCATCATCACTTAGCATGGTTATAACTACATCAGCATCTTTGGCAGCCTCTTCTGCTTTATCAAATATAGTTGCTCCTAATGCTTTAATGGCTTCACGTTTTCCAGCAGATCGGTTAAATGCCCGCAGTTGAAATCCAGCTTTAATAAGATTGGTGGCCATGGGAAGTCCCATGTTGCCGAGCCCGATAAATGTGATAATCATAATTAATGTCTAATATCTGTATCAAACATACATAAGTGTTGCTAAAAACAATACCTCATACTCTTACAGTCTAAAAATGTATTCTTAATATATTGATCACACAGACAATAAAACAACTTCATATTGAAGTACCACCTTTGTGCCGTTAGTAGAATTTTCCAAGGTTTAGGTTAATGCATTCTACAAAAGAGAAAAGCCCTGGACGAGGGCTTTTCTTCTTCCTATCAGCAATTTACGAAATACTACCGGGATCTCTTCTTCGCTGCTTTTTTAGCTGTCTTCTTTGCTGCCTTTTTCGGTGCTTTCTTTGCTGCCTTCTTAGCTGTCTTTTTTGCTGCACCTTTCTTTGCAGGAACTTTAGCCCCCTTCTTTCTTGCTTCCGACAATCCAATAGCAATTGCCTGCTTACGACTTGTTACTTTCTTTCCGGTCCCAGTCTTCAACGAGCCAGATTTTTTCTTGGCCATCGCTCTCTTAACACTGTTACCTGCACTTTTTGAATATTTTGCCATAACGTTTTTATTTTAACATTATATAAAATAAAAAAAGCTATGCCGGTTGCATAGCTTTTCTTCTTATAACCAGATCGTTATCAGTTTCCTCTTCTCATATCGGTAGCTCCATCCATGGAGTGTTCAAGGTCAAGGTCTCCCTCCGGTTCTTCTGTTACTTTGCTCTTAGCTTTCTTACCTATAGGTCCCTTCGCTACAGTAACACCTCCATCAACATAGTATAGTGCACCTGTTACATAGGAAGCTTCTTCAGAAGCGAGGAAGAGATACACATTGGCAACTTCTTCGGGCGTTCCTCTCCTTCCCAGTGGTGTTGCTGAAATAAGCATCTTCTCATCCTCTCTTTTCATAGGCCCTTCGCTCCTCCGTGTCCAGGCTGTATCAATAGCACCCGGACAAACACAATTAGCTCGCACTCCGTATTGGGCCTGTTCAACAGCCACGCCCTTTATAAAAGCATGCATGAATCCTTTTGTTCCTCCGTAAGGTGTATTCTTTGCAAGACCTAGTTCGCCTGACTCTGATCCTGCAGATACAATACAACCTTGTGTTTGCTGTAACTCTGGTATTGCATACTTTGTCATCAGAAAGGCACTCTTAATGTTATTCTTCAACATATAATCAAACGCCTCCGTTGGAAACTTATCGATCTCTTTCATTTCAGGAAAAGTACCTGCGTTGTTTATGAGAATGTCCAACTTCCCATACATACGTTTAGCAAATTCAACGCACTCTTTTGCATTCTCTTCAATAGAGATATCAGCTACAAAGGCAACTGCCTTACCTCCGTCTTTGATAATTTCATCAACCACCTGATTCACCGGATCTTCAGGATATCCGTTTACAATTACCAATGCCCCTTCTTTTGCAAACTTCTTGCTAATTGCTTCTCCTATACCTGTTGCACCTCCTGTAACGATAGCAACTTTATTATTTAATCTAAGCATGACTTTAATTTTAGGTATATTAATTTCCTTGTAAGCTATGGCTCACATAATTTCGTGCCCTTCCTGTTGCGAGAAGTATTTTGTAAAGCATCTCACTGCTTCTTCATCAAAAACTTCGCAGCTTTAAATGCGTCGTTTGGCAACGTCTCTTTCGGGCAGTCTGCAGATCAGTATTATTACAACTAAAACAAAGTCGACAACCTGGAAGTCAGAATCTTCCAGTAAATCCATTAAAACAACTGGTCATGGCGAAATACAAAAATGGGTTGAGGAGCGCGGTGGTAAACCAGCAACAGTAAAGGGTACTGGTGATGAGGTAGGTGTACTACGTATTGATTTCCCAGGCTATTCCGGAGGTGGTACACTTCAGCAGATAACTTGGGAACAGTTCTTCGAAAGTTTGAAGAGAGTAATCTGGATTTTTTATACCAGCAAGAAACACGTGACGGCAATGAGGCCGATTCTTTAGGTTTGTGTCAAGAGAAAAATAACAAAGCAAAGGGAATCTAATTAGCTTCAAGACCTGCAATCAAACGCAGGTCTTTCTATATCAATTCAAGAACGTTAACCGTAGCGGGTGCGCAAATTATTATACAATTTCTTACTTGAATAATATATCTATGAGTAATACCGCCAGGAATAAATCGATCTTTTTCAATATCTATACGGCAATTTAAATTGATTATCATCTTGTCGCTGTTTAAAGTGCATCCAGCTTTACGGCTAAATGTCGATTAACATAATGGCATGCATTTCTTTATATGTATCCTGAATGCAAACAGAAGGATTGCATTCTGTACATGCAAAAGCCATTAACAATATGACATCAAGATCTACTGGAGTTTCTGTTATTATGCCCAGCTACAACCAAGGGCGTTTTATTTCACGAGCTATTACAAGTCTTAAAGAACAAACACATGAAAACTGGGAGCTACTAATTATCAACGATGGATCAACGGATGATACTTCAATGGTGGTAAGAAAGTTTTTGTGCGATAGCAGAATAAAGTACATAGAACACCAGGAGAATAAAGGGTTAGGTGCCTGCCTTAATATTGGCATGGCCGCAGCCGTCTATGATCTGATTGCTTACCTTCCTTCAGATGATATTTACTACAAAGATCATCTTCAGGATCTGTCACTATGCCTGCAAGAGAACCCGGCAGCATTAATGTCATTCTCAGGAGTAAGACATCATTATAACAGACAAGCGCAGGGTATTATTGAGGGGTACACCTTGCAATTGGTTCAGGTAATGCATCGCAAAACGAACGACCGGTGGATCGAAAGAAGTGAACTTGTAACAGATGACCTTAACAGAATGTTTTGGTCGAAGCTTGAAGTACATGCTCAAGCTATCGGTACAGGAAGAGTAACATGCGAGTGGGTTGATCATCCGCATCAGCGTCATAAAATAATCCAGGAGCCTATAGGCGGAATAAATCCTTACAGGCTCTACTATGGCGTAAAAAAACCATTACGTTTCCATAGTACCGTTGGCAACCTTATTGACGAAATTGCTTACTACAAACCTTTCCAAGAGAAACTGAATTATCCATCAACAATAGGAAGTCTGAAAATATTACTTGTAGGAGAACTTGCTTATAACCCTGAGCGTGTGCTTGCACTTGAAGAACAAGGCCACAAGTTATATGGCTTATGGATGAAAGATCCATATTGGTACAACTATGTAGGGCCATTCCCCTTCGGAAATATAGAAACAATATCTGCCGATAATTGGGAAGAGCGCGTTGCTGAAATCAATCCGGACGTAATTTATGCATTGCTTAACTGGCAGACTGTGCCATTTGCACACGAAGTGCTTACAAAGAATCCCGGAATTCCATTTGTATGGCATTTCAAAGAAGGTCCTTTCATTTGCCTTGAAAAAGGAACCTGGAATCAACTGATAGATTTATACACGAAATCCGACGGACAAATTTATACAAGCGCTGAGATGAGAGATTGGTTTCATCAATTTATACCAGAAGTTGTTAATAACTCACTGGTACTCGATGGAGACCTTCCTAAAAAAAATTGGTTTACAAATGAGCGAACACCTTTACTTTCTGAAAAAGACGGAGAGATTCATACTGTAGTTCCAGGCAGACCAATTGGATTACATCCGCATACAGTTGAAGAGTTGGGTAAACACAAAATACATGTTCACTTCTATGGCGATTTTACACATGGTCAATGGAAAGAATGGATTAAGAAGACAATGACCATTGCGCCGAAGTATCTTCACATTCACAGTAATTGCACGCAGGATAATTGGGTAAAAGAATTTTCTCAATACGATGCAGGCTGGCTTCACTTCTTCAAGAGCGAAAACAACGGAGAGCTCATGCGCGCAAACTGGGACGACCTGAACTATCCGGCAAGGGTTGCTACGCTTGCTGCTGCAGGACTTCCAATGTTACAACGGGATAATACAGGGCACATTGTTGCTACACAGTCGTTAGTAAAAGAGCATGGCATAGGCATATTTTTTAATTCAATTGAACAGCTAGCTAATCAGTTGTCGGATCGGGAACAAATGCAACGAATCCGAAAGCAGGTTTGGCAAAAGCGAATGATGTTCACTTTCGATGAACACGTTCACAAGCTGGTTAATTTCTTTCAACAAATAATTGATTATAGAAAACATGCAATACGACGTACTGGTATTTTCTCACTTGAGATGGAACTCGGTGACTCAACGCCCGCAGCACATCATGAACAGGCTGTCGGATAAATATAAAATACTTTTTATAGAAGAGCCTGACGACAAGATCGTAAAAAAGGGCAGCAATTTTTCGATTAAGGAAGTGAATGATAACTTAAGTGTTCTTACGCCCCACTTTAAATGGGACGATTGGAAGGTGATGTGTCCGCAGTACGTTTCACTACTGAAAGAACATGTACATTCACTAACAGATTCAATATTTTGGTTTTATTCACCATTATATGTACATATTCTAAATTCGGTAACGCCATCCATGGTGATCTATGATTGCATGGATGAGCTTTCTGCTTTCAGGCATGCATCGCCAAACCTGCCAAGGTATGAGCGCCAATTAATGGGCACGGCTGACCTTGTATTTACCGGAGGCAAATCACTCTACGAATCGAAAAAAGAACTTCATCCGGAAGTTCATTGTTTCCCGAGCTCTGTTGATCGTGAACATTTTTTATTGGCTTTGCAGGAAGAGACGGAGATCCCTAATGACCTTCTGGAATTAAAGAAACCAATTGCAGGTTTTTATGGTGTAATTGACGAGCGCCTTGATTTCCAGTTACTGAAAGAAGTTGCAGACAAATTACCGGATGTTAACTTTGTAATGATTGGACCTTTTGCCAAAATTGGTGAAGATGATGCTGCAAAAGCACCAAACATTTTTTATCTCGGCAAAAAGGAATATCCCCTTCTGCCAAAGTATTTAAAAGGAATTGATGTTGCCATTATGCCTTTTGCAATAAACGAAGCAACACGTTTCATTAGTCCAACCAAGACATTGGAGTTTATGGCAGCCCTAAAACCCATAGTGTCTACGCCTATACATGACGTGGTAAGAGATTACAAACACGCTGTATCTGTTGCCAGTGATGCTGATGCGTTTGCAAAAAGCATAGATAAATTTCTCAAAGAGACAGCCAACGACCGAAATAAAAGAGAGAAGGATCAGCAAGAAATTATCCAAAAAACGTCGTGGGATAATACCGTCATACAAATGCTGGCATTAATTGCAAAAGCACAGGATGCAGTTGCATTTAATGCAATGAAAGCATAAATAAATAAGCATTGGGAATCAGGGCAAAAGCATCAGGCAATAGTCATTGGCAATGCCCTGGTTCTTTTCTTTTGGGCAGAACTATCTCGTTCTGGGTTTTGGGTTCGAGGTTGTTTAAAGTTCAAGGTCACGTTCACGATAAACTTTTAACAACTTGTAACATGAAACCTGTAACTTGAAACTATTGTAACTCAGAACCCAGAACACCACCTTACCCCCTCTCCCACGCCTCCCTATGCTTCTCCCTTATCGTCTCGCGTAAGCTCAAAGGCTCCTTTACCTGTACGCTTGCACCATAGCTCATCAACACCTCCTGAAGCTCGTAGTTAATAACCACCCGCAGCTTTATCAGCAAGCCATCCTCATCGTCCTGTAAAATCTGTTGCGATTGATGCAAGTGTTGAGTTTTAATATAATGACCTTGCATCGGCGTGAAGAGTAATACAACATCTTGCGGCCCACCCTTTCCTAACGTAACACCTAGTGTATCCTGAAAATACTCCTCCGGTTTTAGTCGGGTATTTTCCTTAAAGACAACAGGTTCTTCTTGAATAAATTCCATACGATCAAGAGCCAAAGTCAAGATAATATGGCGCTCTTTGCTATAGCCGAGCACATACCACCTGTTTTTGTATTCTTTCAGAAAGTAAGGATGGAAGACATGCTCCATAGGCAGAAGTTCAGAAAACTTTCTGTAAGCAATACGCAGCGGTTGTTTAGCACGTATAGCCTGCAACAACGTCTTGAGATGTTCAATGCCTTTATAATAAGGTGCTTTTTCAAAGTCCATGAAGCGTTGGGCCTCCATGTCTTTCATTTTATATTGATCAACAGCACGCATAATCTTTTCAAAAGCAGCGGCAAACTGGCCCACCAGTTCAACGTCATTATATTGTTGAATCAGCTCAAGAGCAAACGAAAGCGATTGTATATCATCGTCACTTAAGGGAAGGTTTTCAATAGAGTAATTCGGATCCGTGTAGTGGTAGCCCTTATTCTTTTTACAAAAAGCAATAGGAGCCAGGAACCCGAGCTGCTCATCAAAGCGCATCTTTTGAATGTCGTCATAGAAAGTACGCTCTTCAATATTGAAGTCATGCTGTCTTAACTTTTCTAAGATATTATCTTTAGAAGGGAAAGGATTAAACTTGTTTTTTAAACAAGCATTAATAATCCGGTAGCGCATGTAGGGTCTTTTACCTGCGGACATGGTTTAAAAAGTGTTAGGCACTTTCAAACTAATAAAGTTATTCTTAATGTACAAGCAAAAGCAGGCCACTCACAACCACCTTTTCCTAACCTCAGCCTAGCCTCACCCTAACATTTACCCTACCTCTGTCTATGGTTTGAGTAGCGTTTGTCTAACCCTTGTCTAGATTTCTCTAGACGAAAACGTGTGCAAAACGCGATAGTTTTTATTCCTATTGATAATCAATGATTTAAGAAAAAGTTTTTAAAAAATATTATCAGAAAAATCACACTGCAAACTGGCTGCAGTCTGCCCCCATACCTTTGAAACATCAACAAATACAACGAATAAATTTAAATCGAATAACAGATAAAATGACCAATGACTATTGACTATTGACTAAATGACTATTGACCAATGACCATTGACTAGTGACTAATGACTAATGCCCAATGCCTAACATGTAACAATTTAAATATACATATATGCCTAAACAAAGTAGTTTAATCAGACTAGAAGGTAAAATGGATGGAATTTCATTTTACAAAAGAAAAGGATCGTTCTATGCTAAGAGAGCAACCGGTCCAAGCAAAGAACGGATTCTCACAGATCCCAAGTTCAAGCGTACACGAGAAAACCTGACGGAGTTTCAAGCCTTAGGGCAAGCCTCACGTGTTTTTAAAAGAGCATTGCGACCAGTCTCTAACTTTACAGATGGAGACATGCGAAACAGGATGATGAAGGTATTCAGGCGTATCAACAAATTGTCTGAAGGACCACGCGGGCAACGTCCTGTTCATTTCTCTCAAAATCGGAATGTATTGAAAGGTCTGCAGCTACATCCAACAAATGTATTTGAAGATGTTTGTGAAGCGAGGATTACTGTTACCCACAAGGCAGACCGCACAGGTTGTACCGTAACAATTCCATCCTTGCAAACAGGCGAGATGATCAAAGCTCCTGTAAATGCAACACACTTCCGAATTGCCCAGCTTATAACTGCCATTCCGGATATTGTGTATGATACAACATCCGATAAGTATAAGCCCTCGGATGTATTCTTTGAAAACCTCTCTGAGATTAAATTCTCCGAGTACTTTACTGTAAGCACTACAGAACCAGTAACAATCACGTTAGAAACGTTGTTCGTTAATGTTCCACCATTGCCAGAACATGTTAGCGTGTTACAGGGAGTAGGAATCATCTTCTATGAACTTGTCGGCGACATCCAGTATCCATTAAATGATGGATTAGCTATGTCCATCGCTGACGTGTTCTAACCGAACCCTTATCATAATATCCGTCAGGTCACGGCCTGACGGATAAAAAAAACTTCTGTTACTTTTTCCCCCTTTGGTTGGTTTAAGTTTTACCTATCCTGCCCCAACAGGGTAGGTTTTTTATTAACGGCATCAGAATGCCTACTTTAAATTACAATCCCAAAGCCGCTATCCCTCTCCCTCCTACCAAGCCGCAATTTTTTATATAGTCTCTTTTTTAGTTACAGCTAAGTCAACTGATTCATTTCCAAGCCAATAAGTAACTAAAACATGAGTGAAGTGGCTACTGCTATGTGTCGAAACATTAAACTACACCACATCAATTATTGCTGATTCTGATAATTATCTACTTTCGCGTAATTTATATTCAATCTAAATAACATGAATTGCCTCTTTTCTTACAACTCAGGATCCCCACGGTTCAATGGCTATTGGCTCCTGTTATTTCTTAGTGTAACCTTCCTAAACGATACTTTTGGTAAGGAAAAGGCAGCATCAATTGTTGGCGTCATTCTAACCAGTGACGGACAATATGCACCCGGTGTTTCTGTCTACATTCAGGAGTTGCAGAAAGGTACGCAAACCAATACCAGTGGTGAATTTGCCATTAAGAATATTCCTTCGGGAGAATACCACCTGGTCATATCGCTGTTGGGGTTTGAAAAGGTAACACAACAGGTTACCGTAGTAGAAGGGGTTGAGGCACATGTGAGAATAGTACTTAAGGAAAACTCGCGAACACTTGACGAGGTAACGATTACGGCAGGTGGAAACAGATTTGCAAAAAAAGAAAGCGAAGATGTTTCAAAAATGCCTCTGCGAAATATTGAAAACCCACAGGTATATAGTGTGGTGAGTAAAGAATTAATGAAAGAGCAGGTAGTGACAGACTACAATAGCGCTTTTAAGAACGTTCCAGGCGCAGGCATCTCAGAAGTCAGAAATCAGGGAAGATCCAGTAATATTTCACGCGGGTTTGCAACACCACAACTGGTGCGAAATGGTGTTGGCAGTTTTACATTTACTACCATTGATCCTGCTAACCTTGAGCGAATAGAAGTTATCAAAGGCCCATCGGCCACTTTGTTCGGAAGTACCTTATCCTCATTTGGCGGGTTGTTCAACCGCGTCACTAAAAAACCATTTGATACATTTAAAGGAGAAGTATCGTATTCCGCAGGAAGCTGGGATCTTAACCGTCTTACATTTGATGTCAACACGCCATTGAATGATGATAAAACAGCATTATTCCGCGTAAATAGTGCACTGCATAGCGAACGCAGTTTTCAGGATGCCGGGTTTACACGAAGTTTTTTAATTGCACCGAGCTTAGCTTACCAGGCAAGTGAAAGGCTCACACTCATGCTAGACATAGAAATGAGTTTGAACAAAGCAACATCTCCCATGCGGGTATCTCCTTTTACAAGGGGAAAAGCAAGAAATATTGAAGACCTGGGAATTCCCTACAGATTATCGTTTGCCAACAATACCGTTACCTATAATAGTCAGCAGTATAATATTTTTGCTCAGGCAAAGTACAAGATCTCCGACAGCTGGACATCACAAACAGTATTCTCACGAACACGATCTTCATCCGATGGATATGTTGTAGGTCTCACTATATTAACTGACAGCACACTAAGGCAAACAGTAACAAGCCAGGAATTTCCATACTACGGTACCGATATACAACAGAACTTCATTGGCGATTTTAAAATAGGAAGCATGAGAAACCGCATTGTTGCTGGTCTGGATTTTTACAGCCTACGTTCTTCACGCAATGATGCTTCCGTAAATCTTCCTGCCATTAACTTCAAAAAGCCGGGCGATGCGTATAATAATTTTACCGCTCAAAGAGTCGCTCCTCTATTTGAAACTGCTAGGTTTTCGAACATTATTGCTTCCAACGAAAACACATATAGCGCCTACGTATCAAATGTATTAAACATTACTGATCAGCTACTGGCCATGGCAAGTGTGCGAGTTGATCATTACAGGAACAAGGGCACATACTATGCTAGCCTTGATTCTACTGCAGGTAATTTTAATCAAACTGCTTTATCACCAAAATTTGGTATTGTTTATCAGATCGTGAAAGATCAGGTATCGGTATTCGGGAATTATATGAATGGCTTCAGCAACGTAAGTGGTTCTGACTTTTTCGGAAACACGTTTAAACCCAATCAGGCAAATCAGGTAGAAGGCGGTATTAAACTGGAATGGAGTATGCTTGCCGCGACATTAAGCTATTATGATATCAGGGTAACAAACATAACACGAGATGATCCCGAACATCCCAACTACTCCTTGCAAGACGGAACGCAGCTAAGTCAGGGATTCGAGGCGGAGGTCATCGCTAACCCTATACCTGGATTAAATATTGTTGCCGGCTATGTATACAACGAAAGCCGATATACCAAGAGTAATGCCTCTATAGAAGGGCATCGACCTGCCACAGCAGGGCCACCACGCATGGCAAACCTTTGGGTAAGTTACCGTATTATTAATGGCATAGCGCAAGGATTAGGTATAGGATTTGGCGGTATCTATGGCAGCGAGTCATATCAGAGCAATACAGAAACATTTACATTCACAATACCTTCATATACAGTTCTCGATGCCTCCCTTTTTTATGACCAACCTCGGTATCGGTTAGGACTTAAAGTAGATAATCTAACGAATGAAAAGTATTGGTCTTTTAGACTGGCGGCCCAGAATCCGACGCGGGTAACCGGAAACGTAACATTTAAGTTTTAATAGACATTTACGTTCATCTTCATGGGCTTTCGGAAAATTATACAATACATCCACCTCTGGCTAGGCTTCACCTCCGGTATACTCTTGTTTACAGTTGCTGTTACAGGTTGCATACTTGCTTTTGAAGATGAGATACGCAACATTACACAGCACGATCTGCTAAATGTAAGCATAGAAGATAAACCAAGAATTAGCTGTCAGCAAATACTGCAAGCCATAAGAGAATATAATCCTACGGCAAAGTTGAATCAGATTAGAATCTATGGCGATGCCTCCAAGGCTATACAATGCTACACGCGCGATAAAAAGATCATCGCCGTTAATCCTTATCAGGGAAAAATACTTGGCTATCGAGATACAGAGAGAGACGTACTCTCTGTTATTCTGTCGTTTCACAGAACACTTCTGCTGGGTAAGACAGGGGAACGCATCATTCTCTGCAACGTATGTATCTTTTTAGTAATGCTAATTTCAGGCATTATTCTCTGGTTACCACCTCGCCTGAAACAACTTCGGAAAAACTTAATACTTAAGGGCGGCCTGGCGCCTAAAAAGAGAAATTACGAATGGCATCGCATGCTGGGTCTTTATGCTTGGATACCGCTCATGCTTATTGCCATTACAGGCATTGCCATGGCAACAGGTGGAAATAAAGAACCAAAGGTCAAATCATCCTTTATAACAATTTCTCATGATCAAGGTATCTATGATAAGGTTATGAGTAAGATAAAACATTCGGAACCTATTGACGTATTGCGTGTAACGTTCCCGAAAGACAGTGTCGATGTTATTACTATAGGTATACGCTATCAGACCCGAGGTCTCAGAAAACAAAATAATTTCCTGTTCGATCAGTACACGGGCAAATTGATTAAAACAGAAGTTTATCAGCAAAAGTCTTTCGGACAACGGTTTTTTGGATCTAACTACGAAATACACACAGGGCGTATTTTTGGCATCCCCGGTAAGCTGATTATGTTTCTTGCGGGACTTGTGGGGGCCAGCCTCCCAGTCACCGGATTTCTCATCTGGTGGAGTAAGAAAAAGAAGTAATGGATTTTTCTACCACCTCATGTGTCACCCACAAAGTACATAAAGTGAGGTTCGCAGTTAACTTTTTTACTGCCCTGTTAATCTCCATATTTCCTTAATTATTAACAACCGGCGTTTCGCGCGTTGTCGCGATTAACCCTGATATTGGCGCAACAACACCCGACTGTTCAGGAAACTCAAGCTAAATTTGCAATACAACCGATGTACAATAATCCTGATATGCCTACATAAAAAACTTTCACGCTCAGTATTACGAAGACAAATATTCAGCGGCGTATAAATTGTACTTTCTAACGACTAAACAAACCTCAATGGCAAAAGGAAGACTCAATAAAACAGAAGAGGAAATCAAAAAATATATTGCAAGACAGCCTGAAGCAAAACGTAGTGAAATGCAGGCCCTACACAAGCAAACACTTCAGATTTCACCAGGCTGTAAGTTATGGTTTGCTGATGGAAAGAACAGTGATGGCGAAGTTGTTTCCAATCCCAGCATAGGCTACGGATCTTACAGCATCAAATATGCTGATGGTACAAGCAAAGAATTTTATAGAATTGGTTTAAGTGCAAACACAACCGGAATTTCTGTCTATATCCTTGGTCTTGAAGACAAAACATACCTGACCAATACGTATGGAAAACAATTAGGAAAGGCAAGCGTAACCGGTTATTGCATTAAATTCAAAACATTGAAAGATATAAACATCAATGTTCTTGAAGAAGCAATACGATATGGATTTGAGACTAGGGCATGAATAAACACAAGCGAAAGTAATGACTTCAATTTCAAGGGCAACGGAAAGAGACTGCAATTCAATTGTAGCTATTGGTAAATCATCGGTAGCAGAATCTCACAGGGGTAGTTGTTCAGAAGAAGAGATGCAAGCGTTTCTTGAGAGGAACTATAACAGTAATGCGATCAGGGAAGAACTTAGTGATATAAATAATATTTACCACATCATTCATTACAAAGATAATCCAGCCGGGTTTTCAAAAATTATCCTAAATGCTAAACATCCCAATATTGCTGAAGAAAACATAACAAAGCTGGACAGAATTTATTTACTGAAAGATTTTTATGGTTTGAAACTAGGTCTTGAGCTTTTGAACTTCAACATAGAACTGTCTAAAAACAATAACCAATCGGGTATGTGGCTGTATACCTGGGTAGGTAATAACAGAGCCATTGATTTTTATCTCAAAGCAGGGTTTACAAGCATAGGAAGCCACAAATTCTACGTCAACGAAACACACTTTGACTTGTGCCATCAAATGTTCCTTAAGTTTTCTTGAATTGAAAGCACAACAATAACTTACTTAATGAAGTTTCAGTCCTGCCAAAGTAAGCCTTACAGATTATTTAAAAGAAAATAAAAAAAGTTACCCTTCCTGACACACTGTTGTCACAAGCCTATTTCATTTTTGTATCAAACAATTATCTCACTTTAAAACAAAAAGGATAGGATTATGAATTTTGTTTCAACTAGAATCATTACTACAGACGTAAAAACGTTGGTAAGCTTTTATGAGCACGTAACCGGAATGTCAGCAATACAATACACTCCAGATTTTGCTGAATTAAAAACACCGTCAGCAACGCTTGCCATTGGAAGCACTAAAACTTTACAATTTTTTGGAGGTGACGAAGTTGCAAAAGCTGCTCAAAACCGCACTGCTATAATAGAATTCGTAGTCAAAGACGTAGACGCCGTCTATGAAAAACTAGTTAACTTTCTTCAAAGCCACATTATACAAAAACCAACAACCATGCCTTGGGGTAATAAATCCCTTCTGTTCCGTGACCCTGATGGCAACCTGATAAATTTATTTACCCCTGTTTCACCAGAAGCAATCAAAAGATTTGAAGGAAAAGTATAACAATTCTGAATGGCCTGTGAATTTCCTTAAATGTTAAAGTTATCCATCTACAATTCATACTTTTAATTATCTTTGTCACTAAGATATTTATGAGTTAAGATAAATGCCCAACGAAAACAGGATTGCTTTAAGAAAGGTTAGTCAGCGATATGCCTATACCGCATTACAAATGCATGAAAACATTGCACGCATGGCCGGTTTTGCCGGTACGGACCACAAGTATTTAGGCTTCTTTCTTCAAAAAGGTAATTTAACAGCAGGTGAACTTGCTGCTTTATCTGGATTAACAACGGGTGCTGTAACTGGTCTTATAGACAGGTTTGAGAAAAAGAAACTATTGAAAAGACAGTTCGACAAGAATGATCGACGGAAGGTAATCATTGTACCGGATTCTAAAAAGATCAAAGCACTCTTCGAACCTTTTTATAAAAAATTTCAGAATGAGACAGATAAGTTGATTTCAACTTTTACCGAGCAGGAAATAGAGATAATCCAATCCTATTTGTTAAAATCTATCGAACTAATGACAGCCACTAATGCAAGATTCAATGACAAACAATAAAGACCATAATGTACCAGCAACAACAGTACATACACCGTTCCAGCAAACCTATTTTCACGGCACAAAAGCTGATTTGAGAATAGGTGACCTCATTACGGTAGGCTTCAATTCAAACTATGGACAAAGAAAAAATGCCAGGTATATTTTCCTGTCAGCTACATTGGATGCTGCAGTTTGGGGTGCTGAACTTGCTTTTGGAGAAGGAAGAGAAAGAATATACTTAGTAGAACCTACAGGACCAATTGAAGACGACCCTGATTTAACAGACAGAAAATTCCCAGGCAATCCAACAAAATCCTATCGTTCAGCACATCCTTTTAAGATTGTTGGAGAAGTTACAATCTGGCAGGGACACCCTCCTGAACAGGTCAAAGCAATGAAAGACGGGTTAGCCAAACTTTTAGAACAAGGAATTAATTCTCTGAACGACCAGTAAGCACAACATTTCAAAAGAACTTATATTATACATCTAAATGACAGATAAAGTAAAACAAGCAGTTACGGATTTTGTAAAAGGAGGAGACAACAGTGATGTGATGCTCTTGGATAAAGTATTGCACAAGGATTTCCGAGTAACTAATAATGGGTTTATGGGCACTGCAGGCGTAACAATTATTGACAAGCAAAAATATTTGGCTAACATTAAAGAAGGAATCTTTGGAGGACTCCCAAGAAAGATAAATATTGAAAATATTGACGTGAATGAAACAATTGCAGTTGTTAAGCTACGCTTGGAGAGTTCAGAAAACCACTTTGTTTCTTATAACTCATTGGTTCTAGATACCGATAATGAATGGAGAATTATAAACAATTTAGCAGTTGTTGAAAGTAAGAAGTAACGTGAGAGCTTCCCTTTAAAAGCAAACAACTCCGAAATAATCAAGATGCCGTCCATTACAGACGGCATCTCTTATACTACTCAGAATAATTACAATAATCCACCACTAACCGTAATGCGTTCACCGGTTACCCAACCGGCATCATCAGACGCGAGGAATATCGCCACTTTTGCAATGTCCTCTGGTTGACCAATGCGACCCAATGGTGTAATTGCCAGCATTTGTCTTTCAAGTTCACTACCCCTGAATTCTTCCTGCGTCCCCTCTGTTTCTGTCATACCTGGGGCAATTGTATTTACTCGAATTTTCTTTGGGCCTAGTTCTTTTGCCAGCAACTTCGTCATGTTATCGACACCTGCTTTTGCTGCAGAGTAAACCAGTGTACCCGAATTTGGAACAGGGTTCGCGCTTACGGTAGAACTGATGTTGATGATGCTTCCTCCGCTGTCTCCGAATAATTTAACAGCTTGTTGAGTACATAACACATTTCCCAAAAAATGCGTGTTTACCTGTGTATGAAAGCTCTTCTCTGTTATTGCCTCTAATGATTCAATGATGAAAACGCCGGCATTATTAACTAAGATATGTAATTTTCCAAAAGCGTTTTTTGTCTCCTCGAAGAGTCTCTTTACATCTACCGATTTCGTAATATCCGCCTGTACTGCGATTGCAGTGCCGCCGTTTTTTATAATCTGATTTACAACATTATCCGCACCTTCTTTATTCGATGCGTAATTAACAACAACTTTTGCCCCTTCACTTGCAAATGCTTTTGCAAGGGCTGCACCAATACCTTTTGACGCACCGGTAACTACGGCTACTTTGTCTTTTAATTTTAAGTTCATTTTTATTTCTTTTAAATGAACTGCAATACTAATTTGCTTGTATACCAATAGGCAAGTACGTACCAATTGGTATCCTACGAACCAAAAAGTATGTAATGTTGGTCTTCAACAATTTAAAGTCCTATAAAAATGAAAAATAAATTAAAAACTTTACCATCAACACAAATGTGTGGGGTTGATTACGCTTTTAAACACATCGGAGGAAAATACAAAGCGCGCATCTTATGGCATTTAAATTCAACAAAGGTATTGCGTTACGGCGAATTAAGCAGAACACTTCCAGATATAACTACCAAAATGCTTACTCAAACACTACGCGAACTGGAAGACGACAATCTCATCATCCGAAAAGTATATCATGAAGTACCACCCAGAGTGGAATATTCACTAAGTGATACAGGAAAAGAGTTAATTCCTTTTATAAAGCATTTGCATAACTGGGGAAAGAAGCAATTGGAAAAAGAACAATCAGAAAACAAGTATAAAGGAACAATAATGTCGTGCGGAAAAACTCCTGCACGCCAATCATCAGCATTAGCGGTACATTAGTGATATTGACATTTATTCTCCTGACCTCTTGTATAAATACCCATAACAAAATGGAATATAACACTATTGCTGAAAGAATAATCTCTATGAGAGATGCAGACCTCAAACTTAGAGATCAGCTTATACAAAATGGAAAACTAGGAGAAGGGTATAACGAGGAAATGGAGAAACTGCATAACCAAAATGCAAAGGGATTAGAAGAGATCATAGATGAAATTGGTTACCCTACCATTGATAAAGTAGGGAAAGAGGCAAGTGAGGCAGCCTGGTTAATAATCCAACATTCAATAAGTCAACCAAACTTCATGAGAAAATGTGCTGAACTTTTAGCTAATGCAGTTAGTGAAAACAAAGTGGATCCAAGAAATTTAGCCTACCTTACGGACCGTATAGCTGTGCTGGAAGGAAAGCCACAATCTTACGGAACACAATTCGATTGGGATGCAAATGGAGAACTAAACCCAAAACCTTTTGATAACCTGCAGAAAGTAAATGAAAGACGTAAGGCTATCGGACTTAATACGCTTGAGGAACAAACAGAAATTATGAGAAGACAAGTAAAAGCGGAGAATCAATTACCCCCTCAGGATGTTGAAGAAAGAAAACACAAAGTAGACCAATGGAGAAAAGCTGTTGGCTGGATAAGATAATCTCTAAAAGCCGTATGTCGGCACCTTATCCAGAAGCGAGAGAAGCAGTTAGCTGGATGGTACTATAAAGCAAGTGGTGTAACTTTAGTACTATTTAACTTTTGAAGCGGCTTTCCTTGGTTATTACTGAATGTTCTTTCAATTTGAGTTTGCTTAATCCTCCATTTTACTCCCTCCTATTGCATATTATAGGGTAACTAATCTCTGGATATACGCTTCCTATCGAAGAAAAACTTGGTTCTCCTGATATTCCAGTTGGCTACAGCTAATTTCAATATCACTTGACGTTATAGGTCAGTGCATCACTCATCACCATTTAATTACTTATCCTAAACCATGAAGCCGGTTCTATATGTATTTATATTCATGACCCTATTAATTGCAGGTTGTGACAAAGACGAAGAGGTCCTAGCAACAATTGAGCAGCAAACTGCCGCTATAGAGAAGAAGAACACTGAAGGGTCTACGATAACCATCAATTCCGAATCATACGCATCTGGCAAGTTTCAAGAAATGCCCTACCGCATTTTACTTCCACGAAATTATGATGCAAGCAAAAAGTATCCTTTACTTCTATTACTACACGGCGTTGGAGAAAGAGGAACCGATAATAAACAACAGCTCTCGCTCGGCTCAAAACTTTTTCAGGCTGATACTATTAGAGAAAAGTATCCTGCATTTATTGTCTTTCCCCAATGTCCAGTTAGCAATTACTGGTTTGATAAGTCCATAACACAAACACTTAAGGGCTTATTGGATAGCCTTGTTGCAAAACATTCTATTGACAAGAATCAAATAAACATTGCTGGTTTCTCAATGGGAGCCTACGGCACGTTTGCAATGGTTGCGCAGTATCCCGGCACATTTAAATCTGCTGTTGCTGTTTCAGGAGATGGTGATGCAAACAAAGCTGCTTCCATGGCCAAAACAAAATGGCGCATCTTCGCAGGCAAGAAAGACGATGTTGTATCAAGTAGTAAAACTGAAAAGATGGCAAAAGCGCTCAAGGCTTCTGGCGCTTCAGTATCCTTTAAGTTGTATCCTGAAGCCAGTCATCAGAGGAGTTGGGCCAACGCTTCTGCTGAGCCTGATTTCTGCTCGTGGATATTTTCTACTTCTAAAAAATAGCAGGTCCCTTATTGAACATAAACTGTGATAAACAGTAGTAAATTAAAAAGCTACTTTATTTGGAAAGGCGAAATGTAATACCTTGTTAATAAAATAAGCTAAGCCGAACAATGACACGCTCGAAACCAACATTTAGAAATCCACAAGTAAATCTTTATGTAAGAGACGTACAAGCAGTCTCGCATTTCTATGTGCGCTTCTTTGGCTTCTCTGAAATTTTCAGAACTCCGTCAGAGGGCGAGCCTGTTCACATAGAACTTAAACTGGATAACTTCATCTTAGGTGTAGCCTCAATGGAAGCCGCGAAAAATATTCATAACATTCCTGCTTCATCGGGTCCTCCAAGGGCAGAGATAGCCCTTTGGACAGATAATGTAGACGTGATTTTTGATCTACTAATAAAAAATGAAGTTAGAGAAATAAGTAAGCCTCATAATTTTTTATCAAATCTTAGAGCTGCCTGGGTATATGATCCTGATGGCAATCCTGTGCAGATTGTTAGTAAAATTAAATAGAAAATTAGCCACGCATTTATTGGCGGCTAATTCCTACCAAGAAAAGTATCGGTAACTTCAGCTATTACACCTTTACATTCAACTCGAGCATTAATCCAAGATGGTCTGAAAGTCTTGCATTGCTATTCTGAGGATGAGAAATGATTTCTACCTTATTCAATTCTTTTGCAAGTTCTGATGAAATCCAGAAGTAATCGATGCGGATCGATGGTTTATCGGATTCGAAAGTAAATCCCTCCTTATCTCCATTTGCCTGTTGCCATGCATCTATCATACCTGCCTGTTTGAAGGGCACAAAGGCCGTGCTGTCAGATAATGTATTTAAATCTCCTGCTAACAAAGAAGGAGCGTTATCTTTTTGCATAAACTGTAATGCTTCCTCAACATTTTTAGTAGCCTGTTCATGTACCCATGAAAAGTGTGCGTTATAAAAGTTAAAAGTTCCGTTAGGTCTCTTAAACGTAGCCTTCAACAGCGCTCTCTTATTTGTATCATCAAAGCCTTGTAACAGGCTTAAGTTCTGAAAGCTTTTATCAAGCATATGAAACTTTGAGATAATCGCACTGCCCTGTTGCAAACCTTCAGATGTTGTTTGAGCCTCTTGAAAATAGTGTGACTGAAAACCGCTCAGCTCTTCACATATCTGAAATGCCTGGTCTTTTCCATCATACAATTTTGCATCTTTTGCTACCGCCTGGAAAGCGACAATATGCGGATCAGTTTTTTGAAGTTGATCAATGATAAGTTTTTTTCTGGTTTCCCAGGGGCCGTGTTTATCCACGTAGTAGTTTAGGTTCAAAGTAACGATTCGGAGCATTTCGGTAAGTTTAAATCAGGTAGCGATTTTAAAAATTCTGTGCCTCTTGTGCATTACCAGGTCCTCCTCTAAAGAGAACACATTTCTTCGACGTGGCATCTAAAAAATGCAATTAGTTCCCCATTTGCTATCCTTTTTATTCTGAACAAATCCTTTTACAGGCGGCATTACTTTTTTACGCTTCTATTCACCTGTTTTTATTCCCATTCCAAAAACTACGATGAATTATCCGGGGTACGTAAAAGATGTGAAGAAGATTGCTGTCCTGAGAGCTAACGCCCTCGGTGATTTCGTTGTAACACTTCCCGCGCTTCATGCACTTCGCGCAACTTACCCATATGCGGAAATCGTCCTCCTCGGAAAACCATGGCATCAGGAGTTCCTTGTTAGAGGCAGAACACCAATAGATAGGGTAATCATTGTACCTGTAAAAAAGGGAATCCGAAACGAGGAAGATCGCGCTGAAGATACGAATGATGTAAAAGCCTTCTTTGAGAGGATGCGTAAAGAGCAGTTCGACATAGCCATTAGCTTTCAGGGATATGGTATTTCTGCTAACCCCTTTCTTAAACAATTGGGAGCAAAGCTCACGGTAGGCTCATGGACAAAGGAAGCAGAGCGGGTTGATCGTTTTATCCAATACTACTACTATCAGCCGGAAGTACTGCGATATCTCGAAATTGTAAAACTGATTGGCGCTGTTACACATGAAACAGAGCCACGACTCTCTGTGCTTGAGTCTGACAAAAATGAGATACGGGAGATTATGAGCTATCTGGGAGGTAAGCCTTATGTGCTCATCAACCCTGTAGCAAATGATAACAGAAGGATGTGGCCCTGGGAAAACTATATCAGGCTGGCCGATTCGCTCCGTCAGGATGGTATTGAAGTACTATTTACAGGATCTGAAGCCGACCGCATGATAGCAGATACAATCATCAATGGCATGCAGCACCAAGCCATTAATGCCTGCGGCGTAAGCATAGGAGGTCTCGCTGCGCTCGCCTCTTCAGCTTCACTGATGGTATCGCCTGACACAGGGCCCCTACATGTAGCGCAAGCTGTACAGTGTCCCACGGTAGGAATATACTGGGCTCCTAATGCTATTAACTGGGCACCTCTTAACCGAAGAATTCACAGGCCTGTGATTAGCTGGAAAATGGAATGCCCTTATTGTGGTATCATTCCTAATGATCCTTATCCCTTTGAGCCATCATCTACAACGTGCAGGCATGAGATATCATTCGTGAGAGATATAACTGTTGATCAAGTTTACAGGGCAGCGGAAGAATTGTTACAAACATCGATGGATAAAAAAGTGAGGCAGAAGGAATTTGTATATCATTAATGAAACAACAACATGACTGAGAGAAGTAATCTGAGAGTTTTAACATGGCACATACACGGTAGTTATTTATATTACCTTACACAAACCCCCTGTACGTTTTATCTTCCTCACAAAAACAGTAAGGAAGAAGGATATGGGGCAAGAACACCGAGCTTTCCATGGGGTGATAATGTGATAAGCGTGCCTGCTGAGGAAGTAAAGAATCTTGAATTTGATGTTATACTCTTCCAATCAAAAAAGAACTATACGCACGACCAGTATGAAATTTTAAGTGATAAGCAACGTGCTCTTCCTAAGATATATCTCGAGCATGATCCTCCACGTGAGGTACCAACAGACACCAAACATGTGGTAGACGATCCAAATACCTTACTTGCTCACGTTACACACTTCAACAGACTAATGTGGGATAATAATAGTTCTCCGACAACAGTGATTGAGCATGGCGTGGTTGACCCCGGGTATTTATATAAAGGTACACTTGATAAAGGTATCGTGGTTATCAACGGTATCGTTAAGCGAGGAAGACGTCTCGGATTAGACGTATTTAAAAAAGTAAGAGAAGAAATTCCGTTGGACATTGTAGGAATGGGTTCAGAAGAAGTTGGAGGACTAGGGGATATTAACAACAGGAAGCTTCCCGAACTAATTTCTCAATACAGGTTTTTCTTTAATCCAATCCGTTATACCAGTCTCGGGCTTTCCGTTTGTGAAGCGATGATGGCTGGCCTGCCCATTGTCGGATTGGCTACAACCGAGATGTCTATAACAGTAACCAATGGCCAATCGGGGTATATATCAACTGATGTTGATTTTCTTATCGAGAAGATGAAGATGTTGCTTAATAATCCTGACAAGGCACAAACACTTTCGCAGGGTGCAAGAGAAACAGCACTCCAGAAATTCAACATGAAGCGTTTTACTAATGACTGGCTTAAGATTTTCCACCAGGTAGTTAACAAAACGTATGTAAACAATAACATAACAGAAAGTATTTACAGCGAATCTGAACCATAAATAAATTATGAAACAATTAAATACAATTGAAGGAAAAGTAATACTCGTAACAGGAGCTGCCCGGGGCCTAGGCGCAGCTATATGTCGCATTTTGTCTGAAGATGGCGCTATTATGATTGCCACAGACGTAAATGCATCTTTGCTGGAAAAGACTGTTAACGAAATTACTTCTCAGGGCAAGAAGGCTTATGGCTATACTTTAAACGTTACTGATGAAAATAATGTAGAGGAAACAGTTAAGAAGATAGTGAACGACCACGGCAAAATTGATGTAATTGTTAACAATGCCGGTGTTGACTATACAAAATCAATTGAAGAGTTATCGTATAAAGAATGGAGGCAGGTAATAGATGTTAACCTTACAGGACCATTCATTGTAACCAAAGCTGTTTATCCGTACATGAAGAAAAATGGTAGTGGCCATATTATTAACATAACTTCGACGGCTTCAAAAAGAGCGTGGCCAAATGCTTCCGCATATCATGCAAGTAAGTGGGGTCTTTCAGGCTTCAGCCATGCTATTCACTCAGAAGCGAGAAAAGATAAAATTAAAGTAACAGCACTTGTTGCCGGTGGTATGCAAACTCCGTTCTTATTAGATCGCTTCCCTGACATTGATCTGAACCTGCTGCAGAACCCCGAAAACGTAGCTGAATCAATACGTTATGTATTAACTCAACCAAACGGCAGCGTAATTCCAGAGCTTATGGTTATACCAATGACAGAAACATCATGGCCTTAATCGGCTAGAGAATTAATTGCTCAATTTCTAGCATCAGGCCTGTAATAATCTTCGGATTGTTACAGGCCTGATTTTTTCTATACACCTCTGTCCATATAAGACTACTTACTAAACGATATGAAATCTATTCATATACTTATACCTACTTATAAAAGATTAAAAGCACTAGCAGTAACGTTAACCAGCTTGTGTTATCAAAAAGAAAACGATTTCGATATTATTGTGTCAGATCAATCCCCTGATGACGAAATCTATAAAGACAATTCGGTACAAACAGCAATTAGGCTTTTAGAACTGAGAGGAGTAAAAACAAGCATTCTTAAAAATCTACCTCCTCGCGGCATGGCACAGCAACGGCAATTTTTACTTGATCAATCCGCTGCACCTTATGTTCTCTTTCTCGATGACGACTTAATTCTTGAACCTTATGTAGTACAGGTAATGAAAGAGACAATAGAAAGAGAAGGCTGCGGATTTGTAGGCTCTGCCGTGATTGGATTAAGTTATCTCAATGTAGTTCGTCCGCACGAACAACACATTGAACTTTGGGATAAAGTTCAACCGGAAGATGTTCTGCCGGGCACTAGTGAATGGCAACGCTACAAATTACATAATGCTGCTAATGTATATCACGTACAACAAAATTTAAAAGCTGATCCGTCCACACCAATCAGCTACAAGGTAGCCTGGGTTGGAGGTTGTGTTATGTACGATGCGCAAAAGCTTGCTGATGTAGGTGGATTTAATTTCTGGGAGAAACTTCCGGAACGTCACTGTGGTGAAGATGTCCTTGCTCAATTAAGGGTAATGAAGAAACATGGTGGATGTGGTATACTGCCTACAGGGGTATACCACCAGGAATTGGAGACTACCGTTCCTGACAGAACAATAAATGCTCCTGAAGTCCTTGCTATTTAAGCAAGACGAAAAATAGGTAGCAAAAGAGAGTGATACGAGACATAGCTTGCCATTTACTAAATGGCAACAACTACTCTTTTATCTCTCACTTTACATACATGTATTTACCTCCCTTATATAACAAGTTTCTTTATTTACTTCGATTTACACATTACCAGTTGTTCTTGATACATCCATCTTGATAAAATACGTCCTGGCGCGCAGCAAGACTGTTGACAATTTTAGAAAGAACAATTCTTATTCAACGATGTTACTAAACATATAAAGAAATAAGTAATACACCTGAATGGAATGATAATTTCAGTAAGGGTGATTCTTTACATGGTTATAGCAATTACAATTGGACATAGTAAAACTGCAAGGCAACAATAAATCATTAGAAACAAAATAAGGAAATGTATGAAAGCAACTTTCGAAAAAACTTTTACGATCGGCAATGATCTTACTGTAAACAGAATGGGTTATGGCGCAATGCGTA
Source organism: Chryseosolibacter indicum (assembly GCF_018598585.1). Classification (GTDB taxonomy): domain Bacteria; phylum Bacteroidota; class Bacteroidia; order Cytophagales; family Cyclobacteriaceae; genus Chryseosolibacter; species Chryseosolibacter indicus. The sequence goes on from NZ_JAHESD010000009.1 coordinate 55,219, forward strand.
TAACCGGCGATGGTATCTGGGGTCCTCCAAAAGATCGCGAGGAAGCAATAAGAGTCTTAAAGCGAGCAGTAGAACTAGGTATTAACTTTATTGATACTGCAGATAGCTATGGTCCGCATATATCAGAAGAGCTGATAGCTGAAGCGTTACACCCTTACACGAAGGGTCTTATAATTGCTACCAAAGGAGGCCTTACACGTACAGGTCCTAACCAGTGGCCAATTAACTCACATCCTGATCATCTTACCAAGGCATTAGAAGGAAGTCTTAAACGTTTAAAGCTTGACAAAATAGATTTGTATCAACTGCACCGGGTAGATCCAAAGGTGCCGTTTGAAGACACAATGAACTTTTTAAAACAGGCTCAGCAAAATGGACTAATAAAACACATTGGCCTTTCTGAAGTAAGTGTTGAAGAAGTTAAAAAGGCACAGGACTTCGTAGAAATTGTATCGGTTCAAAACATGTATAGTGTAGATAACAGAAAGTGGGAATCAGTACTTGAATATTGTGAGGATAACAACATGGCCTTCATACCATGGTACCCACTCAATGCAGGTAACGTAAAAGCACTAGAGAAACTTGGAAAAATAGCGCAGAAGCATAATGCAACTGCCCATCAGGTGGCCTTAAGCTGGCTATTACATCACTCTCCCAATATCCTATTGATTCCGGGCACATCCAGCGTAAAGCATCTTGAAGAGAATTTTAAAGCAAAAGACATTTCCCTCTCTGAGGAGGATATTGTAGAACTTGAAGAATTACAAACCACTGAAATAACAAAATAGTTATGGTAGCAAGCGAAGTTAGAAACGATGTGGCCCTATACGACAACCTGAACAAACAGTTTATCGATGGTCAATGGATAGATGGGAGCGAAGATGATCAACTGGAAGTGCATAATCCTTTTGATAACTCAGTGATAGCTACTTTTAAAAGCGTAGGCAAAAAAGATGTAGATAACGCTTTTCAGGTAGCCAAAGAAAGGCAAAGAAAATGGGCCGACGAACTACCTACAACAAAGCGTGATATACTGATAAAGGCAGCACAAATTCTGATGCAAAGGAAAGATGAAGCCGTAGACTGGCTCATCAAAGAAGTAGGAAGCACTTATGTAAAAGCTAATGTTGAAGTAACACAAACATACAACATGCTACTCGAAGCTTCCTCCTATCCTACCCGATTGAACGGCTTAATTATCCCTTCTCTAACACCAGGAAAAGAAAGCTATGTATTTCGTAAGCCCTTAGGTGTAATAGCGGTAATAAGCCCATGGAATTTTCCGATGTATCTTTCCATGCGTTCCATTGCACCAGCGATCGCCTGTGGCAACACGGTTGTAGTAAAACCAGCTTCTCAATCACCGGTAACCGGAGGTACATTTATGGCGAAAGTATTGGAGGAAGCAGGGCTACCCCCGGGTGTATTAAATATTGTTACAGGTAGATCGAGCGTTATCGGAGACTATTTTACAGGTCACCCTGTTTCTAAACTCGTCTCCTTTACAGGTTCAACGCCTGTGGGCAAAAATATAGGGAAGATTGGTGGAGAAGGCCTTAAGAAATTAGCGCTTGAACTTGGTGGAAACAATCCATTTATCATTCTTGATGACGCCAATGTAGATCTTGCTGTCAAAGCAGCAATCTTTGGAAGATTTATGCACCAGGCTGAAATATGCATGTCTACCAACCGCATTCTTATTCATAAAAATATATTTGAAGAATTTAAGGAGAAGTTTATTGCCAAGGCATCGTCACTCAAGTATGGTGATCCAAGAAATGAAGACATTGCCATAGGACCGCTCATTGACAACAAAGCAGTGAAACGCGTGCTTGATCTTATTGACCGTTCTGTGAAAGCAGGAGCTAAATTGGAAATTGGAGGAAAGGCACAAGGTAATGTACTCCAGCCAACAATTCTTTCTAACGTAACGAAAGACACACCAATCTTCAAGGAAGAAGTATTTGGCCCTGCTGTAGGATTGATATCTTTCAGCAACGACGATGAGGCTATTGAACTTGCCAACGCAACAGAATTTGGACTGAGCGGTGCACTGCATACAACAAATCTTCAACGCGGAATAAGGGTAGCGCGTGAAGTAGAAACAGGAATGATCCATATTAATGACCAATCAGTAAACGACGAACCAAACACACCGTTTGGAGGTGAAAAACAATCAGGTGTTGGACGTTTCGGCAATGATTTCATCATAGAAGAAATGACCACCGTTCAATGGGTAAGTGTTCAAATGACACCGCGAAACTACCCGATCTAACGGAAAGAATTCAATTATGGAAAGCAGTAAGAGCGAGATTCTATTCTCACTTCTTACTGCTTTTTTGTATCATTGTTTTCTAAGCATCACCATGGACACGTTATTCCCTATAAATCCCGTTACACCTGAAGGTTTTTCATACATACCTGAGTTTTTATCAATGGCAGAAGAAGAAAAACTTCTTCATGAAATAAAGGAAGTACAGTTACACACCTTTCAGTTCCAAGGGTATGAAGCAAAAAGAAAGGTAAAGAGCTTTGGCTACGATTATAACTTCAATCAAAGGTCTATTACCAAGGGAGAACCTATTCCAGAGGGATTTGACTTCCTCCTACAAAAAATATCCGACAAGTTAAATATCGACAAAGAACGTTTTGCTGAACTCCTGGTCACAGAATATCCAGTAGGTTCAGTAATTAACTGGCACCGTGATGCACCACCTTTTGAACTCATTGCAGGTATTTCGCTTTCATCAGACTGCACTTTTCGCCTACGTCCTTATGACAAAGAAAAGCAAGGAAGAAAATCAATTATCTCACTTCCTGTAAAGAGGCGCTCTTTATACGTTATTGATGGGGCATCACGGAGTGAGTGGGAGCACAGTATTACCCCCGTTAAAGCCGTTCGATATTCAATTACCCTTCGTACGTTAAGAAATGATGCACAGCATTGATAAGAATAAGGTATTCTTAAACAACATCTACTTAGAGGGCATAGAATTATAGCATGAAGCCTTAGAATCTTAATCTATAATCTATGAAAATATTGGGACAACTCCTTATCGCTTTAGTTGGTGGCATAGTCGCCATCTTTCTCTATAAGAGTTTTGAAAAAGACGATACGTCTGCATCAAACACTATCGTTAATCCATTAGCAAAGCGCACATCATATACTGGTTCATCCGCAGCAGACTCGATCAACAATGTGTTTAGCGTTGGTTTTGGAGAAGCTGCAGAAACAACACTAAAGCAAGTAGTGCATATTCGCTCTCGCATTGCAGCCCGAGCACAGCGAAATCCATTTTACGACTTTTTCGGCGACGAATTCTGGCAGCAACAGTATAAAAATCGTGAATGGCAGGAAGAGCAGTTACAGGAAGCTTCTGGCTCAGGTGTTATTGTATCTAACGATGGATATATCGTCACCAACAATCACGTTATTGATAATGCGCAGGAAGTAATTGTCTCACTTTCCAGTGGTCGAGATTACAAAGCAAAAGTTGTGGGTGCTGATCCTTCAACAGACCTTGCTGTTTTGAAAATTGATGAAAGTAATTTACCGGTAGCAAAGCTGGCCAACTCGGATGAAGTAAGAGTTGGTGATTGGGTGCTAGCTGTAGGAAATCCATTTAACCTGGCCTCTACTGTAACAGCAGGCATAGTAAGTGCAAAAGCACGTAACATTCATATTTTAAGTGACAACTCTGCAATAGAGTCGTTCATACAAACTGATGCTGCAGTTAACCCAGGCAATAGTGGCGGCGCACTCGTAAACCTAAGAGGAGAACTTGTTGGCATTAATACTGCCATTGCCACGCCTACCGGAACATTTGCCGGCTATGCCTTCGCTGTTCCCAGCAACATCGTAAAGCGCGTAATGGACGATCTCATCAAACATGGAGAGGTACAACGAGGATACCTAGGTGTTGTGATACAAGATTTAAACGGACAACTTGCTAAAGAAATGGGACTTGATATCTCTCAAGGTGTTGTAGTAGCAAACCTGGCACGCAACGGAGCCGCGCAGAAAGCAGGTATCAAAATAAAAGATGTAATTTCAGAAATTAACGGAACAGCAATACAAAGTACACCCCAGCTTATGGAGATCGTTGCAAGCCACAAACCCGGTGATGTATTGAATGTGACTGTACAAAGAGAAGGAAAGAAAAAAGAAGTTTCTGTAAAGCTACAAGAAGCAAAAGAGCTGGTGAATTCATAATCACCAGCTCCTCGTTTTCCTATTCACTTAAATCAATACTATTTTATAAATATTTAAAGTCGAAATCAGGGGACATGTTCTGAACTACCTCGTAAAGTAACTTTACCGTATTTCTTATATCACTTTTTGCTGTTGTCTCAACTGTCGTATGCATGTAGCGCAGCGGTAATGAAATCAAAGCAGATGGAATACCAGCTTTCGTATATGCAAATGCATCTGCATCCGTACCACTTTTCTTAGCAGAAACTGAAAGTTGAAAAGGGATATTATTTTCACGAGCCGTATTTACAATATATTCCCGAAGCTTATTATGAATTGGCGGCGCCTTTTTGATTACAGGGCCCCTGCCCAGTGCTATGTCTCCCTGCTTTAGTTCACTTACCAATGGCGTATGTGTTGCATGTGTAACATCCGTTACAATAGCAACATCTGGTTGTATTCTGTTAGACATCATACTCGCTCCGCGCAAGCCAACTTCCTCCTGTACAGCATTGACGATGTAAAGCGTGTAAGGTAACTTCACGTCGTTTTCGCGCAAAAGTTTAGCAACATTTGCTATCATATATCCACCCATCTTATTATCCTGCCCGCGACCCACAAAGAATCTTTTATTTAAAACGGATAAACCGGATTCATAGGTAATACAATCGCCTATTTGTATGCCTAGCTCTTCTACCTCCTTTTTACTTCTACATCCGCAGTCAACGAAAATATTATCAGGGGTGGGTTGTTTTGAAGATGAACGGGTATGAATAGCAGGCCATCCAAAAATTCCTTTAACAGTACCCGTTTCCGTGCGAATGATCACGCGTTGCGATGGTGCAATACCCGGGTCTATGCCTCCATTCTTTTCAACGTGAAGAAATCCATCTTTGGTAATAAAATGAACATACCAGGCAATCTCATCTGCATGTGCTTCTATTACCACCTTAAATTTTTGACCCGGATTTATTACTGCAGCAACGTTGCCATAAGCATCAGTAAAGTAATCATCAATATAAGGTGTAATGTAGTCAAGCCATATTTTCTGGCCGCTCACTTCATTTCCTGATGGGGAAGAATTCTTAATGTACTGTTTAAGCCATGTTATATCTTCTTTCGAAATTTTAAATGCTGTCTCTGTTGTTATCATAACTTCTTTTTTACTCCTCATTACTGTACTGCAATTACCCAATTAATGTGTCTACAATTCGGACACTCCTGATTAGGCTTTCCTGGCCCACGCGGGCGGCCGCAAACATAGCAAACCATTATACCGTTGGGCTTTAATTGCTTTAAAAATTCTTTATCTGACTCTGGTATAACGGGTAAGCCAGGCTTTGGCTTATCGGATTTAATAAGCGTAAAAATTCCGTTCGCTTCAATGAATAAACGCTTTACCTCCCCCAGGTGCTTTAGCTTTTCATAACGCAGCTGTGCCATGATCCGCTCTTTGGTAATGCGTGTTTTCGTCATCGTTTTTAAATCCATCACACCGTCTTTTACAAGTGTGTCAATCCGTCCTTGAGTAATTGTTTCTGATTTTTGACTTCGCGCTGATATTAAAGCAATTCCTCTGCTAATGGAAACCACAACGATGGCTATAACAAAAGATGGAAGTATTCCTCTATCAGGAGAGAGAATAGGCACACCCACGGCTGCAGCGAGCGAAACCATGGCAGCTAATTCATTACGTGTAAGCTGCGCTGCCATTCTCTTACCCAGTAAACGCATGGATGCCATAAGGATAATGTACACCAACGTCATCCTTAACATAATCTCAAGTAAAAATACAGGAGGTACTTCTCCTATAAACATGCGATGCCAATCCCATAATTTAATATCTTCCGGTTTCATAAAGTCTCTCCTAACTAATTACTAATAGATTGCCTCAATCCAGTTTTTATCGCCGCAGTTTTCACAAGAGATATTACGATCTGTAGTTTCGGCTACATAACCACAATTACAACAAGCAATTCTTGACTCATCTATTTTCGTTTGAGTATGAACAAACTCGAGTTCATTGGACGGAAAAGTTGGTAAGCCGGGCTTCGCCTCTTCTTCAGAATAAATACTAAAAAGCCCACATGCTTCAAAGTATACACGCTTAACGTTTCCCAGATTAAAGATCTTTTCCTTTCGTAAGGCGGCAAAAAGATGTTGTTTCGATAATCCTACTTTTTTCATTTCATCCAACTGCACAAGTCCATCCTTTACGAGGATATTCATGGTTCCCTGCGTAATCTCTTCCATCTTATCATTCTTAACATTTAACCAGTTAAAGCCTCTTTGAAATGCCGCTGCTAAAAGTAACGCGAGGATGCCGAGAAGTATGCCTTTATCCGGCAATTGCATAGGAACCGAAACAATGGCCCCAAAGGTAACAACTACTGCCATCTCAGTTAATGTGAGTTGGCCATCCATTCGTTTACCTAAAAGTCTAAGAATAACCAGCAGAAATAGATAGACTATAATTGTACGGATTAGAACTTCAACAAGAAATGTTGGTGGCGCTTGTCCAAACAGTATGCGTTGCCAATCCCATGACTGTATATCGTCCTTTTTCATAGTCAACTCTTCAACTATATTATAAATCAAAAATCATCACATAAGAAAGTGCTGTTTCAAGTGTGTAAACGCCCATCGTTATTGTAGAGGAAAATCCAGACAAGCGTTAGCAGTGCTTGTAAACCATTTTTGAACCCTATGTACAATTGATTACATGCTTTCTTCAGGTATAAAAGTTGAGTAACACCAATTCCATTGGTATTTTATTAATCACGATTTATACTAATCGATAGCTGCTAACGACACTACATGAAGGTTATCATTATCATATTTCTATTTCTGGTAAGCTTATCTATAATTACAGCTTTCCTGCCAACAGCTGAAGTAAGCACAAAAAAGGAAATTGCAGGAAAGCAGATTGAAGGGCCGTTTTCTCAGCCAGATTGGAAAAAGATTTTTGTTCCTGAAACACCATTAATAGAAATCGTTATACGCGGCAGCGTTACCTATCTTGCCATATTCATACTGTTGCGTGTTGTTTTAAAAAGAGAAGCGGGTACTTTAGGGATGACTGACTTACTGGTTGTAGTTATGCTTGCCGATGCCATTCAAAATGGAATGTCCGACGATTATCATTCTGTAACGGACGGAATACTTCTCGTATGCACCATACTTTTATGGAGCCACTTCTTAAATTATCTTGGATTTCATTTTCCATGGATTCAAAAGCTTATCCACCCTCCTGCATTGCTATTGGTTAAAAATGGTGTATTGATAAAAAAGAATTTACGAAAAGAGTTTATAACAGAAGACGAGCTCATGAGCCAGGTTAGAGAGCAAGGAGTGGCTTCTCTCAAGGAAGTAAAGGAAGCTTACATGGAAATGGATGGGAGAATAAGTGTTATCTCAAACACAAAAGATACAAGCACAAATAAAAAAGTAATTGCTTAAAAAGAGCCATCAGGTACATGTTTTTAATGAACATCGCTGATGAAAAAACTAGTGCTTATAATTTTCTCTCTTACTGGCGTACTCATACCTGACACCGGATTTTCACAACACAATCTGTTTGATGTACCTACAACTGAAATTGTAGAATATAAAAAACTCTTCTTTCAGCAGCAAGCCGTCTTCACAAAGGAAGAGATCAACGCTGCAACAACCTTTACTTATGGACTCGGTTACAACTTCGAAGTGGGACTAACAATCCATCAGCTTGATTTTAAAAGATCACAAGGTATAGAAGTTGACCCTGATAATCATCCAGATGAAAACCCGGACTTCCTTATCAACATGCAGAAAGCTTTTATCATCACAAATGATTTCCAGATAGGTATCGGAACAAGGAGTGGCATAAACGCTGCAAAACACAACAACGAAATTAAGTTCGTAAACTTCGATTACATCAACGGTGCGCTGGATATAAGTGATGGTGATTACGTATTTGTTGCCGGAGCCTATTATGCCAATAAACAATATGCGGGAGAAGGAACAAATTGGGGAGCGATGGCAGGCATTGACCTGGCCCTGCTAAAGAATAAGATGTATTTTATTGGCGAAGTAATTACGGGAAACTCTTCTTTAAGCGTTTTTAATACTGGCCTTGAATTTACCCTTCCAAAGAACTGGAAAATTGAAATTGGCATACAACTACCTGTACCAGGAAGTGACAATGACAGGGGAGGAATAATCCAGATCTCAAAGAATTAACACCTCATTTCTTAGTCAGAAGCCTGCCAAAACGGTCATTCAACCTCTAAAACCAACTCTGGTTAACTCCTGGCCCATTAGGCTTATTACGCCGCGATAACATGCTGAATAGATGGTAGGCTCGAAGTAGGTTCGATGAATGTTCGATGTAGGTTCGAGAAAAGGGCGTTTTGTCGATCCTACACCGTATTTACAAGCTATTTACGCTGTTTCTACGATGTATATCGAACGTATTTCACCCGAAACGGCACTTATATACATCGCTTTTGGAATACGCCTTGGGAAACCACTTTCAATCCTTGCGTCATTGATTCTCGATTTCCTCTTCTTCCTTGTTACGCTGATCATTAAATTGTTTATCGAGGCTTAAGGCCGCGGAGATAAGACCAAGGTGGGTAAAGGCTTGAGGGAAATTGCCCAGATGTTCTCCCTGAAGACCGAGCTGCTCTGCATATAGCCCGGCATGGTTGGCATACCCCAGCATCTTTTCAAAGCAGAGGCGTGCTTTATTTAACTGGCCAGACTTAGCAAGACATTCAACATACCAGAAGGTACACATAGAGAATGTTCCCTCACCTCCTGTCAGACCTTCCATAGACTCGTCTGGTCTGTACCGGTATACGAGTGAATCTGATACGAGTTGTTCTTCTATACGTTTTAGTGTTGAAAGCCACCTTGGATCTTTTGGTGCTATAAAACGCACCAGGGGCATGAGAAGGGTTGCTGCATCGACAGAGTCAGCTCCTTTATATTGTACAAAGCACTTGAGATCCTCATTCCAGAATTCTTCATGAATGGATATGAATATCTTATCTCTTTCCTTACGCCACTTGCCTGGCAATGGAAACGAGTGTGCTTTCGCGATTTTCATAGCTCGGTCCAGCGCCACCCAACACATCATACGCGAGTACAGAAATTCACGCTCTCCTCCCCTTACCTCCCATATACCCTGGTCTGGTGTATGCCAGTGATCGCACACCCAGTCTACCTGCCTGGATAAGTTACACCAGAAATCGTAAGAAATGGGTTCAGCATGCTTATCATATAGATAAATTGCATCGAGCAACTCGCCATAGATGTCGAGTTGTACCTGGTTGTATGCGGCGTTGCCAATTCTTACGGGTCGTGTATTTTTATATCCGGAAAGGTGGTCAAGTTCCTGTTCCTCCAGTTCTTTGCTTCCATCTATCCGATACATTAATTGCAAGCTTCCGGCCTCAGCAATTTCGTTACATTGCTTCTCTACCCAGTGAATAAAATCACGGGTTTCGCGCTTGTAACCCAATTTAAGTAAAGTATATACACTAAAGGAGGCATCGCGAATCCAAGTATAACGATAGTCCCAGTTTCTTACGCCGCCTATCTCTTCAGGTAAGCCAAAGGTAGGTGACGCAATAATAGAACCGTGCTTCTTTGAGGTCATCAACTTTAAAACCAGGGCTGAACGATATACTGTTTCCATCCAACGCCCTTTGTAGGTACCTCTGCTTACCCAGCTCTTCCAATAATTTATGGTATCATATAACGACTTACTCGCATAGTCTCTCAGATCCTTATTGCCCTTGGTATTACTGCCATCCAGGTATTCAAGGATAAAGATTACACTATCACCCGTATTTAATGTAAAGTCTACTTCTATATCATTATCTTTTACATTGAGGGGAATGGTAGAGGAAAATCGCAGATCTGTTGAGTTCTTGCCGTCACTGCTTCTGAGAAGTATTTCGGTATCACTTTGCCTATGTACAGTATGCCCTGTTCTGCCGTAATTAAACCTGGGCCGGCATTCCATAGTAAAATGCAAATGTCCATGTACACAGGTAACAATTCTTATTAATCTTTTACTGATCAGATCACTCTGAACAGGCATAAAATCTGCAATCTCGCCTATACCCTGCCGCTCGAGAAATCGCGTGAGCAATACATTGGTATCAGGAAGATAAAGTTGCTTTTGCCGTGTGTGGTTAGGTTCCGGAGTAATTTTAAAATACCCACCCTTATCTTTATCCAGAATAGCGGCGAAAATAGTTGGCGAGTCAAAATAAGGGAAACACATAAAGTCGATAGAACCATTTAATCCAACCAGTGCTACTGTATTTAAGTCGCCAATTACACCATAGTTCTCAATCGGTTGGTATTCATTATTATCCTGCTCCATCAACTACATTTAAAACTTTAAAAAATCACCTCATTTTTATTTCACATACTGCTATACACCCAGGAGCTTGTCCTTATACTTAGGAACAACACTAATGGATCCATCTTTTTCAAGTACTGCAGATTTAATTTCGTCTATGCTTTCAAGACCATGTGTTTTACGTGCAGCTTCCAAAATATCTTCAAGCTGCACCCTGGCCTTCTTCATTCTATCGAGATGCAGTGTACCATTCTCCAACAGAAACATGGGGACACCGTTAATGATCTTGTCGAAGATTCTGAACTTACTGGAAAACATAGCCAGTATGAAATCAATAAATACAAGGGTGAGTATAACAAGCATTCCCCCCATTATGGAGTGGTCATCATCAATCAATGCTTGTTGCGTTGCTTCACTAATGATCAGCACAAGTATTAAATCAAATGTTGTCATCTCAGACAATGTCCGCTTTCCTGCCATTCGCAGCACCACGAAGAGGAACATGTAAACAATTGCTGACCGTATAATGACCGATTCCATTGCTAGAAATATACGTATTGAGACAAGAAGGCTTTTTTACCGTTAACCTCAAGTTCCAGTTTTTGACTTCCCATCTTCATCGGATCTAGATGAAAAACTATTGTGCCGCCCTGATCTGAATTAAATTGATAAACGATGCTATTACCCCGTGCAAAAACATCGCGTGCTTCAGGAATTACGTCAGTTATTTTCACCTTATCGAAATAATCTCTATTAAGACCAACAGAAAAATCTTTAACCGTATCATCCAGAGTTAGTCTCATTTCAAAACTCTTTTCAATTCGTAAAAACCTTTCATATTCAACCTCCGCTCCTGGAAGGTTGGCAGTTTTTCTACTCATAAAATCGTGGTCACCAAATCCGCCTAGTAAGCCGAAGACAAGAACACCTGTTATAAGAATCCAAAAGACTTTTTGAATTGGCCAACTTATTCGTTGATATTTATAATCCTTGTTAATGGAAGAGATGTCTTTCTCAATATTTATTACGGATAAATCTTTTTCAGAAACTGAATGCTGGGCTATTTTCATAAACACGTGTTTTCAAACGTTTTATGCTCGCTTAAAAGTTGTGCCACAGAAATAGAAAATAGAGAAATCGTTAAAGGAAAATTAAGAAGAATGCTTACTGTTTTTCAAATACCTTTTATTCGTGCAAAAACAAAGATTTACTCCAAAATTACAGCTGCTATAATGTACTCTTCCTCCTTTTGTATTGACCTTAATGTTGAGGAAGAATCCTACAGTCCACCACATTACACAATAAAAAAAACCATTACAATCCTAGCGACTGTAATGGTTCTGTTTCAACAGTTAATTGTGTTACTTCTTAATAATCCTGAACATATAAGTATTGCTACGGCCTCGTAGTTTTACAATATGAATTCCTCCGGTAAGTGATCTTACATCAAGCCGCACCTCATCTTTTCCTCCGATGGATTCACTAAACCACTGCCTTCCTGTTAAGTCGATAATTTGAGCCTGTTCAAATTGTCCGTTTGTTCTTATAAATAATTCTTCTTTTACTTCATTGGGCCAATAGGTTATAACACCCCCATTTGGAGTTTCTTCAGAAAAAGTATTTTGCTGAGACGCAACTGTACTTGTACTCGCAGATCGTCCCGCAGTTGATTCCAATACCCATTGTGCACTAAGCCATGATGCGTTAATAGTGCCATACTGCGCATGACCCTGCAGGTTTTCAACATGAATGTATTGGTTGCTCTGCCACGCATTTTTTAACCTTACAAATCCGCTACCTGCGTCTTCAACTGTCCAGCGAGAGCTGCTCCACCCAAGAGTACGTGCTGTACATTGAACATAACCTTGCAGATTTTCAATGTGCATATACTCACCTGTACTAACATTCTTCAACTCTTTGAAACCTCCACCTACATCTTCGAGCGTCCATTCATAAGTTGTTCCTGAAGGTGATGCAGCATAGCGTACCCTGTCACCGGCATCATATAAGTATGTGTTTTGCCACCGATTCTTAATTCTATAAGTTACTCCGCTATTACCGCCTCCATTTGTAGCTGTGAAAGTGAGATAGTTAAGATTAAAATCATCAGCATCTACCACTATGCGTAAAACCTTTTGTCCTGTTGTTAGTGCAGGAGTAGTTACACTTACCGTTTGCCATGTCTGCCAGTTACCGGTGTTAGGTACCGAAATAGTTCCTGATATGTTAGTGCCATCAAGTTCGACATGAAAAGTTCTTCCTGATAAACCAGAAGCAACTCTTGCCTGCAAAGTATAAGCACCTGCGGTTGAAACATTCACCGTATATTCAAGCCACTCTGTACTCCGCATCCAACCCACGTTGTAGCCGCCTTCAGCACAAGATTCAATATCAACGCCTGTGGTACGATACTGCCCTCCTGAATTTGTTGCATCTGCATCATGATAAGAAATGCCTTCACCACCATTATCAAAGTCTTCTGCCTGAATTGTCCCCGGGATGCTTCTTGCTGTTCCTCCATAGGGTGTTTGCGATGCAGGAGAATTAACAACGAGTTTAAGTTGCTTTGTGCCTGTACCACCACTATTGGATGCAGAGAGGGTAACTGTAAATGTACCGGTAGCGGTAGGCGTACCACTGATAACACCTGTACTCGTATTTACACTTAAGCCGGCAGGTAAGCCTGAAGCTGTGAAGGATGTCGGATTGTTTGATGCGGTAATGCCAGCGCTATAAGCTGTGTTTACTACACCATCAGGTAATGAAGTATTTGATATAACCGGAGCAGTGGCCTGATTTACAACAAGACTTAATTGCTTTGTTGCAGCGCCGGCACTGTTAGTAGCAGAAAGGGTAACATTAAAATTACCTGCTACAGTTGGGGTACCACTGATCACACCTGTACTGGCATTGACAGTAAGCCCCGCAGGCAAACCAGTTGCACCGTATGTTGTCGGGTTGTTGGTTGCACTAATACTTGCATTGTATGGTGTGTTTATCGTACCTGAAGGAAGAGATGTATTAGAAATAACGGGAGGCTGCGCCGTGATTCCATTAATTGCAAAAGTTGTACTTGACTCATTCAGAATAGGCGCCGTAGCCGCATTTCTTATCACCAGGTTTTGGGTGGACATAAAACCATTTACCTGCGGAAGAACAAGTAAGCCATGACCTAGATAATCGTCATATGTTTCCGGTGTGTAATTGTTTACATTATTATCCCTTCCTGTACCATCGATAGTAACATTGATAAGCTCAAGGTTGGTGATCCGGTAACTGGATGCAACATTGTAAATCATTATCGCATCCTTCTGAGAATTGAGAATGTCAACATTTCTTAAACGAAGGTTTTGAAGATTATAGAGTCGCGTAAAGATATCAACGGCTCCATAGCGGTTAAACCATAAGTTTGCATTTGTACCACAGGAGATAACTGTAGTTTCATAAATCTCCATCCAAAGTGTAGTGCTAAACTCAGGGCCAGGAAAATCTGAATTCACACGAATCCCGGTTTCCGTATTGTCTTTAATGAGAAGATGATGTCCCCTATGACCACCACCACCAAAGAAACCGATACCCGCAGCACGCCACGTATGTTCTGCAGTACAATAACGGAATTCGTTATTGACACTTGCGGGTCCATCAAAGGATGACCACGATGCCATCGCGTCATCACCATTGTTTCTGAAATTTGAATGCTCGCAAATTGAATTGCTTGTTCCCTTCGAGAAGTTCACACCATCCGCATAGTTGTTTCTAAAGCGTGAACCGGTTATCAATAATCCGTCTGTAATGGTAGAACTTTGCCAGTTTGCTATCCATGCACCTACTTCAAAATGTTCAACCCATACCCTTTCAATGGATGAGTTGGTTCCATATCCTCCGGTAAAACCTTTGTAGCCTGCCGTGCGATTTGTGTTTTCGGTATTCATGTAGAAATCTTTAAAATGAAGATTGCTACCGTTGGTTTCAATACCTCCGCTATTTGGCCCGGGATTACTGAAGTATAATTCTGTATGCCACATACCCGCACCTTGAACGGTAAGGTTATTGACATTAGAGAACATCCACTTACCACCTTGTGAACCCAGCAAAAATCTGCCTTCAGGAATGTAAATGTTCTTACCTTGTGTGCGAGCATCGTTAAGACAGTTTACAAAGGCTTGCATATCATCAGCCTGGTCGTTAGGATTTGCACCATAACTGGTAACGGAAAGGCTGTTTGCGGGCTGACCAATAGGATCAGGAATAGGTTCCATCTCAATAAAGTCAACGATATAAGTAATGCCATCAGCGTTTGTTTTTTGCAACCTGATCTCACTTCCCACTGCTACCTGCGTGGGAAGCTTTACACGCACTTCATCAAATCGCATTCGCTGCGTCCAGCCAGATGACGGTGAGTTAGTGGGATCTTTGGTGCCATCTCCCCGGTTAGGGCTAAAATATTGCCATGCCCACTTAGAAGTTAAACTGATGTTCTGAATAAAAGTATTACCTACATAAAGTGCAAGGCTTCCGGTTTGTCCGCCTCCACCAGGAGCATCAGGCATACTAAAGCGAAGTACCAGACCGCGGGCGGCCTGCGTTATATTCCAGCGCACAAATGAATTTTGGACACTAAGGCTCGCGCATATCTGATCACTGGCTTCTGATTCCACTTTCTTCTGATCAAAAGTAGGGCCTAGCAGGGTTGCCCCTCCTCCTATTGAAGTAGATGAAGCTTCGTATCTTTTGTATGGCATCTGGTATGCGCCGCGTGGTAATCCATCGCTTTGTGCTTCAACAGGTGTTGTGTTAAATAATTGAAACAGCATGAATACATATGCGACTATGCGCAATACTTTATCATGACAGGCTTTTAGAAAGTAAGTATTAATTGTTTTCATAGTTGGTGGTAAGTTGTTTAGAAATAGTTTGATGCTACACTGCTAATTCTTTCTTACGATAGCATTGCTAAAACCTTAAGGAAAAATTCTTTCTTTCATAATCACTTATTTGTGTTGTGGTGGCCTTTGTTAATAAGTGAATTTTGAATTTCCATCAGAAAGTCTATCCTACAAATAGGAAAACTTTGTGGCTAATTTTTCTACCCCAAATGATGCCCTAACGAGCGGCAGAATTGATCGTTAAAAAGAACTTTACTGCCGTTGCATGGAAATAGGATAAGGCGGAACCAATAATGGAAAGGTTCTGCAACGCATGGATTAAAAAACAAAGAATATTTTTGAGACGTATTGGCCGATTTTTTATCCTTTAAATATATAAATTAGAAAAGCAGCGTACATGGGTTAGAAATAGATACGCATGGATGGTAGGATGCTTGTTAACAAAAAGGAAGCTGCCTCATTTACTGGAGCAGCTTCCTTTCATTATTTAATTAAAGTATTAGTACTAATATGGCTTAGCTTCGTGCGCTGTTGCTTCAGCTTGTTTTACAGCCTGATGCGTTTGTGTTGAACCAATAGGTCCTTTGTCTATTTTTTCTTTTGCAGCTTTCTGTAACCCTTCCGATACGCGTCTTCCGTATTCTGGATCGCATTTGGTAAAGAGTTCAACCATCTTGTCCTGAATATGCTTTTGCGCAGGCGCTAATGTATTTACTAAGTTTTTAATCAAATCGTCACGCTCCCAATCCTCAAACGATCTGAAACGCTCTCCTGCCTGCTTAAAGTCGTTTGTGCGTTCAATCTTTTGTCTTACCAGGTTAGCGTTGTAATGTGGTTCATGGTCTTTGCCTGTCTTAGGAGCTTCCTTCAATCCATTTAAGGACGAAGGCTCATAATTAACATGTGGATTTTGTCCTGCGCCATGATCTACGTGATAAGTCATTTGCCCATCGCGCTGGTTTGTAGCTACATGCTTTCTTGGCGAGTTGATGGGTAATTGTAAATAATTAGGTCCTACACGGTAGCGTTGCGTATCAGAGTATGAGAATGTTCTGCCCTGCAACATTTTGTCATCCGAGAAGGCGAGTCCATCTACAAGTACACCAGTACCAAATGCAGCCTGCTCTACTTCGGCAAAGTAGTTTTCAGGATTTCGGTTCAAAGTCATCTTACCCACAGGTAAGAATGGAAACTTGTCGATCGGCCATATTTTGGTATCATCAAGCGGATCGAAGTCAAGTTCAGGATGTTCATCGTCACTCATGATCTGCACACAAAGCTCCCACGATGGAAAGTTACCTCTTTCAATTGCCTCGTAAAGATCCTGAGTGGCATGATTAAAGTTCTTGCTTTGTACTTGTTCTGCTTCTGCCTGTGTCAGGTTCTTTATTCCCTGCAGCGGCTCCCAATGGTATTTAACAAGCACTGCTTCGCCATCCTGGTTTACCCATTTGTACGTGTTAACACCAGATCCCTGCATCTGCCTGTAGTTGGCAGGTATACCCCATGGTGAGAACAGAAACGTAATCATGTGCATCGCTTCAGGCGTGTTGCTGATGAAGTCAAAAATTCTTTCACCATCCTGGCGGTTAGTTACCGGATCCGGCTTAAATGCATGGATAAGATCCGGGAATTTAATGGCATCACGTATAAAGAAAATCTTAAGGTTGTTGCCTACCAGGTCCCAGTTGCCATCTTCTGTATAAAACTTAACGGCAAACCCTCTTGGATCGCGCAACGTTTCGGGTGAATGCCCGCCATGTGTTACTGAAGAAAAACGAACAAACACTGGCGTACGCTTTCCTTTTTCCTGAAATAACTTTGCTCTCGTATATTTTGAGACAGGGTCATTGCCAACTGTTCCATAACTTTCAAAGTAACCATGAGCACCCGCACCACGGGCATGCACAACACGTTCAGGAATACGTTCACGGTCGAAATGGGAGATTTTCTCAATAAAGTGGTAATTCTCAAGTGTGGCCGGACCACGATTACCTATTGTCTTTAAATTCTGGTTGTCAGTTACGGGGTGTCCCTGGCGTGTAGTGAGAATGTTGTCTCCAGAAGTACCCTTACCATTTCCACCTTTACCATTCGGTGTGTTTTTATCATCTTCAATCATGACTTATTTGTTTTTTAGTACGAAGAATTAAACCGGTTTAAATGAAGAAACCATGAGAAGAGAAGAGGCAAAAAATTAATGCCTCTAAATGCTGCTTCACCAGAAAAAGTACGTAAAAACACCTCTTACGAGGCTCAGAGGCAGTAATCGATTATTTCTATTGGATATAAAACATTTCTATTAACACCATTCGCGTCAAATAGCAACACTTAGAACGTAGTTATTAATGATGGCAAAGGCTACACCAATACATGCCCCGGTAATTATTTCTACTAAAGTATGTCGTCTTAATACCACCCTTGAGGCGGCAATTAAAACAGAAAAGCTTAAAAGCAACAGGAAGGTAAGCAAGCTCAAATTAAGATAAGTTACGGCAAGGAATATTGACACGCTCGTGTGCAGAGAGGTTTTTATTTTAAAGTTTATAATAGCAGAACAACCCACCATTAACAATGCACAGGAGGTCCCGATAAAAAACGCGGTGGTATCAGGTATAAAATATAAAACAATCGCGGCTATTGAAAGTAAGATGATAGCAAAGGGATAGAATGATTGTCGCTGCTTTTGATCTGATACATCAAAGTTTGTATACTCCTTGTTTTTCACTTTAATGTAATTTCTTATGGCAACTGGAATTACCACAACACCTATGACGATGAATGAAAGGATGAAAGCCTTTATAGCATCATACAGCTGAAAGGAGATAAGTAATGTAAAAACACTAAGCATGGATAACGGGTGACCTAGTATTGACACAAGTTGTGCGATATAATGTATTGTATCGTTATCCTTTGATCTACGCAAGAGATTTCAAATAAGCAGTAAAAATAAATTAAAGCTGCTCATATCAAAAGTTTTTCTAATGACACTTACAGGGTATGTACTACTGTAGATGCTTTAACTTACTTCCATTTTAATCAGTGTAGAACGAATTGAATCTAATGGGGAATAAACAGGATTATTCGCAACAAGATCTCATAAGGTATGGGATTTGGAAAGTATATAGTACCTGTTCATATTTCGTAGTTCACGAAGGAAAGAACAGCAATTACATTTACCTGAAGGCGTTGATATGGAGCAGAATGAAATTAATAAATATAATGTGCCCATTTGGGGAGGAATTGAATGTACGGTGCATAGGATCGGAAATAGTTTTGGTAATCAGTTGGAAAGAAATAGGCACAAGTACCGCCTCTCTGACCTCGACCTGATAGCCGATCTCGGGATTAAGACAATACGATATCCAGTGATATGGGAGTCAATTGCCCCACATGGGTTAGACAAAGCTGATTGGTCATGGATTGATGAGCGACTTCATAAGCTTAAAGAATTGGGGATTACTCCTATTGCTAGTTTTCTTCACCATGGTAGCGGTCCGGTTCACACAAGTCTGATTGATTCTAACTTACCAAAGGAGTTTTCAGAGTTTGCCATTGCAGTTGCTGAAAGATATCCATGGCTGGAATACTTCACCCCTGTTAATGAACCACTGACGACTGCACGCTTTAGTTGTTTGTATGGGCATTGGTATCCGCACAAAAGAGATAATGAAAATTTTGGTAAGGCGCTGTTAATTCAATGCAAAGCTACTGTAATGGCGGTGAACGAAATAAAGAAAAGAATTCCTTCAGCCAAACTTGTACAAACAGAAGATCTGGGCAAATGCCATGGTACACCTGAATTGCAACACCAGTGGAATTTAGAAAATGAAAGGCGGTGGTTATCGCTGGATATGTTGACAGGTAGAATAAACGAGAATGAATTTGTTAAGAGGTTTTTCAAGAACATTCCAAGTCTTACCGCTGACATAGAATACCTTTCAGCTAATTTCTATCCTCCGGACATTATCGGAATTAACTACTATATAACTAGTGAACGCTACCTTGATCATGAGTACGAAAAATATCCTGAATGGTCACACGGGGGCAATGGCATTGACAAGTATGCAGATGTTGATATAGTTCGTGCCGATATTTGTAAACGAGCTGGCCACTATACAATATTAAAAGAAACGCATGAGCGCTACGGGCTGCCAATAGCACTTACGGAAGTACATATTGGTGCCACACGAGACGAACAGTTGAGGTGGTTTGTAGAAGCGTTAAGGGCAGCCAACAAATTAAAAAGCGAAGGCATAGATTTCAGAGGCTTAACAGTGTGGTCTATGTTCGGTGCTTTTGATTGGAATACGCTTCTAACCAAACAAAACAACTTTTATGAGACAGGTGTTTTTGATGTGAGCTCCGGAAAGCCAAGGCCAACGGCTCTTGCTAAATTTATTAAAAAAGTCTGCAATGGAGAGAAAGCTGATCACCAGGTACTTCATGCGGATGGATGGTGGATGAATCCTGGTACGGTAAATATTATGTTTGGTACTAAGCAGGAAGAGCGCCAACTTACAACTGTTGAAAACGTAAATCCTGACCTCCCCGCTCCAACACCAAAGCCAGTGTTGATTACTGGTGCAACAGGTACCTTGGGGCGGGCATTTGAAAGGCTTTGTAAAATCCGGAATATATCCTATGTACTATTAAGCAGGAAGGATATGGACATTGCCGACCGGGATTCAGTAGAAGAAGTGATAAAACATTATGAGCCATGGGCTGTGATAAATGCCGCCGGCTTTGTTAAGGTTGACGAGGCCGAGTTGAACCCTTCTGTATGCCTGAGAGAAAACACACTTGGGCCAGCGATACTCGCGGCTATAAGTAGGAAATACGGAGCTTCTTTTCTAACGTTCTCAACTGATTTTGTTTTTAACGGAAATACACATAGACCGTATCTTGAGCGAGATGAGGCAAAACCATTAAATATTTATGGCGTTTCAAAATTTTTAGCAGAAACCAGAGTATTTAATGCACATCCTTCTTCTCTTATTATTCGCACCAGCTCTTTCTTTGGCCCATGGGATAATTATAACTTTCTTTCAATGATGATCAGTAATCTCGAAAAAGGAGAGCGCTTCATGGCATTATCAGACTTTATAGTTTCGCCTACCTATGTACCTGATCTTGTAAATGCCTGCCTTGATCTTTTAACAGATGAAGAAAATGGAATCTGGCATATTACTCAGCCTTCTGCCTTAAGCTGGAGAGATTTCGCTCTAATGACAGCGGAGATCGCTAACCTTGATACTTCACTTATCACAACGGCGAATCCAAAAGAGTTAGGTTATACAGCTGTCAGGCCACAATATAGCGCACTTAAAAGCGCTCGTGGTTTATTAATGCCGGAGCTTGATAGTGCTATTAATAGATTTCTAACGGATAGAAAGATGGCAATTGCGTAGCCGTTGTGGATAATATATACCGAAGAAGTCAAATAGCTTCGGTATATATTTTTGTTTAAATTTTGCCGAACAATATATAATGATATTTGCAGTAACTATTCCGCTTGACGAACCTGTAATGGTATTTGCGGTCGTCTTGCTGGTGATTCTTCTCGGTCCGCTTTTATTTACCAGACTTAAAATTCCAGGAATTGTAGGACTGATTCTGGCAGGGGTTTTAATTGGACCTCACGGATTAAACATTATCGAAAGAGATAGTAGTATTATTTTGTTCGGAAGAATAGGATTACTCTACATTCTTTTTCTTGCCGGGTTGGAAATAGATCTGCATGATTTTAAAAAGAACAAGAATAAAGGACTGACTTTTGGAATCCTGACCTTCCTGCTTCCTTTTACTCTCGGATTTCTTACTTCTTATTATCTCCTTCACTATAGTATAAATGCCTCTATACTACTTGCCAGTATGTTTTCAACACATACACCGATTGCATATCCTATTATCAGCAAACTTGGCATAACACAAAATCGAGCTGTTACAGTAACCATAGGAGGAACAATTATTACAGATGCCTTGGTGCTTATTATTCTTGCTGTCATCACCAATGTGGTTTCATATGAACTGAACGCACTCATCTTCATCAAACTATTCGCATCACTTGGGTTTCTGGTATTTGCCATTTTATGGGGAGTTCCTCGTCTTGCCCGGTATTTCTTTAAGAATCTTGAAACAGAGGCTTATTCACACTACATCTTTGTACTTAGTGTTGTCTTTGTTTCCGGTTCACTTGCACATTTAATCGGTGTAGAACCGATCATCGGAGCTTTTCTTGCAGGCCTTGCCCTGAATCAGTTAATTCCAAATACATCAACATTGATGAACAGAATAGACTTTGTCGGGAACTCACTTTTCATTCCATTCTTCCTCGTGAGCGTAGGCATGTTGGTAGATGTGGGGGTTTTATTTAAAGGACCTGAATCTCTTATTATAGCTTTAATCATTATTGTTATTGCATTTATAGGGAAGTGGCTCGCTGCATTTATCACCCAAAAAGTATTCAGGTTTACAAGAACAGAGCGAAACCTAATCTGGGGTATGAGTAGTGCACATGCCGCTGCAACGATAGCTGTGGTGCTCATTGGCTTCAATCTTAAGATCCTGGATGAAAACATATTAAATGCCACTGTACTTCTGATTCTCATTTCGTGCATCGGTAGCAGTTTCATCTCGGAAAAAGCAGGAAGAAAGATTGCCGCAGAAGAAGCAAACAATTTTACATCACGACAAAAAGAGCGAATACTTGTGCCCATAGCGAATCTTCAAAATGTTGATCGTATAGCTGACCTGACTATGCTCATAAAAGACCAACTGTCTACAGAGCCTATATACCCTCTTTATGTAGTTAAAGACGATGGAACGATAGATGAGAAAATGGCGGAGTACCAGAAAAAAATGGAACTGGCCCTAAAAAACAGTGCATTAGAAACAGATAAAGAACCTGTGTTCAGGATTGATGTAAATGTTGCAGAAGGTGTTTTACGTGCGGTTAAGGAACTACAGATAACGGAAATCATTATGGGCTGGAACGGTGAGATAAGTAGCGGCCAACGCTTTGGGCCCGTTTGCGATCGGGTTATAGCTAATACTACAACGCAGCTTCTGATATGCAGGTTGATTCAGCCGTTACATACAATAGCCAGAGTAGTAGTGGTTGTTCCTAAATTTGCAGAACAAGAATCTGGTTTTCCTGAATGGGTAGCTACTATTCTACAACTCGTAAGAAATGCGGGTACAACTTTACGACTATATTGCACGCCAGAAACTTTTCGAAAATTCAATTACTATAATACAACAAAGGAGAAGGCAATCGATGCTGATTATATTCCATTTCAAAACTGGGATAACTTTCTCACCCTACTAAGCGACCTTGAAGAGAACGATCTTTTTATGGTAGTAATGGCTAGACAGAATACCCTTTCGTATCTAAAGAATATGGAGCGGGTACCTCGGGACCTTTCACGTAACTTTAGACACATCAGCTCAATGGTATTATTTCCTCAGCAAATACCAGAACAGGTTAATTTAACTAGTAATCGCATAAAAAATCAGAAGAATAAGGGCAGGTACAGTATTTGAAAAAAGTGTCCAACCAGTAAAAACTGGAAATAATATGCAACGGGAAACAAAGCTGGTTGAAAGAAATATTAAGGCCTTACTGGAAAGGAAAAGAGATGCGGAAAAGAACAAGAAGTGGCAAGACAAACTTGCAGATACTGTAACACGTTTTACCGGATCAATTACTTTTGTTATTATTCATCTGGTCTTGTTTTCGTCATGGATAATTATAAATCTAGGTCTTACCCCGTTTAAAAAATTTGATCCTTCCTTTGTCGTGCTGGCAATGTTCGCATCTGTTGAGGCAATATTTCTCTCAACGTTTGTTCTCATCTCACAAAATAGAATGGCTGTACTCGCGGATAAAAGAGCCGATCTTGACCTTCATATAAGCTTACTCTCAGAGCATGAACTTACACGGCTAATTAAACTTGTGAAAGACATTGCCGCTAAAATGGATGTGCAGGAAGCAGCAAACCCGGAGTTACCGGAGCTGGAAAAGGATGTGATGCCGGAAAAAGTTCTTGATATCCTCGAAGAAAAGGAGAAGAACGTTAAATCAAAATAATATTTCCAACCAATGTATTTTCTTATCTAAAACTTTTAGTCTATAAAGAGAAGAATAAGCGTATTCAGAAGTACCCATTTCTATTCATTTTTAAGGAACCATCGGATTGAAGCTTGTGAAACTCCTTTTGGTATTTCATGTCCACCGTCAAATTCATTATAATCTACTAAAACGCTTTGCTGTTTGAGTCGAGGTACAATACGTCTGCTGCAAGGATCTATTGGTAATACAGAATCTCTTGTACCATGTGAGATAAAAATACGTGGCTTCCCTTTAGTTAATATCGTGTAAAAGAACCCGGGCGAGAAAGCGATAACGTGCGTGAATAAATCGCCATTCGTTAACCCCAGGCATAATGCATAAGAAGCGCCATCTGAAAAACCACCTATAGCAATTCGTGAAGTGTCTACTGAATATGTATTAAATACATGTTCTAATGCCTGATCTATATAAATGACATCACGATCGAAGCCATCATTTGCAATGATATCCCACGTTTGTCCTCTAGAAGAGGGCGCTAATAAAATAATGTTATTCTCATCTGCATAGGCGCGAATTAGTGCGAGCCCATGTTCAGCATTACCTCCTGCACCATGAAGCATAACAGCAAGTGCAGCAGGACTATCTTTATTGTATCCTTTTGGTACGTACATCAATCCATCTCGTCCTTTATCCAGCTTCAGTTGTTGCAAACCTACGGTACCATCGCTGTTTTTAAGATTCTCCTTCGGCCTTGCCATTAGACGGCCTTGTCTGTAAACTTCTCTTTGCGTGACCATATTCCCTTCTTTCCCCTCTCCTGGCAAACTAGATTCAATATTGTTTTTACCGCATAGAATAGCAGTTATAGCGGTAACAGATATAACAATTTTTAGAAGCAACAAAATATATTGATGTCTCTTTTTATTATAACAAAGAAGACAGTTACGCTCTAAAACATAACTGTCCTCTTAAATATATAATTTCGATAAATTAATTTGATCTGTCTGCTTATACGACAGTCAGTCTTCGCGATCAAAGTTATCAGGTATTGACATTACGTCCTCACTATTACCAAGAATAGCTCCGGTGGAACGACCTGTGTCATTCTCAACATCCCTGTTAATTGATTCCTTGATTCCCCGGCGCTCGTCATCACTAATACGACTAGCTGAAGAAGCTTCCGGTGTTTCGTTGTTTATGCTACCTGCGGTAGGTGCATCTGGTCCGCTGCTTATTATCTCACCAGACGTTACAGGACTGCCTGTTGCTATTTCGTCAGCGCTATTCTCTGCTCCTCCATTTCCTTCCGGCATCCTCGTAGCGTCTGTCCGTTCTACCGTACGCCTTGCATCTGTAAGACGTATGGATTGGCTTCTGTTTGTTTCCATGTTGATTAGTTTAAGAGAAACACCTCAGTGAAAAAAACAATACCAGAACTCCTTTACGCAGGCAACCGCATGCAATCAATTCTACTTAGCTACTGACTCCAATACATTTAATTCCTGGAATGCAATAAGAAGTCGTTCCTTGATAGAAACTTCACCCTCACGAAGCCATACACGAGGATCATAATACTTTTTATTAGGTGAATCACTGCCTGTTGGGTTTCCGATCTGAGATTCCAGGTAAGGCTGATTCTTCTTGTAGTATTTATGTATTCCACTCCAAAAAGCCCATTGTATGTCTGTATCAATGTTCATCTTCACCACGCCATAATCAATTGCCTCACGTATCTTCTCTGGTTCACTACCTGAGCCTCCATGAAAAACAAAATTTATTGGATTGTGAGAAGTATTATGCTTTTTCTGTACATATTCCTGAGAGTTCTTTAAAATAGTTGGCTCCAGCTTTACATTTCCCGGGGCATAAACACCGTGCACATTTCCAAAAGAGGCAGCAATTACAAAATGGTCACTCACTTTCATTAACTCTTCGTAAGCGTAAGCCACTTCTTCAGGTTGTGTATACAGTTTCGAGTTTTCAACGTGCGAATTATCTACACCATCTTCCTCACCTCCCGTTACACCGAGCTCGATTTCGAGGAACATGTTAAGCTTTGTTAACTTTTCAAGATAACGTTTGCTGATCTCAATATTGTCCTTTATTGGCTCTTCTGAAAGGTCGATCATGTGCGATGAAAACAGCGGTTTACCATGGGCTTTAAAGAAAGCTTCACCTTCTTTGATCATGCCATCAACCCAAGGCAATAGTTTATGAGCGGCGTGATCTGTATTTAAAATCACAGGAACACCGTACAACTCGCTCACGGTATGTACATAGTTTGCCGCACTTACTGCACCTGCTATAGAAGCTTGTTGAGAATTATTCGGCAAAGACTTTCCTGCAAAAAAATGCGACCCTCCGTTTGAAAATTGGATAATGACAGGGGAATTAATTGATTTAGCTGTTTCTAGTACAGCATTAATGGTGTTTGAATTGGTGACATTAACAGCAGGCAAAGCGAAATGCTTTGCTTTAGCATCTGCAAATATCTGCTTGGCTGTTGTATAATCTGCAACGAGTGACATGATATTAATTTAAAATTTCGACGATAAGTTAATTTAAATACTATTAAATGCAATGCGCATTTATATTCAGTTATATCATTTACCCCTAATTGCCACTTCCAGGCCTACTTCATAACCTCCCATCCTATCCCCATATATGCCAGGAGCAGTTAAGAAAAACAAGCGGATCAACTGGCATTTTAATTTTCTTCTGTCAACCCATGGAAAATATTGCAGAAATTAAACAGCCGGGTATTGCTCAGGGGCAACAACCGGCTTCCGAGGGCCAGCTTTTACCCGTGCAGTTGAATATAAACGGCAAAAATTACCTGCTTCATCTTGAGCCATGGACAAGCCTTTTAGATGCGCTGAGAGAATATTTAGATCTAACGGGAACGAAGAAGGGCTGCGATCATGGACAATGTGGTGCCTGTACCATACTAGCAGATGGAAAACGTATTAATTCATGCCTAACATTAGCAGTTATGTACGATGGCATACCGCTTACTACCATAGAAGGAGTAGCCGAAGGAGATACACTTCACCCTTTACAACAAGCATTTATCGACCACGACGCTTTTCAATGCGGATATTGTACGCCAGGGCAAATTTGTTCCGCGATAGGTATGATGAAGGAAGGACGTGCACAGTCTTCCAATGATATTCACGAATTAATGAGCGGAAACCTTTGCCGGTGTGGCGCTTACAGCAACATCCATGATGCTATAGAACAAGTGATGGAAGAAAACATAAACCCCGAGAAAAAATGAACAGGTTCTCTTATACAAAAACACATACATTAGAAGAGGCAATCCATGAGGTTATCCCTAATGACGGAACGAAGTTTATCGCTGGTGGCACAAACCTTATTGATCTGATGCGTGCTAATATCGAACGACCTGATCATCTGATCGACATCACACATCTCGATCTTCATCAGATCGAAGAGACAGAACAAGGAGGTTTGAGATTAGGAGCTTTAGCTAAAAATTCTGATACGGCTTATCATGAGTTGGTACAAAAGCGATATCCTTTATTAGCAAAAGCAATTCTTGCCGGAGCTTCGCCGCAATTAAGGAACATGGCAACAAACGGAGGAAATCTCCTACAACGCACCCGATGCTACTATTTCTATGATACAGCAACGCCTTGCAATAAACGCATACCAGGGCAAGGGTGCTCTGCTATTCATGGTTATAACCGTATTCATGCCATATTAGGGACAAGCGATTATTGTATCGCCACACATCCTTCTGATATGTGTGTGGCACTTGCAGCATTGGATGCAATCGTAAACGTTAAAGGTAGGGAAGGAGAAAGAACCATTGCATTTAATGATTTTCATCGACTGCCTGATGACGCCGCGCATATTGATTCAACCCTTAGGCAAGGCGAACTTATAACCTCTATTGAACTCCCGGCGAAGGGATTTGAGAAACATTATCAGTATGTAAAAGTGAGAGACCGAAGGTCGTATGCTTTCGCACTGGTTTCCGTGGCCGCAGCATTAAACTTGGACGGAGATAGCATTGCTGAAGCACGCATTGCTTTAGGGGGAGTAGCGCACAAACCGTGGCGCGACGTTGAAGCTGAAACCTTTCTTCAGGGAAAAGTTGCTGAACCTGAAAATTTTGAAAAGGCAGCAGAAATGATTCTTAAAGAAGCAAAAGGCTATAAGTACAATATGTTTAAGATAGAGCTTGCAAAACGTGCAATTGTACGTGCCTTAACAGAGGCAAGAGATCTTCAAACACCTGAACCGCTTAACTGTTACACCTACAACCGTCACCATCAACTTTAATCTGCAAGACAATGAATGCTTCAAATACAACAAATACGGACACCAGTTATATAGGAAGACCAGTCAATAGAGTTGACGGCGTACTTAAGGTTACAGGCAAAGCACAGTATGCAGGGGAATATAATACATCAGGCTTGCTGCATGGTATTGTAATATGTAGTCCAATACCACGCGGAAAGATAACTTCGGTGAGTACAAGCGATGCGCTAAAAGTAAAGGGAGTTAAGAAAGTATTTACTCATGAAAACGTGAAAGGCCTCCCGTGGTTCGATTTAAGTTACAAGGATATGGAGCTTCTACCTGGCTCACCTTTTAGGCCATTTTACAGTAATGAGATTTTATTCAGCCAACAACCTGTAGCGTTGGTAGTTGCTGAAAGTCTTGAGTTAGCAAGGTATGCTTCAACTCTTGTGCGCATCCAGTACGAGACGGCAGAGTTTGAGACAAGTCTTGAGCGAAATCTTAAAAAAGGGTTTACACCACGGCGGGGAAAGACAGGATATGAAAAACCGAAGTCACGAGGGAAAGCAGAACGCGCATTGAAAAAAGCAGATGTAAAAGTTGAGGCGGCATATTTCCACGGCGCAGAGCATCACAATCCAATGGAAATGTTCTCTTCTACTGTTTTGTATGAGAACGATGATAAGCTGACGATATACGATAAAACACAAGGTGTGCTAAATAGCCAGAGTTACGTTACACGTGTCTTTGGTTTAAAGAGTAAGAATGTTAGGGTATTGTCACCTTTTGTAGGTGGAGCATTTGGTTCAGGTCTCAGACCTCAATATCAGCTATTCATGTCAGTGCTCGCAGCACTGGATTTAAAGCAATCAGTAAGAGTTACGTTAACCAGGCAACAAATGTTTTCGTTTGGGCACAGGCCAATCACCTGGCAAAAGCTGGAGCTCGGTGCTAACAAAGAAGGAAGGTTAATGGGAATAAGTCACACAGCTATTTCTGAAACCTCACGGTTTGAAACTTACACTGAAAATGTTGTAAACTGGTCGGGCAGGCTTTACGAGTGTGAGAATGTTAGACTGGATTACCAGCTCGTTCCGTTGGATGTCAACTCTCCCCTTGATATGCGCGCCCCTGGTGCTGCCACCGGTGTACTAGCCCTTGAATGTGCCATGGACGAACTTGCTTATGCGCTAAACATCGACCCGCTGGAGCTGAGATTAAAAAACTATACAGAAATAGATCCTGCTATGAAGAGGGCGTTCTCAAGCAAAAATCTTATGGATTGCTATAAGCAGGGAGCAGAACATTTTGGATGGGAGAAGAGGTCGTATCAGCCGCGGTCGATGAAGGATGGCAAACATCTTATTGGCTGGGGCATGTCTTCAGGTATGTGGGATGCCATGATGATGCCTGCACGCGCAAAGGCAAGATTAACGCCAGATGGAAAACTGACAGTAAGCAGTGCAACGGCAGACATAGGAACAGGAACATATACCATTATGACACAGATAGCTGCTGAAACGTTAGGTCTGCCTCTTAATGATGTTACATTTATGTTGGGAGACAGTAGTTTCGTTTTTGCTCCTTTTGAAGGTGGCTCATCTACTGCAGCCTCTGTAGGCACTGCTGTCCTCTATGTGTGCCAGAACATTAAAGAAGAAGTTTTCAAACTTGCACAGAAAATTGACGGATCACCTTTTCACAATACGTCAATCGAGAAGGTAGTATTTGCAAACGGATATATTACATCCGAGGACGACCCTCAACAAACAATTGCAATTGCTGAAGTATTACAAAGGTCAGGAGTAAAATTTATTGAAGAAAAAAGTACAGACCTGAAGCTTAAGAATTTAATTAAGCAGGGAAAGTATTCACGAAATACGCATTCAGCCGTCTTTGTAGAAGTCAAAGTAGATGAAGATTTGGGAATGATCAGCGTTACCCGCGTGGTGAGTGCGGTTGCAGCTGGCACAATCATCAACCCCAAAACTTCGCGTAGCCAGGTATTGGGTGGAGTAATATGGGGAATATCAATGGCATTGCATGAAGATACCTTTCTGGACAATAACCTTGGCAGATTCATGAATCATGACCTTGCCGAATATCATATTCCTGTTCATGCTGATAACCCTGAAATAGAAGTAATCTTTGTAAGGGAAAAAGATGAAATAATAAATCCTCTTGGGGTGAAAGGTTTAGGAGAAATAGGAATTATCGGGGTTGCCTCCGCAGTAGCCAATGCCGTCTTCCATGCCACCGGAAAACGTGTCAGAGAATTTCCTATTACTTTGGATAAAGTATTTTAACAGAATAACAAACGCATGGTTTGGTGTAAGTCACTAAAACCATGCGCTTAATTATATACCTCTCTAATTACTAAATTCTACTCTGTCCCCCTCCTCCCCTTGTCATGCCTAGCAAAGTATAATTGGAAATCGTTATATTGGAGAGATCATTTATATAAATATTAACAGCTTGCAGCCTCCGGCAATCCAATTACAAACAGAAAGCAATAAACACAGGATAACACAATATCTCTCCCGGTTACATCCTTTCTGGTTTACTTTATATGCTTCTCTCACGGCCTTTAGTTTATACACTTGCGTTTTTGCGTTTCGTAAAGCTTTCACTGCGGCAACTTTTGAAGAGTCAGCATTTCTTGGAGTAAGTTACAAGGTATGGCTTGTTACATTCCAGGTAATAGGGTACGGTCTTTCTAAGTTTATAGGCATAAAAGTAATTTCAGAATTAAAAGCTCAATCTCGGGCACTCGGCATACTGGCCATGATAACCATTGCAGGATTGTCATGGTTATTATTTGCAATAACCCCTAAACCGTATAATTTAATTTTCCTTTTTACAAATGGCTTCCCTTTAGGAATGGTATGGGGCATGGTGTTTGGATATCTTGAAGGAAGAAGAACAACAGAAGTATTGGGCGCAGCTCTTTCTGTGAGCTTTATTTTTTCAGCAGGGTTATGTCGTTCAGTAGGTAGTTATATTATGCAAGCGTGGCATGTTAGTGAAACCTGGATGCCTTTTGTAACATGTTGTCTTTTTCTGTTGCCGCTGCTTCTTTTTTTATGGCTCCTGGATAAAGTACCTCCTCCAAGCGTATTAGATGAAGAATTAAGAACTAAAAGAAAACCGATGCTGCATGAAGAACGAAAGCATTTCCTTAAGTCTTTCTTTCCCGGAATCGTGTTGTTCGTTACAGTATATGTATTACTCACCATCTTCAGAGATTTCCGTGATAATTTTTCAGCAGAAGTTTGGAAAGTACTGGGTTATGGAAACTCCTCAGCAATTTATACCAAGACTGAAGTACCTGTATCCATTGCTGTTCTTGTAGTAATAGGAAGCCTCATGTTAATAAAAAACAACAAAACAGCATTAATGGTCAACCATCTTATTATCGCGCTTGGGATGGCAATGATTGGCGTTAGTACGTTGCTATTTGAAAACAACCAGATTAGTCCTCCCACCTGGATGATACTTATAGGCACAGGGCTGTACCTCGGATACGTACCGTTCAACAGTGTATTTTTTGATAGGCTTATCGCCGCCTTTAACTATGTCGGCACCGTAGGATTTATCATGTACGTAGCAGACTCCTTTGGCTACCTGGGAAGTGTAGGTGTCCTGCTGTTTAAGGAATTCAGTTACGCAAAATTAAGTTGGCTTAACGTATTTATTTCTTCTGGATATATTGTATCCGTATCTGGAGGAATACTAATTCTCTGCTCAGCGACTTACTTTCATTTCAAGCACAAGATTTGGAAAGCCACCTTCCCCGTTTAATTCACTTACTGTAGGATTATGATAACGTTGCTTGTTATAAAACCTGATAACTTTGATAGTTGAAGAAAGATCTCTCATACCAAGGTTTTGCTCCTGTACATATTTTGAAAGCTTTCTTTCTGATTGTAACAACTTTGGATAAATCTTGTTTTTAAACTCCTTCAGGTTAACAAGATTCTCATTATCCAATACGAAATATGCATATGATACCGACCCTTTTTGTTCGTCGTAGCGATCAATTAGATGCCTGCGAAGAACACTAACTTCTCCCTGCAGTACAACTTCATAAAGCCTGCTGGTTGAAAACACATCGTTACCCTGCTTAATAGATGTAAACTTCCTGTTAATATTTAAAAAAGTATCATGCACAAAAGCAGAACATATCTTATGAGCAGGAAACACTTCTATTTGTTCGTTGTTGCTCGTCTTGAACAATACAATATCGTACTCGGGTTTTATCTGTAAGAAGCCTGACAATACTTCCCCGGTTTTAAGTACTACCGAACCTTCATTCCAAGTAGTTCCTGCCCGAAGCGCCAAAGCGGATAGTAAGATTATCCATATAAACAGAATGCGCTTCATGTTAATTTACGTAACATGAATTTAATAATAAATTAACATGCCAGCAATTGCTCTTATAAAGGATCTAATTTTTTTGTATAACAAATAACATCGACCTTTTAAACCATGCGCATCTATCTGCTTATTTTTATCTGCTGCTTCATCTTCGTGTTTGGATGTTCCCGTTCTTACAACAACTCAAACATTCACTCGCATAACGACTACGAAAAAGATCTTCCATTTTACAACGCTTACAACTTCCAGGTAGGGTCAATAGAAGCAGACATTTTCCTGGAAAACGGTGCTTTACTGGTAGCCCATACCAAAGAAGAAATTGACTCATCCAAAACTTTAGCAAAGCTCTATCTTGAACCCCTGGCAAATGAAATAAAGAAGAACAGGGGAAATATTTATTCGGAAAAAGACAAAGCGCTTATTCTGTTAATTGATTTAAAAACAGAGGGAGATAGTACCCTGCGTGCGTTAGTAAACCAGTTTCAATCTTTTCCTGTTCTTACAAACAATAAAAACCTCAGCATCATAATCAGTGGCAATGTTCCGGACACCAGCCGCTGGAAAAGTTATCCCGAGTATATGTCGTTCGATGGCAGGCCTGGCAACGTTTATGCCCAAGAACATTTATCAAGAATAGGTCTGATCAGTGATAACTTCATGAAGTACTGCGCGACTAAAGACGACAGCTCGATTGAAATCAACATAGAGCAAATTAAAAAAGCAATAAATAAGAGCAAGAACCTTCAAAAGAAGTTTCGGTTCTGGGCAACAAAAGATGATGAAAAAACCTGGAAGTTTCTTATAGATCATCAGGTAGACTTAATCGGAACTGATCACGTTGAAGAGCTGGCAAACTTCCTTCAGTCCCTTCATTAAACGAACCCTTACAACGCTTCCTATACCTAACAGAATCAATCTTTTTTCAAGAATGTTTAACAGGGTACCGGCTCTTGGTTGAAGGTGGATTAAATGCGTAAATTAACTCCATCAAAACATTGCCTTAATACGTTTACGCTAGCTTTCCTTCAACAAACAAACCATTATGAAAAAACTCTACCTCATTCACATCTCGATGTTATTGCTCTTCTTTACAAGTTATGGTCAGGTTGCTATAACTAACCTTAACATTGCTTACGAGCAGAACTTTAACAGGCTTTCTGCTACCGGTATTACAAATGATGTTTCAACACTACCATTGGGCTGGACATTCATAGAAACGGGAACCAACGCCAACACCACGTACGCTGCAGGCAATGGTACATCCAACGCTGGCAATACCTATAGCCTCGGCACAGATACTACCGATCGAGCTCTCGGTGGTTTGCTATCGGGATCACTTAACCCTACCATAGGTGCTGCCTTTGTAAACAACACAGCATCAACAATTACGTCTTTAACGATAAGTTACAGCGGCGAGCAATGGCGTCTTGGTGCCATCAACCGTGGAGCAGACAGACTCGATTTCCAATACAGCACCAATGCAATCAATCTCTCTACCGGCACATGGACTGACGTTGATGCACTTGATTTTTCAAGTCCCATTACGTCCGGTACAGCAGGCCCTTTAGATGGTAATGCAGATGCTAACCGCAGCGCCATCTCTTTCCGGGTTACCGGATTAGAGATTACTCCCGGAAGCTCCTTCTTTATTCGCTGGCTTGATTTTAATGTTGCATCATCTGATGATGCATTGGCTGTAGATGACTTCTCCATTATTGCCACGGGTACAACTGGTAACCAACCAGCTATTACTTTTTCTCCTGCCACTCTAAACTTTGGGAACGTCAATGCAAACGAAAGTGACACGCTACGTTATGAAGTAACTACCACTAATATCAACAATTATCCCGTTATTATTTTCTCACAGGATCCATCCTTCTCAATATCCACAGACAACGTCTTCTTCTCGGATTCTACCGGACTACCTGCAGAAGGCGGTGTTGTGTATGTCCGTTTTACTCCTGTAGAAAACAGAAATTATAACGGAACGATCTCACATTATTCCGATGGCATCAATGCAAACTTTACTGTTTCCGGTACCGGTTTTGACCAGGTCAGTAGCATTATACCAATATCTTCAGCAAGTACAAGGTCAATAGGCACTGAAGTAACAGTTGCAGGCCGGGTAACAGTAGCAGATGAACTAGGGAATCCGGCGTACATACAGGATGCAACCGGTGGTATACCTGTCTTCTATGCTCCTTTGGCTTCAGGTGTCTCTATAGGTGATTCTGTAATTGTTACTGGTCCTATCGGATCATTTAACGACCAGGTTCAAATCAGTGGTAACGGCATTCGTTATACAAGAATAAATACACCTTCGCGCGGGATTACTCCCAAACCAATTATGCTTCATGACCTTGCTGCAAATGAGGGCTTGCTTGTTACTATTCAAAATGTTTCGCTTGTCAACAATAAATTTGTCTTCTATCCGCAAAGTACAGAGCGCATAACAGATGGCACAACAGAAGCAGACCTACGCATTGATGGTGATACGGGTATTCCGGGCTTTCAAAAACCACAGGAAACAGTAGATATTACTGGTGTAGTAGGGCGGTTCAGAGCCAATGCTCAACTTCAGCCCCGTTTTATTGAAGATATACCCGGAGCAACCGAGCCTGGTACTGAATATGACTCTATTCCAAAAGCAACTACGTTTGATGTTGTAAACTGGAACTTTGAGTTCTTTGGTGCACGTAGAGAAGATTATAATGAAGAATATGGCCCTGAGGATGAGGCGCTGCAGTTACAAAATATTCGCACGGTTCTTTCCTCGTTAAATGCGGATATTATTGCTGTACAGGAAATCTCAGATGAAGCCTATTTCGGAGAACTCGTAAGCCAGCTTTCAGGTTATAGCTACACCTGTTCGCAGCGCTATTCATACTCCTTTGAAGGACCAAGCAATACATTTCCTCCCCAAAAAGTTTGTTTCATTTATGACACTACAACCATTAACATACTTTCAACAAGAGTGATGTTTGAAAACCTGTACGATTCTGTAAGAACAATAAATCCGACCCTGTTACCTGGATATCCAGGAGGAAGCCCATCAAGTTTCTACTCCAGTGGCAGATTACCCTTTTTGTTAACTGCAGATGTAAGGATTGGTAACGTTACTGAAAGAGTATCCTTCATCAATATCCATGCAAAATCAGGATCAGCACCTGAAGACAGAAACCGCAGGGCTTACGATGCCCAGGTTTTAAAAGATACACTTGACACTCAATTTGCAGGAGAGCAATTTATTATTCTCGGCGACCTGAATGATGACCTGGATCAATCAATTACTGCAGGGCAGCCATCACCTTATGCAAGTTTTGTGGCCGACACCTCAAATTATAATGCGCTTACAAAAGTATTAAGTGAGGCTGGTGCCCGGTCAACAGTAAGCTTTAATGATGTAATCGATCATCAGATTGCTTCTGATGATCTTCATGAAGAATACTTGCAAGGCTCTGCTCAAATTATTGTTCCTTTCAGGCAGGTTGAAAATTACGCAGCCACCACTTCCGATCATCTCCCGGTGCTCACCAGGTATAAACTTCACCAGCCTATTGTTGTATTTGTACAGAATTCAATTACACTTAGTGAAGATAGCAGTGCATATACCGTACAATTACAATTTAACAAGCCCGTTACACAAACAACTCAAATAGCAATTCATATAGAAGGTAATGCGCTATACGGCTCAGATTTTACAACCACTCCTGCCACGCAAAACAACAGCTTAACTTTAACTGTTAACCAAGGGGCAGCTGAGGCACATTTTACTATTTCAATTCTTGATGACAAGCTTGACGAGCTGGCGGAGAGCATCAAGTTTATTATACAACCACATCCGGGAATTGAAATTGCAGCAAACTCAACACTTACTGTAACTGTTGAAGATAATGATATCCCTTCTATAGCTTTTAATGAAAGATACGCAAGTGCCAAAGAAGGATCAGATGCTTACTATGTTAAACTTAACCTCTCAACACCTGCAGCAAGTGAGCAGACTGCCATTATCAACATTTACGGTGCGCCGTGGATATCATCAGGTGCAGACTATGAAGTTGAAGGTGCATCAACGAATAAAGTTGAAGTAAATATTCCCGCGGGTAGCGCAGAAGCCGGATTTATGATTCAGGCTAAAGCTGATAATAAACGCGAACTACCAATAGAGCTTTTAACTTTCAACCTCGCTGAAGTGAGTGACGGCCTTCGTATCGCAACTCCTAAATACTCATTGTTTGGAATTATTGATGTAAAGAAAAAACGAAATTTCTACGCTTATCCTAATCCAACCAATGGCATCTTTAAACTGCTTTGCGAAGAATGTGAAGAAGATATTACGATAAGAGCAGTGCTCACGAACGAAAGAGGATCGATAATATACCAGGGTACTGGTTCAATAGAAAAGTTGAATCAAAGATTAAGTTTGTCATTACTTTCTTCTAAAAGGGGCACGTATATTCTCAAGGCAGTTGTTGATGACGAAACGTACACCGTAAGGATCATCAGGAACTAAGGCTCACATACGCATTAGCCAAAATAACTATCAGTAGTACATTTCATAAAGGAGCAGATTTTTGTTTTGATCTGCTCCTTTTATTTTTCTCTCCCTTACCATTCTGTCCGGGTTTCATTAAAATTTTAGAACGATTGCAACACCTTTTACAGGAAAACCGCGAAAACTAATCCTTGTGTATTTCAATAATTACTGAATAGCATTAGCTTAGCTCTTTCGTTCATTTAAAAAATTACTCATTAACCCTGAACTTACTTACTACACATGGAATACTTCGAAAAATTTGTTTCTGTAGCCAATGGTATCATCTGGAGTGACGTATTGATCTACCTGCTACTCACGGTAGGAATCTACTTTTCCGTAAGAATGCGCTTCTTCCAGGTCAGGTTGTTCAGGGAAATGTTAAGGGTAATGTTTAAAGGAGAAAAGTCAAGTGCGGGTATCTCTCCTTTTCAGGCATTGGCAGTATCATTATCAGGGCGCGTGGGTACAGGCAATATTGCTGGAGTTGCTACCGCGATTTTTTTAGGAGGGCCGGGCGCTGTTTTCTGGATGTGGGCTGTTGCATTTTTAGGTGCAAGTTCTGCGTTTATAGAATCTACACTGGCGCAGATTTACAAGCGCAATGAGAAAGGACTTTACCGTGGCGGTCCCGCGTTTTATATCGAAAAGGGATTTAAGAATAAAAGCATCGGCAAAGTATACGCCATAATTTTTGCCATTGCTACCATACTTGCTACAGGCTTATTGTTACCCGGCGTTCAGGCCAACAGCATTGCTTCCGCCGTACACAATGCATTTTTTATTGACCATACTTATATCGGTATACTTCTCGCCGTTTTGTTAGGCTTAATCATTTTTGGTGGAATTAAAACAATTGCCTGGGTAGCAGAATTTATAGTGCCCTTCATGGCTATTGCTTATGTACTGATTTCACTGATTGTTGTGGTGATCAAGTTTGATCAAATACCAGAAGTTTTCGGATTAATCTTCTCAAGCGCTTTTGGTGCCAATGCAACTTTTGGTGGTATAGTAGGCGCCATGATTTCAATAGGTGTAAAACGTGGTGTTTACTCCAATGAAGCAGGACAAGGAACAGGGCCGCATCCGGCAGCCGCGGCTGAAGTTACACATCCTGTTAACCAAGGTCTAGTTCAGGCCTTTTCTGTGTATATAGATACCTTATTGGTTTGCTCTGCCACTGCATTTATGATTCTTGTTACGGGTATGTACAATGTAAAAGGACCTGAAAAAGACCTGATCGTTGATAACGGTGTATACTACATGCAAGGTGGTGTAAAGAATTTTGATGGCAACTCTGTTTATACGCAGGCAGCTATTGACAATGCGCTAAGCGGAAAAGAAGTCTTTGATTATAACTACACAGGTGCCGGAAGTTACCTCGTTGCCATTGCGCTTTTTTTCTTTGCCTTTACCACGCTAATGGCCTACTACTACATTGCAGAAACAAACGTGGCCTACCTCACACACAAACGCGGAGGGCCACTGCTTATGTTCCTCCTAAAAATTGCCATGCTTATATCTGTTTATTTCGGTGCTGTTAAAACAGCACAGCTAGCGTGGGATCTTGGTGACCTGGGTGTAGGATTGATGGCCTGGCTAAATATTATTGCAATCCTCATTCTGCAAAAGCCAGCTATTGATGCATTAAAAGATTACGAAAGACAAAAGAAGGAAAGGGAAGAGCCCGTATTTAACCCCGAGGAATTGGGAATTAAAGATGCCGACTTCTGGGCTCAGAAATAGCGGTCAAGAAGACTGCTGATCATAACTCTTAAAGATTCGAAGTTGTCGGGTTTAAGTAGTAATTCAATGTTACGATCTTTACAGTCCTGTATAAATTTAGGATCGTGGTAAGTAGAATATATCACAGCGGGTATATCCTTATAACGATCCTTACTTTTCAATACATTTAAAGTATCAAGCCCTTTTAGTCGGGGCATGTTCTGGTCTAAAACAATAAGCTGAGGCAATTCACCATCGGAAAGCTCCTCGACCAACTGAATCAATTTCTCGCCGTTTTCTGCGATAAGCACATTATAACCTCCATCAATCTCCTCTACCACCTCCTTAAAAATTTCCTGATCATCTGCGTCGTCCTCGGCTAGCAATATTCTCTTCATTCTTTTATTGTTATTGCTCTATGGGAAGAACGATGGTAAACGAAGCTCCTTGTCCCTCCTCCCCTGATGCTGTAATTATACCACTATGTTTTTCAACTATTTTTTTCACAATGGCCAGACCAATACCTGTTCCTTCGTATGCATCTTTTGAATGCAACCTTTGGAACAACACAAAAATATTCTCTGCAAATTTTTTATCAAAGCCTATACCGTTGTCGGAAATGGTTATTCGGCAATATGCACCTTCAGCAGTTGGTTTCCCGTCAAAAGCTTTATTATCAATACGTACTGCACTTATTTTTATTTCCGGAATACCATCAGGCTTTGAGAACTTTAAGGCATTGCCAATCATATTCTGAAATACCTGCCTTATTTGTCCCGGTATTACATCTATCAATGGAAAATCATCTACCTGAATATGTGCCTGCTTTTCCTGGATTGCTACTTCCAGGTCTTCAATAATTTCAGAGATAAGCTGATTCATATCAGTCGCTTCGTACTTATTATTTTCAGCAGATAACTTGGAGTAGTTAAGTACGTTGTTAATAATGGACTTCATCCTTGTAGATGAATGAAGAATCTTTGTCAGGTAGTTTGCACCGCTACCCAGTTCAGATGTATACCTGTCTTTAATCAGGTTCGTATATAAAAGTATCTTCCGCAAAGGTTCCTGCAGATCGTGAGAGGCAACAGAAGCAAACTGCTGCAGGTCACTATTACTTACTTCAAGTGCCTCATTCATTTTAAGGAGCTCTTCTGTACGCTCAGTCACCTTTTGCTCTAACACGTCATGCGACTGCTTCTGCTCATGTACATCTATAGTGGTGGTTACCCAATTGATTACATTGCCCCCTTCGTCTTTTCTAACCTTGGCCCGTAGTATATTCCAGTGG
Source organism: Chryseosolibacter indicum (assembly GCF_018598585.1). Classification (GTDB taxonomy): domain Bacteria; phylum Bacteroidota; class Bacteroidia; order Cytophagales; family Cyclobacteriaceae; genus Chryseosolibacter; species Chryseosolibacter indicus. Next base: position 94,922 of record NZ_JAHESD010000009.1, read on the forward strand.
TACGTTCCATTAAAAAGACGTATGCGCACCTCTGCCTGAAAATCGCTTTTATAAGTAATTGCATCGCCCCAGCGTTCTTCAATACGCCGCAAATCATCCTGGTGAATCACGCGCTTCCACCCGTCATTCAGCGCATGCTGCAGTTTAACACCTGTATAGGTTTCAAATTGCCTGTTTACAAAATCAACCTTTCCTTCTGCATCAGAAGTCCATACAATCAATGGCATTGACTGTGCCAGGAATCTACGCTGCTCTATAATATTTTCAATCTCCTGCTCCGCCTTCTTCAGATCTGTAAGATCGAGCATAGAACCCAGCATTCTATAAGGGGTGCCATACTCATCCTGAATTACAGAGGCCCTGTCAAGAATATTGGCATAAGAACCATCTGCTTTTGCAAAACGGTATTCTTTCGACCATTGCTTTTTGCCAGAATTAAATGTTTGATGAATACTGCTCTCTACTCCTTTGCGTTCTTCCGGGTGTATTTTTGAAAGCCACTCCTGATGTGTGAATGAATCTGCCTCGCTATAGCCAAACTTCAGATAGAATGCATCGCTGTACCAAATCTTATTATTTACCAGGTCCCAGTCCCAGATGGCATCATTGGTAGCGCGTGCTACCAACCTGAACCGCTCTTCACTGGCGTAAAGCATCTGCGTTCTTTCCGTTACCTTTCGCTCAAGCTCACTGTTTAGTTTTTTCAGATTGTCTTTTGTCGTAACAAGCTCAACATAATTTTTCTTGAGTCTGTCTTCTGCATTCTTCTTCTGTGTGATGTCAGAAAAAGTGGCTACCAGGCCATCCGCCATCTGCACGGCCGTAACTTCAAACCACAATTTCTCTTCCTCGTAAAAGATATCAGTATGCAGCTGCGTGCCTTCCTCAACAATAGTGCAAAACTGCTGAAACAGGTTCTCGAAAAACAGTGCCTTCAGATCGCGCTTTATCTGCAAGCCTTTAATATTGTCCATCTCTTTTTTCAACCATTTCGCACCTGCATGATTAGCGGTTACAATAGAGAAATCAACAATTTGTCTTCTTGAATTTCGTACACTTTCCAGGGCAAAAATTGCGCTTAGGCTTGCGTTAAATACACCACGAATAATATTATTAAGACTCGTTATTGTGGTTATATCAATAAACGAAATAATAATACCCGCCGTTCTCTGATCCTGGGTAATGTAAGGCATTATCCTCAGCAGAAGATTCATACCATTATGCAACTCCACCTCCCGCTCAACCGTACCGCTGTTCTTTAAAACATTCTCAATATCACTGTTCAGGCCACTGTACTTCAGGTTGGTAGAGATATGCGAGAAAGGCCTTCCTATATCAGTCTCGATCAAATTGATCATCCGAACGGCAGCAGGGTTAAATTTGCGGATAAACATATTCTTATCCAGAAAAATCTGACCGATGTTACTGCTACGGAAGTAGTTGTTGAGATCATCATTAAGTTCAATAAGTTCTTTGATCTTAAGTTGATGCTCGGTATTTAAAGTATGTAGTTCTTCATTTAACGACTGCAGTTCTTCATTCGAACTTTGCAGTTCTTCATTGGCCGAAAGCAGCTCTTCATTGCTTGACTGAAGTTCTTCATTGGCTGTCTCCAGATCTTCTATTGCATGCTGAAGGTTGTTTTTGGTTTCACTCAACTCTTCTTCCAGCGAAAGAACATAGTCACTCTGCCCCGCATCAGGATAAACAAGTTTAACTGGCTCTGTTACCAGAGACTCTTCTATCAGCATGAAATGGAATGCTATCAGGGTAAACTGTTTATTATATGACTGGCTCTCCGGTTTCACCATCACTTGCAAAGCAATATCTTTTTCGCCGTGGCGGATATGGAGGTTGCGTATTACCTTTTTCTGGTTGGTCTTCCAGGCATTTTTTATCTCCCCTACTAACGTAGAAGAAACACTACCCGGCAGCATGCGCAGGAGGTTAAGTTTTAGAATACGCTTGGGCAGCGAAAGGATCTGATCAAAATTTCCAACCGCTTCTTTTATTTCAAAGTTTCTATCAATGTAGAATGCAGCAAAGTTAAACTCGGTAAACAAGGTTTCCTTAAACTCATCCCAAAGATTAGTATTACGTTTACTGTTACGTTCATGTGCCGATACCAGCACCTGCGCATTACTACGTTGCGACCTGCTTTCTACTTCGGGCAGGTATGGAGAAAGCTTGGCTTCCGAAACCTTCTTGTATATTTTCCAGCGTACGCTTACCTCAGCAATATGCTGTTTTATAGAGTTGGCATTTTCTGTAGTGCCCAGAAAGATGTAACCATTTTTATTAGCCGAGAACAAGAGCACTGAGTATACCCTGTTTTGTAAGGCAGGCCCCATGTATATGAGCATGTTTCTGCAGCTAACCAGGTCGTTTTTTATAAAGGGCGGATCTTTAATTACGTTATGCCCAGCAAATACAATCTGCTTTCTTATTTTTTGAGTAATAACGTAACCATCGTCCTGTTTAGTAAAGTATGTTGCCAGCCTTTTAGCATCTACATCTTCTTCAATACTTTTCGGATAGAAGCCTTTAGAGGCAATCTCTATATTAGATTTTTCAATATCGGTTGCAAAGATCTTTACAGGTAGATGTTGGGCATTCACTTGCTGGATTACTTCATCCAAAACAATAGCCAGTGAATATGCTTCTTCCCCTGTACTGCAGGCACAAATCCAAAGTTTGATCTGTTCACCAAGTTCTTTCTGTTTAATGATTTCAGGAAATACTTTCTCCTTCAACACATCGAAAGCCTCTTTATCACGGAAAAACCTGGTAACGTTTATAAGAAAATCCTTACCCAGCAGTTTACACTCTTCCGGGTTACCTTTTAAAAAATTATAGTAGTCTTTAACGTTATCAAAATTCTCCTTACGCATTCTATTAAACACCCTCCTGGTAATGGTAGGTGTTTTATAGTAATGGAAATCAAACCCTGCCTGCCGGTGTATCTCTTCAAAAATGAGCTTGAGCGTTTCATCATCAATACTGTCTTCTGAGTATTCAGCATCAGCAACAAAGTTCATGATCTGCTGAGGTATTTCATTGGCAGGAAGCACAAAGTCTACATTACCACTGGTGATCACGCTTTTTGGCATTCCATCAAATTTGGATGAACCTGGCTCCTGTACAATTACAAGGCCCCCTTCTTCCTTAACAGATGCCACTCCTTTTGTTCCATCGGTACCAGTTCCTGACAAGATTACAGCAATAGCTTCCGATTTTTTTTCTTTTGCTAAAGAATGCATAAAAACATCAATAGCATTATTAGGCACTTTTAAATTCTGCTTTTCTGTAAGAATAAGCTTGTCGTCCTTAACAGCAATAAACTTGTTGTTAGGGATAACATAAACGCAATTCTTACGAACGGGCAGGTTATGCTCTGCTTCAAACACCTTCATGTGCGTATGGCGCGAAACAAGTTCTACCAGCAAACTTTTATAATCGGGGGAGAGGTGCTGAATAATAACAAAAGAAAGATTACTGCTCTCTGGCATATTGTCAAAGAACTCATGAATAGCTTCAAGACCGCCGGCTGAAGCTCCGATAGCTACAATGTAATGACCTTTATCTTTTACTACTTTCTTTACCATTTCAAAATTACTCCTCAATACGCTGAAGAAGTCTCATATTCATAGATAAAGCTTCTCAATGTCTCTGCTATATCCAGCTCTTCTTTTTTCCACGACTGCGAAACCCCTTGTACTTTTTGCTGCCATTGTTTAAAAGAATTACGGGGATGGTAATTCTTTTCGTCTTTCTCAAATTGAATGCGCTCTTCCGGGTTGCCCCCCCAGTTAATGATGCGTACTTTTTCTTTTCTAAACAGGATGAGATACTGATCTTTTAAATAGTTGATGGGAATTACAAGCATGCCACTGCCAACGTCTGCATAGTCGCGGCCATACTCATATTCATACCCCAGTATTTCGGTTGCAAATACCTTCTTTAGTTCTTTTGTATGCAGCCAAAGCAGCAACTCCTCCAATTGATCTTGTCTTGGCGTTTCTCCTTCAGTATAGAATCTTCCATTCCTGGTAACAACAGCACCGCTGGCATCAAAGAGCTGCAACACACCCTGTTGCGAAAGCAAGTTTTTATCTAATTCATTGCTTTTGAAAACAGATTCGATGAGTTGAGCATAACCGGTTTTGATATTATTCTCCAATGCCAATGAGGACTGGTTCTGCAATGATGTGATCTTTACTGAGATCATACTCGAAATCATTTCAAATATAGAGCACATCTCAAAGCTCATGTACTTTGCTGTTTTATGGTGGCAGGCAATAAGCCCCCATAGTGTATCCTGATGCATAATGCGGGTAGACATTGACGCTGTTACACCCATATTTTTCAGATACTCTACATGCACCGCAGCAACACTTCTGAGGTTGCAATCTGAAAGATCAATAAAAGAGCCGGTGGCAGGATTAATAACCGGATACAACTTCACCGGTTTGTAATCTCTATCAGGAATAAAACGGTAAGGATTTTTCAGATACAACTGCCTAGCCTGTTTGGGAATATCTGATGCAGGAAAAGTAAAGCCCATATAAGCTTCCATGTCACTCTCCTTTTCCTCTGCCAAAACAGTTCCGTTCCATTCCGAATCGAAACTGTAGATCATTACCTTATCAAACCCTGAAATACGTTTCAGTTCTTTCGTGGCAAGCATGCAAGTCTCTTCTATAGTCTTTGTAGCCTCTATAGAAGACATAGCAACCTTCACCTCCTGGTAAACCTCAACAAAAGACTCCTGCTTGCCCAACGTTACTGGCTCTGCATCAATTTCTACCACCAGGTATTTTTCCTTGCGATGTATTAACACCAGGAAATGCTTTTTGTTTATCTCCCAAACCGAAGGTATATGGTCATTAAATTCATTATTCAGTTTCTCCTGCAGGTGCTTAAAAGTTTTCTCCTGCAAATGGTCACTTAAAGCAGATGAAACCACTTCCTGAACGGGCTTTCCAAAAACAGCATCTGTGTTTTCGCTGGCCTGAATAATTTCTGCCGTTACCTTATTAACAATAAGCAGCACACCATAGGGTTGAATAAGATTAGTAAGGTGTATGGGCAAACTGCCACAAAAGTCAGAATCGTAATTAGTTGGTTTCATTTTATATAATCTTAAAAGAGAGGAGGAAGTAAAATGAGAGGGGAAGCAATAGAACCTGTTGTTAAACTGCTAAGGGCAATAATATTTCCTGCTTATCTATCCAATTTTTGAAAGTTATAAACGTGTCGTTGGCGGCACCAATAATTTCTTCTTTCTCAAAATCATTAAAAGGTTGATCCAATTTTTCCTTGAACGATTCCCACATCACCTGAGTCTTTTCACCATATCCCAGAAAGAAAGAAATCCCTTTTTTGTCCTTAAGGTTCAACTGATTGGCAATCATTTTTGCTATAATCTGCCCACCCAGGGTTGAACCTTCCAGTACATAAAGCACACCGAGCGACTGTGCGTATGACTTTACTACTGGTAAATCTGTACAAAGTGGTAATTGCCCAACAGGCATAAAGCTACTTATGTCGTCTAGAATAGAATCCGCTTTTCTGCGGGCCGTGAAATTTAAAAGTGATTCATCAGTAATATATGGTTGTATTTGTATCTCAATCGCTGCATAATACCCATACATTACTTTTAACAAAGTCGCGTAATCCTCAACCGACCTAATGTTTTTAATTCTTGTTACCAGCTTCTTCTCCAAAACCTGGTGAGCATAAGCTGTTTGTTCTTTAAGGTGTTGGTGAAGCATTAGGCTTTAAGTCTGTTAAGGTGGTAAATTACTATGCGAAATAGTGAATTAATAATTCGCAAGGTTAAATTTCAGCCCGTCTCCGGAAAAAATTGAATGGCATACTTTTTTACAGCACAAAATTTATCACATAAGAGAATTTAACTCGCAACTTTGATTGGCTTTTCTTTAATAAGCTTACCGATTGTACCTGCTAATTGTTTAGGTGGAAGAATATAATCCGGATGGTCTTTCATAATAGCGGCCCAGGGCATCGAGTTAAATTTTGTTGAAGCTGGTTCCTGAACCAACACCATTCCATTATATTCAAACAGCTTTTGCGCGCCATCAGAACCATCGTAACCCATACCAGACATAATAATACCTACTGCCAGTTCCTTTTTATCAATAGCCAGCGATTCAAAAAAAATGTCTATCGCCCTGTTAATACCCTCATTTTCCCTTCTTGGATACAGGTACAGAAAGCCATCTTTTATTTTAACCTCGGCGTTCTCGGGCAACACGTAAACCTCGCCTCTACGAACCTGTGTAATCCCTTTAATACGATGAACAGGCATCGGTGTAAACCTTGCTATAATCTTATCTAATTGGCTCTCGTGACTTCTTAAAAGATGGGTGACAACCACATAGGCGGCAGGTAGATCGTCATCCAGATTTTCAAAAAAACTCTTCAGTGCATCATGGCCACCGGCCGATGCCCCTATCCCCACCACATACAAATCATTGCTAGCCATAAAAGCTTTATTACCAATTCTATGCCTGTAAAACTTTCACTATTCGGATAGTAAAAACACATTCTAAAAGATTTTGTTCGAATTAAAACCTTTTAAATACCTCGCAGCTTACTTCTCCTGAAACCGCTTTTTACCGGCGCTCCAACTTATAGAAAGCACCTACTTGTCCGCCCTCTCCGATCCCCCCGAAAGTCAAGGCCTTCGGTTGTTTTTACCGAATCTCTTACTCCATGTAAGCACCCGATGCTATCGCTATTAAGGATAATTTTATTTTCTAACGGCCTACCTCAAAACCGCGAAGCTTCAGCCGTATATAAGCCGGGGTTGAGCCGTATATAAGCCGTATATGAGCCGGGTAAGGCCTTAAATTTCAGTAAAAACGCAACCTATACGGCTCATATACGGCTCAAGTACGGCTCAACCCCAACTGATCTGCCGCGGAACGCTTAAAAATCTTTAAAAAAAATTTCAACTTTTTTTCAGTGGGCAGGCTGGCTGCCTAGTGCCCGGATACTTTTGTCCTGTGCTTTAGATGTCGCGAAAATCTTTACTAAACCTATGCGCTCAGCTATTGCGCTTAATGCAATGCACTATGGCGATGTAAAGACAGAAGGAAGAGAAAAAAGATTTAAAAAAAGATTCAGGAAAAATTCAGTGCGCAAGCTGGTAGCAAAGTGCGCGGCTAACATTGCATTGGAACAAACACAGTAACATAAACAAATAAATATATGTCGAAACAGATCGGTTTAATTAAGTTGAAAGGGAACATGGGTGGTATCTCTTTCTTTCAGAGCGAAGGTAAACACCTCGCAAAAATGTCTAACGGTCCGGATAAGGAGAAGATCGCCAATGATCCGCGATTTGAGCGAACGCGCGAGAACAACACCGAATTTGGTGGAAGCGCTATGGTCTCAAAAGCAATGCGAAGGGCATTTGCTCCTGTTATCCACATGGCGGATGCAAGGTTCACATCCAGGCTTACGGGAATCTTTAAGGAGATTAACAGCAAAGGTGACGGTGTTCGCGGTAAACGCGACATCACCCTGTCTGAGCATCAGATTCAATTGGCAAACCTTGAGTTTAACATCAATCGTAGTTTTACAACCTTGTTTACAGCTACCTTTGCGGCAACAAGCACAGCACAACGTGCCAGTGCATCCATTACAGTGGATGAAGTGCTGATGAAAAAATCTGCGAAAGGTCCTGAAGGTTCAACCCACGTATTGTTTACCCAGGCTCTGGGTGTAGTCTCCGATTACGCTTACGACGAGAACCTGAAGCGCTACGCTGCATTGGCGCCAGCTTTGGACGGACTGGGTACTGTTACAGAAAGTGAGTACATACCACTGAATGGTAACACGCCGGTATCGTTTACCATTAACTCGTTGTTGCCCGGAAACCCGGTGCTTACAGAAGATGTAAGTGTAATCCAATGTATCGGTATCAGCTTCTTCCAGCAACTAAAGTCTGACTACTATCCATTATTACAGGGTAGTGCGCTTAAGGTAGTGCGCGTATTCTAGTGAATTGTTATTGAAATCTTACAAAGCCTTCTCCTCCGGGGAGGGCTTTGTTTGCTTTTGCTATTATTCTGACAATGAGTATTGAGCTAAAACGAACAGAAGGTGTAACAACCCTGATACTTAGGTGAACAGAACAGCAAAGTATACTCCTGCTATAAGCAGATAAGGTTAATCCGCCAGGTAAAGCAGAGGTGTAGCAGATGAACAAAGGGGAGTCAGGTCTTAGTCTCCCTTCAATAATTCAATAATTCTTACTTCAACGAAGCGATGATGCAGCTTTATAATCACGATAGTAAAAGACAACGCAGCCCATGGTATCTACGCTTATTGCCACCATTCTCCTATGGAAAAATTGATTGTAGGGTCAACTTTATAAGGCAGGTTATTGCCTCATAAAGAAGATTCAGAAGGTAAAACCAGGTGAGCCGATGTCTTTAAATACCTTTTTCCCTAGGGAGATAGGCATTTTTTATCCTGAATGAGGATATCCGTCTGCACCTATTTGTCTATGTATAACTCAAATTGCCGTGCTCAATGGGCCTAAGCCTTAAGTAAAATGTATCCCCGCTTCCTTTATCATCAATACAAAAATGAGTGAATGCCCTATACTTCTCCCTGCTATTAACAGGGAGAAAAGATCACCACAAATACGAATCAGTAGGAGAAGGTGACCCATTCGGGAGGAGAAAATCATTAATAAAAGAGAGTGAAGAAGGAAAATTACCTGGTAAAAGAGCAGTTTTCCGAGGGGAATGAGATCCATTACCATGAGAAAGTCATTGTAACATGAGGGTGAAGCGGTGCGTTAGCAGGGAAGATGATGTAGTAATGTATAGGTATAAGCGCAGTGATAACGTCTGTTTTCCCTAGGGAAAATGTTCTTTTACCATAGAAATTACCTATGAAAAAGAGAAGAAAGAGAGGTAAACATGATTTTACCCAGGTAAAAACCATAAGCGAGTATACAAGTGGGCACATTTTCTTTAGTGAGAAGTGATTAAAGCGTTACTTCAAATGAGAGAAGTAGATGTAATTCTTCTTAAGAGAGAGAAGTAATACATGAAGTGATACTTAATTTTCCTCTATGGAAATGTAACCATTAGGATATTTATAGTAGCACTACTATTTTAGTGTTCAGTTTGATCTGAACATGTAGTTCATCGAAGAGAATGCTTAATGAAAAATTTTAAAGCTCAATTACACTCGTATATTTGCATGGAGAGTTCAGATTATACATCTTTACATAAGAACAACTTAACTTTTACTAATTAATTATAACAAAAACGCTATGGCAAAAACAGCGAAGAAAACTGCTAAGAAAGCAGTAAAGAGTACGGCAAAGAAAGCCGCGAAGAAAGCTCCTAAGAAGGCAGCAAAAAAGGCAGCTAAGAAGACTGCAAAGAAAGCTGCTAAGAAGGCTGCTCCTAAGAAGAAGTCGGCTCGAAAACCGAACGCGGCGTTCATGGCGCCTCTTACTCCTAGTCCAGCACTAGCTGAGGTAGTAGGCAACAAAGGATTGCCAAGAACACAGATCATTAAGAAGATCTGGGATTACATCAAGAAGAACAAACTTCAAGATCAGAAGAACAAGAGAATGATCAACGCTGATGACAAGTTGAAAACTGTTTTCGGTGGCAAAGGTCAAATCTCAATGTTTGAGTTAGCGAAAATTGTTAACAAACACGTTAAGTAATCAGGAGAGATTCTTAATGAAAAAGCCTGGGCAGTTGCTCAGGCTTTTTTGTTTTCTACCGTTTTAAGATAAAAGTTATCCACAAAAGACATTCTTAAACCACTGCATTAGCCCTTAGGTTGCCTTTTAAATACCGCCGGGACGTATGTTAACCATAAAAATGGTTGATTGAACTTGTGTCAATACACCGGGATAAAAGGTCTTTCGATTACCTGCGTAGCACGTGGGAAGTGTGCTGTAACGTAATGTTTCCATGTGTTCCTCCCCTATGTAATTGTTCCTGAGGGTTAGCCACTGTTCGTTACAGATGCTGTTAATGCTTGTTCAAGCCCTCTTGCAAGCACAATACTCCGCCGTATTACATTCGTCATTCCATCATAAGGGAGCCCTTTACAGAAGCCACAAGAAGAGATGTTACAGGAGGCATGCAGGTCATCCGTTCTCTTTTAAACTCAATTCATACGCCATCTCATTTGGATTTGCAGCCTTAAATATTCCAGGAAGCACGTTCTCCTATCATCGTTTTTCCTCTGGTAAACTAAGAACACTTCCCCGGTGTGAATAGAACCTTACTGCTACCAGCGCGGCATAATTAGATGTTGCTACGTATGCATACACGGGTTACAATGCTGCTTTACAACCTAAGGACAAAGTAGAGGGAATAAGGAGCAAAATTTATAAATGCAGAACAGGTGAGAGTAGAACATTGCATATCGCTCTCAGCAGGATGTAAGACCATTATATATAGAGAAAAGGAAGCAGTGCTTTGCATTGATGTGTACCACTTCCTTCTAAGGTATTACTTCTTTAAAGTATTTGTATAACTAAAGCCTGTATCATTACCCGGAGGGCTTTGCTCCTCCCTTTGCCTTTACAGAGTTATGTTAAAAGAGAACCATAGTGTTTACCTGTAGTACACTACGTTACATGACGGGTTCTGCTTCTGGAATTTCTTAATAGCGCCGCTCGAGATCTTGGTGTTATAACACTTCAATGTTTTTAAAGGCAGTCCCATAACAGGACTAAGGCTTTTCACGTCGGTATTAGAACAGTCGAGGTATTCGAGGCTCTTCATCTTTTGCAGGGCGTTGAGCTTTTTAACCTGCGTACCTGCGCAGTTCATCTTTAAAAGTTTATCCAGAGCACCGAGTGTCTCCAATGCTGCAACAGGTGTGTTGGAAATATCAATCTCCTGAAGCTCCTTTAATTTGCTTACAGGTGTGAGATCTTTAATAGGGTTGTCATTAGCGTACAATATTTTAAGTGTTTGTATATCGGCCAGCGGCGAAAGACTACTTACAGCCGTCGCCGAGAAACGTAGTTCCTTGAGGCGTACAAACTCGGTAAGCGGTGAGAGATCGTTTACAGGAACATCTCCAAAAACAATACGTTCCAGCTCAACAAGCCTATGAAGGGCTTCACGTGATGCACTGTTATCAATCTTAATCTGTAACTGAAAAACCTGCTTCCAATCTTCCGAAAGTCCATTCCACCAGCTTTCAAGACGATCGGTTTTATACACGATAAGACATTCGTTGTTTCTTTGGAGGAAGTTGTATACAACACTATCCGGAAGGTCTGTACCATCAACAAAGAGCTTTTGCAGCCCTGGAATATAGGAAAGCGTATCAATATTCTTCACCCTGCTGTTGTCTGCCTTCAGCACCTTTAGTCTCGCAAAATCACGAAGAGGCGAAAGATCAGTGGTGTATGTATCGCTTATGTCGAGGGTGTGAATGTTCTTATGATCCTTAATAGGAGAAAGATCAGTTACTCCGGTATGATCCATAATAATAACCTTAAGCTTTTGAAGGCGTTGCAGAGGCTCAAGTGTTTTTATAGATATATAATTCGCAATGTTTAGTGAGTCGAGGTTCGTAACTCTGGCAAGTTCTTCTTTAGAAGGGTTTACATTTATTCTCGCCTTTCTGCTAAGCACATCGCGCCAGACAGAAGGAAGATTATCCCACCAGGTTCTTAGATCTTCTGTTGCAAAAATAACAAGCACCTTGGGGTTAGAAGCCATAAATGCGCTTGCCGACTGCTGATTGATACCGGTATGGTCGCAGTAAACACGTTCAAGCTGTGCCAGCTCAAGAAGCGGATCGAGATCTGCAATTGCAGTGCGATTAACATTTAATACCTTAAGATTTCTTAAACCGCTAAGGGCGGCAAGGTCATTGATTCTTGTAGCCTCCAGGTTTAGGTCGGCCAGATTTGAAAGCGCCGTAATAGCATTTAAATTATTAACGGATGTACCTGCTACATTAAGTTCGCGAAGATTGCTGAGATAACTTATCGGATCGAGCGTAGTGATCCGGGTATTTTCAAGGTTCAGAACCTGTAGCTCGGTTAGATATTGCAGGGGTTGGAAGTCTGTAATAACCGTATTACTCAGATCGAGTTGCTGAAGCTTTGTTAGCTTTTCAGCTACATCAATAGAGTCGACGCGCGTCTGACTGATATTTAATCTGGTTAGATTGTTAAAGTATCTTATTGAAGAAATATCATCAATGCGGGTATTGGATATATCCAGTTCTGCCAGCTCGGTAAGATTTCTTATCGAGCTCAAGTCATCGATACTCGTTCCGGAAAGATTTAATATGCGCAAGTCCAGCAGTTGAGACAGTGGCTCAAGGGATTGCAGGTAAGTGTTGCCACTAAGATCAAGGTTTTCGATTGCCGTTATTTTTCTCAGGTCGTCCTCAGAAACGCTGTCTGATAATTCAAACTTTTGTCTTAAAACCCTTTGCCATTCATAGGAGAGCTCCTTCCACCAGCTAAGTAATGCCTTTTTCTCATTGTACTGATTGGTGTAGATGCTAACAATCTTAAGGTCCTGGTCTTTGGCGTTATAATTAATTTCAATATAACGCGGTTTGGTATTATTTACCTTCTTACCGCCTATGGTAGTGCCCGTAAGATTTCTGGTAAGAATGACGCGATAAAATAGTCTATCGCCAGCACCTTCACTTTTAATATCTTCTATGGTGAATTCAAATTTTACGTCCTTAAAAAAGAAGTCTACGTCTTTAAGGTAAGCAGTTACATCTTTATTGGTGATCACGTTTCTGTTTTCGTCCAGGTCGTCTTCTACCTGTACTTTTGCATCGCGAAATACTTTGGTATAGCTTTCTGTGATCAGCACATCTTTATCGCGGCTGGCGGTAGTGGCATCGCCCAACGTATTTAACATGAATTGAAGGAAGGCCACCATGTCTCTTACTTCCTTTTCGTGTTTAACGGGTTCGCGTTTTGCCTTCTTCTGGCCGTATGCTCCTGAAAAAAAGATCAGTAAAGAGACAGCGGCAATACAAAGTCTGCTACTTCTCATAATAGAGATGTTTTCTAAGAATTTCTTTGTCTTTATCTGTATTGATTTTTACAAGGTTGGATATGAGCCATCCGGTATTGTATCCTGGTCTGTTAAATAATGATAATTCGAAGTACCATCCCGCAGCCTGGAAGAAGTGAAACTTCATATCCTCTACTGTTTTAAATCTTAGATTTCCTCTTTTCACTTCGTATAAAAACAGGGTAGAATGGTCTGGCCTGAATCGTTTATTGATATAGTGGTTGGCACTATCCGGGTTGTTGAATGCTTTCCTAAGATTCATGAAAGCAAGTTCATGACTTAAAGGATGCAGAAACTGACCTATTTTAGTAGTATCTCTTTTGAAGTAGGGTTCAAACATATCTGCATACACTTTGGAGATTATCCACCTTGTACCCTGATGATGTTTCTCCAGCTCCATAAATAACGTTACGGGCTGATCCTTTCCGTTCATTGTAAAGATGGTATGTACTTCAGCAAACCAGTTACCTCCATGAAAATTCAAAAAGAGATTCTTCTCAAGAACGTCTTTGGCAAATTGCACCTGCAGGTCTTTGCTGATTCCCCCATTGTTTTCGTCGAATAGAATGCTTAGGTACTTCTTACGAAGTTTTACATTTCTATACTGCTTATTGTTGGGGTAGTAGCGCTCACCTTTTTCGTCTTCTTCTCCATTAAACCTCCGGAAGAACTGGTTGATTTGCTTCGTTTGTGCATATAAGCGGCTCTCGTCTTCACCATCCTTCACCATCTGGCCATAACCATTGGTAGAGCATAGTGTGAGCACGATGAAAATAAGAGGGAGTAGAAAGATACGCGGTACAGTGTACGCCGTCTTAAAGAACGATCTATTAATAAAGGAGATTAACCGAATAGTAAACATCAAACTAAAATACAATTGTAATATATAAAAATGTCATTGGGCACTTTCAGCCAGAAAATAGCTTAAATGCCCAATGCCTGATGCGTTTTTTTCAAGCTTAAGCGCTTGTTTCTGTTACTTTAATATCACCTAACAACACATCCCAGAACTCTACAGTTCTACCTGCAATCTGGGTTTTCTTTCTCTCGACATAGATAGTGATATCTTTCTTGGTCGTGTCTTTGTATTTGAGACCATCATCAGAAGTACCTTCAAAGCGCTGGTAGATAGTTACTACACCTACATAACGGCCATCGGGTTGTCTTTCAAGATCGCTGATATAAAAGATATTGTACCACTCGATGCTCACGCGGTCGTAGTTTAATGCCATGAGTCTTTCGAAGTACTTGCGCACCTTATAGTAAGAAACTTCCTTCTTGTTGATAGAAGAAACACCCATTTCACTGTCCGGTGCGAAAAGTTCTTCCGCCCTGTCCATTACACGGGTAGCTTCTGAAAAAGGCGTTCTCTTATCGCCAATGATACTGATGTACTTGCTAAGGTCTCTTACCTTTTCAAGCGCAAGAGAATCTATCGCTTGTTTTCTTTTAGGGCTAATATCAGCACCTGATTGGGCAAATACAGCGCTGGTAATAAAAAGACTAGCAATTACTGTATATAAAAATTTAGAGTTAAGCATGGTTATGGGAGTTTGGGAGTTATTGTCTGATCAATTCTAGTTCTGTGATTTTACCTGTGTTATCAAACTTGATATTTCCAATTTTGTTCATATTCTTCTTGGTATCTTTCAGGTAGTTCATATAATCACGGATGGTTGTAGGTCTGTCGTAGTCCTTCTGGCCATTCTCTTCTGCGATAACGATAAGTACAGGAGTATCAGGAGATGAGAACAGAGAAAGGGCTTCATTAATGCTGCTATTCGCAGAGTTTACATTGCCTGAATTAGCAATAGCACTAAAATAGAGATCAAGTTTTTGAGCCGGTGTTTCCCTTCTTGCTTCAGCAGCTCGTTTTGCTTCTTCTTCAGCTTCCCTTTGTCTTTTTAGTTCAGCTTCTCTTTCTCTTTGTGCTGCGGCCTCTTGTTCTAATCTTGCTTTTTCAGCAGCGGCCTGTGCTTCCATAGCTTTCTTTTTACTCTTACAACCGGCTCCACCAAACATGAGTAATACCAAAAGAGCTATCATGCTTAGTTTAGACGAATTTCGAATTGTGCGCATCATGTTTATTAAGTTTTTAAATCTTCAGAGTTTATCTCCTAGTAATTATTATGCCCGGTTAAGGGAGTTTGAAAATAAATGAAATAACAACGAATTAATGTATAGGTAATTGTAAAAATGGAAAAATTCATGTGAGAATGCGGAAAAATTCCACAATTACAATACCGAGTTGAAGATGCACCCTAACGGAAGATCACTACATCCGATGTGAACATATCTTAAGAGGTGTTACTTGCAAAAGCAATACCGAACTGTTGATTATATCCTCCAGGTGGCTTAAGATTTTATCTATGCCTCATAGCAGCTCAAACAAAGGGCATGCACACTTTTAAGCGTTCTTGAAATAAGTAATAACGATAGTTGATGAAATTAATATTCTGTTGCCCGATTCTCATTCTTCTTTTCATAACTAAACTTCAGGCACAACCTGTTACCGGCGAGCAGGGTGAAAACTTTACACGCAGGGTTGTTAAGTCTGACCTAAGCGACCCTTGGGAAATTACGTATGGGCCCGACAACTTCCTGTGGGTTACAGAAGCAAAAGGATACAGGGTAAGCCGGATAAATCCTGAAGACGGCAGTAAGTCAATTTTAATTGACCTGAATACTGAAAGAAATTTTCCGAGGTATGATACCATAGGAGATGATAAAGATAAAGGAAAGGCATGGCCACAAGGAGGACTGATGGGATTGGCCTTGCACCCTTCTTTATTAAATGGTAAACCTTTTGTTTATCTGACTTACATCTACAGGTTTGCCGGTGTTGATCAAGATAGTACCGGATGCTCTGATAATTTTACAGGATGCTTCTATACTGCCAGGTTAGTACGTTATGAATACGATCAAAAAAATCAAAAGCTTCATAGGCCGGTCGTTTTGTGCGATACCATACCCCAGAGTAATGACCATAATTCAGGAAGGTTAGCGATTGGTATGCACGATGGCAAGCCTTACTTATTTTATACGGTTGGAGACATGGGCGCGGGCCAACATGAAAACGCAGGACGACAAAACTATGCGCAGACCGTAACCAAGTATGAAGGCAAGGTATTACGTTTTAATCTGGAACCCGACAACGACAAAAATATTGCTGAACGGTGGATCCCAAATGACAATCCCTTTAACACTAAAACGCAGAACGCGGTATGGTCTATTGGCCATAGAAATGCACAAGGTATCGCTTACGCGGAAATAGGAGGAAAAGGAAGGATATTCTCATCCGAACATGGACCTTTTGGTGATGATGAGATTAACATTATTGAACGTGGCATGAATTACGGCCATCCGCTAATTATTGGATATAATGATAACAATTACAATGGTTACGCAGCAGGAGTTACTGAGCATAGTACGTTGCCAGCACCCTGGCATAGTACCTATCCGATAATTGAAAATGAAAACAACAATGCAATAAAAATTGGAGCCTCATACCGCGACCCGATTAAAGTACTGCATGTAGTTTCCCCGGATTCTCTCAAATCCATTTTTGAAAGAACTGTAGCCAACGACCCTAAGAAACCTGATTGGCCGGCGGAAGCACCAAGCAGTATTGCAGTGTATACTTCCTCCGCTATTCCTGGCTGGCAAAATTCTTTGTTGATACCTACTTTAAAAACTGGCAAGCTCATCAGGCTGAAGCTTAATGAAAGAGGCGATGGTGTAATAGATAATAAGATTTCCTACTTTCCACTAAATGCAAGATACCGCGATATAGCGATATCAGCTGATGGCAAAAAGATTTATGTGGCAACCGATAACAGCAAGGTAACCTCAGGACCGTCAGCGAAACATAGTAAAGAGAATACCTTTAAAGGTTGTATTATTGAATATAGCTACGAAGGTAACATCAGTGACACAAGCAGAAAATAAGATGATCCGCTACTTCTTTATTAAAGTCAGAAGCAGTTTCGCCAATTTTTAGTTAATTGTATAAAGGATAGTGGCTATATTGCCCTCGTATAACTTCTGCCAGCATGAAGGTTTTAGTATGCGAAGATGATGATGTTGTTGTAAAAGTAATTCAGCTGACGCTGAGTGATAAAAATGTTGAAGCTACCTTTGCACGGGATGGGAGTAGGGCTATGGATCAGCTTAAAAAACAAAGCTTTGACCTTATTATTACGGATATTCACATGCCCTATTTTAATGGGGACGCTATTCTAAAACTCGTAAGGGAAGAGCAAAAGAAAGCCATTCCTATTATCATGATCTCGAGTGATGACGATGAGGAGGTAGTTAAGCTTGCATTAAAATCGGGGGTTAGCGAATTCATCTCAAAACCAATCGATACAGAGAAGCTTAACAAGAAGTTAAAGAAATACCTGAAACTCTGAGCGTATGATAACCCTTGTTGTTCTTTTGCTTGCCTTTGGAATAACCCTTTTCATTCAGCGCTTAGTAAAAAAACAAGTTTACGTTGCTCAGGCAGGACGTATAGCAATGGCTGTAATGCTCATCCTCACGGGCGTATCCCATTTTATTTTTACAAAAGGCATGAGCCTGATGCTGCCTCAATTCTTACCTAAGCGTGAACTCATTGTTTGGTTGACAGGCGTTCTTGAAATTTTAGGAGCAATTGGTCTTCTAGTAAGTAAAACACAAAGACTCACCTCTATTCTTATTATTATCTTTTTTGTATCCATACTTCCATCTAACATTTATGCCTCACTACACCATGTAAACTACCAGACAGCTACTTTTGATGGCAAAGGTCCTGAGTATTTATGGATCAGGATTCCCATGCAAATCGTTTTCATCCTATGGGTGTGGTATTTTGGATATAAAAAAGAAAGGCAAACTGTGTCTTCTCAAAAAGGAGAACAATAAACCTTGATAAAAGATAATCCAGCCCTGGCTTAACACAGTACCTACCCTTATAATTGTAGTAATGCTACTTTTATTTTTCAGGTGACAGCATAATTCCTGCGGCAAATCTTCCGGCATCGCCTTTTCTTGCAGAGAAGAAATGTGAGTTGTTTTTAACGGTACATAGATCAGATACTTCAATTGCGTTCTCTCGTACTCCAAAGTCGAGTAATTGAAATTTGTTGGCCTTCCATAGATCCAGCTTCGCTTTGTTATTGGCCTGAGGAATCATTAACCCTACATCCTTTCCGAAGGCACTATTTACTTCATTCACAACTTCCTCTCCTACCTCATAAGAATCCTGACATACAGAAGGGCCTATGCCAGCAATTACGTCTTCACCTTTTGTTCCGAAAACACGTTGCATTTCCTCAAGTGTCTTGCTTAGGATTTTAGCCACCGTACCACGCCATCCGGAATGAACAGCACCCACCGCCTGGTTCTTTTTATCATAAAGAAGAATAGGAACACAATCGGCTGACATAACAGCAATGCACAAGCCCGGTTGATTGGTGATGAGGGCATCAGTTTCCATGAGTTCTTCCTTTACGGTTCGTGAGGTTACGTTTACAATTCTCACTTTATGTACCTGCGACGGGAAATAAAGAGAAGTTTCCGCAATACGCATGGCCTCTGCTAACAGGCGTCTGTTGCTTTTTATTTCTTCTTTATCT
Organism: Chryseosolibacter indicum; assembly: GCF_018598585.1. Taxonomy (GTDB): domain Bacteria; phylum Bacteroidota; class Bacteroidia; order Cytophagales; family Cyclobacteriaceae; genus Chryseosolibacter; species Chryseosolibacter indicus. The sequence continues at coordinate 113,619 of NZ_JAHESD010000009.1, forward strand.
GGTGAGCTGGAATAGCTCAGTGTAAATTCATTAGGAGCAGTAACAGATTTTCTGTCCGTAACAAAGTGCCTGATATTATCTTCTCTACTAAAATTTTCGAACTGCCAAAGCTGTGTTCCGTTAAAATCTATTCTTTTCATAACTTATAATCCAGGCAAATTAACTCAATAAGGGTTACAGGGATAATTATTTTCTAAACAGATTCTATCTTTTTTAAACATTTTATCAAAGCAGCTGTTACTAGATTAAACTAAACTTTTATGCTATCTCAATTGGTGTACGTAAGTAACAGAAATGCAAATTGTACTGACGAAGAAATTGATAAAATCCTTCAGTCGTGCCAAAGAAACAATGCGAATAGGGATATTACTGGTGTATTGCTGTACTCAGATAAACATTTTGTTCAATACCTGGAGGGCAACTACAGTGAGATCATCGATCTGTACGACAGGATTAAAACCGATAACAGGCATCAAAAAACTATTTTAATTACCAGCGCTCCCATCAAAGAGAGAACATTTCCAAGCTGGCAAATGGGTGCTAAAAAGATAGATAACGAAAGTGTAACCTTTAAAACATCAATTACCGAGGAGGATCGCTTGACCTTTAATGAAATACTTTCGGGAAAGAATCAGGAGGATAACAAAGCACTGCATATCATGAAGAAATTTTTCAGATAGAAAACAGAAAGGTGAGTAACAGCCCAAGGCTGGGCATTACTCATCTTCCATTACTCAGGCAAAAGTATTTAATGTTTTGGCAATGGCATCTTTGCTGTCGGCCATAATAAGCAAGTGGTCATTGGCTTCGATGGTTGTATCCCCTTTTACAGTAAGGTATTTGCCATTTCTATGAATAAGTACAATAAGCGCACTTCTCGGCAAATCGAGATCAACAACTGCTTTTCCTACTGCATTTGAATTAGATGTAATGTCAAGCTCAACAAGCTCGGTCTTTAGATCATCCTTTACTTCGATGTCAAGCGGAAACTTGCGTTTTAGTTTTTCAGGAACCGTGAGCTTAAGCAACTTAGCAACCAGCGGAAGCGTTGTACCCTGTAACAGCACGGAGGATACGGAGATAAAAAAGACAATATTAAAAATCATACTGGCATTGTGAACGCCAGCTATTAGCGGATAGGTTGCAAAGACAATTGGTACAGCGCCGCGCAAGCCTACCCAGGAGACAAAAAGTTTCTTGCGCCAGCTTATGTCTGACCGGGCCAGAGATATAAAAACTGCAATAGGCCTTGCAATGAAGATCAAGACAAAAGAAAGGAAGATGCCCTTGTCAATTTGGGGAATCATTTGCGAGGGAAAGACGAGCAACCCTAAAGTAATGAACATGATGATCTGCATAAGCCATGCCTGCCCGTCGTAGAACTTCATAAGACTTTTCTTATGAATAAAGTTGGCATTGCCTAAGATTAACGCTGAGATATACACAGCAAGAAAGCCGTTACCTTGTATGTAATTGGTGAATGAGTATGTAAAGAATACCATTGACAGAATAAGAACGGGATATAATCCTTCTATATCGAGTCGGATTTTGTTGGTAATCCAGATCATTGCCTTCCCGAAAAGGAAGCCACACAATCCTCCGAGTGCCATTCCTATAAAGAACTTGGGGATAAACACAGCAATTGAAGCTTCAGGATGTTTTACCAGGTAAGTAAAGCTTATTGTGAGAAAGTATGCCATTGGATCGTTACTACCGCTTTCCAATTCAAGCAACGGCCTGATTATTCCCTTTAGTCCGATGTTGTGCGAACGAAGAATAGAAAACACGGCTGCAGCATCGGTAGAGGAAACAATTGCACCTAATAACAATCCTTCTATAACCGAAAACTTAAGAAAAAAGGTAGCAAAGAGACCTACAATTACTGCTGTAATCAATACACCAAGCGTTGAAAGCGAAAAAGCACTTTTTACTACTGGTCTGACACTCTCCCATTTTGTATCTAGCCCCCCGGAGAAGAGTATAAAGG